>NZ_JAPHWH010000001.1:0-939586 GCF_026241455.1 Bacillus sp. DHT2
CTAAAAATAGCGTACCATCTCTTCGATTGGCGTTTCAGAATCAACTGTTTGATCGTTCCTTCTATCGGCCGATGCAGATGAATCTCTATTTCTCCTAACTGTTTGTTATATAAATTTCCGTTATCTGCAAATGACATCGCAAAGCGGTGTTTCCCATTCGATTTGAATCCAAATTGAGGGGAAGTGAGACTATTATAGTCTTTATACTTTTTTAATTTGGGATAGTTTGTATCCCCACTCAAAAAGCCATCATATGCCTTTTTGAGTCGTAAAAATACTTCTTGTAAGGGCTGTGATGGCACTTCTTTTAGAAAAGGATATCTCTTCTTATCGATTACTTATTGCTTTTGCATGTCAGAACGTGTATACAATTGCTTATTTTCTTTATATTTTCTCTGTTTATCTAAAAGAGAAGAGTTATAGGTTTGGCGACAATATTGCAGCCAAACCTATAACATTTCTTTTTGTTCTTCCGTTGGGAAAATTTCATATTTTCGGCTCAGCAACATTGTCATCACCTTCCTCTTTTTTCATTGTAGTGTTTCAGATTCCTAAAAACAAAGAAACGAATATACGTTCCCTTTTACTACTAGTATACATAAAGTTACAGAAAAAGGAAACGAAAACTTCGTGCTGTGCACGACCAACATTCATCCCCTCCCTACCACTGGACTATGTCCTGCACGCGCTTGAGGAAGGGGACTTCTGCTGGAGTACTGTTAAATCTAACGAGAGAATATAACTGTTTTTTTATGAATAGGGCTGTAAATTTTAGTGATTTTTAAAACAGTTTCCTTTTATAGGGACGATTTCTTTTATCAATGAATATACTATTTTAAGAAAATGAAGGGGTGAGGGAATTGGATTATTTAATTGAACTAAATCAGTGGGGTATAAAAGAAGGATTGCCCACCAAGCCCTATGCAGATGCTGATTATATACAAGCTGATAAGAATATACAGGGAATAAACAGTGCATTACAATTTGCGGCGGTTAACAATTATGCTGAAGTGATTCTTCCAAAGGGGAATTATGCGATCTGTTACCCTCGTGAAATCGCTATGGTTTCTAATATTGACTTTAATTTAAATGGTTCAACACTAAAAGTAATATATGATTCTAACAAAAAATCACCATTCGATAATAGAACAACTACTGATTATTACAACTTTAAAGGAAATAGTGTTGTTTTTAGCAAAACCACTAATTCTCATTTGTTTGGCGGAACCGTCATTGGATGTAGGGATGATAGGAGTTTCTCGAATCCTTTAGAAGCAGCAATGGAGCACACATATGGAGTTCTCTTTCAAAGAAGCTCAAGTTATTGTTCTATGACAAATTGTACAGTTCGCGATTACATGGGTGATAATGTTTCATTTAGCTCAGATTCTATATATAACTATGGTGAATTTGATCAAGGACTTATATTAAGTGCTTTAGATTACACAACTGGACAACCAATCACCTCGGCTAATACACTCATAACAAAACTGTTAAACATACCTCAAGATTTAACACCAAAGATAAATTCTTTCCTTATAGCTGGCGCAGGATACGCTAGAAGAACTAATTTAAATACTAAAGAATTGGACATCTTCTTTTACGACAATAGCAACAAATTCATAGGGGTTATGAAGAAAAGACGAATTTATACCGATATTTCTATTCCTGTTACTGCAACTAGGTTTAGATTGCAGTATTACAATGAAACCAACCCAAGTAAGAATATGCAGATTACTATTATGTTTGGCGGGATTCCCCATCATAATACAGTGAAAAAGTGTGAAATATTTAATGGGCATAGGGGCGGTATTACTTTAGGTGGTAGCTATAACAAAATTGTAAACAATAAAATCCGTGATAATGGAAAAGGTTTGGTTAGGTTTTTGGATGGAAAACCGCTTTTCAATGACCCGACTAGATATTCGATAAATATGGAAGATAGTTATGGGGCAAGCTGTACGATAAAAGATAACGAAATTTACGGTAGTTATCATGGTATCTTAGTCGGGTGTTACGATGTTTTAATAGAGCACAATCACATTTACAACATTGATAATATTGCAATCAATTTGTATTCTCTCGTGCATGCAAACATTAAGGATAACTTCTTATATAACTGTCAAAACAACATTGGCCTTATGACTTCTAATTTCAGTGCGGCGTTTGTGAATATCGAAGGCAACAGCTTTACAGGTGGCATCATGAATGTAACTAGTGATTCATACAGGGTTTCATTATCAAACAATCAATACGTAAATCCTGACATGATTGCAATGGGTGATAATTGCACGTTTGATAATAATTACATTATTTTTACAGAAAATCTAGTTACTGCACCGTGGCTAAAGGCAAACAAAATAAGCAGATGTACCTTTAAATCTGTCCCTATACAAAAGGAAATGACGTTTAAAGTGAAAGAGTATGATAATTGTAGATTCGAAAACTTACGAGTCAGATCTGAAAATCCAAATCCTAAGAATGTAGATGTCTGTGAATTCACTAGATCAGAATTTATTAATTGTGAGCTGAGAAATCATATGTTTAACGGACGCCCCATGAACGTTAAGGTTACTAAATCAAAGCTTATAGATACGACCTGTGAATGCGGTATTACAAATGTGGACAACCAAGTATCATACACGTCATTAGAAGAATGCGATATCACTATCAATACCAAAAATAATCTGTTTTTATCAGATACAAACAGACCATATACAATTTATAAAGCAGCAAATTGTATAGTCACGATAAACAATATATCTTTTGGTGCCTTATTAGCATCTGGCTCAGCTAATGCAGCGAATGAACTAGTTCTGGAAGGAAATGAGTTTGTTTATACAGGCTCTACACCTCTGAATTTAAAATACTATACAAATAAAAATCACATACGTAACTTTGTTGATTCAGACAATATTTTTACAAATATCACTTTACCTACTGTTTCCTAATGAAGACTAAGTGTATGTGAAGCAATAAAAGAAACCGGCTATGTAATAGGAGTCGGTTTTTAATACATAACGTATTTATTCCATGTTAAGCGGGGGCAACCGGTTTAATAGGGTCAGTCGCCCCCGGGAATCGCCTTATCTCTATCAATCTAAAAAATAAACTACCTCAAGATGAGAAAAATGAATTTCATTGCTATAAAAGGGGCAAATTTCTTATTTTGGGGATATTTGCATTTCTTAGCTTGATGGCAATGGGATGAAGCCCTTCACTGATCAAACTTTCACTTTATTGCATTTCAAGGTTTTAAAATAATATCTATTAAAAAACCATATGAATTGAATCAAGTTATGAAAATATATATTAATCTAGGTTACATATGTAAGTGATGAATCATAGAATATGAGGTAATACTATTGCAAAAACACGAAATACTTATTAAGGAGCGATCAAATGAAGACATACTTTAATAAAAGAAGAATAAGCAGAAGAGACTTGAAGGAATATAAGCTCATTGGGGATGGGAAGGATGGAGAAGTATATCAATTAACTCATGATAAATGTGTGAAAATGTTTTTCCTGGAAGAAACTCGAATAAAAGAGTTGAAAGCTCTGGTAATTGGACAATCATCACCTATTATTCCACGACTTTATGAATATGGAGAAAATTATATTGTCATGGAGTATATACATGGAATTTCACTTGCACGTCACTTGAAAAAAGAAAAACAGATCACTGAAGAATTAACTGAAAAAATATTAATAATGTTGGATGAATTTAAAAAGATCGGATTTACCAGATGGGACACGGAAGTAAGACACGTTTTAATAAATGAAAAAGGTCAGTTAAAAGTTATTGACCATAAAAGAGCTTTTACCTCAAATAGCAAGGCTCCTATTAAATTATTAAAGGGGTTTAAAAAATTTGGACTGTCACAGGATTTTTTAAACTATGTGAAGAATATACCTTCTTCTGCTTATAATACATGGGTGAAACATAGATAAAAAACCGAACGACCTGGGCCATGCCCTGCACATGCTTAAGGAAGGGGACTTCTGTTGGAATACTGTTAAACAATGATAAACAATAGAGCAAGCTCTCCGCTAATGACCGTTTCTTTTTGTAGCATCAATCATAAGTTAAGTAGTACAAGGAGTGATAAAAATAATGAGAGAGTGTGTTTTAGTCATTGGTGCTCACCCTGACGATGAGCTATTAGGAGCCGGCGGGACTTTAAAAAGACTAGTAGAAAATGGCTATCGGGTAATTTCAATCATTACCGCTTTAGGAAGAAAAGAGGAAGCCCATCACATACAGCAGCTAAGCCGGTGTGCAAATAAGGTAATTGGTATTGAAGAAGTGATATTCCTCGAGCATGCTAATTTAGAGTTAGAATTAATTCCGCTGCATCAGTTAACTAAAGAAATAGAACAATTAATACAGACCTATAAACCGAGTAAAATCTTTACCCACCATTATGGAGATGTCAATATTGATCATTTAATTACTTTTCAAGCGGTTTTGACCGCGACTCGACCTCTGCCGAACCAAAAACCGATAGAATTAATTACATTTGAAACGGTTTCCTCTAGTGAGTGGAATATCCACACGAATGATAAAGCTTTCAAAGCTAATTATTTTGTCGACATTACAGATCAAATGGATTCAAAGATTGCGGCGCTCAAACATTACGATGTAGAAATGAGAGATTTTCCTCATCCTCGTTCATATGAAGGAGTTCAGTATTTAGGAAGAGTTAGAGGAATGACGATTGGCGTACAATACGCTGAAGCGTTCGAAGTGGTAAGGAGGATCTGGCGATGAAAAAGAAGCTTATGTTTCCATATCCTTATGTAATTAAAGAAATGGATAAATATTTTGGAATTCATTCGTTCTCATTTCAAAAAAAGAAGAATGAAATGTACGAACGTTATACAAATACAGGGCCAAAGACGGTCCGAAAGAAAAGCCTTTCTATATTAATTGCTACGTTTTGGGACTATCCTCATACTGGAGGCTTATCTAATTATATTACGGCACTTAGTGAAGGGTTAAGACAACAAGGACATCAAGTCGACATTATCTCCCCTAATCAATTTCCTCGGAGTAAAGTAGAGACCCTGCGTGAAGTAGTTGTTCCCAGATTGAAAAATTTCTTTAATACACGTTATGGAAGTTATAATAGCATGATTTTGAAAAATCACAGACATATGTATATCTATGAAAAGATGCTTCTTCACAATATCGACTTAAAAAAATATGATATCTTCCATGCGCAAGATTTGTTTACAGCGAATATATTAGGAAGAATCAATGTATATTACGGAAAACCTTTGTTGTTTACACCCCATGGGATGTTTACTTTTAACCGGCTGAAATTTGGTATATTTAAAAAAGGTTCGCTGGAAGAAGTCTATTATAAAACATTAGAAAGAAAAGCCATTGAATTTGCCAATCACCTTATCATTCTCAGTGATTCATTTCGTGATCCGTTAATGCAGCTAGGGACTAAACAGGAGAACATGACAACTGTGCTTACGGGCATTGATTACCCTGAGAAGTATCGCACAAAAAATACATCAGCACACAAGAAGGTCGTTATTACATGTGTAGCGAGATTAGGCCCAAGAAAAGGCCATAATGTATTATTTGACGCACTTTCAAAGCTGAAAAGAAAATATACTGATAACATTAAAGTGCTCATTGTCGGAGATGGTGAGATGAGAGACACTTTAGAAAAGCAAGTCGATTCTTTGGGTCTTTCCATGGTGGAGTTTTTAGGGGCAAGGAATGATGTGCCAAACATTTTAAGCAAAACCGATGTTTTTGTACTTCCAACCCTAAACGACAGCCTGCCTATTTCTATCATTGAGGCCATGCATAGTGGAGCCTGTGTCATTTCGACAACATCGGGAGGCATACCTGAATTGGTGAATCACTCCAAGACAGGCATTCTAGTCGCTCCAGGAGATACAGATAAACTGGCACGTGCATTAAAGTTCGTCATTGCAAATCAGCAAGGTCGGGAGCAGTTGGGTGAAAGTGCAAGAAACTTTGCTAAAAAGCATTTAACTAGAGAGACAATGACAGCTCATATTGAAAAGATCTACAAAAAGTATTTGAGTGAGGAAGAATTCTATGAATCATGAACACGCAGCAGTTGTACTGGACTTAAGTGCCAATGGAATCGGAATCATCAGAAGCTTAGCGAGAAAAGGGATCAACGTTTATGCGTTCGATATAGAGAAACCTTATAAGATAGGAAAATCACGTCTTGCTTCATGTGGAGTATGCCCAAGTCCTTTATCAGAAGAAAAGGAATTACTAACTTTTTTAATCAATTTGGCTAAAGAATTTAAACTGAAACCGATTTTGTATACAGGTGCGGATGATTATGTGGTGTTCATTTCAAAATATCGAATGGAACTGTCTAACTACTATTTATTTTTGTTTCCTGAACATTCGCTGATTGAAGAAATACTGGATAAACACAAAATGTATGAATTAGCAGTGAAGCATAATATTCCATGTCCTAAAACGTATGTGATCGAACATAAAGAACAAATGGAAGAAGCGATATTGGCCCTCGATTTCCCATGTATATTAAAGCCGACTTTGGGCCATGAGTTTCGAAAAAAAATAAATAAAAAGGCCATATTCATAAAAGATCCAGATCAACTAAGAAATGAGTATGAATTGTATCGACAGCATGGAAAGCTCATCATTCAGGAAATCATTCCTGGCGACAATCAGCATTTTTATAAAGTGGCCACTTTATATGACGACAATATGGAGCTACTAGCGTTATTTTCTTTGCAAAAGAATCATCAATTCCCAGCTGAATTTGGAACGGGAGCTCATATTGTTAGTAAACAAGTTCCAGAATTGGTGGATATATGTTTACCATTTTTTAAAAAAATGAACCTTAAAGGTATTGGTATGGCAGAGTTTAAAAAGGACCCCCGAGATGGGGTTTATAAGTTTATTGAAATAAATCCTCGTTTTTGGTTAACGCATAGCTTGACAGGACCTGCTGGCGTGGATTTTGTTTATATGTATTATTTATATTTAACCAAGCAAAACCCCGGGCCGAGGCTCAAACAAATAGACGGTGTCAAATGGATTTATCTTGTGCGGTATTATTTAACGTTCCGTCACAAGAAAAAAAGAGCTGAAATGACGTGGAAAGATTTTTATGAAGGCTTGCGAGGCAAAAAAGAGTTTGCTTTGTTTGCATGGGATGATCCAATGCCATTTATTAGAAGCGCGTGGTCTCATTTGAAGAACGCCTGGAAACAAAAACGAAAGGAATGAAAACGTTGTACGAGGCAAAATTATTATTCCATCATTTTGAGAAGTTGAAGATTTCAGAAAAGCTTTCTTATTCAATGGCTGAGAGGGTTGTAATAGACCCTGCTAAAATCGAGTGTCTAAAATCAACAACAAGAATGAGTATCTACAAATTATCTCTTCGAAAAAAAACGAATCATTATCCCATTATTTTAAAAATATATCATTCAACAAACTATAAAAATGAAGTAGAGATTAATGTATATCAGAGAGCTTATCCTATATTGAAAGAGTTTCTTCCTCAAATATACCATGTTGAAAAAAACGGAAATGATACCTGGATATTCATGGAATTTGTTCAGCAAGTACGCGGCCAAATCACCTTCTCCCCGAAACATTTTGACTACATTATCCCCACAGTTGCCAAACTTCACGCACGCACATTTGAAGACAATTTTAAAAAGCATAAAGATGTTTGGAAATCTTGGCTTCCTATTTATGAATCAAGCCACATGAGAAGTAATCGAGCCAAATATATTGGAAAGACGATTGTTTTTCTCGATGACGCAGCGAAAGACGACCAGTTAAGGGAGATCATTAAACCCTATCATAAACCGCTAATAAAACTATGTCATAAGGGACCGGATTTTTTCCCGGAACTATTTGAAAATGGTTCATCTATAACGCATGGTGATCTTCATATGCAAAACATATGCAGCAACAATGTGACACCTGGTGCACCATGGAATATCCAGTTTATCGATTGGGAGTCCATTAAATATGCACCCGTCTGGTTTGATATGGTTGTTTTAGTCGAAATATTATTAGGTTTCAGAAAAGATTGGCAGAGCCATGCAGAAGAAATTCGCACGCATTGTGTGAAATCATATACAAAACAAATGCAGAAGAATGGCATTCAATTTAAAACGGCTCCAATTGACCTTTATAAAATGGCGTATTTGCAGAGAACATTAGAAAAGGGATTGCATACCCAGCTACGAAGAATATTTGATAACCGCGGTGGCGAGCTATTAACGTATCATCTTGAAAAAGTTTCAACTTGGGGAAGAGAATTAGGTTTATAAGATAAATAAAATTTTCACATTAGTAGAGTTAGGAGGAGATGCTTCTGAATACAATAAAGGAAGAGCGAAATGAATACATCTGTCCCTTCCATGCGAGCCTGCTAAAAGTCATGGATGAATACTATAAAATAGATAGTAAAAAGAATCATTTAATGGAACCATTTCAGACATTTGGAATCAAAAAGAATCGCATACCAAGTAAAACAAATAAACTAAAGATCCTCTACGTAACGTTTTTGCGATATCCAAATACTGGAGGGTTATCAAATTATATTACTTCCTTAAAAACAGGTTTTGAAAAGTATGGTCATGACGTAGATGTCATCTCACCTACTCAAATGACAGCAGTTCATCTAGAGCAAGATATCCCGCAGGCTGCCGAACATGCAAGGGACTTTCTGCTGCAACGATATGGTACAGTCAATGAAAAAATTATAAAAAACACTAGTTTCATGAACGTGTATAAGTCTTTTTTAAGAGGAAGAAGTCTAGAACAATATGATGTGTTTCATGCACAAGATTTATTTTCTGCCTTTTTATTAGGACAACTAAATCTAGAATATAAGAAACCTCTTTTTTTTACACCGCATGGACATTTTACAAAAAGCCGGTTAAAGTTCGATAAAATAAAAAAAGGATCAATTGAGGAAGTTTATTTTAGTGAAATTGAAAAACAGGGAATAAGAGCATCCGATCAAATCATAACGATCAGTAATTCTTTTCATTCCCCTTTAAAAGAGTATGGCGCAAAGATAGAACAACTGGTTACTGTTCATACAGGCATACATTTTCATCAAGCTTCTATACCTAAACAAGAGTATGATGATAATCTTGTAATTTCCTGTGTTTCCCGCCTTTCTCCCAGAAAGGGTCATGACATTTTTCTCAAAGCGCTCTCGCAAATTCAACAAGATTTATCTAATGTAGAAATATGGATTGTTGGTGATGGTGTCATGAGAGAAAGACTAGAAGACCAAGTACTACAACTTGGTCTCGACAATATCAGGTTCTTTGGCAGAAGAACAGATATACCAGAAATCCTTTCCTCTTCTGCTATCTATGTCTTACCTACCATTAACGATAATTTTCCGATTTCAATTATTGAAGCTATGTTTTCTCGTCAAGCTATTGTTACAACAAATTGCGGTGGTATACCAGAAATGATTCAAAACGGAAAAACAGGGATCATTTGTGAACCGGGAAATGTACAACAACTTTCCGATGCTCTTAAATTGCTTTTAGCAAATAAGAGTCTTCGTGAACGTTTAGGAAGAAATGCTCAGGAATATTCACGACAACATCTAACTCAAGGTGGGATGATTTCAAAGATAGAAAGAATCTATCACTCTTTTATAAGCGATATGTAGAACATGTATGGAACGTCGTAATAAAAGAAATGATGCCTCAATCTATAAAGGAGAAATTCTTCATAGCCAGTTAAATAATAGTAAAGCGATTGAAGTATTAAAATGGAAGCCTGCTTCAGACGTCTCATTTGGTTTAGACCAAACGATTTCTTACTTAAAGAAAACAAATCAAAGTAAAAGCTGACTTAAAGAAATTTGTACGTATGAAGAATGAATAGATAACTCATATGTGAGGAGTTAGTGTATTTGTCAATTGAAAATCCAGCCATTTTGTCATTAAAAACCCAGCCACTTCTTCGAAGTAATTGAAGAAGAATGGCTGGGTTTTTAACGATTATACGGGCTTACTTTTAGATTACCAAATACAAAAATCGCTTTAGTGACACTAAAATTTCTTTTATTTTACGTCTTACTCGCAATCCGCTCCATTACTTTCTCTAACTCATCCGGCTTCAAAAACTCAATAGGAGAGAATCCCTTCTCAAACGTAAGTGTATCCGCCTCAATCATTAGTACATATTTATCATTAACCTTGGCAATATGAATCTGTTCCCCAAAATCTGCAAGCAATGCCTTCACAGAAATATGATCTGCCTTTAGCTTTAATTCTATCTCAGGGGTATGCTCCACAATTTGCGCTGTAGCTTCCATTACTTCTTCCGTTGTGAAATGTTCCATAATTTCACGCTTAGGACTGGCGGCCCATACTTCCATCGCTTGGTCGAATTGTTCTCGTTCTTCCGTACCTTCTTCAAATACGTCTTCGATTTGGTCGTATACCATGTCCATAACTTGTGTTTTCATAATTTCTGGCATAGAGCGTTCGTATTCGACGAATTTTAAGAAATCCTCAAAGTAGCGTGCGTGTGATGCTTGGTGGATTTTTAGTTCGCCAGGC
Organism: Bacillus sp. DHT2; assembly: GCF_026241455.1. Taxonomy (NCBI): domain Bacteria; kingdom Bacillati; phylum Bacillota; class Bacilli; order Caryophanales; family Bacillaceae; genus Bacillus; species Bacillus sp. DHT2. The sequence goes on from NZ_JAPHWH010000001.1 coordinate 10,591, forward strand.
TCGACAATGCCTTCTTCTGGCATGTATGGGTATTGAATAGATTTCATATTTTTTGTCGTAATTGCCATTTCAACGTTGCGAATAAGTGTTGTTTCGTCGGAAATGGAAGCAACTTTTGGCTCGAAGTCACACTTCATAACGAATACGAATGGATCGTCAAAGTATTTCCTCAGTTTTGCTTGAGCAACTAAAAATACACCACCGCGTACTGCACTTGTATCGATATATGTATAAACGAGAGGTTCACTCATATCTTTAAAATTCTCTTTCGTTTCTGCAAAACGGATACGATTAAATAAATTATAATGAGGGTTGGAATCGAATTCGTGCCCAGTTTCTACAATAAATCGACCAATCTTTGTTGGGGCTTGTTCGGTTTTTGCATGACGTTCTACTTTTCGTTTAGATATTTTTAATAATTCACCATCTAAGAACTCTTTTAATGGGCTGTCTTCATATTCTTCAGCATCTAACGTTTGAAAATGTTTATATCGCTTATCTGCTTGTTCACCTTTTCCTTCTACTCGTACGACATAGAAGGAGAGGAAGTTTATTTCAAAATCCATATTTATCACCTTGTTTCATTTCATTGACTCTTATCAGTATAGAGATGGAGAAAACTTTCGTCAATTTAATAAAATAAAACGGATAACAGAGGCTTACAATCTGTTAATTTGAAATATAGGAAGGGAGAGTCCCTTCCTATATAGTTCTTTGTTTTACTAATTTAAAATCCATCCTCAAGTGCTGAAAATGGAATGTTTAGTCGATTCTCTACAGTACGTAAACGCTGATTTAATCGATTGAGTCTACGTGTATGACGTTCTACTGTCTGCTGAAGTTGATTTACTCTTTGTTCTAGCTCATTTACTCGTCTTTCTAACTGACGGCCGCTACTACCTGGAAAGGAAATTGGAATTTGAAATTGTCTATTTGGATCATATGGATCAATTTGTTCTGTTTGTTCTATATATGGTTGATATTGCGATTGCCCGTCATATGATGGTTGATAGTTATAAAGGTTGTAGGGGGCATATGAATTATAGGGATACATAAACATCCTCCGTTCTCTAAATTTTCTTGAATTCATCATAATGTATGTGTAAGAGCGGATAGGTGGCACGGCAAATACCTATTTTGAATAGGGTGCTTCATCAAATGTATTCAAGAGAATTTGTGGTAAGTTTTTATAAATGAGAATTGCCTATGAAGAATTCCAAAATATTAATGTATTAAAATTGTTTTTGAATAATCATTTGGTATATACTGGTTAAATAAGAGGGGCATTACAAACTTAAGTTTTTTAAGTAAATATGTGTAGACATTTCTTAAAGAAAAGAGTAATTTTAATATAGTGGAAATCAAATTGTAATATTTTGTAGTCATATTGCAAAGTCATGTAATCATACATACATAAAATTGAAAACAAAGAGTAATGGTAGGGAAAAGGAGAGAGTATATTGTTACGTAAGGTACAAAGTATAGTAATAGGGGCACTATGTGTAAGCATAGTGAGTGGATGTGGTACAAAAATAAGTGAAGTTTCATTAGTAAGTGGCATAGGAGAGCATGCGGTAGAAGCTAAGACTGGTGTCAATGAAAGTGTAAGTTTAGTAGATGCTAGAAGTGGTAAAGAAGTAAAAAATGTTAATATAGCAAGCTTAGGTTATTTTGAAGATGAAAATAAGTTTAAAAAAGAAGTAACGAAGGTTGCTAAGGAAGTCGGAAAAACTATTGATCAAAAGATGGTCCCTTCTCGTATGGCAAGTGATGGAACATGGCAAGAAGGTAAGCCTTCATATGAGTTAATGGAAAAAGAGCTAGTAGATAAACTAATGAACGTAGGAATGTGGGATTCTTCGTACCAACTACCAATTGTTGAGAAAAAACCTGTAGCGAAGCCGGAAGATGCAAGTGGAAATGGTGCAGTTTTAGGAAGATATGAAACAAACTTAGGTGGTTCTACAGGTGGTAGAATCGAGAATATTCGTTTGTCTGCAAGTAATATTAGTGGTGTCGTATTAGGAAAAGGAGATCGTTTCTCTTTTAACGCATTAATTGGAGATACAACACCAGACAAGGGGTATCAGTTAGGAAAAGAGATTGTTGACGGGAAACTAGTAGATGGTTATGGCGGAGGAGTATGTCAAACATCTTCTACTCTTTTTAATGCTGCAGATCAAGCTGGTTTAAAAATGGTGGAGAGAACTACACACTCCAAAACAGTAGGATACGTTCCACAAGGCCGAGATGCTACAATTGCATATCCATATTTAGATTTAGTGTTTGAAAATACAAATGAAGTGCCTGTGAAGCTTTATATGAGCATAGAGGGTGGAAAACTTGTTGCTGAGGTACGTGCAGCAAGATAAGAATTACCGTACATAAAAGTCTTATAGATTCAACTAACGATTAGTGGAAGATTAGGGGAATCTCCACTGATCGAAGTTTCACTTTATTATGATCTGAGCCATTCTTTCTAGTATTTTTCTAGAAGGGGTGGCTTTTTGTATACGTATAAATCAGTAATGAAAATTTATCCGCTATTCGTGGGCAGTAATACTCCCACCTCAAAAATCAGCAAAAGCAAAGAGATTAGGTGGGAGATAAACTTCCTGTAAAAGCTCGATTCTTGAGGGCTAATAATCAGTGGGGATGAAGCCCCAACCGATTATTAAAGATTTACTTTATCTACTGATTTAAAAAACTTCTTTTGATAAACTAGAATAAATAGGAAATAGGGTGTTTTAAAAGTATATTTACAATTAGACAGCTATAATTTGATATAAAAACGCCAAGTGAACCAAATGAAAGTTTGTCCAAATAGATAACAGTTTTAATAAAGAATAATAGGCATAACTTTGAGGAGGAGAGAACTATGCAATTCATTTTAGAAATGGTAGCAATTGCTGGAATAATATTTATTATTTTGATTTTAGGATTTAGTAAAACGTTAAAAGATGTCAATAGAAGGAAGAAGAATAAAGAAAACAAATGACTCATAATGCATAATGATAGAGAAAAAAGGTGCTTATGTATAGAAAGCATAAGTTTTTTTATAACAAAAATAAGGAGGAGGTCCGGCTGTGAGCCTTCCTCTTTATTTTTGTTATGTAATCCAAATCGGGAAAGGGTGAAAAGGAATTTAGTTTTTATGTTTTGTAAATATTTGATTAAGATGATGGTTCATATGATCAATATAATCTGTAACAAGCCATTCTAAAGTTACTTCCTGTTGGTCTTCCAACTTACATGTAAGTTGCCAGTGTTCATTCTTTACATTGCTTAGTAATTTTATCATTTGTATGTTAATAGCTTCCCATAATTTTAGAATTTCATTTGCTGAAAAAGATTGTTGATAATTATGTACTTGCACCCACAAATCTTGATCATAGCCAGTGAGTATAATTGTTTCTTTTGAAGTGAGAATATCAACAAAGCGTCTATGGTTTACCGTACCGGAATCGCAAAGATGACCTAATATTTCTTTTTTAGACCATTTTGTTGGGGCGAGTTTTATATCCATGTCAGAAAAAAGTATAATTTTTTGAGATGCAGTATGAATTATATGTTCTAATTGGGTTGCTAATGTAGACATGTGAATCCCTCCATTTTCATTAATAACTGAATGTTTGCAGCTCAATCCAATACCTTTTTACAACATTACCATCTGCTTCGATAAAATCATTATCACGAAGTCCTCTGTTATGCAAAATTGTTTTTTCTGAAGCAGTATTACCTTCATCACAAACGACAAGTACTTTTGTAACACCTAATTTTTTTATTTTGTCTAATGATAAAGCTAATAATTTTGTAGCATATCCTTTTTGTCTTGCTGAAGGACGAATACCATAACCGATATGCCCACCAGCATTGAATAGATGCTCAGTTAAACGATGACGAATATTTACAGCACCAACGATTTTGTTGTCATTTGTGATAAGCCAATAGGTAGAGTCCGGTACCCAACTATCGGGAATGTTTTTACCTTTCGCTGCATCCAGCAACTCTTGAACCATTGCTGGGAAATTAGAAGGATCTTTTGTGATAACCCAAGGAATCATCGTTTCACCACTATTTTTCCATTCTTGATAGAATTCTAAATATTCTTCTTGTAAGTCAATTGTGGGTTGTACTAAGTAGACATCCATTATTATTAGGCTCCTTTTATATATTTTTCGAAATATTAAAATAATCTTAACATAATTTGGATGGTAGAGAAATAAAGTCCTTGGAGATATTGATGTTGATGAATTTAAAGGATATAGATTAGGAAAAGATTTCTACTCTAGAATCCCTTTGTTATGAAGTTAAATATTTTGAATTTATGTATGTATATTTATGGGTAATTAGAGAAACATATAAGAAATTAACTGGAGGTGAAGCAATGAATATTCGTGAAAATTACAATACAAATGAAATACTTATAACAGCTTCAGCGAGTGCTATTGAGCAAATGAAATATGAAATTGCTCGTGAACTTGGTGTTACACTTGGACCAGATTCTACAGCGCGTGCAAACGGTTCTGTAGGCGGAGAAATAACGAAGCGTTTAGTTCGTATGGGAGAAGAACAATTATCTGGACAATATAGAATTCATTAAAATATTTCTTTTTGAATATAGGTTATAAGTATTTTTTCTGTCTGGAATGTGTTTTGTTTCTTAGTCTGATGACAATAGAATACTGTCAGTAAATTAGAATAAACAAAAAAGTACTCTCAATGAGTACTTTTTTGTTTTCGCGTATTGAAATGACTTTTCAGAACCTTATTAGCAGGGGAACAAGGTTTTGAACAGAAACACTCTTCATTAAAAACTCCCCCGACTTTACGAATATATTTCGATATAAAAATGAGGAATACCATAATTATACATGTGAAACTTATCCGTAATAAAATGTTGTTCTGATTTTTTGTAAGTAAGAAAAGACGGATAAAGTTTTGTTGACTTTCCCTTAAGGGAAGATTAATATGAATTTAAGTAGTATTATAAAATACCACTTAAATTCAATGCGAAATTTATGTGCAAAGTAAGGAGTGTTTCCATGATTGATTTATTAAAAAAGATAGGATTATCAGATCTAGAAGCGCGATGTTATTTGACATTACACGAAGAATCTGATTTGTCTGGCTATGAAGTTGCAAAACGGGTATCTGTTTCAAGAACAAATGTATATGCTGCGTTACGATCATTAACGGATAAAGGAGCTTGTCGAAGCATAGAAGGGGAGACAGTTCTTTATAATGCTGTTCCAATTGAGCAATTAATCCGTCTTTTTCAAACTGAATTTGAACAGACTTCGAAGGCACTTATCAATCAATTAAAAACTCCACCTAGACCTGCACCTGCTTTTTATAATTGGCAAGGAAGTAATGCATTAGATAATGCTGTACGCCGCGTTATTGCAAATGCGGAAACATCTATAGTTGTAGATGTTTGGTCAGAAGACTTGCACTATATAGAGGAAGCACTACTTGTAGCGGAATGCAAAGGAATTAGTGTTATCTTAATTACAATCGGGACATGTAAAACACCTCTTAAACATGTATTCCAGCATTATAGGGATGAAGAGTGGCCTGCTGATGAAAGGAAGTTTTCTATTCTCTGTGATTCTAGTTCAGCTTTAATTGGTAGTTTCGGAGGAGATATTAAGCCATCTGCATTAGAGACGAATCATCCAGCAGTAATTGAAGTAATAAAAAATGCTTTTTACCATGATATGATGATGCAGCACATCGAAGAGGATTTTGGGAAAGAATTTCAAGAGAAGTATGGGGAGAATTACCGGAAAATGTTAAGCTATTTCAAAGAGAAAGGCTGGCATATTTAATGACGGCAATTGATATTCAATTTTGTAGTGAACTAATAAAACGTGTAGGAACCCGTTTATATGAAATTGCTAAATGAGCGATTTCTTCCCATTCCACATATCCAATAAATGTACAAAAATCATTACAATGACTCAGCCAATACTCCTGTTGCCATCCACCATATCCAGGCGTTCTATGGATAAGTTCTTTTACTTTTTCTTCATCACTTACTTCCTCACAGGAGTGTGGATCTTGAAATTCTCCATCAAATTTTTTAGATGCATTTCCATTAGCAATACACCAAGGACAGATGCTTTCTACCCTTTCTATAGAATAGAAAGGACCACTATAAACATACTCACGTTGGTTTTTGCAAACAGAACAAGTCGTAAATTCTTTTTTTATAATCCCTAGTTCTAATGCGTTTTGATTATATTTAAAGGTCGGTAATTGCACGTCTGATTCCCCCATAAATGCTATTTATATTTACATCGTATTTCTATTGCTAAATTGTAATCAGGTTAATTTGAATATAAACAAAATATCTTTATTTTACAAATATTACTGGGGATGATTTGACTGACACATTAACGAGAAAAAAGATTTTTTTAAATTTCATGTTACATATTTTTGTGAGTTGATTAACTTATAGATGTCCAACTTAATAGTAATTGCACGGCGTTTTTTATTTAGGACTTGAATTATTAGTTTTTTCAGATTATTATGTATGAAATAGTTCATCAGATGAATCGTTATAAAAAGATCTTAAATTGTATATGAAATCTGTAACAGAATGGTGGGAGAGAATGAAATGAAAGCTGTAACTGCAAATCTGATAATTGCTTTAAAAGAGGTACTTCCTGAAACACAAGTAGTAGTAAATGAAACGGTGAGAGAACTACACAGTAAAGATGAATCTTATCATCCTAGCAGTCTGCCTGATGTTGTTGTATTTCCAACAATGACAAAAGAGGTTAGTGAGATAATGAAACTAGCGAACAAGTATCAAACACCAGTTGTACCATTTGGAGTAGGCTCAAGCTTGGAAGGTCATGTAATTCCATATGAAAATGGCATTACAATTGATTTTTCACTGATGAATCAAGTGCTGGAGGTAAGAGAAAAAGATTTTCTAGTTAAAGTGCAACCTGGAGTAACTCGTTCACAGCTTAATAAAGAATTAAAAAAGTATGGATTGTTTTTCAGTGTGGATCCAGGGGCGGATGCAACATTAGGTGGAATGGCTGCTACAAATGCAAGCGGAACGACTTCAGTAAAGTATGGCGTTATGCGTGATCAAGTTCGTGATTTAGAAGTTGTACTTGCAGATGGAACGATTATACATACAGGGAATTTAGCTGCAAAGTCGTCATCTGGTTATCATTTAAATGGTATTTTCGTTGGATCAGAAGGAACACTTGGTTGTTTTACGGAATTAACGCTAAGAGTATATGGAATACCTGAGCATACGATGGCAGCAAGAGCATCTTTTCCGACAGTGAATGATGCGGTAGAAGCTGTAATTGATATTTTACAAGCTGGCATTCCGATTGCGAGAATTGAGCTTGTTGATGAACTTTCAATGAAACAAGTTAACAAATATAGTGAAACAAACTATAGGGAAGAGCCAACGTTATTTTTAGAGTTTCATGGAAATGAAGCGGGATTAAAACAAGATATTGATTTCACAAAAGAAATTGTTAAAGATCACAAGTGTAAGGCTGTTTCATTTGAAACAGAAACAGCAGCAAGAAATAAATTATGGGAAGCAAGACATAATTTAGCATACGCTTATGTTCATAGTTGCCCAGGGAAAAAACTGATGAGTATGGATGTTTGTGTACCAATTTCAGAGTTAGCAAGTGCAATACAGTATGCAAAAGAGACTTTAGATGCTATGGGAATTGTTGGGGGAATACTTGGACATGTCGGAGATGGGAATTTTCACGTTCTATTAATGGTGAATCCAAATGATACAGAGGAAGTGCATAAAACAGAAGCGGCAAATGAAAAAATTGTGATGTATGCTCTTGAGCGCGGTGGAACATGTACAGGTGAACATGGGGTAGGGATTGGTAAACAAAAATATCAAGAAAAAGAGCATGGAGCAGCACTTCTTGTGATGAAAAAAATGAAACAAGCTCTTGATCCGAAAAATATTCTGAATCCAAATAAGATTTTTAAAATTAAAGAATAGGGAATTATTCTGTCAATGACCCACGACTGAAGTCGCGGGTTTGGAAACTTTGCTTCCGTTGGGGAACAAAATTTAAATAAAATTGAGACGATGCTTCACTTGAATATTGAAGCCTTAACCGTTCTGTCCTCTCTTTATGTACGTGACTATACAGATGTTGAAGGAACGCAAATCATCAATATTTCTTCAGGAGGAGGATACTTGATTGTTGCTGATGCTGTGACCTACTGCGCGACAAAGTTCTATGTAAGTGCCTTTACAGAAGGTCTCGCACAAGAATTGAAAGGAAAAGGAGCAGCCATGTAAGCGAAAGTCTTGGCTCCTGCTGCAACAGAGACCGAATTTGCGAAACGATCCTATGATGTTGAAAATTTTGAATATAATGGTGTTGTTCCTAAGTTCCATACAGCTGAACAAATGGCCGGTTTCTTGCTCGATTTATATGACAGTGGGAAGGTGGTAGGAATTGTGAATGGAGAAACGTATGACTTCGAATTAAGAGATCCGATTTATCCGTATGTGACCAGGACAAGAAACTAGTTTTTGAAAATCCCAACATAACAAAAAGCTGATAGTTCTGAAGTGACCCCAAAAAGTTAGACACAATTTAACAATTGGGGGCAGTTCATTACTACAAGTTCTTTTTTATTTTTCCTATAATAGCAAATGTAATTTCAAGGCTTATAATTTGTTATTTGCAAATATAGAATCTTCTAAGTGAATTACAGGGTATTGTTTAGAATCTAAGTTTTTAGTTATGACTGGATATAGTTCCATTTTTTCAGACAAATCAGTGATTGAAGCGCTCACTGTAAACCCGTTTTTCGCATATAGATATATATGGAATTTATCATTCTTAGTTGGCAAAAAATTAATCTCAGATATTATACTTTGTATTTCGCTCGGTAATTTATTTAACTCCGAAATAAGTTTTCTAAGTTGTTTTTCATCATTTCTAGTAAATTGTTTTATTACAGGTACACTTTTGGAGATTTTATCATTTGTAAATTTATCCAACATTGTACCATTTTCAAGTAGAAGATAATACTTATTATCTTTAATCATATATGCAACAGTGCTATTTTCTTTAACATTAATAGTGACTCGACTTGGAAAGTTCTTTGAAATTTCGACTTCTTTAATCAGATTATTTTTCTGTATTCTTTTTTTTATATCTTCTTCATGTAAATTCCAATAATTATCTTTGTCGCTTAAATTGGATAGACTTATAATTTCTGCTTTTGAAATTATTTCATTTCCAGTTACATATATTGTTGAAATTTTTCCAAAGCGATTTAAAAATAATAACAAAATAAAAGTTATTAATACACATATACTTAATGCTTTTTTCCTTCTAGCTGCTTTTAAATTTCTACTTTGTATTAGTTGTTGATGACGAACCTGTTGGTTAAATGGATATACATTATTTTGATTCATAATACCTTCCTCTAGTAGCCTATTATATTCCATTTAAAAAAATGCTCTAATATTTGTTGTTTAGTATGTTAATGACCATCATGTACATATTTCTACTTTTTTACCCTGCAGGGTGTATCCCCTAGCCCTGAAACGGACATAAATTCCTAAAACATTATATACATAATAGAATAATTTCTCAATATAGTTATAATATACAAGTGATATTCTTCACAATTAAATAAACAGATACAGCATTTTAGATTTCTAATTAAAAAATTAGTAACATTTAGTGATATAGTAAATCATCTCTAAGTGTTCTTAAAAAAATATCACCATTTTGTAAAATAATCAAGGTATCGAAAGAAATTTCATTCTCCCGATATCTAATATAGGGAATAAGGGAAGTAATGCTAAGAAAGATGAATGATTATTTTCGTCGCGGGACTGAGAAGATGCCACCTCTAAGCGAAGGGTAGGTGGCGAGTAGTTCATAAATGCTTTGTGAAAAATTACATAAACAAAGGGAGAAGAGTGATAAACATTCTTCTCCCTTTGTCTGTAATTAGGGTTAGCATTATACTAATAAATATACGCTGTTGTGAACTGCTAGATGAACAATCCACTTCTAAGATTTTAACAGAAATAAATAATAATATGATATGCAATATTGCATATTAAGATATAGGTGTTCGGTATATACCCTAAATTGGAAGACTTGTATTCTTTATTATTTCCATTCTGTAAGTGTAACATCCCATAGTAATACATCGGTATCAATGAACTTGATACAAAGTTCATTTGCTTTATCCAACTCTATTTCAAAGGAACTTTTTGATGTAGATATGTTTTTTTCAGAGAATTGAACTGTTTGTACATCTTTTCCATCCACAGAAATAATTATCTTTCCAGAACGTTTACTAGCACCATCTGGGATACCAAGATAGCCCGAAATTTTTACATATTTACCCTTTAACAAGTATTTAAATTGCTGAAAATCTGTTCCATTACTACTATACATATTTAATTTAGATTCAATTTTTTTATGAGCAATTTCAAAACTATGGAAATTTTTATCTTTCGGTGCATATCCATTAGTTTCTGTCAGTTGATTTAGTCCTATAATAGTTCCGTTTTTGAGAGAGTGTGGCTGCTTTTCTAATGATTTGTTAAATTCACCTACAACAACAATCAATCCTAAAGTAAGGATTGATGCTGTTACACAAGTAATAATAAGTTTTTTTAAAAAAGTATTTGAACGAAATCCTATTTTATATGCAACAAATCCTATTATAGCACCCATTGCATTCACAATTACATCATCAATGTCAAAACCTCCAAGAAAAGTTAGCATTTGTAAAACTTCTAGTATAAGAATTGAAATACAAAATGAGGTAATGAATCGAATGAAGCTACAGCGGTATAACAAAGGAATTAGTACTCCAAAAGGTATGAATGCAGTTAAATTCCCAAAATTAAAAACCCATAGGTTAAAGTCTTCTTCACCTGTCATATTTGGTAATCCTAAAGGAATACTAGTCGGAATTAACTGGTATTGGTATTCATAATTAATATATTTTAATCCCAACCTATCAAAACCAAGAAACATAAAGTAAAGTATTAAAATTGAATAAAAACCTAATATTGTGAGGACAATCTTACGATGTTTATCTTTGATAATAAAACCTCCTATTACTCAAGAATATTCTTATTGTTTTTATTAAATATGTATTTTTAAAATATAGCAATAAAAACATATTAATATAAGTAATAATGATGTATCAACAAAAAAATAATTTGTCAAAAAGTTAAATTGATAAAGGTGGTGAATAAGTATATCGGAATCAATTTTTTGTGATTTATTTATTTTAAATGTCGTTTAAACGTAATTTATATTTTTGAATAAAACTTATACACTACACAACTCTAAAAAGGTATTTTATACAGTTCATTCATAAAACGATTATTAACAATTCGATAAAATTTGTGAGGATTCAAAAAACATTTTTCAAACAATAACAAAATTGTGGAACACGCTTGTTGAGGAGATTGAATATGAAATGTGTATAATCCGTAGGACAGGGTGCTTACAATTTAGATTTTGGATAAATTTATTGTGGAATAAATTTCATAAAACTCATATATAAATATAATTGATTATAGTCGTTAAAGATATCTCTAAAGACTCTAAATGGAGAAAGTGTTCTTTAATTTTGTTTGACAGGAAAATTTTCATTTGTATAATTAAGAAATGAGTTTATCTAGGTATTGCTATTTTATTTTTCATTTGAAAATGGATTTATCGCTCTCACATTAGTAGTTATGCTAGTAACAGACGGATTGGAAACGTTTAATATAATGTCGTTTTTATTTGATTTACAATAATGTTTATTATTTCTGAAAAGTACGAATACTCCCGTTTGATAACATATTAATAAGTTTACTTGGGTATTTGAAGTTGTATTATCGTTAATCGTAAAATGCAATATACTAAACTAGTTAATGATTTTTTATTAGAAATCTATCAGCTGTAATAAACTTATTATTTTTAATTACATTTAGAACTGTATTATTTTAATATATTGTACTTAAGAGGAGAATGAAATGAAACAAAAACAGAAAAAAAATACTAAAAAAAGTACGATTCCCTTAAGGTTGAATATATTGTTTTTCTGTGTATTTTTACTATTTTCAGCTGTTATTATTCAGCTAGGAAAAGTACAAATCATTGATGGAGAGAGTTATAAGAATATAGCGGAGAAACAAGGAAATTCCACAATCAGCATTCCCGTTCCACGTGGGCAAATTTTTGATCGAGAAGGAGAAAAAGTTGTTAACAACAATGCTATTCGTACTATTACATATACAAGGATGAAGGGTGTAGATTCAGAAGGCATTCTAAAAACAGCTAGAGATTTGGCAAACGTACTTGAAATGCCAGAAGAAGACATAAATAAGTTAACCGAAACAGATAAAAAGGATTTTTGGGTAAAGTTAAATAAGGAAAAGGCTCAAAAAAAGATTACAAAACAAGATGAGGCAAAATTCCGAGCCAAAAATATTGAAGGGAAAGAGCTTGATAAAAAAATAGAGGAATTAAGACGAGAACGTATCACAGATAAAGAACTAGGCGAATTAACACCAAAAGATTTAAAAGTATTAGCTATTAAAAGTAAAATGAGTTCGGGCTACTCAATGACACCTCAAATTATAAAGAAAAATGTGCCTGAGAAAGAATACACCATTATAAGTGAAAATTTAGCTAAATACCCAGGGGTAGATACAACAGTTGAATGGGAACGTAATTATGTAAATGGTGATTTATTTCGTTCGGTATTGGGTAATATAACAAATTCTGAAGAAGGACTGCCTAAAGAACACTTAGACTCTTATATGGTACGTGGTTATAGCCGTAATGATCGCGTAGGAAAAAGTTATATTGAACAACGATATGAAGATGTATTACATGGAACAAAAGCAGAAATTAAAAATATTACTGATAAAGAAGGAAACATTATTCGAACGGAAACCGTTTCTAAAGGGAAAAGCGGAAACAATGTAACGTTAACAATAGACATGAAATTACAGAAACAGGTAGAAGAGATTATTGAAAAGCATTTAAAAGCTTTTAAAGGTTCAGAACGTTTATTAGACCGAGCATTTGTTGTTATGATGAATCCAAAAACGGGGCAACTTTTATCTATGGCAGGGAAAAAGTTAGTCAAAAAAGATGGAAATATAGAAGTAGAAGATTATGCTTTAGGCACAATGACAAGCTCCTACGAGCTTGGATCTACTGTAAAGGGAGCAACACTTTTAACAGGATATGAGACAGGTGCCATAACACCAGGAACATATTTTTATGATGCACCAATGAAATTTAAGGGAACAGCAAAAGCTAAGAAATCTTGGAAAGACTTTGGAACTATTGATGATATAAGGGCATTACAAGTTTCATCTAACGTGTATATGTTTAATACAGCTTTAAAAATTGCAGGTATAAATTATGTACCGAACAGTTCTTTAGATATTAAAGCGGCTACATTTGATAAGATGAGATATTATTTTGGGCAATTTGGATTAGGAGTTTCGACTGGAATTGATTTACCAAATGAAACGTTGGGACAACAAAAAAAACAAAATTATCAACCAGGTTTTTTACTAGATTTAGCTATTGGTCAGTTTGATACATATACGCCTTTGCAACTTGCACAGTATGTTTCTACCATTGCAAATGGGGGGTATCGAATGAAGCCGCAGATTGTACAAGAAATTCGGGAGCAAACAACGCAAGAAGAAGATATTGGTAAAGTTGTACAAACTATGCAACCCATTGTGCTGAACCGCGTAGATATGAAAAAGGAATATATCGACCGAGTACAAGAAGGCTTTAGGCAAGTGTTCCAAGAGGGTGATGGAACTGGTGTGAGGTATTTTCAAAAAGCTCCTTATAAACCAGCTGGTAAAACAGGAACAGCGCAAACAGTTTATGGAGGCGAGGACCCTGTTGGTAGAGATTCAGAAGGGAATCGTATTCATTGTTACAATTTAACTTTAGCAGGATATGCCCCATATGATAATCCAGAGGTTGCATTTTCCGTTGTTGTACCATGGGTAAATGATGATAAAGGTGGAATTAATTCAATGATTGGTAAAGATATCTTAGATGCATATTTCGCTTTAAAAAAGAATCAAGGAAGTAACGTTTCTCCATAAACAAACAAGTTGAATGCTTCTAGTAAATATATATAAACGAAACGCCCCTACATTAAAATTTTGTAGAGGCGTTTTTCATGAAAATAATCAATAAGGAATGGAAAAACATGAAGCAAAAGAACCCAAAATATTGGCGTAATATAACATTGTTTTTATTGATTACAGTGATGCTTATGATAATAAGTTTAAACTTTTTATTATGTAAAATAGAAGGGAAATCTATGTATCCTACTTTACAAAATGAAGAGTATATACTAGTTAATAGAGCAGGTGCAGCAATTTTTCCATTACAGCATGGAGAAATTGTTATTATAAAAAAACCCAATGATCCTAAGTATTATGTGAAAAGGATAATTGGATTGCCAAAAGACAAAGTTAAAATAGAAAATGATATTCTGTATATTAATGGAAAGGAAAAAAAAGAAAACTATATTTATAAAGATTTAAGTAATAAATCCAAATATCTTGCTAACTTTGAAGAAAGAGAAGTACCTTCAAATAAATTATTTGTAATGGGGGATAACCGTTACCATAGTAAAGATAGTCGAAATGGTCTGGGATATATTGATAGATCTAGTATTGTAGGAACAATAATATATCAATTTTAATTATTTGAATTTTGATATTTTGTATCTAAATTCAAATGGTAGTATTGCTTCATAAAGTAACTAAATAATGGATTTATGATTTGAAATGATGGAAAACAAGGGAAAACGTGAAACATAGAAAAGAAATAGTACATTACAATGACAAGATGTTAGAAACCATGAGGAATAGATAAAAATAATTATAGTGAATGTATCTCACATAGTACTTGATGAATAGCAAAAAGCCCTAGCTAGGTGCAAAGCTAGGGCCCACAGTTTAATTAGATTGCCGACTACTGACTATCTACCTATCAAGTATAACATATAGTTTCTAAAAGTTTAATAAATGAATTTTGTAAATTAGTGAACAAAGAGGAATGTATAAGGGGCACGGCAACGATTCCTTCTTTTTGGGGCTACTCAAAATAGCCACGATCTTTTCATAAACAGAGTGTGGCTATTTTTTAAGTGCTTAATTTTTAAAGGTCTTTTTATTAAACTGTCCATTTTATAGGGTACAGTTCAGAGGGAAATAAGCATTTTTGCTATTTAGACTCACACAAATGATCTGTACATCAATTTAGCCTTGATAAACAGATCATTTGTAAGATGATAATTCATTGTAAAGAAGTAAGGATTACATGAACGCTTTTAAAAGAGTTGTTACTAACGGAATTACTCCACCTAAAAATGATAAAATTGCAATTGCGATTGCCATAATAATTCCTCCTTTATAAATTTCTGAATATTAAGAAATTTGTAAGTTTATTATATTATAAGTTTAAGAATATAACAATATATTTTTAAATTTATAAGGGGGGATTTTTAGAATGTTCCTGTATTTTAATGCTGATGTAATTTTGAAATATACTCTGACTAAAATAGACAGAAGAAATAGAACTACAAGACAAAGTATAATAAAAAGAACCAGCCGAAATTAGAGGGATTTTCGGATATGGCGGGTTATTCTGTGAATCGTTTCCGTACCCCATGAATAGAATATTCATAATGTGACATAGCATCATTTTTGATAAAATGGAATTAAAAGGAAGTTAATACGTCTATGATAATAAAGGAGATGATTATACTGAATATCTTTTTCTATTTCTTACTCATTCTGTTATTTCTTCTTGTTGATTACTATTGTTTAGATATGGATAACAAAAGATGGGGATGGTTTGAAAAAGAAGTAAAAAGCAAAAAACAATCTTTTTTACTCTAGTTCTTCTCTTAACCTTCATAGGATACATACTTATTGATGCTGAATACTTTAAAATCTGATGCCTTTAGTTAGCTAAAGAAGCCAATTTTTCTTAAGAACTCAATAGTTAATATCACTCACTTCCAATAGAGATGATTATGTGAATGGAAAATCCCTTTTCAGGTTACAAATATCTTTTGCAGTCTAAAACATTTTTATGAAATATAATTTAGTTGGTTTAGAAAGAATAACATTTTTTATACTTGAGGATAGAAAAATTCTTAAGTTGATGAGTAGGACGTACCGCCCACATTTTAACGAAAATATACGCTAAGCAAAATTCGGCATGAAAAAGCGTTGATTTTACTAATCTAAGAAAATCCCCTAATCTCAAAAGCGTCAGTAAGTATTTGAGACAAATGCACTTCAACGTAAAAAACGTAAAATAAGTTAAAAATAGCTTAAACGGTTTCTCAAAACTTATCTTTAAATTAAAATCCCAATTGAAATCATGCTGTTGGTTTTTGAAAATCTCTTAGCGTATAAAAATATTAAAATGTGCGTGCTACACCTTTTTAAATTTCTGTTCAATCTTATCATGTACGGATTCGATTTTTTCAGGCAACACAAATAAATACTGGATAAGGACTTCTAATAATTCTGTTAATAAAGCTACTGTTTCATCATCAATTTCCTGTTTCAATTCAAGCATCTCATAAAGAGGGCTGTCTGGATGAACGAGGTGGCCAACATCTTGAATCGGTTTAGTTAAATCGATATATTTTGGCAATTGCTCAAATTGCTGGGAAAGAGGCTGCCCATTACTTTTCTCTCCAAGAAAATGTTTGAGGACACTTTCAAGAACTCGTTTTGACATTACTGCAGCAGCAGAATTATCTTTTGACTGACTGACATTTAAAGTAGAGCGATACGCCCTGACAAGGTCTATAGGGACATGTTTATTGCGTTCGAGCTGATCCGAAGGATCTTTTAAATCCGAAGGACTATAAATATAAACTTCTACTTCTTCATTTATTCGATCCATATAATCATTAAACATAATCACGAATTCTGATGGCTTTTTACATTCAAAACAAAGCCCTTCTGCGAATAATCCTCTTTTTGTAACTTGGTAAAAATTCGTTTTTAACGTAAATTCACTTGATTTACCGCATTTAGGACACTCGCTTTTGACATTTTTCGGCACCTTTAAATACCCATACTGGGTATGAGATGAAATGGCTCCTGGCAATATTTTTCTCATTTAAACCTCCTAAAAACTCACCCCTAATACGTAACTTATATAAATATTTCTGGTAACTATTCAGTCACCTCATGAAGATATAAAATATTTGGAAAAAATTCACCAAAATATGTTTGCCTGTTTTATCACAAGATGTAGTGTTATCGCACATGTTTGTGTTGTAGCAAAAAAATAGACCGAATTTTCGCCTATGAAACTCCTAAATTAAAGGTATTGCTGAGTAGTTATTATTTCCGTATAGTGTATAATTGATAATACAAATTTTTAAAGTTATAGAAAAAGTATAACTTTAAAAATTATAATTACAATATGTAATATATGGAAAAAGTTTTTTCTAGTAGAGTATCATCATAAATGCCCACATTTTAACACCAAGAAAGAGGAGGAAATATTATGGAAATCACAATGTCAGTTTTAAAATTTGTAGGTGGATTACTTCCATTCGTACAAGAGCTTTTAAAAGCATTTATGTAAGTTCATTATTTAGCAATTATTTATAAAAATTATCATACAAATGATCTGTATATCAAAGATGAATTGATGTGCAGATCATTTGTGTGAGCAAAGTTCCTTTAGACATTATGAATGGACTTATTTAACTTGCTTTATGCTTAGCGTACAGACAGCTACTGTACGTTAAGAGATACTTGTTCAGAAAATCATATGTTTATGAACAAAGGATAAATCGATATTGGATTCACTATTCTATTATTTAATTTTATAATCTGTTAATTTTTAATACAGAGAACATACAGACTGTAAAACAATCAAGTAAAATTAAGAATTTGTAATTAGATGATGGTAAAGCTCAGGTATGTTTTTCATACAAAAGGATTTTTTTATCCCTCTAAGTAAAATAAAGTTAGGTATTGTATTTTTTAATAATATCCAGCTGGTTTTATGTTGAATTTGATTACCGTAAAAATATAAATAAGTTAATAAAGAAAGAGGTTTATGTAAATATGGTTCATTACAACAATCAAGATAGCTTACATCGAGTATTTACATTAAAAGGAACGATTATAAGGGGTATTTTCCCTCGAATTTTATTATATATATGTATCTCAACAGGTATGGTTATAATTAATCACTATTATGTAGAAATAAATATAAATCAAACTCCATGGGTTATTGTTGGTGGAGCTTTAGGTTTACTATTAGTATTTCGGACCAATACTGCCTATGATAGGTATTGGGAAGGAAGAAAGTTATTTGGCGCTATTGGTGGCTCTACTAGGAATTTGGCGGTGAGTTTTTTAAGTCATTGGGATTTTAAAGGGGAAAATACGGATCAGGAGAAGCTGAAGTTTTTACATCTATTAATTGCTTTTCCCAAATTGGCTAAACAACATTTGAGAGATGAAAAAGATTTATCTGAAGTAAAAGATTTGTTTAAATTATGTTCTGATAAGGAAAAAAACTATTGATTGAGTCAAACTATTTACCGATTACTATTGTGTTTATGTTAAAAACTATCCTATCAAAAGGATTAAGATCTGGTCACCTTCACCCCAATATAATAATTAATATGGAAGCTGATTTGAATAATCTGCTTACTGCTATTGGTGGATGTGACCGTATCAAAGCAACCCCTATTCCTTTTGCATATTTCGCCCATATAAAAAGTTTACTGATTATATTTTGTGGGACTTTACCAATTGGTCTTGTTGATAGTCTCGGATGGTTTACAGTGCTTGCAACTACGTTTATTAGTTTTGCATTTATAGGGATTGAAGCGATAGGAGTTGAAATCGAAGATCCATTCGGTCATGATCCAAATGACCTTCCACTAGAAGGGATTTGTATAGGAGTGGAAACTCATTTATTACACTTATACAATCAAAATAATCTATTAGAGTCGTCAGCTTTAAATTCTCATAAAAAAATCATCTAATTGCATATTTCATGAGACTTTTTAAATTATTTATTCATATTATTAACAAAAAGAGTTCTATTCATTTAGAACTCTTTTTATATTCCCTTCATAAATGAATTCAAAAGTAGAAATACATTTAATAAAACACACATGGACTTTTCTTTATATCATAGCTTCAGTTTAATGATAGATAATTACCATGTAATTAGCAGTACTAAAAAAATACATATGATATTTTTATCTCCAGAGTTATATGATAGTGAACTGTTTTACGTTAATACCACGAAATTTCCTCAATTTCGTTTTTCATACTTCTTCATTATGTTATGTATTTTTGTAAATTTAATTTTGGTATTTATCATTTTTCTCTAAGGTGTTTTGAGGGAAAATAATTCTTCCTTTTTGATATAACTTAATATTAATTACTTGAGATTTATCTAAAGGTCACTATTACGCAATTTACTAATAACAAATAACCAATTACATTCCAAAACACTATTATGAGAGTGTAACTTTTTTATTATGTAATTCATTTTAAAAGTTGAATTTATATGGATGATGGCCTGGTTTTCAAATCTTGTCAAGAGCGAATTTTCCGCTTAACCACGGCTTTATATTTTTTATATAAATATATAATATTTCTCCGTGCTATAATCCACTCATGAAATGTGCACGTTTCTAAAATATAGAATCATAAGAGAATTGAATTGAGGAATAGTTGTATGTATCCAGCTATTTGCGGGCAGTAAGAACCCCATCTCAAAATTCGGCAAAAGCAAAGAAATTAGGTGGGGGTCGGGCTGCTCGTAAAAGTCAGATTGGTGAGAGCTAATAATCATTGAGGGATGAAGCCCCCCACTGATTAAAGTTTCACTTTATCTTGATAATGACTTGTTTCAATCAGTTACTCAATAACCCTTAAAATAGTGAGGTAAACAATATGAATCAAATACACAATGGAATTATTTTTACTGCAATACCAAATAAATCGAATCAATATTATCGACCATTTTATGAAGATCTTATTTATTTTAATGAGAACCTAAATGAAAATAAAGCATTTACTGATCAACTTATATCTTTAACTGTGGAAGAACAAGACTTTGATACAAACTTTTTTGAGTATGACGACATTTGGTTAAGAGACGTTGCACCAGTTGTAACAAATCACCTCGTTAAATTTAAATACCAACCAAATTACTTACCTGAAAGTCAAAGTCGATATTTAAATCAACAATTCAATAAATGGCTGAAGAAAAATGACTTTGAATATATTACTTCCCCATTGATATTAGATGGCGGTAATCTCATTTGGAATAAAAAAGATACAATTATATTAACGGATCGTATACTTGATGATAATTATGATTGGACAGAAAAAGAAATTATAGAGCAACTGGAATGGGATTTAGATGTCAGTCGAGTTATTATCATTCCTTCTGAACCAGGAGATGTGTTTGCACATGCAGACGGTATGATTAAGTTTATTGATGAACATACAATGTTTATCAGTGACTTTCTAGGAGATTATGAATTTAGGCATAGCATTCAAGAGATTATTCGAGAGCAAATGCCTGAAGCGGAGTTTGTAGTTGTTCCTTCTTCATATACAGAAGAAGGGCAATATGATCAAGAGATAGCATCAGCCAAAGGTTTATATATAAACATGTTAGAAACAAGAGATGCTCTCTATGTTCCTAGGTTTGGATTATCTAAAGATCAGGAAGTCTTACAATACATCCAAAAACATACTGATAAACATGCGATTCCAGTTCATGTAGGAGATATATCGACAATGGGAGGCGCAATTAATTGCTTAACGTGGTATTGTCCTATTCATTTGTTACCTCAAAAATTTAAAAGAATGAAAAGTCGGGAGGATGAATTCTCCATTTCGGATTTTTTTAATTGGAAATGATGTCTGTTTGCAAACTCCCTGTAAAAAATATAATACCTTTCACGTTCATGCTTATTATGAGGGTGAAAGGTTATTATATGAGATCATAAAAGGCGTAGTAAATAAAGTTACTCAAGGAGTATTTAAATGTATAAAATTACTGAATTTTCTCGAATTTGCAAAATGAGTACTCGGATGTTGAGACATTACGACAAAGAGGAAATACTGAAACCAGCATATGTTAATCCCATAAATGGATATAGATATTATGAACAGGGTCAATTGGAAGTGGCATTACAAATCAAAAAACTAAGAGAGTACAGATTTCCTCTCTCGAAAATCAAAATAATTCTTCAGTCATCAGACCAAAATTCACTTATCAAACATATGCAATCGCAAATTATAGAGTTATCTCATGAAGTGAGACAACATTTACAGGTTATTTCCGAAATGAGTGAAATGATAAATAGGAACATAGATCTCATTTCAATCCAACATAGACACTACGATATATTAATTGGAATGAGAAGTGAAATAACTGTCATAACGCAAAGATTACAAATCGATATTAATGATATGGATGAACATTTTGATTCCCTATATGAAAAAGTACAAGTGAATAAATTTCAAATAGTAGGTTCTCCATCCGCGATCTTCTATGATGAAGAGTATATTCCGAACCACAGTGATATCGAATTAAGAATTCCAATTATTTATGAGAACAATGGAACTTCATCACGGGAGTGGGAGATAAAAAAATAGGGCAGCATCAAATTGTTACTACCTTGCATCATGGGAGTTATGACGATATAGATTACGGTGATATGGCACTAGAAGAATGGATTGAAAATAATGGATATCTGATAGTTGCTCCACCATGTGAAGTCTATTTAAAGGGTCCTGAATGCGATTGCCCAGTAGAGGATTATGTGACGCAAATTTGTTTTTCAGTTATTAAAAAGTAACAACAATAATGATTTGACCTTGACACTATGTTAACGTTTATTCTATTTTCAAAAGCAATTTATCTTAATAAAAGGAGTAGAAAAATGAAGGGAATTCCAAAGAAAGCACTAATGGTCATTTGTCTGCTTTTTAATATGGTATTGATTTCAGCATGCGCTCCTGAAGTGGGAGAAGTCAAGCAAAATAGCACTGTTCTGCCTAACCATTTGCCAGACAATGTAGTATTTAAAAATGGGGAAATCTATACTTCTAATGAAAAACAAGATATGGCAGAAGCAGTAGCAATTAAAGATGGTAAAATTATATTTGTTGGTTCCGACAAGGATGTAGAAGAATTTATAAATAAAGATACGAAAGTCATAAATCTACAAGGGCGTTCCGTCCTTCCCGGTTTTGTGGACAATCATAATCATATATTTGAAGCAAAATCATCCGCGGCAGGAAATTGTAGTGTGTCACCAGATGCTTCATTACAAGACCAACGTTCGTATTTAAAGGATTGTCAAAAAGATTTAAAAGAAGGGGAATGGATAAGCGGATTGGGATTTAGTTTGGAAAGTTTGTTAAAAGACATGAGCGAAGAATCGGAAGAGCAGACTCCATTGCAGCTCCTTGATGAGCTGTTCCCCAATAATCCTGTAGTAATTATGGAAAGAACCTCTCATTCTGTATGGGTTAACTCCAAAGCAATGGAGTTGGCTGGAATGAATAAAGAGACGAAAGATCCACAGGGGGGAAGAATTATTCGGGACCCGGGAACAGGAGAGCCTTTTGGTATTCTTTATGACTCAGCTGGTGATATTGTGATGGAGAAAGCATGGAGTTCACAACCAAATCTGTTTGAAAAAAATTACGAAGGTTTATTGGATGGCTTAGATGAGGTTGCGAAGAATGGTATTACTACAGTTGGTGATGGACGTCTATATTGGAAACGAGGTTGGTTAGATGTCTGGAATAAAGTTAATGATGAGAAAAAGTTAACATCACGAGTAGTACTTCGTCCGTGGGTGTATCCAAATTTAAATGAAGCAGAACAAATTGAGTATTTCAAAAAAATTAGGCGAGACGATTCATCGTCTCGAATGCTTATTAATCAAGTGAAAATGTATAGTGATGGAATTAGTATTAACAGCACAGCTAAAACACTAGAAAAATATAAATTTGAGTGGTTTAAAGGAACTCCATATGGTTTGAACTATATTCCAGAGCAGAAAATGAAATGGTGGTTGACCGAACTCGATAAAATTGGTTATGGTGCATTGATTCATACAATTGGAGACGGTGGAGCAAGAGAGAGTTTAAATGCAATTGAAGCAGCGAAAAAAGAAGGAGCAAAACAACCTTATACGCTCACGCACGTGGAAATGGTAGAAGATAGTGATATTAACCGTTTTGCTGATTTAGGTATTAGTGCGGATTTTCAAGTAGGGCATGATTTTGCGGAAGATCCTAAGCAAAGCTGGGCAAGTATGTATTTTTCAGATCAACAGATGAAACGAATTATGCCGCTAGGACGAATTTGGAAAACAGGAGCAAATGTATCGCTTAGTAGTGATTGGGACGTAAATGAACTGAATCCACTTGTCACTATTTCGAATTCACTAAGCATGGGTGAAAAAGGTTTACCTGATGTATACGCAGCTATTGATGCTTATACAATTAAGCCTGCCAAATCATTAGGACTTGATAATATAACTGGTTCTATTGAAGTAGGTAAATCTGCTGATATGGTAGTACTTGATGAAAATATAACTGAAATGAGTAAGGATAAGATTCCAGATGCTCAAGTTTTAATGACAATTTTACAAGGAGAAGTAGTTTATGAAAAGGAGAAATAGATGAAAGGAAAAGCTTATGAAATTAATGCAAGCGAATCCAGAAATTTTTAAAGATAAAATCATTAAGCCGTCCAACTATTTAATTGAGCATGTCGGAAACAACCAATATCTATTGCATAGAGAAATTGCAGAATATGAAAAAGAAGCATTTAGAACAGAAAAATTATTTCAATATAAAGGAAGAAGTTTTTTACCAAACATTGAACAGTTTACTTCAGAAGAGCAAGCTAAAGTAGCTGTATACTCTTATTGGGAAGCAATTAACCAATTATATTAAAAGTGGATTAAATCACAGCTTGTTATTCAGACAAAGAAACGAAAAATAATTTTTTATTAATGAGCTAAAAAAGAGGGCAGAATCAAAGAGGCCACTGAAAAAGTCCATATAGTTTAAACAAGTGAAGGCTTCCTTGATGAAATCGAGGAAGCCTTCACCATTTTTATGTATAATAGTTGTACTAATTCTAGGTGGTGTCTCGGATGATTTCAAACCAACAATCTCTTAACCTTAGTCCTTTCATGGCAATTTACGATATCGTCGTGCCGAAAGATAATATGCTTCGTCAATTTAATGAATTGGTTGATTTTTCTTTTGTTTTAGAGGAATTACAGAATAAATATTGTCTTGATAATGGCCGCAATGCAGTGCCGCCTGTTCGTATGTTCAAATATTTATTGCTAAAGTCCATTTTTGACTTATCAGATGTAGATGTTGTTGAACGCTCAAAATATGACATGTCCTTTAAATATTTTTTAGACATGGCGCCAGAAGATGCGGTGATTAATCCGAGTTCGTTCTATGTTAGGATTAAAATCATTTAAAACAGCAATCTCTATATTAAGTGGTGTTGAAGCCATGCATATGATGAAAAAAGGACAAGTTGTTTTACCGGACGAATCCGTCCAAAACCAGAAAGAATTTATTCATAAATTGTTTGGCTTAGCTTCATAAGATAGAAATGTAGAGGAAATTGCTATTCTATGTTTCTAACTAACATTTTGCAACAGAACCATATTTAGTCATATACGCTGATCTATGTCTATCTCTTGTGAAACTGTGCAGCAGAACCCCAAGAATAATCTACATGAAATGTATAATAATCTGATGAACAATTAGTTTAAAATTAAGTATAAAAGCAATTATCTGGAATCTAATTGTAATTCAGCTTTGTCGCTTGTGAGTGTATTAGAAAAATTACAATTTCCAGAGTAGATGGCTCTTGATTCATCACACGAATCAGATTTTTCACATCCTATAAGTATTCCTAATGTTATAAACAATAATAAAATCTTTTTCATTATAATACACGCTCCATAATAGTTAGAATGTTATGATGTACTTAGACTAAGATAGGACTCACTACACATACCCATCAACTTAAGAAATGGGTTGTTTCCCAAAACGAAAAAAAGAGTTGAATTCTCATAAATAACTGTAAAATAATAAAATTTTCGTTCAGGACCTACTTTAATATCTTAACTTGATCGGAATGGCATGCTACCCTTATAACCCTAAAATTATATACGAATCAATATGTTTACATGCTATAAAATTAATAAAATGCAAAATTGCATATTTAACCTTCTCAATAGAGTGTACTCTATTGAGAATAGGGGTACCGCCACATCGCTATCAAGCTAATAAAAAGAAATGCCCCCTAAAATGAAAAAAAACGCTATTCTTTCTGTAGAATCATAGAAAAGGATAGCGTTTTTTATGTTTGTTTCTGTGTCTGACGAATTACAACTATTTGCTCAAGAGATTCAAAGTTTTTTATCTCCAAATACCTTACGGGATCTTGCTAGAGATGTTGGTTTTGTACAACGAACCAGTAAGTACCAAGCAAAAGATTTAGTCGCTTTATGTGTATGGATGAGCCAAAATGTAGCTATGACTTCTTTAACTCAGTTATCTAGCTGTTTAGAAGCATCAACAGAAGTACTCATCAGTCCTGAGAGACTGAATCAACGATTTAATAAAGCGGCCGTCCAACTTTTACAACACATACTAGCCGAACTACTAAGCAAAAAATTAGCCTCATCTATGCCGATTTCTTCTCCATACACTTCTGTTTTCAAGCGTATTCGTATTTTAGATTCAACTGCATTTCAACTTCCGGATATATTTTCATTCGTTTATCCAGGTGCAGGAGGATGCAGCCATACAGCTGGGATAAAAATTCAACTTGAGTATGATCTGTTAAGTGGACAGTTCCTACATATTCATACAGGTCCAGGTAAACAACATGATCGCACTTACGGCTCTCTGTGTGTCCCAACTGTGACAGCGAATGATTTATGTATCCGAGACTTAGGTTATTTTCATTTGAAAGACCTTCAATATATACAAGATAAAGAGGCCTACTATTTTATAAAATGTTGAAGGTACCCCGTTTTACAGGTATCTCGTCTGAACCCCTGTATCACTTAATCTATGAACACATAAAAAAAGGAAGAGAATTTAAAATGCATCTTAATATGAAATATTGCATATTAAAATGTATTGATAAGAAAGTAAGTGCTTACTATAATAAAAGCATAAAGATGTACTACATCTTAACATCAAAAAAGAGGAGGAAATACTATGGCAATCGCAATGGCAGTTTTAAAATTTATAGGTGGAGTAATTCCATTCGTACAAGAGCTTTTAAAAGCATTTATGTAAGTTCTTTATTCAGCAATTATTTATAAAAATTATCATACAAATGGTCTGTATATCAAAGATGAATTGAGGTGCAGATCATTTGTATGAGCAAACTTTAAACAAGAAAAAGAATCCTAGAAATCATAAGGGATTCTTTTTCTTTATGTGTAATTAGGGCTGTAACCAGATTTATTGACTCTTCCAAGAGAAAGTTCTTCCACATAAGTTTCAAATTAACTTATCATGTTTACAATTCTATTTAATTATATCGAATAGGAGCAGAAATATATGAAGAGAAATATATTAGAATATCAATACCGCTTAAACACATTAAAAAGTTGTGTGTGGATTTTTGGGATCTTATTAATTATTAATTGGTATAATTTATGTGAAAATCTTATACTTAGACATAACTTTTTGTGGGAAAAGGCTTTATTGGTCATAATTTTTACTATCGTATTCATAAATACTTTACATCAAATTAAAACCAAGAACTATAAAATTACATAACATACATTTTTAACACATTGAATTTGATACACAAACTCTAAAATATGGTACTTACGGATTCGTTGCACACAACCTACATCTCTAGATACGCTGAATACTAAAATTCCAGTATTCTTTATTCGTTGTAAACCCAATAACCTTTAGGCTTACGCCTAACCGACATTCATCTCCCACCTACTCATTGGGCTACACCTTTTACATTCTTTGAAGTGGGATTCTTCTGTCGGGGGAATGATAAAATAATATGTAATAGCACATATTAAAATAAAATTTATGCGATACGGAAATTGTGTAAAAACATACCGAAAATATCCCCAAATACATTCCTCACTGATAAAAAAGAGATAAAGCACTTCATAAAATGCTTTATCTCTTTTTTTATGAGTATTTCTTATTTCACGTAAATTTACCATATGTATCACCTCCTACTATAACCATACACACCTTTTACTTTCTCATAACACTGTTAGATGAAGTGTTTCAGCTCTTCATTTTCCTATTGTCTTGGTGCAAGGAATCCTTGTCAGTTTAGCCATTTATAATAGCCGCTTCGAGAAACACTTATCAAACAACAGAGTAGGCTGACGGAGTATTCGGTTGTTAAAATATCGCAATTGAGTCGCTTGTATCACCTCTTTTGAAGATCCCATAACTTTTTTAATGTCATGCTTTATAATAGGAGGGTGTCCTCTATGTCTAATGAACATTATTTCACTTATTAATAGTCAAATTATCTAGGATCTGCCACAAAAAAGAAGAAAATCACAAAAATTAACTTCTTTTTAAGTAGGGAAACTTTTATGTTTATTAACTGTTGAATTCATCAGAAAACACTTTAGATTTGATATATTAAAAAATTAAAAAAGCGTATAAATATGAAATATTGCATATTGAAATGCATTGATATCCAAATGAATTCTCGCTATTATAGTAGTATAAAAATTTACCACAATTCAATACTTAAAAAAGAGGAGGAAATCATATGGAAATCGCAATTGCAGTTTTGAAATTCATTGGTGGAGTAATTCCATTAGTAACAGAATTATTAAAAGCAGTGATGTAGTTTAGTTTTTGCAATTATTTATATCATATGAAGCACAAAATAAAGAGGTCAGTTTCTTTAAAATAAAGGATCGACCTCTTTATTTTGTGCTTCATATAGCCTAAGGTATTAAAAGGTTTTTAGCTTTTATTTTTTGGTTTATATCCAGTTACTTTAGGGGGTTGTCCCATATAAATTGTTCAATAAACGTATGTACTAAATTATATCATCATTAAGGGGAAGACATTATGTTACCAACTACAACACATCGACCAACTAAAAAGAAAAAATGGATTATCATTGGGGTTATTGCATTAATTGTCATCGTTGCAGCCGTCAATATTTTTGTTATGCAAGGTAAGAAGAAGGAGACAGCAAAGGGAGACGCTGTTAGCTTTGAGAAAGTAACAGAACGTACACTCAATAATACAAAATTGATTTCTGGACAAGTAAAGCCTGGGAATATTGAGAGCTTCTATGCAGATCCGACAAAAGGAAAAGTGAAGGATATTGCGGTGAAAGAAGGGCAAGAAGTAGAAAAAGGGACGAAGTTATTCTCTTATGATAATGAAGAAATCAATCTACAATTGAAGCAAGCTGAGCTTGATCAAAAAATGGCAACAATGCGCTATGATCAAGGGAAAAAGAAAATAGATTCACTAAATAAAGAGATTAAGAAAGCAAAAGATAGCGGCGCTGGAAAAGAAGTAACAGATCCGTTAGAAGAGCAAGTAAGCGAATTAGAAATACAGCAAAAAACAACTGAACTTGAGAAAGAAAAAGGTCAATTACAATCACAACAATTAAAGAAAAAACAAGATGAACTCACAATTTATAGTAACTTTGCTGGTGTTGTACAAAAATTAGATAAAGATGCAGTACAAGGTTCGACGCAAGCAATGGGTGGACAAGGAAAATCATTTTTACAAATCGCATCTAAAGAACCATTCCAAATTCAAGGGACATTAACAGAACTTCAAAAATCACAAATCCAAAAAGATCAAACATTTACTGCAACTGTAAAAGCAAATAGTAAGAAGAAATGGACAGGGAAAATTACAGAAGTAAGTGAATTTCCGACAAGTGTAGAGATGGCTCAAGCAGCTGGTGTTGGTGAGGGAACACAAAATATGTCTCAGTATACATATAAAGCTAGTTTAGATGGACAAGAAGGTTTATCTCCAGGCTATCACGTATCACTGCAAGTAAACTTAGAGAATAAGAAGATGATTGCTGTTTCTAGTAAAAGTATTATTGAAAAAGCTGGTAATCTATTTGTTTATGTAGAAGACAAAGGAAAGCTTCGTAAACAAAATGTGAAAAAAGGTTCTACTGATGGAGATTGGACAGAAATTCTTGAAGGTGTAACAATGGGACAAAAGGTGGTTAAAAATCCTTCCGACAACGTGTATGACGGAATGGAAGTGAAAGAAAAATGATTACGTTAAACAATATTCATAAAACATATTACCAAGGGAAGCTAGCGGTACCGATTTTACATGGTATTAGTTTAACAATTCAAAACGGTGAGTTTGTTTCCATTATGGGACCATCTGGCTCAGGGAAATCAACCCTTATGAATATTATCGGTTGTTTAGATCGTCCGACAGAAGGGGAATATGTGTTAAACGGCGTGAATATTTTAACGGCAGATGAAGCAAAACTTGCCCTTATTCGTAATGAATATATCGGTTTTGTATTCCAGCATTTTAACTTATTGCCACGTCTTTCAGCGGTAGAAAATGTAGAACTTCCGCTTATATATGGCGGCGTGAAGAAAGCGGAGCGCCGTCAGAGAGCTCTTGAAGCACTTGGGAAAGTCGGATTGTCTGACCGCGTGCATCACTTGCCAAGCGAACTTTCAGGTGGGCAAAAGCAGCGTGTAGCCATCGCACGTTCCATTGCAAATGACCCAACGTTCATTATGGCCGATGAACCAACAGGTGCTCTTGATACGAAATCTGGAGAGCAGGTTATGGATATTTTCACAAAGTTAAACGCAGAAGGTACAACGATTGTTATGGTTACGCATGAAGATGAAGTTGCGGCGTATTCTTCGCGCCGAATTGTGCTAAGGGACGGGGAAATTACAGAAGATAGAAGGTGTGTGATATGAGTTTACTAGATAGTATAAAGATTGCCCTATCTTCTATTCTAGCTCATAAACTGCGCTCAGCACTTACAATGCTTGGGATTATTATCGGTGTCGGCTCTATTATTACTGTTGTTGCGATTGGGCAGGGCGGGGAAGCAGCGTTAAAATCACAATTTGTTGGTTCTGGGAATAGTGTGATTTCTATTCACTATACTCCTGACATGAATGATTCATTTGGTATGGAATCCATGGGAAAACCGAAATTGACAGAAGAAGATATTTTTGAAATTAAAAAGCTTCCAGAGATTTCACACGTAATTAAGACGAATTCAAACATGGAAACACTTGATGTCAATGATAAAAAAGATATGGTGAATATTAAAGGGCTAGACAGCGAATATTTCGCTGCGAATAAAGTTAAGGTGTTAAAAGGCCGTTCTTTAAATGATACAGATATCGATTATGGAAATAACGTTGTCATGATTAGTTCCGATGTAGAAGAAAAGATATTTGAAAAAGAAAATCCAGTTGGAAAGATTATTGAAATGAAAGGCCAACCGCTGCAAATTATTGGTGTATATAAAGCCAAGGGCGGATTCATGGGAATGGGAGGTTCAGAAGTTCTAATTCCACTAACGTTATGGCCGTCGTTGTATGGAACAGATGAAATTCAAGAGATTTCTGTCCAAGCGAAAAATGTCGATAATTTAGATGACGCTGGAAAGAAAGCGGCTGATGCATTAAATAGTCGTAAGCCAAGTGAGTTTACAGGTAAATATGAGGTAATGAATTTAAAAGAAATTCAAGATGGTATTTCTAAAATGACAAATATCATGACGATGATTATTGGAGGTATTGCTGGTATTTCATTAGTCGTTGGTGGTATAGGGGTTATGAACATTATGCTCGTATCTGTAACAGAGCGTACACGTGAGATTGGGGTACGTAAAGCACTTGGAGCAACGCGTAGTAAAATTTTACTGCAATTCTTAATTGAGGCTGTTATGTTAACGCTTCTTGGTGGATTAATCGGGATTGGTCTTGGTTACGGGGGCGCATATATTGTTTCCACATTTGCGAAATGGCCACCACTCGTTTCATGGCAAGTAGTTGTTGGCGGCGTATTATTCTCGATGACGCTTGGTATTATCTTCGGGTTAATTCCAGCGAATAAGGCGGCGAAATTAGATCCAATTGAAGCACTTCGTTACGAATAGGTTAAATCGGGGCAGCAACTTAAGCTTATAGAAGCGGATACAATTGTAGAGCTAAATAATCTGTTTTAGAGCACAATCTTTTTTCACTTGTTCGCCTAATTATTTTAAAGCGCTAATGATAAAATAACCATGGTACATTAAACTAATAATGAAAGTAAAAAAGACAGTATAATAACTGTCTTTTTTATTTTCATTATTCAATAAAAGAAACAAAAGGTTCATCTTCATTTTTTTCTCTTACAACAACTGCTTCAACTTTTTGCTCTGACTTTATATTCATTTGAACCTTAACATCTTTAGGGAAAACATCTAATATATTTTGGACTATCATTTGTGTAAAAGCAATCAGTTCTGATTTACCATTAAATTTAACTAAAACATTCATATTTACAGTATCCATATGATCATCTTTATAAAAAATTGTAGCATTAACCGGTATATAATCAGCTTTATTGAATTTTTTCACTTCAACAGAAAAATCATCTAACTTTTTATTATCTTCATTATATACTTGTTTAAAATCATCAGAAGGATAAGCAAAGGATTTTTCGTTAATATTAACCCACTGTCCTATACTATTCTCACCTTTTTGTACTGTTACACTAGAAATAAAAGTACCGGTTTTTAAAGAATCAGAAGTTTCCTGTTTAAAAATAGAAAAAGTAATAGGAACTTTTACAAAGTTCTTATTATCATAAAGAACTTTTAAAAGTTGATTAGCAATTTCACTGCCCTTAACATTTGCTTCTTCATTAGAATGATTTGAAGTCATGGCTAAACCGATAACAACACCAGCTAAACTCAATTCACCTGAATTTTTCTTAGTATAATAATCATATTCTATAATATTAGATACATAAGGTACTTCTTGTTTTGTGAGTAATTCGTCTATTGTTTTTTGAGCAATATATTCACTTCTTTGTAATAAATGATTTTTTGTATCAAATTGCTTAGATGCCATATTCATTAAACCTAATTCTAATTTATCTATATCTAATTTAGAATTAGTTTGTATATTAACTGTATTTATTATTTTATGTTCTTTTAAAGGAATAATAGTTTTGTAATAATTATCAGAAATAGAATATTTCGGAATAATGCTATTTCCCTTCGTATTTTTTTCTACAACTTTCTCTTCTTTTTTAATAATATTAGTACCATTACAAGCACTTAATAACAAACTAATAATTATCAAAAATAATGATATCTTTTTCACCTATAATAACCACCTTTAACCATTTCTCTCGCTTTATACAACATATAGTGTATCATTAAATATCTAAAAAAAAAGAGATTAATGAAAATATATATATGCATCTAACAATATTCCCTAATGTTAAAGATAAAAATATGATATTTATATAAAAAAGCTACAAAAAACCCTTGAAACTATCCCTTCTGGATATTCTGTTATGTATTAAATTACTAGTTACGTAGGACCAACATGAATTCAAGCTTAGATTTATTAACATAAAAAAGAAGAGGGTTTTTATAATCCTCTTCTTTTTTATATGTTCATTAGCTGTTTTGTTCACTTAAGAGTGCTTTAGAATTTACCTATTCTATTATAACTGTATAAAACACATTTTTAATATGAAATATTGCATATCGGAATGTATCTAAAATGAAGGTATAAGATTTACTACATCTTAATACTCAAACAAGGGGAGGAAATACTATGGCAATCGCAATGGCTGTTTTAAAATTTGTGGGTGGAGTAATTCCATTCGTACAAGAACTTTTAAAATCATTCATGTAAGTTTTTATTTCAAACATGTATGTAAAAATCTCACACAAATGATTTGTATATCTGGGCATAAGTGCTTTGTGAATTAATAGTATGAACAGATTTTAGAAAAGAAAAAGAATTTCATTAGGAATAGCAATCAAAAAGCACTCATTCGAGTGCTTTTTGATTGTACAGTAATACTTTAATACTCTATAATTAACTTTGGGGAAGGTAATCTAAGAGCATTAGACGTAGTCTTAGCATTATCTTTTATTTGATAAACCATAAAATTGAATAATTTTGTGGTTTATTTTTTGTAAATCCACAAGTTTTAAACTACTTTTAATAAACGTAATCATGAAATTAACATCGAATTACAGTTCCGGAATAGAGAGTCAGGAAATGGTCACCAATATCAATTATAGTAGTTGCTTGTATATAACCTTTAAAACCATCTGATGAATAATAAATTTCTTTTGGAATACTTTCTTTAACCTGATAACTAGTTTTTGAGTACTTCACATAATGATTTGTGATTACTTTTGATTCAGGGACAATATTAGCTCTTTGTTCAAAAGTATTTGTGATAGTAGAAGGTGAATTAAATTCAACATTTTCATGAGAAATACGATCCAAACTTTCAGCTTTTACACCTTCTGTTTGAGAAAAGGCACCTAAGCTACCTATTCCTATTAATGTAGCAAGTGTAAACTTTGAAAATCCTGTAAATTTCCCCATTTTATAAGCCTCCTTTAAGTTTTTTGTAAGATAAGGTCCTTACACTTCACAGTCTATATCTAGCAGATAGGAAGTGTACATACATATCATTAGACAAAAATCTACATTATTCTCTATTTTTTTCTAGGTTATGTATAATAATCCGGTGTTCAACAAGTTGTCACAAATAAAAAATGATAATGATAACAAAAAAATGAATAGTATATTCGTTGCTTGTATTATTATTAATTATTTTAATATTCTAAAATAATTGGATAAAATCGGTTCTGGTGCAAATATATGAAGAATAACACGGAGAATAGTAGACTCTTAACGGAATCGTATTTTATGCTATAAGTCTAAACACTTGGCGGATGAACTCTTTTTGGTTTTGGACAGACTGGTTTTCTAAATCAATCTGTCCCTTTTTTATCATATGCATGGCTTCAACGCCACTCAATATAGAGGTTGCTGTTTTAAATGACTTGAATCCCAACATAGAGCGTACTCGTTTCTTAATAAAACGATGGTCTTGTTCCACCATGTTATTCAGATGTTTTATCTTCCTGGTTTGGATGCTGGCTGGCCTCTCTTTATCTAATAAAATAGAAATCTAGATTTACCACTAGATATTATGAAAAAACAATCAATTGTATTTAGCGCTGAGAAAAGAGTAGTTGAACAAATTGTGTAGGCTCTATATCTATATTAAATGATTTTGCACCAAAACCGAAAAAATGCTACTCCATTAGGTAAAGGAGTAGCATTATGTTGTAAAAATAGTAAATCATGAGAAGGTGTTAACTTAATTCTTTCTCATGTACCACAAAAAGTTCGATAAGGGCGGGATGCTGGCGCCGGTGGTGTGCAGTACTCAGACTGTTCAGGAGAGTGAGCATAAGGATTTGAAAGAACAACAAGCAGTTGTTCCATTACGCTGTGGTCCCCTTGTTTGACTGCGGCATCTAATGCTTCTTCCACGCGGTGATTTCGTGGGATTATCGCAGGATTGGTGTCTCGCATCAGCTGATGTGAAGAAGATTTCGATTCCTCCTGTCTGCTTAATCTTGCCTGCCATTTTTCATGCCACTTCGCAAATTCTTGACTTTTAAACAAATCGGTATCTTTATGTGTACCAAAAGTTAAAGCAAGGAAGGTATTAGTATAGTCTGCGCGATATTTCTCCATAATTTTAAGGAGCTCATCAATAAGGGCTTTATCTTCTGCTTCTTCGTTAAATATACCTAGTTTGGTCCGCATCCCAGCGAGCCAATGCTTTTCATACAGTGTGCCGAAATCTGAAATCGCATCTTGGGCTATTTGGGCAGCTTGTTCTAGGTCTGTATGTAGAATCGGCAATAGAGATTCTGCAAATCGCGCGAGATTCCACACACCAATATACGGCTGGTTACCATAGGCGTATCGGCCTTGCGTGTCAATGGAACTAAATACCGTTGCTGGGTCATATTCATCCATGAAGGCGCAAGGACCATAATCGATGGTTTCTCCGCTAATGGTCATGTTATCGGTATTCATTACCCCGTGAATAAAGCCAACGAGTTGCCACTTTGCAATTAAGCTGGCCTGTTGCTTCATCACTTCTTGTAGTAACGCTAGGTATGGATTTTCCTGTGATTGAATAGCTGGAAAATGACGCTTAATCGTATAGTCAGCCAAAATTTTTAGCTCCTCAACTGAACCGCTTGCTGCTGCGTATTGAAATGTGCCAACGCGTATATGACTGCTAGCTACACGTGTCAAAATTGCACCTGGTAAAGCAGTTTCGCGTATGATTGACTCACCTGTTGATACTATAGCTAGACTACGGGTAGTAGGAATACCAAGCGAGTGCATTGCTTCACTGATAATATACTCGCGTAGCATTGGTCCAAGTGCGGCGCGGCCATCCCCTCGGCGGGAGTATGGTGTTCTACCAGAGCCTTTTAATTGAATATCAAATCGTTCACCTGAAGGAGTAAGCTGCTCACCGATTAGCAGCGCACGGCCGTCTCCTAGCATGTTGAAATGCCCGAATTGATGCCCTGCATAAGCTTGAGCAAGAGGGATAGAACCTTCGGGAATTCGGTTTCCAGCAAGAACCGCTACTCCATCTTCGCTTTGTAGTTCCTCAATGTTTAGCCCTAGGGATGTTGCCACAGGATGATTGAGAATGGTTAACTTTGGTAAGCCTACAGGGGGTGGGCTAAGGGTGGAAAAAAATGATTCCGGTAGACGGGCATAACTATTGTCTAAGTTCCATCCGGTTTCTTTTGTTTCTTTTGTCTTTTTCATTGTATCTCCTTCTTTTACGTTTTTTTCTGTTACATAAAGCATAGATATAAATACTCAATGATATTCTTCATTTTATTGAGAATATAGAAGATTGGAATTTAATATTGATTAATTGGTGCGCATTGTTTTTATAATTCACTTGTAGTTATGTACATTATATCCTTAATCAATGAAAAAAACGTATTAGTACTTGTTTTTTATAAACTATAATATTTTATCATTTTAACCAAGAAGACCTCCACCTCTAAAAGAAGTGAAGGTGGGGGTAGTTCAATTAGCGGCTTATTAGGGTTCTTCGGCATTGGGTGGTTTAGTCTTTTTATGGTTGAAGTTGTTGAAACATCGCGGCAGGATTCAGTAGGAATTACGGTTAGCTTTGCACTTACGCTAAATCAAATTGCTATTATTTTAGCTCCGCCTGTTTTTGGCTTCATAGTGGATATCAAAGGGTATACGTGGGCGTGGGTGTGTATGGCTATATTGCTGTTTGTTTCAGCAATAAGTTTATTGAAAAATTGCAAAAAAAAGTCATACGAATGACATTTTTTTGCAATATGATGTATAATCAATTTTGGTATGAATTTTAAAATGGTGATATTATGACATATAAATGAATTTGATTCTTATTCTTATTAATATTTGCTTTTCGTTCATTTCCTCTTTTGAAATTCCCTATTATTTTGGCCGTAATGAGCTTCCTCTCTTTTTATTGTTTGCATGATTTATTTTACTTGAAAATTTTTCTGCATCTTTTCTTTTCTTTTGACAATCATAATTTATTTTCCGTAATACTCGATAAATACCATGCTATTTTTGTTTGTTCGATAACTGAACATTTCACTATCTAGTTAATTTTGCTTATCGATGAATGCTAATAGATTACCTTTTTTGGCATTATTGTATATGTTGTTTGCAAGGAATGTTACATAAAAAAACAAAATTATAGTGAGATGAATCGGATTGTTGGGTGGAAATTTTCTAAGAAAGAAATACAATAGTAAGTGATCAAAAATTTGAGTATGGGAAGCTTCTCTTGAATAAATTCCCAATAATACAAACTTTTTAGGAAGATATAGATAATCAAGAGACATGCTAATTTATAGTAGTAGAATTGAGGATGAAATAGTAATATGTAGTTCATTTCTCGAATATAGTTCTTCAATAAATTTAAGCAAAAATTAAAGTCTTCTTTTAAATGAGTAGAGATAGAATAAAACAATGAAAAGAGTAACAAGTATAAATTGAATAAAAAGAGGGCTCCTGTATGTTTAAGAGATGTTTAATCGTTTGCTTTATTATCGCGATTTTTTGCTTAAGTGTATATATGTTCATGCAAACAAATAAAGGTAAAACGCAGAATTTAAAGGCATTTTCAGATTCTACTAGTAAACTAGAAACAGATACACCGAAAGTAGATAGAAATCAGCGAAATCGTTATGCTGGGGCAACACAAAAATTAGACCAATATTTAAAAGAAAAGGGATTTAATGGAACGGTACTTGTGACGGATCAAAATAATGTGATTTTGCGAAAAGGGTATGGCTATGCAAATATGCAGGATAAAGTCTTAACAACGCCAAGAACAAAATATCGTATTGGTTCTATCACTAAGACAGTAGTGGCAGTGTCTATATTGCAGTTGCAGGAAAAAGGGGAATTGAATATAGAAGATAATGTAAATAAATATATTCCTTCATTCCCAGCGGATAAAAATATTACTTTAAGACATTTATTGACACATACATCTGGATTACCTGAACAAGGGCAAGGGAAAGTTGATGCGGCATCACGTTTAAAATTAGTGACATGGATTGGTTCACAAAATCTTGAATTCCCTGCTGGAACAGGTTGGAGATATACGGATTATAATTATATGGTACTTGCCTATGTTATAGAAAAAATCTCTAAACAACCATTAGCTGAATATGTAAAAGAACATATTTTCACTCCAGTTGGAATGCATGAATCTGGCATGGGGGCAAAATTCCCTGGAGATATATTTTTCGCAGAAGGTTATACAAAGAAAGATAATGAATTCATATCTACTCCTAGGTTAAGAATGAACTGGCTATACGGTTGTGGTGAAATGTATACAACTGTAGAAGATATGAAGAGATTAGATGAGGCGATTATGACTGGCAAACTTCTTTCCAAACAAAGTTTATCAGATATGTTTACTGTATCACCTGCAAGAAAATATGGATTTAGTTTTTACATTTATCCAGATTATTACCATAATCACGGTGTATTAGCTGGGTGGAATACATTTAATAATTTCAATTGGGATAAACGAATTTTTGTTATTCTATTCTCTAATGTTCAAAACGGTATGACCGATGAATTTAATCAGGAATTTCGGAAGATGGCAAAAGATTTATTGGAAGGAAAATGAATTTAAAAAAGCCTCTAGCGTGAGAGGCTTTTTTATTACAGTGACGAAAATTCTTCAATTAGTTTACTAAAGCGTCCTAGTGCACTTTCAATTGGTTTTGGCGTTGTTAAATCTACACCAGTTTTCTTTAAAAGATTGAGCGGATAATCTGAACTTCCACCTTTTAAGAATTCGATATAATTTTGCTGAGCGGTAGGATCGCCACTTAAAAGCTGATCTGCAATTTGAATTGCGGAAGCAAATCCGGTAGCGTATTTATAAACGTAAAATGGTCGGTAAAAATGAGGGATTCTAGCCCATCCATATTTTACTTCTTCATCGAATATGAGTGTATCCCCATTGTATTCTCTAAATAATTTTTCATATACATCATTAAATGCTTGGGCGTTTAATGGTTTACCTTGATGCGCCATTTCGTGCGTAATCTTTTCAAATTCAGCAAACATAACTTGTGTAAAGAAAGTTCCTTTAAATTGATCAATAAAGTGATTGATTAAATGGTTGCGTACGTCTATATCTTTTGCTTCTTTTAATAGATGGTGAATTAAGAGTATTTCATTCACTGTAGAAGCGACTTCGGCCACAAAGATTGAATAATGAGCAGAGATTCTCGGCTGAAACTTATGTGAATAATATGTATGCATACCATGCCCACATTCATGAGTAAGTGTAAAGAGACTATTTAAGTCATCATTATGATTTAACAGGATGAAAGGGTGAGCGCCATATACGCCAAAATTATAGGCACCCGAACGTTTTCCAGGTAATTCTCTTACATCTATATAACGTTTATCTTTAAAACCTCGAAGTGTTTGAAGATATTCTTCACCGAGTGGAGAAAGGGATGTAAGCATGATTTCGAATGCTTCATCATAGGGAATCTCTTGCTTTACACCTTTTACTAAATCAACATGTAAGTCATACTGTCTTAATTCATCTAGCTGCAATTTTTCTTTTCGTAAATGATTATATGTATGTAGAGATGCAATGTTCTTTTTAGTTGTATCAATTAAAGTATCATACACTTCTTTTGGAACCATATCACCAAATAAAGACCTTTCTAAAGCAGATGGATAGTTTCTAATTTTTGAAATGGTAACATTGTTTTTTATAGCTGCTGCTAAGGTAGAAGCAATAGAGTTTTTTAATTGCACATAAGGTTGATAGTATGCTTTGTAAGCTTCTTTTCTCTTATCTCGACTTTCATCCTTAATTAATTTTGAATACATCCCGCGTGTTAAATTTACTTTATTACCATCCTTGGTTGTAACTTCTCCAAATGTAATATCTGCGTTATTAAGCATTCCGTATGTATGCTGAGGAGAAGAGAGAGCTTCACCCATTTGAGATAAGATTTCTTCTTTATCTTTGTTTAAAACATGTTTCTTATATCGATATAATTCAAATAAGTCTTCTTTAAAATATTGTAAGCCTTCGTTTTCCTCTATATAAGAATGTAATGTTTTCTCATCGATACTAAGTAAAAATGGAGAAAAGAAGGAACGAGCAGCACTTATTTTAACATGTAATTGTGATGCTTTATCTACAAGGGACTGCGCTTCTGTATCACGTGTATTAAGGTCGGATTGAAGTCTTGCATAAGCATAGACTAAATTAAACAAACTTGATATTTCTTCACTTTTCGTAAGATAGGCAAGTAGGCTCTGACCATCATGGATAGTTCCATTAAATTTTTTTAAATCCTCTGTTAAGGTTTCGATTTTTTGATAGTCGTTTTCCCAGTTTTCAATCGTTTTATAAATATCCGTTAAATCCCACTTTTCTTGATCGGATACATCCATTCTATTTTTAAATTCTGTCATAATCATTTCCTTCCTAGGTATGTATTTTGTATACTATAAGACTAATCAAGTAGTATCTCCACAAAATTATACTACTTTCATTTCTTAATCAGGTAATAATTTTCAGTACTCATCTTCAAACAGGCAATTATATATGGTAACTCCTGTTTCTTTTAACTCTAACGAAATTTCCTCCACTTCAGTATTCAACGTGTTAATGTCAAGAACCTTTATTCCATTGACTTGGAATAAAGAAGTGGTTAATTCGATACTCCGCCCCTAAAAAAGCCTTAAGGTAGTTACCTTAAGGCTCATAAATTAAGAAAGTATTTTTTCTATTTTTTTGTCATAATTAGTTACTATATTATTAATTTCAATTAACAAAGTATCCTCATCAGTTATAGGTTCATAACCAATTATAACTTTTGGAATATCATAATTTTTTTTCAAATCAACTAGAAAATGTACTAGCTTTTTCAACCTTAACTTATTATCGTTCTTCTCATCCTTTAATATTTCATTTTCAGGAAAGTTAAATACAATGTCACCATATTGTTCATCAAACGAGAAAACTATTACTACGTTTTTTTTATGAAATACCTAACTTCAATTCTTCTAAAAATATATTTCCTGTTCCTTCCGGTAATAGAATCTCTTTTATGTTTTTCACTTGAGAAAAATCCAAATCTTTTTCTGAAATATTATTATAAAAATGTGATGATTTAAGTTTTAATGTAGATAATTTAAGTTCTCCGTAAATTAATTTATCAATTTTTCTCTTATTAAAATCAGTTAATATAATCTCTAAATTTTCCATTTATAACTCACCCTTTTTACTGGTCAATATACCATTTAAAAGTTCCATCAAGGTTTAATCGAACTCCACTTCCATCTTGTAGTTTTTTCTCCAAAAATTCTATTCCTTTAGGATTTTTAATTTTGATAAAACCTCCCGGTCCATCCATTATTTCTTCAAGATGTTTCAATGCTGTTTGATTTATTTGGTCTGGGCCGCCTTTAACTTTCCCAAAAATGCTTGGATTTCTTTATTTGTAATTTGTTTTTTACTTACTGCAAACCATGTAACATTGTTCATTGTAATACACCATTCTACAGAAGATAATCTTTTAATGCTTCCTCAATTTTTCAGATTAACCATGATTTTAGCTACAAGGGAGCTGTCTCATCCGTGAACTAGCCTACTTTTCGGACAGCCTCTTTTTGTGCGCTATTTTTTCGTACTAGCCAAATACATTAGCATGTGGAATTTTTCGTCTATTACATGATAATCAAAATAAGGTCCTGGATCTGTACAGTAACCGATATCTTCACTTTGCGTGATTTGAAATCCGTTGACTGATAAATTTTCTTCTAAGTATTTTGGATATAAAATATGCTCGTGGGAATTTGGATATAAGGCTGAAATGTTTTTCAAGGATTTGGTCGAGCTATCATAATAGGAGTACCCGCCGACAATTGTTGAACTGCTATGGAAATAGTTTTTTAGAACATGAATTGGAAACTGCGGATTGAGCAGTGAAAAATCAGTTGCTGTAAAACTATCCACAAAAATATCGATGCTAAGCGGTTTCAATGGCAGATTTAAATCAGAATTCAAAATATAAAGGACGTTTGGCTTCGGATTCATACGCTCAATTCTCTTTCTAACCTTCTTGAGCATCCCAAGCGAATAGCCACTGAATACATAGGATGCGCTCGTTTCAAGAACATCGATATATTTGGGTAGTGACACAAAAGCGTCAACGTTTGTTTCCACGATTAATTTGTTTTTCAAATCTACATTTTGTAGAACTTTTTGAAACCAAAAATTACTTTTTTCAAATAAGTTAATCATTTTGGGATTGATCTCTTTAATCGTTTCTTTATCGTAAAAATAAGATGGATAAGGAGACGTCTCGTACAAGTTCGCGGTAATGATAATACCTTCCTCGATAGCTGCCTCGTATCCACAAGTACAAGTTAAACTCCCCGTTTGAATGTAGACTTTTTTAATCGTTACATCTTTCATTTCAAGTGGAATATGGCACTTCGGACAATAGAGC
Organism: Bacillus sp. DHT2; assembly: GCF_026241455.1. Taxonomy (NCBI): domain Bacteria; kingdom Bacillati; phylum Bacillota; class Bacilli; order Caryophanales; family Bacillaceae; genus Bacillus; species Bacillus sp. DHT2. The sequence goes on from NZ_JAPHWH010000001.1 coordinate 52,863, forward strand.
AGATTTACAAAGGAAAGTGGGATCCCTGTAAGGTTCTCTTCTTTGGATGAAGGCGAGCTGGTTTGAACCGCTTTTTCAATCAATTGGATAGCTTTTGATATGTCTTCTTTTTTCTTGGTCAGCTGGTTCTTTTTATCAATGAGCAAGTTGTTGTAGTAGTCGATATCCTCATGGTCCGAGAAGTTTGTGACACGCTGATACGATAAAATTTGTTGAATTTCTAGCAGTGAAAAATGAAGTTTTTTCAGCTCAGTAATAAAAGTCATGTCGTCGAGACACAATTGGTTCATTTGATACTGGGTGTTTTTTTTGTCTGGTATTAATAATCCCAGTTCAATGTAATAACGAACGGTATCAGTTGTAACATGAAAAAGCTTTGCAAATGTACCAATTTTCATAGATGCCCCCCAACGAAAAAAGTGGAGTTACTCCACTTTTTTCACAAAAAAGAATTCAAAAAACTCTCAAATGGCTATTGACTTGGAGGAAACTCTAAGTCATATGATAGACTCAAGGAGTTTGAATATTTTGAATAATTTTTGACTGTATTGTAACATACATGTCACAAAAGGAGAAGAATTAGCTATGGATAAGATGGATCGAATGGATACTCTCTCACTGTGGACAGCGACTGCAAACAGCTATGAAAAAGGAAAACTTCTTGAAGGAAATGAAGAGGCGGATGTTGTCATTATTGGCGCAGGTTTCACAGGTCTTTCTTCTGCATATCATTTGCAAAAATTAGGGAAGAGTGTCATTGTCCTTGAGCAAGAAACGATCGGATATGGCGCAAGCGGTCGTAACGGCGGGATGGTATTGCCAGGCTATAAGCCAACGATGCAGGAGCTTGCCAAAAAGTATGGTGCCGACGAGGCGAGACAGCTTAACGATCTCTCCCTATTTAGTGTTGAACTGGTTAAAAACATCATCGACGAGCATCAAATCAACTGTAACTTTAGAAAGACAGGTCACATTGTGGCGGCTTACAAAGCCAAGCATTTTGAAGGATTGAAACATGAAAGCGAATACTTAAACGAAAATTTCGGGTACGAATCAAGCGTGCTTGATCGAAGTCAGTTGCATCAAGAGATCGATTCTCCACATTATTATGGCTGCTTAGTCGACAACTCGAGTTACTCGTTCCAGCCACTGAACTATGCAATTGGTTTGGGAGAAGCAGCTAAATCGATCGGTGCAAAAATCTTTGAGCATTCGAAAGCACTATCTATTGAGTACGGTCGAAACAGTGTGAAAGTTGTAACAGAAAAAGGTGCTGTTACTGCGAAAGACATTATTGTGGCTACAGATGGTTACTCTGGAAAAATCATGAATGAACTGAACAAAGGCGTACTGCCAATTTCGGCACGTATTATTGCTACTGAACAGCTTCCAGAATCACTGGTGAGTACCGTCATTCCTAAAGATCGCATGGTTTTTGATACAAGCAGTTTCCTTTACTATTTCCGACGTACACCAGATAATCGGATCGTATTTGGCGGTGGCGATGTTCGTCCAAACTTAGGCGATGCTGTTTATCAAAGTGTTTACGATGCCATGGTTAAAATAATGCCAAAACTAGCAGGAAGCAAGATTGATTTCCGTTGGGGTGGATTTATCGGGGTTACAATTGATACGTTCCCGGTTATCGGCAGATCCAAAGAAGGCGCATATTTCGCAACGGGTTATACGGGACACGGTGCGTCTCTCTCGACATTGTTTGGTAAGTTATTGGCACAATGGATCGTTACGGGGAGTGCAGGTGGATATCGATTTGAAAAGGAACGCCTCAAATCATTCCCGTTCTATAATCAGAAAACGATGCTGGTAAATCTAGCACATATTGGTTTCAAACTGTTAGATATTATTGCGTAAAGGAGAGTTGTTTATGAAAATTAACATGTTCATTGACGGGAAATGGATAGAAGCGTTATCCGGTGCTAGACGAAACATTATCAATCCTGCAACCGGAGAGGTGATCGCAACGTCTGCTTATGGATCAGCAGACGATGCGAAGATAGCAATCAAGGCGGCTCGTAAAGCGTTTGACAGCGGAATCTGGTCGAATTTATCGGCTGATGAAAGAGCTGACTATCTCTATAAGATTGCAGACCGTCTTGAAGAGAAGGCAGCTGAAATTGCACGCTTGGAAACTGCAAATAACGGTAAGGTTATTCGTGCAACCACTTATGTGGATATTCCGGTATCGATTCAATGCTTCCGCTATTATGCTGACTTGATCAAAGGCATGAAAAAGGAATCTTACACTCGTGCTGATTCTTCAGAAACAATTATTATTCATGAACCGATTGGTGTTTGTGGACTTATTGTACCTTGGAACTTCCCGCTTATGTTAGCTGTTTGGCAAATTGCTCCTGCACTCGCCGCAGGGAATACAATTGTACTTAAGCCTGCTGATGTCACTCCTGTAAGCGCATTAAAATTATTTGAAATTATCGAAGAGATTGGACTTCCGGACGGAGTGGCAAACTTGGTATTGGGACCTGGATCAAAGGTTGGGAATGAGCTTGCCGAGAGCCATGATGTTGACAAAATCGCCTTTACCGGTGGAACAAAAACAGGTCAAAGCATTATGCGCGCAGCTGCGGGCAATATGAAAAAAATCACACTTGAACTGGGTGGTAAATCTCCACTTATTGTGTTCGACGATGTGGATTTTGAAACTGCAGTCGAGAATGCGATGTTTGGTATTTTCCACAATGCTGGGCAAGTTTGTTCAGCTGCATCTCGTTTGCTTGTACAAGAGACCATTTACGATAAGTTTATTGAAAGATTGGCCGAGCGTGCAAGCAAAATTGTAGTTGGCAACGGGGAAAGTGAGAACATTGAAATGGGAGCCCTCACAAACGAGCCTCATATGAATGAAGTTTTACATTACATCAAGAGCGGAATCGAAGAAGGTGCAAAATTAGTTTGTGGTGGTAAGCGCTTAACAGAAAATGGGCTTGATCGAGGATTTTTTATTGCGCCAACGATCTTTGCTGATGTAAATGCGAATATGCGTATTGTTAAGGAAGAGATTTTTGGTCCAGTCCTTGTTGTACAGAAATTTAAAGATGAGAAAGATGCCATCCAAAAAGCGAATGATTCCATTTATGGATTAGCCGGTGCTGTATTTACTGAAGATATGGATCGAGCAAAACGTGTCATTAGTAAATTGCGTGCGGGAATTACTTGGATTAATAGTTATCATCTCGCTTATGTTGAAGGTCCTTGGGGAGGGTATAAGCAAAGTGGAATCGGCAGAGCGTTAGGTGCTGTTGGGCTGGAGCACTTTATGGAAACGAAGCAAATCAATATCCACCAGCATGCCCAGCCTGTAGGTTGGTATGCGAATTAATTGAGCTTAACTTGCTATATAAATTATTTATAAGGGGACATGCTCATGAAAATAGTAGACAACCGTCCGTCATCGAAGATAGAGCAACTAGAAGTAATGAATAAGCCGGCGTATGATTCAGTGCTGGGAACCAAAAGTATTCCGTTACTATATTTACGGTTTGCTTTGGCAGGAATTATGGCTAACGTGATTCTAGGAGTTGTAGCGGTTGTCGATGGGTATTTCGTCAGTGGCTTTCAGGAGCTGGAAATCGAAGGGATCGGAATTGGATTTACGGTCATGGTTATTACCCGTATGCTTGGCGTTCTTTTGGGTGTGGGAGCCGGAGCGGTCATTTCACTTCGACTTGGAAAAGGGAAGATCGAAGAAGCTAGAGGTATTATGGGACAAACTTTATGGTTTACTCTTTTCCTCTCCATTTTGTTAGCTGTACTTGGAGTGGTCTTTGAAAATAATATTATGACCTTATTCGGAGCAAGTAATGAAGCGCTTCGATATGCGGTACAATATAGCCGTCTGCTATGGATTTCATTGCCATTAACGATATTGGCCGTTGTATTAAGTATTTTAACCAATATCGATGAAAAACCTGTATTATCAATGAACAGTTGGTTAGTCGCAGCAGTTGTTGCTGGGATTACAGAATGGATTATGGTAACGAAGTATGACATGGGGATGATGGGTTCCTCATGGGCCAATACGATTTCGCAATCGATCCCTGTTTTCCTAATCTTTTATTTCTGGTTTGGTAAAACAAAACTTAAGCCAAAAATGAAAGATATGATGATTAATCTCAAGACGATCGGTGAAGTGGCTTGGACGGGCTTTGCATCTTTCTCGAGTCAGTTCATGATGTTTATTGCAATTATTTTCTTCAACAACTTACTGCAAAGCTACGGTGGTGGGCTGCACGTTGCCGCTTTCACGATTCAAAACGGTTACATTACAAATCTGCTTGCCTTAGCAGCGCTCGGTGGGATGACAGGACTTCAACCGATCATTAGTTATAATTACGGTGCGGGCAACCTTGATCGTGTTAAACAAGCAATTAAGATGGGACTCATTTTTACGGTTGCCTTCTTTGTGATTGTGACAGCCATACTAATCATTTTTGCAGATCCAATTGTGTCATTTTTTTCCGGTGGTAATCCTGAATTGCAGAAACTGGGTATTTGGACGACAGTTGTATTCAATTCTTTGTTTACGCTTAATGCAGTCAGCTTGCTTATCTCAGGTTATTTCGAATCACAAGAGAGAAACTGGTCCGCAACGTTTATTAGTGTTAGCAAAATACTGTTGTTCATGGTACCGTTTCTATTTATTTTCCCGAAATTCTGGGGTGTAGAAGGTATATGGTACACAGGTCCCGCTGCAGAAATTCCAGGCGTTCTCATTGCCATATACTTTATGAAAAAAGAGCTCAAACGTTTAAAAGATACAAATAGTAAGACAGTACGTTTATAGAACCTATTCCTTCAAAATTACCAATAAGAAAGAGAGAGGAGTATCATGTTTTTTGCGAAAAAACTTACAGCAGAAGAAGCACAACAACTAGGTGTTGACACGTGGGAACTATGGGTAGGCGAACCAGATAAAGGAACGTGGCATCTAGAAGAACAGGAAGTTTTCTATGTGACAGACGGTGAAGTGTTTATTACTGTTGATGGAAAAAAGTATCATATTACAAAGGACTGGGTCGTTTCCTTGGCTAAGGACCTTGTCTGTGAATGGGATTGTCCAGTATTTTTGAAAAAGAATTATAAAATGAACCATGAGATCAATCTGAAATAATGTGAAATGAGAAGTGGGCAAATGCTAAGCAGACGACTGCTCCTGCGTATTTAATGGATAAGAAATTCAGAATAGTAAAGCGAAATGGAGATAAAGCCTAATGAACCAAAAAGCCGATATTGTTCTCTCAAGTAATGTTGACGAAATGTAGTGAAATTTATGCAAATAAGTTTACATACCGTCATATGAATGCGCTTTCTTTTGCGGATGCAATAAATACATAGGACGGTTATCTTAAAATAGGAGGTTTCACTATGGTAGTAATGAAAAATGTACAAACGTTGAAAAATTATATTGGCGGACAATGGATCGAATCCACAAACAAGTAAACAGGTTGAAGATGTACCAAATCCAGCAACAGGAGAAATCATTGCTCGTGTGCCGCTTTCGACTAAAGAAAACTTAGATAGAGCTGTAGCAACTGCTAAAGAAGCATTCAAAACATGGAGAAGGGTCGCTGTGCCTCGGCGTGCTCGTATTCTATTTCGCTATCAACAGCTATTGATTGAAAACTGGGAAGAGTTAGCTAAACTCGTTACCCTGGAAAACGGAAAAAGTTATAAAGAAGCTTACGGCTCGTTATTGAAAGAGTGATGTAAAATCATAAAAGGATAGAATGGAGTTGGTGATTGTGCAAACGACAGAACAAACACAAAATTTGCAAAAAGCAGATGAAAAGTACCTTTGGCATGCAATGAGAGGAGCAGCCCCTAGTCCAACGAATTTAATTATCACAAAAGCAGAAGGGGCATGGGTGACGGATATTGATGGAAACCGTTATTTAGACGGTATGTCCGGTCTTTGGTGCGTGAATGTTGGGTATGGTCGAAAAGAGCTTGCAAGAGCGGCTTTTGAACAGCTTGAAGAAATGCCGTACTTCCCTCTGACACAAAGTCATGTTCCTGCCATTAAATTAGCAGAAAAATTGAATGAATGGCTTGGTGACGAATACGTCATTTTCTTTTCTAACAGTGGATCGGAAGCGAATGAAACAGCGTTTAAAATTGCTCGTCAATATCATCAGCAAAAAGGTGATCATGGACGCTATAAGTTTATTTCACGCTATCGTGCTTACCACGGTAATTCAATGGGGGCTCTTGCAGCAACAGGGCAAGCACAACGAAAGTACAAATATGAACCATTGGGGCAAGGATTTCTGCATGTAGCACCGCCTGATACGTATCGCAATCCAGATGATGTTCATACACTGGCAAGTGCTGATGAAATCGATCGTGTCATGACATGGGAGTTAAGCCAAACAGTAGCCGGCGTGATTATGGAGCCAATTATTACCGGGGGCGGAATTTTAATGCCTCCTGATGGATATATGGCAAAAGTAAAAGAAATTTGCGAGAAGCATGGTGCGTTGCTCATTTGTGATGAAGTTATATGTGGATTTGGCCGGACAGGGAAGCCGTTTGGATTTATGAACTATGGCGTCAAACCAGATATCATTACAATGGCAAAAGGTATTACAAGTGCGTATCTTCCTTTGTCAGCAACAGCAGTCAGACGAGAGGTTTATGAGGCATACATAGGCAGTGAAGATTATGATCGCTTCCGCCATGTGAATACGTTCGGAGGAAATCCTGCTGCTTGTGCCTTGGCTTTGAAGAATTTAGAAATTATGGAGAATGAAAAACTCATTGAACGTTCCAAAGAATTGGGTGAACGACTGCTATATGAACTAGAGGATGTAAAAGAGCATCCAAACGTAGGAGATGTTCGCGGAAAAGGCCTTCTTTTAGGTATTGAACTAGTGGAAGATAAGCAAATAAAAGAACCGGCTGCCATTGAAAAGGTGAACAAAGTCATCAATGCTTGTAAAGAAAAAGGTCTAATTATTGGTAAAAATGGTGACACTGTTGCAGGTTACAATAATATTTTGCAGCTTGCTCCTCCATTAAGCATCACAGAAGAAGACTTTACTTTTATTGTTAAAACAATTAAAGAATGTTTATCTCAACTTTAACTAATTATTGATAAATCTTGTTAAAAAGCGGAATAGCATATCGAGAGATATAGCTTTAAATACTGAACGAATCACTCTAAAAGAGTAATTCCGAAAGGGCTGAGTTTATGAAAGCTGATGTTGTATTGATAAATGGAGAAGTTATTACAGTAGACCAAAAGAATACAGTAGTCGAAGCTGTAGCAATAAAAGATAATCGTATCGTAGTTGTTGGTTCAAATCAGGAGGTTAAGAGTTTTATAGGAGAAAAAACGGATGTAATTGACCTGCAAGGAAAAACGCTTCTTCCTGGATTCATTGATTCTCATATTCACCTCATTTCTCATGGGGTGAATCAGTTGGCGGTAAGTTGTAAAGCTGAACATATTGATTCTATCGAGGCTTTGTTAGATGACCTGAAAAAGAAAGCCTTAGAAACGCCTAAAGGTGAATGGATACGTGCTTGGGGCTTTAATGAAACCGCTGTGAAGGAAAAGCGTTATCCAACAATCGCTGAGCTGGATGAAATTTCAGTTGAACACCCGATTATTGTATCCCGTACTTGCAGCCATATAAGTGTGGTGAACAGCAAAGCATTAGAAATTGCGCAAATTAACGAGAACACACCGGATTCTAATGGGGGAGTTATTGAAAAGAATCAGGCAGGAGGGCTTACAGGAAAGTTAATTGAAGCAGCAAATATGGGGATGAGCGAGGTTGCAAGTTATACAGAAAGTGAACTGATGAAGGCTGTGAAAATTGCATCAGATCATTTCGTTGCAGCGGGCATAACAAGTATACATGAGGCAGGTGGATATGGCCCTGAGAGTTACCGTTTACTACAACAAGCTGTGAAGAGTAAGGATATTCGTGTCCGAATATATGCAATGATATGTCAGTTAAATAACTCCCATGAATTTGTTAATAAAATGGTCGAAGCTGGTGTGGTAACTGGTACCGGAGATGAGAGATTCAAAGTTGGACCAGCTAAATTGTTTACAGATGGAAGTAGCACCGGGCCTACAATTGCAACCCGTGAGTCGTACTCCAGTGACTCTAACAATTATGGCATTCTTTATTATAGTGAGGAAGAAATCTACCAGGTTTTAGGTGAAGCACATAAAAAAGGCTATCAAATCACTGTACATGCACAAGGTGATAAAGCCATTGAAATGTATTTAAATTGTGTAGAAAAGGCGTTGGAGGAATCACCAAGAAAAAATCACCGTCATCGGATTGAGCACGCGGGAATTTCTTCACCAGATTTACAAGAGAGAATGAAAAAACTCGAGGTGGTTCCTATTCCAAATCCTCCATTTCCATATGAATTCGGAGAGATATATGTACAACACTATGGTGATCGTGTTAATCACATGTACGCTGTTCGTGATTTTATTGATCGTGGCATCATGGCAGCAGGTGGATCGGACGCGCCAGTTACTGACTATAATCCTTTATTAGGAATTCATGTTGCTGTCAATAGAAAAAGCCAGTCTGGAATGGAGTTTGGTGCTAATCAATCTATAAGCGTAATGGAAGCTATTAAACTATACACCTGGAATGGTGCTTATGCGAGTTTTGAAGAAGAGATAAAAGGAAGCATAGAGGTTGGAAAGTTGGCGGATTTAGTTATATTAAATGACAGCATTTTAAGTGTCAACCCAAACCAAATTAAAGATTTAAAAGTAGAAACAACTATTATTGATGGTGAAATTATCTATCAAGAAGAACAATCAGTGAAAATTTAATATATCATAGTTTGCATACCACGTAACCCTTGTAATGTTACGTGGTGTTTGTTGGAACTGTAGATGCAGGATTAGGATTTACAATCGATGAAAAGGTAACTGTTAATGGATCACCACAGTACAAAGTACAAAATAGCAAGGGCAAAACATACTATGTAACTGCAAGTGAAGCTTATGTATATGTGAAGTAAGAGTTGCAAAGTAGCATCCACTTAAATAATAATTTTTAATTTAAATCAACAAAAGAGACCTCAAATGTGAGGTCTCTATTATTGGTTATTCTCCATCTGTACTTTCTCTTCACTTACTCCAGGCCAGGTAACATGGTTCATTGAAATATACAATCCCAAAGAAGACTTTTTCTTCAAAAAGTTCTTTTCTTGCCCTCAGAATCTAGCAAAATAGCTAGTCAAAAGAAAATTGTAATCTATCAACTTGTAAATAAACATATTGCCCCTCTAAATATTTGTAGTCTTCAAGTAAATCACTAGTTATAAAGAAACCAACATCTAAAACATTATTTTCTAACATTTTCCAAAAAGAATATAACTTCCATTAGAAATATTTTCTATTTTTAAAAATTTATCTTCTTTTTGCGTTTCTAATGTCAATGCGTCATTCACAAATATATCTATCTCAGCTTCGTATTCTTTATTTACAACAACTTCTTGAGGTGAAGCATTAAAACCTGTTACTTTTTGATTATTTACTAAAAAGTCTATTTCTTCTTCAATAATTGAATCAATTCTACATATCAATATCTTATTTTTCATTTTTTGACATCTATTCTACTGGATTGATAACAGGGATATTTTTACTATTATCCACTATTATCCAAAAAAGTTTTTCCACTTTCTACATGGTATGTTGTAATTTCCCCTAAATTATTAGTTCCTACAAACTCAAATTTAGCATAGCTTTAGCTTCTTGCTCTTTAAAGCCATTTCCTTTTCAATTTCAGCTTCACGAGATTTGTCATTATCGTGTTTAAAGTATAAGTCAAGTAATAAGTTTTTTAGGAACTGCAATTAATCTCGTACGTTTGTTATCTTCGTGGTCTTCTAATTCAAATATCGATTTACATTTCATTTAACTATAAAACTTTTTATAACTATAAAAAACCTTGAAAGGCTAAAAGCCGATCAAGGTCAAAGTTTAAATAGCGACTATTATTTATGTATTTCCCTTTCCCATACTCTCTTTCCATCAGCTAAAAATACTGCACTTGGTGGATCATCATAGAGGGAAATTTCAACCAATGAACCTTTCTCTTGTATTAACCAATTATATACACTGTCTTGGTTAGTAGTAGGATGGAATAAAATACTATTTACTTTAAATGCAGCTGCATCGTATTCTGTATAATTTATATCATCATCATCTAATCCATTGTCTGTTTCAAAAACTGTATCGAGTTCGCCAATTATCCTCAATCCACTTTTCCATTCTAGTATCATTTCACTATCTTCATATTTTATTAATGTTCCTATTAAAGAATCATATCCCATGTGCATCCTCTTTTCTTTTATATTTTATGGTCTTGCTGGTACTATATGAGCACCGTCTTTTCCGTAATGAATCATTCCTCTAGTAGTCTCAAGGTATTGACCAGTATCGCGGTCATAGTATTTTCCAATTGGTTTACCAAAGTCTACTCTTTCTTTTTTACCGTCTGGTAGTAGTTGACATTTCCCGGCAAACTTATCAAGCAATTCTTGTGCTGTTTTATTATCACCATAGAAGATACTTTTGTTTTTTCCATTTGCAACCTCTTGTTTGTAGTTAGGTGCATTAGGAATATGTTTTTCTTGAGCCCCAGCTTTCACTTTTATTGGGTAACCATTTACTTCACGGTATGGACCTTTAGGTACAGAATTTTTTCCATAAGAAGGTAATAGAAGAAATATAAAAAAGTGTTAGCAAGTTTGCAAACGAACTTGCTAACACCTATACGAAATAGATATAAAATAGCGCTGATATGTCACTTGGTAAATTGATAATAATTTAAATAGATAAAACGAATAAACATTCCTTAGAAAGCAAGACTTAGTATATTCTATATAACTATGAAATACAATAAATTGCAAAGACTCTCTGCTCCACGATAAAAAGTCTTGCCAGAAGCGACAAGACTTTTAAATTTGTAAACTATAATTGTATACCAAATGTTGCGTACAATAGGTCTGCATATTGTTCTTTTGTAATCTCTTCTTTACTCTGTTTTCCTTGCTTTGTTACTGTGAAACGATCTTTTGTTAGAGTAGCATGCCCATCAGAAGTTAGTTTTACGGTGAGAGGTACTTTATTAAAAGGAGAGTCTGTATGTTCTACAATTGTTTTTTGTGCTTCATTTAATTTTCTTTCATCAACTGCCTCTATATAAAATGCGTAACCTAATGCCCAATCTTGAGAAGAATCCTGATTTAGAAATTCATTATTTTTTTTCATCTCTAAAATATAGTTTCCCTTTGTAGTTGTTTCTTTTCGAATGCGATAGTCCCCAGTAACGGAATGAACAATCTCACCGGTGAAAGGAACCGGTGAAAGTGGAAGGTTTGAACCGAAACCGACTTCAATTAAATAAAATTCAGTATTATGTTTTAAAACAGTTGCCACATGCCCTGAATCAACAGCCCAAGTATTAGAAGCGGCATGATAAACTGTTCCTGATACTAAGTGAACATCAAAACCGCAATCTTTAAGGAAGTAATACATCGTTGGATTTAATTCGTAACAAAGGCCACCGCGGTTATGAACTAAAATTTTTTCTTGAAGGTTTTCTTTTGATATTTCTTTCACTGTTCCTTGAATAATATCCAAATTTTCAAATGGAACTGCTTGAGCCATTGCATGAAGGATTTCGTTTAAATCTTCAAATGAAATGGACTCTCTTTCTTGTATATTTAATCTGGAAAAGAATTGCTTTTGTAGTTCTGTCATGTGAATCGCTCCTTATCCATGTTACTTATATATAATTGTATCGAATGTTGAATAAGAAAACATCCCTAATACGTTGAATAAACAATTCATATATATACTTACGACTAAAGTATAATAAGAAGAATATTGTAAAGTATGGAACCTTTACTTCTGTCGTAACATATAGTATGATAATTTCAATAAATTAGATTTCAATGAACATAATTATAAATTAATGAGAGGTGCTTTTTGTGAGTGCGGTAGGTTCTAAATAGGAAAAAATTGAATGAAATAAATCTAATGAGAACAGGGGATTTTTATATACTTCTAACCCCTAACTTTGTCATGGATTTATTTCAAATAACCTATGAAGATACCTACAATACTTTATAAAGTGTGTAATGATTATGGGATAGCCATATGTTTTTTTGAGATGGTTTTATTTCCTTATATATTGCACAGGCCTTGTAAATGTAAAAAGCTGCGGTATCTACGCAGCTTTTTTGTGTTTATTTTTATCATATGAAAGTTATATTTAATTAAATATATCTCATTGAAATCTAATGGGTAGGTATCTTCATTTTTGATGTGAGTAAATCATAGTGAGGAGAATAGGAATTGAATAAAATGACTTTTGAAAAGTTGCAATATAACGAGTTAAAGGAAATAGTTAAATCGTATTGTGTGAGTGGATTAGGAAAACAATTGTTAAATAAATTGGAGCCAAGCGCAAGTATCAAAGTAGTGAAAAATCGTTTGAATGAAACAACGGAAGCACGGGCGATATTGGATGCAGAAGGGCATGTTCCTTTTTTCGGAATTTCTAATATCGATAGTACAATTCAAAAATTGGAAAAGGGAATGATTTTAGATCCAACCGAGCTAGTTAGTGTATCAGACTTTTTACGAGGGTGTCGAAAGGTTAAAAAGTTTATGCTGGATAAAGAATTTTTTGCACCAGTACTAGCATCATATGCGAATTCAATGTCTGAATTCAAAAGTGTGGAAGAAGAAATTAACTTTTCAATTAAAGGAAATAGTATTGATTCTGCTGCAAGCAAAGAATTAAAACGAATACGAAATAATATCGACTCCGTAGAGGGGAAAATTAAGGAACGTTTAAGCAAATTTTTAAATAGTAGTGCAAATAAGAAATATATTCAAGAGTTCTTCATTAGTAAAAAAGACGATCGATATACGATTCCAGTGAAAGCTTCCTATAAAAATCAAGTTGCTGGAACAATTGTTGAAGTTTCTTCTAAAGGCTCTACCGTTTTTATAGAGCCAAATACAGTTACAAAGTTAAACGTGGAACTAGCAAGTTTAAAAGCTGAAGAAGCGATGGAAGAATATCAAATATTAGCCACTTTATCTGGAATGATCTTAGAGGACATTTATAACATTAAGATTAATATGGAGCTGATTAGTCAATATGATATGGTGTTTGCAAAAGCGAAATTTAGTAAACATATTGGCGGGATAGAGCCGAAATTAAATGATTATGGGTATGTAAAGTTAGTTCATTGTAAACACCCATTATTAGCAGGTGAAGTTGTACCACTTCACTTTGAAATTGGACCAAATTACCGAAGCTTAATTATTACAGGGCCAAATGCTGGAGGGAAAACGATTGTTTTGAAAACAATTGGATTATTAACATTGGCGACAATGTCAGGATTGCACATCGCTGGAGACAAGGAAACGGAAATTGCTGTTTTTGAAAATATATTTGTAGACATTGGTGATAATCAAAGTATAGAAAATGCGCTAAGTACATTTTCATCTCATATGAAAAACCTTTCAGAAATCATGAGAGTATCAAATAATAATACACTTCTACTATTTGATGAAATAGGCAGCGGTACGGAACCGAATGAAGGAGCGGCACTTGCGATTTCTATTTTAGAAGAATTTTATCATATGGGTTGTACGACTGTTGCAACTACTCATTATGGTGAAATTAAACGCTTTTCAGAAATGCACAGTGACTTTATGAATGCGGCGATGCAATTTAATAGTGAAACATTGGAACCAATGTATAAGTTAATGATAGGGAAATCAGGAGAGAGTAATGCTCTATGGATTTCTAGAAAAATGAACGTGCGAGAAAACGTACTGCAAAGAGCGAAAGGCTATATGGAAAATAAAGAGTACCACTTAGAGCGAGTGAATGAAAGTAGACTGAGAAGGCCTAAGATTGTCAAGGAGAAAGCAGAAGAGAAGAATGAATATAAAAAAGGGGACCGTGTGAAATTATTAGACTATGATGACTTTGGAATTGTATATAAAGAAAAAGACAATTTCTTCAATATCGTTGTGTTTTATAATGCCCAATTCATTGAAGTAAACGTTAAGCGAATTTCTTTAGAAGTACAGGCAAAGGAATTATATCCAGAAGGGTATGATTTAGACACATTGTTTGTGGATTATAAAGAACGGAAAATGCAGCATGACATAGAGCGAGGATCGAAAAAAGCGCTGCGAAAAATTCAAAAAGAAATAAGAAAGAATAGAGGATAAGATGCTGTGAATATAAAGATTAGACAAGAACTTGAGAAAGATTATAACGGGGCAGAAGAGGTTGTAAAACAAGCATTTTTAAATGAAGCATTTAGCGATCAGAAAGCGCACGAACTTGTAAATCGTATCAGAAAATGTGATGCGTTTATTCCAGAGTTATCATTAGTGGCGGTAGATAAGGAAGTTGTTGGTCACGTTCTATTATCTAAAGTTAAAATAGTAGATGGTGATACATCTGTAGAGTCGTTAGCCCTTGCTCCAGTATCTGTTGTACCAGACTGCCAGAAAAAGGGAATTGGAAGTCTGTTGATTTCTCATGTATTAAGAAAAGCAAAAGAGCTTGGGTATCATTCAGTAATTGTGTTGGGGCATAAAGATTATTATCCGAAATTCGGTTTTAAACCAGCTAGCATATGGAATATATGTGCGCCATTTGAGGTGCCAGACGAGGTGTTTATGGCAATGGAATTAACGGAGAATGCTCTTCAAAATATACAAGGGATAGTACAATATTCGGAAGCCTTTTCTGAATAGAACGGAAAAAAGATAGCTAGAAGAAACCTTCTAGCTATCTTTTTAATTCTGATTTTTAAGTGGAAATTATCATGGTATCAATAAAATTTTCCCTGTACTTTTTCGATTTTCCAATAATCGATGTGCTTCAGCACCGTTTTCTAAAGCGAAAGTTGTTGGAGTTTGGATATTTAATTTTCCAGCAGTAATCCAAGCAAATAGTTGGCTTGAACGGTTTTTGCGTTCTTCATACGTTGTGAGTACGTTCCAAAGATCTCCGCCAGTCAATGTTTTTGAAGTATCCATCAACATTCGCGGATCAACAGGAGCAGGATCACCACCGGCCATTCCGTAAAATACGACGGTACCACCGATTTTTGTGGCTTTAAAGCTTTCTTCTAATGTAGAACCTATTGATTCGTACACAACATCTACACCATGTCCTTTTGTGACTTGTAGTATTTCTTCATGCCATGATTCTGAATATAAAAATACGCGGTCCGCTCCAGCTGAATAGGCTGCTTCTGCTTTTTCTTTAGATGAAGTAAGGCCAATTACTTGCGCATCTCTCATTTTTATCATTTGAATGAGAAGTTGACCAACTCCTCCAGCAGCCGCGTGAACTAAAACAAAATCACCAGATTTTACTTTATAGCTGTCTTGTGTTAAGTAATGCGCTGTTAACCCTTGTAATAAAACGGAAGACGCTGTCTCAAAGGAAATAGAGTTTGGGAGTGGAATCGCTTTTTCTTTTGGAACAGCTACTAACTCTGCATTTGCGAATGGTACATCAGCAAATGCAATGCGGTCTCCGATAGTAATATCGGTAACTTCAGCACCAATTTGCTCTACAATTCCTGAGCCTTCATACCCTAATATATAAGGTGGTTTACCAGCGAGATGATAGTCACCTCTACGTCTATATATATCAGCAAAATTTAAGCCGATTGCTTTTGTGCGAACAAGAATTTCATTTGGATTTATAATTGGGTCTGACACTTCTTGATATTTTAATACATCAGCATTTCCGAATTCCTTGAAACAAAGTGCTTTCATATGGAATACCTCCAATTTGTAAGGTGCATGAATATTGTTTGTTAATGGTTCTTATCATACAATACATATATCAATAGGAAAAGAGGATTATTTCGATGAAATCAATCGGAAATATCGATTGAAAAGAGGGAATGATATTGGAAATAAAACAATTAATTACATTTAAAACCGCTGCGGAAAATTTGAATTTTACGCAGACTGCAAAGAAATTAAATTTTGCTCAATCGAGTGTGACTGCTCAAATAAAAGCATTGGAAGCTGAGCTTGGCACACCACTATTCGAACGATTGGGGAAACGTCTCTTTTTGACTGAAGCGGGAAGAAAGTTTCAACTATATGCGGATAAAATGATTGCGTTAAGTCATGAAGCAAAAATGGCTCTGAAAGGTGATGAAGAAATATCCGGTACGCTAGTTATTGGTGCTCAAGAAAGTCAATGTACATATAGGCTTCCTTCAATTTTAAAAGAGTTTAAGACGCAATTTCCTCAAATAAAACTTATATGTAAGCCTGCTCATTCGAATGAAGATGTGAAGGAGCAACTGATGGAAGGAAAATTAGATTTAGCCTTTATTTTAGATGAATGTAAGGCAGAAGATGCTTTACATGTAGAGTCGTTGGTTCGAGAAAAATTAAAAATAGTAGTATTTCCTAATCATCCTTTACTTGAGAAATCTATAATTTCTACAAAGGATTTTGAAAGTGAGACACTTTTATTAACAGAGCTTGGTTGTTCCTATCGTACTATATTTGAAGAACTATTCCGTGCAGAAGACGTATATCCTGTAAACAAAATTGAGTTTGTTAGTGTGGAAGCAATTAAGCAATGTGTAATTGCGGGCTTAGGCATAGCAATTTTACCAGCAATGGTAGTAGAAAAGGATATACAACAGGGTACAATGAAAGAGTTAGTCTTAGAGAATACAATTTCTCCTATTTTTACACAAATTGCTTGGCATAAAGATAAATGGATCACTGCGCCATTGCAGCAATTTATAGAGGTAACAAGAGTGTCAATAGAAAAGTAAAATAGAACAAGCCAACTTTCTATATGGAAGTTGGCTTGTTTTTATGTTCTTTCAAATGTTTAAGCTGAGCGACAATCATGATGCTAATGACAACGAGTAAAAACCATGAACTAATCTTTCCAATGTGAACAAGGCTCCACGCTTCTCGTTGATTTGGGTATTGCCATGCTCCGAAGAAAGTAGCGATGTTTTCTGCAATCCAAATAAAAAATCCAATAAGGAAAAACGAGAGAACAAGCGGCATTGTATATGTAACGTTCTGCACTGAAAATTGAACAAACGTTCGAAAGAAAACAATAAATAAAAGGGCAGTTAAAACCCAGCGAAAGTCATATACAAAATGGTGTGTAAAAAAATTCAAATAGATCATAGCCCCTAAAGGTACAGTCCACATCGCCTTGGGCCACCTATGCATTTGCAAATGCAACCTTCTCCATGCTTGGCATATATAACTAGCAACACTAGCATACATAAATCCGCTATAAAGTGGGACACCAAAGATTTTTGAATATGCTTCTTCAGGGTAACTCCATGAACCGAAGTGAACTTTATATGTTTCTAGTAGGAGCCCGATGAGATGAAAAACAGCAATTACTTTCAGCTCATCTTTTGTTTCCATACCCGTTTTGTACATGATGTATTGCATAAGAAGGCATACGATAAGGATAAAATCATAACGATAGAGTCCTGGGATTGAAATGAATTTTGACAGAGCAAGTGTTACAAAAATAACGACAGGGAAAATACAAGATAAAGCTTGTTGATAAGCAAAGAAAAGAAGTTGTTTGATATAAAACATTGTTTCTCCTTTCTTACATGTGAGTTAGTTTTCTGAAAAAACAGGATGGAAACTTACTATACTATAAATCTTTAGAATAAAAAGTCAATAGTTAAAAATACAAGGATAAAGTAGTGAATATTAATCATACATCCATCAAGGGAAGAACTAAAAAGTAAGTTGAATGAATAATCCGAAAAGTATAAAATGAATGTAATCATATGAAAAGGAGCTGTGCCAATGTTATCGCTTATTGTAAATATCCCATCATTACTGAAGACTATGGAACAAGGGGATAGATAGTCCTGATAAACTACAGAGCTATCCCCATAATTGAAAAGGGGGATTTTTGAAATGAACACGAGATTGAACAATCTTTTTCTAGGTGAAAATATTAAGTTATCAGCAATCAGAGCTGAAGATATTGAACAAATGGCTATTTGGCAAGAGGATAGTGAGTATTTAAGAAATGTAGATACGGATATAGCGATTCTACAATCTTTACATGAAATAAAGGAAAATGAGCTATTAATAGGGAAAAAGTCAAATAGTGTTTCTTTTATGCTAAGAACGATTCAAGATGATAGTTTAATTGGCTTTGTGGCACTTCATAGCATAGAGTGGAATAATAGAGCTGGCTTGCTAGCAATTGGTATAGGTGATAAAAATTATAGAGGTAAGGGATATGGTACGGAAGGATTACGCCTTATTCTGAAATATGCTTTTTACGAATTAAACTTACATCGTGTAGGTCTCGATGTTATTTCATATAATAAATCGGCAATTGAAGTATATAAAAAGGTTGGATTTAAGGTGGAGGGAAGTATGAGAGAAGCTGTTCAGCGAGATGGGAAGAGCTTTGATCGCATCATAATGGGTATATTGCGAAATGAATGGATAGCCATGCTAGAATAATTTATCCCGCTATTTGCGGGATAGTAATTAGTGGGGGAAGAAAGAAACCTTACTGATTAAAGTTTCAATTTTTTCATAGCATATGGTGTTGTAGCATATAAAATTAACCAATTGATGTTTATTATGAATGAAAATATTGCTATAAATACATTCAATAACATGCATGTGTTTTGTAGGATAAAGAATAATTCGTGTCGAAATTTTACAGTATATGGATTGGAATAAGGAGTCGTGTCAGATGAATTTAGAAAAACCAAAACCAGTAAATGAAGAGATAGCCGAATTAAAAGAACTTGTAAAAGAATTACATGGTAGTGTACATCAGCTACAAAGTGAAGTTCAGCAGCTTAGGCATGAAAAGCCGGTTGTTGAAGTAAGAAAAGGGGTTCAATTATCACCAACAATCGTTGGACAAATTGGTGGTATGATTTTAGGTGCATTGGCAATTATTGGGATATTTTGGTGATAAAAAGGTTTGCAGCAAATTGCTGCAAACCTTTTTACATTAAATAACGTAAATATATATAAGCATGTGATAATAATAATGCAATGATTGTTAAGGGTAAGCCAATTTTTAAGAAATCAAGGTAAGAAAATCCGTGTCCTTCGCGGTTAGCAATACCGGCAACAACTACGTTTGCAGAAGCACCAATTAATGTTCCATTTCCTCCTAAGCAAGCACCAAGTGATAATGCCCACCATAGTACTTCAATTTGAGGAGAATCAACAGAAAGTCCAAGTCCTGATGCTAAATCTTGAATCAGTGGAATCATCGTTGCGACAAATGGAATATTATCAATAGTAGCTGATGCTGCCCCTGATACCCATAAGATAAGAATCGCTGCAAAACCGATATCACCATTTGTTATATCAATCACTTCTTTTGCCAGAGATGAAATAAGTCCGATATCAATTAAACCACCAACAAGAATAAATAATCCAGCGAAGAAGAAAATTGTTACCCATTCTACATGAGCAAATACATCTTCTAATTCATGTTGTTTCACACCAATTAGCATGAGGAGCGTTGCACCGGTCATCGCGATAACTGCCGCATCTACATGAATAATTGAATGAAGAACAAACCCGAGAATTGTCAAACCTAAAATGGAAAGAGATTTTAGGAGTAAGCTTCGGTCACGAATATAGTCTTTTTCATTTAGTGCCATAAGCTTGGCAATTTGTTCAGATGTTGTTTTTAATTTGTTACGATACATAAGATAAATAATGCCTAATGTAACAATAGAAATGATAAGTACAATTGGCGTTAAATTAAGTAAAAAGGCATTGAAATCTAGGTGTTTATTAGCAGATCCAATCATTATGTTTGGAGGATCACCAATTAATGTCGCAGTACCACCAATATTTGAAAATAATACTTCAGAAATCAAATAAGGAACAGGTTGTACCTTTAAAATGCGTGTGATAGATAGTGTAACAGGAACGATTAATAAAACGGTTGTTACGTTATCTAAAAATGCAGAGCCGACTGCGGTTAATAGGGATAAAAATAATAAAATTCGAATGGGCTTTCCGCCCGCTGCTTTTGCTGCTTTAATGGCTACATATTCAAATACACCAGATTGACTCGTAATATGTACGAGAATCATCATTCCAATTAAAAGGGTAATGGTCTCCCATTGGATATGCGATGTAAAGGCAGTATGTAAGTCTACAATGCCAAAAATAATCATTATGGCAGCACCCAGCAGTGCAATTACAGCACGGTTCAATTTCTCAGAAATAATAAATCCGTATGTTACTAAAAATACGGCGATTGCAAAATAATATTGCCAATTTGCTACTTCATGTGCTGAATGTTCCAACATGTCACCTTCTTTAAAATATGTATTAAATTGTCGAAATATATCCCTCCGCATAAACTCTATTGTAGCAAATTCAAAAAAGAAAGAAAACTATTTATGGATAGTGAGGGAATAGTAAAATTTCATATCTCGTATTAAAAATTAAAAAATAAAATACAAATTATTATGCAAAGTAAGTAATGTCCTCTATTATAGAGATAGCAATTTACATTGTTTTTGCGTAAAATGGTTTAAAGAGGTGAAATCCGATGGAAATAGTAAAAGATAGTGCTGTTATTCAACATGAAATCGAACGTTTTGTAAATAAAGATGTATATATTCATTTAGAAACGACAAATGGAGCATACGCTTCACATTTTAATGAAAAAATGATGACAGTCGGAGCGTTCATTCGAAATGCGATTATTCGTTTTGAACGAGGGAAAATAACAGGAACAAATCCATACCGAGTTGGTCTCAAAATGGACCATGGCTGGGTATATGCTGAAGGTATTACGCATTGGGAAGTAGACGAGCAAGATCGTCTGTTACTAGCGGGACATGATAATAAAGGGCGCTTAGCTGTAGCACTTGAGTTAAGCTTAACACCATTTAAATAAAAAGGAGGGGAAAGTATGGAAAGACATGTGCTTGTTGTATTTCCGCATCCAGATGATGAATCATTTGCAGCAGGAGGAACAATTAGTTTATTAAGAAAGCAAGGAGTACCTGTAACATATGCGTGCGGGACGCTTGGACAAATGGGACGCAATATGGGTAAGAACGTTTTTGCCAATCGCGAAACGATTCCAAATATCCGTGAAAAGGAATTAAAAGATGCGTGCGAAGCAATGGGCATTGAAGATTTAAGAATGCTTGGTTTCCACGATAAAACATTAGAATTTGAAGATGTAGATTTTGTAGCAGATAAAATTGAAACAGTCATTCGCGATGTACAGCCATCACGAATTATTACATTCTATCCAGAGCACGGTGTTCATCCAGATCATGATGCATTCGGCCGTGCTACCGTTCGTGCAGTCTCACGTATGCCAAAAGAAACACGTCCGGTCATTCATGCAGTTGCGATTACAAAAAATCGTGAAGAAGTATTAGGTGAACCAGATGTTGTCAACAACATTAGTGAAGCCTTCGAACAAAAATTAGCAGCTTTACGTGCGCATCGTTCACAAACAGAAGCGATGTTAGAAGAAACGGAAGTAAAGCTGCAAAACAAAGATGCTGCAACATTAAAATGGTTACAAATTGAACAATTTTGGACTTATAAATGGGAATAGGCTAGAGGATTTTCGGCTAGTCTTCCATACATACAAAAGCGATGTCACATTGTGGTATCGCTTTTTCTGTTAGATAGGTACTTCTTGAATGCAGGCCACATACACTACAGCAAATCTTAAAAAGAGGAGGGTCATATGTACTATTCATACGAAGATGTGTTCGGTTATTTTCGAGATGGTTATGAGATAAGTGGTGATGTGGTTGCACTTGTTGATCCATATGTTGTACAAACATTGCAATCTATCGTTGGGAAAAGAATTGTAGTGGAAACAATTCGGGGAAGTGTAAATGGAACTTTGAGAAGTGTGAAGCCAGATCATCTTGTATTAGAAGAAAAAGAAGTGCCGGTATTTGTACGAATTCAGCAGATTGTGTGGTTTACGCCGGAGTAATTAATGAATTTAAATAGTCAAAAACACCTTTCTAAGTTTAGAAGGGTGTTTTTGGCTTTATGAGCGTATTTGCTTAATATGACTATGCTTCTTACTTGTATCACGTATTAACATGACCAGTCTTATTTTACTCTTGCTGCACACTTTCCATTTTAAACTTATTAAGTAATTCATGATATATTTTTATTTCTTGCTCACTATTATCCCAATTTTCGCCGTAAATACGATTAATTTTTTTCTCTGAAATTTCTAAGATAAAAGTACTATCATCACTTTTTACTAATAAGTATGTATTTGTCCCTTCTTTATATATTCTAGCAAGATTTTCACTTTTTAATTTCTGTATACTTGGTTGTCCTGCCTTTTCCATCACAACAGACACATAATTATCCATATGGCTAAAAAAGTAGCATAGATTTAACTTTTTTGTGTCCAAAATATTAACTCAAATCCAGATTCTATTTAGGAACTGTGCCTAAAACAAAATTCTCTTTCATTATTTTTCCCTTGGCTTATTCATGAGTCGAGGGTTTCCTTTGTGAAACATTACGAAAATGTAATGTTAATGTAATGTAGTTCCATCGATACTACAAATATAACCGGATAAAATTAGTTACATAAGACGAAGTCAAAACAGGAGTGTTACCAAAAGGAGTGCTACAAATGAAAACCATATTAAGTGTTGAAAAAATTGAAAAGTATTATGGAAATAAAGATAACGTAACAAAGGCAATTGATAATATCAGCTTTAAAGTAGATGAAGGGGAATTCGTTGGAATCATGGGGCCTTCAGGAAGTGGTAAAACGACAATTCTTAACTGTATTTCAACGATCGATCATATTACAACAGGAAAAATCATCATTAATAATAGTGACATTACAAAGTTAAAATCAAAAGCATTAGATACATTTAGACGAAATGAGTTAGGCTTTATATTTCAGGATTTTAACCTATTAGATACTCTTACAGCATATGAAAATATTGCTTTAGCGTTAACAATTAAAGGTGAAAAAAGTTCAGAAATAGATGGGAAAATAAAAGCAGTAGCAAAGTATTTAGAGATTGAAGAAGTTTTAAACAAATATCCTTATCAGATGTCAGGTGGACAAAAACAAAGGGTTGCGTCAGCAAGAGCGATCGTGACAGATCCATCCTTAGTCCTTGCGGATGAACCAACCGGAGCGTTGGATTCTAAATCATCTAGATTATTACTGGAAAGATTTGAGAGTCTAAATAAAGATTTAAAGACAACAATTCTTATGGTTACGCATGATGCCTTTACAGCTAGCTATGCTCGTAGAATCCTTTTTATTAAAGATGGGAAAATCTTTAATGAGTTAGTAAGAGGAAATGATTCTCGAAAAGAATTCTTTAATAAAATTATCGAAGTGATCACACTGCTTGGAGGTGATGATAATAATGTACTCTAAGATTGCCGTAAGTAATGTAAAGAAGAGTTTTAAGGATTATGCTATATATTTCTTAACACTAACATTAGCTGTTTGTATATTTTATAGCTTTAATTCAATAGAGTCACAAAAGGCGCTTACTGAACTGAAGTTTACAGGTTCATCATATATAGAAACGTTAACTCGTGCATTGGCTGGTATATCAGTATTTGTATCCATCATATTAGGAAGTCTTATATTATATGCGAGTAATTTTTTAATAAAGAAACGTAAAAAAGAATTAGGAATTTATATGACCTTAGGTATGGGAAAAAGAAGAATATCTAGCATATTAGTAACAGAGACCATAATAGTTGGAGCTATATCTTTAATTAGCGGACTTATACTAGGAATTGCAGCATCACAAGCCTTATCTAGCTTGACTTTAAAGCTATTCGATTTATCGATGAATGAATATAAATTCGCAGTTTCGACAGGTGCTATAGGTAAGACTATATTGTACTTTGGTATCATGTTCTTACTTGTTATAATCCTTAATGTATTTGTTATTTCTAAATACAAGATTATCGATTTGTTAACAGCAAGTAAGAAAAATGAAGAGGTAAAATTTAAAAATCCTATTATACATCTAATAGTATTTATTTTATGCGTGATCTCGCTTGGCTATGCATATAAAACAATACTGAAAATAGGCTTCAGGATAGATAATCCTATGTTCCTGCTAGCAATAATCCTTGGAATTTTAGGTACAGTATTATTTTTCTTTAGTTTATCTGGATTCATCTTGTATATAGTAAAGAAAAATAAAAAGGTATATTTAAAAGAGTTAAATATTTTTATAATTAAACAAATAAATAGTAAGGTGAATACGAATTTTTTATCCATGTCTCTCATTTGTTTAATGATATTTCTTACAATAGGGATATTGTCTACTGGAATAAGTTTTAAACAAGCTACTGAAGAAGGACTTGAACAAGTAACGCCTTTTGATGCTAGTGTAAGGTTGTACAATGTTAGTCAAAATAACCATGAAGATACGTTAAATAAGATTAAATCTAAAATAAGTAAAAATGAAAAATATATAGTTTACAATGAATATGATGCAGAGTTAAGCGTAGGAGAATTGTTGAAATCTCGAGATAAAAAGCTTCAACCATTTAACGTAAGCTTTGTTAAGGTATCTGATTATAATAAAATTCTCCAATTAAAGGGTGAAAAAGAAATAAATTTAAATAAGGATGAGGTTTTAATCTCATCAGATAAAGGTCCAGTAATTAAACCAATTAATAAAAAGTTGAAAGACAGTAATAAACTTAATATTAAAGGAAAAGAATATTCGGTAAAACAAACTAAAGTTATAGAAGAAAATCTTCATACTACTAGTGGTTTTACAGATAATGTATGTACAATCATTATAAATGATGAATTTTTATCAGGTTATAAGATTCGTATGTCAGTATTTAATGTAAATTATTTAGATAAAAACAGAGAAGAATATAATAAAAAATATGATAAAATCGACCATGACTTTTTTATGGCTGGATATCGGGATAGAGGTATGCCACAGGGGGTATCAAAGGATCAAACATACTCAGAATCCAAGGGGTTCACAGTTATGGTGCTGTATATCGGAATATATATTGGAATCGTGTTCTTAATTACTAGCATGGCTGTATTAGCTCTTCAACAATTATCAGAGGCCAGTGATAGTATAGAAAGATATAAAGCCTTAAAGAGAATTGGTGCAAACGAAAGAATGATTAACAAAACAATTTTTATGCAAACTTGCATATATTTTAGTCTTCCGGTTATTCTTGCATTGATTCACTCAGTGGTGGGAATTAAGATGATGAGTGAAACGATAAGTAATGTGTATCAACTAGATATTACCCTTCCAGCGCTAATGACCGCTTTCATATTTATTATAGTGTATGTAGGATATTTCTTTACAACATATATAGGATATAAAAATATTGTTAAGAGTAATTTATAAAGAGATTGATTGTAGACAAGGTTTTAGTAAAATTCAGCAGTAAAAATAATAGAAGTAAAAGGTGATTATTTTGAAAAAAACGCTAATTGTTTTAAGTATTTTAAGTGGACTATTATTCGCAGCAGTTGGAGGGTGGTACGGTTATAATAAACTGAAGTATGAAAAGTGTTACGTTAAAATAACAGAAAATAGTAAATCAGGAATTGTGAACCCTTCGACGGGATTCGTTGATTATAATCTAATGGCATATGATAAAAACGGAAATGAGGTTCCTGTGAAATTTTGGGCTAAAAAAAAGCTGAAAGTAAATGCATATCTTACTGTTGATGTATTTAAACCCTTGAATAAGGATTCAAATGATATAAACTCATATAAAGAGGTAACAGCGGAACAATTACCTGAAAAAGTGAAAGAAAAGTTAAATGTTAAATAATAAATAAGTATTCATGTAAAGAGGTATTTACTGAAAAGTAGGTACCTCTTTGACATAATCAAGAATGTAACAGGTGAAAATTCCTGATAAAACTAAATATGTACTTTCATATTTAGTAGTTAAATATAGCTGTATATTTATATAAAATATAAGGGATAATATAATGGAAGGTGAAATAGATTGAAGGTGGGAATTTTATGAAGAAAATTATGATTATTGAAGATGATACAGTGATCAGAGAAGAATTGCAAAACTTTTTACAAAGATATGGATACGATGTAAAAGCTCCTATAGATTATAATAATATCATGCAGTATGTTGAAAACGAAAATGCAGACCTTATATTGCTAGACATAAATCTTCCTGTGTTCGATGGATATTATATATGTAGAGAAATACGTAAAAATTCAGATGTTCCAATTATAATAGTTACAAGTAGGGACAATGAAGTAGATGAATTAATGAGTATGAACTTAGGTGCAGATGATTTTATTACAAAGCCCTATAATACAGAAATATTATTAGCAAGGATAACAAATATCTTGAAAAGAACATATGGAAGTTCGAAGGTGAGTAATATGTTAAGTTACATGGATTTCCATTTAAATCTTTCCAATGCAAGCGTTATGTATAAAAACCAAGCGATAGAGTTAACGAAAAATGAAGTGAAAATCCTTTCCTATTTAATAAACAATAAGGGAAATATCGTAAAAAGGGAGTTCCTTATGGAACACTTGTGGAAATCAGATTATTTTGTAGATGACAGTACTTTAACTGTGAATATTACTAGATTACGAAAAAAGCTTGAGGAGATTGGCATCGAAAACCCAATCGAAACAAGAAGGGGATTGGGGTATATCATGCCATGAGTATAGGTGAATTTATTAAAGACAAAGTGGTAGTAATTATATCTAATCTGCTGCTATTTCTTATATTATTAGCTGTGATGGTTATGATGGATTTTCATGCCCTTCTCATATTCTTTGTGTTTTGTATTTGGTTTTTGCCCTTATTTTCGTATATGGCTTTAGAGTGTATACAGGCTAAAGTATATTATGATGAAGTTGACAGCATATTAGAAAGTTTAGATAAGAAATACCTACTTCCAGAAGTAATAAAGGAAGCTCATTTTATCCATGGGGAAAAACTAAACCATATACTGAAGCCGGTAAGTAGAGATATGCATGAGAATGTGAAATACTACAAAGATATGCAGGCAGACTATAGGGAGTATATAGAAACATGGGTACATGAGATTAAAACCCCAATTGCTTCTACAAAGCTAATTATTGAAAATAATCAAAATGAATTAACGAATAAAATAGACCTCCAGATCGATAGGATTGAGGGGTTTGTAGAACAGGTGTTGTATTATTCCCGAAGTAACAATGTAAGCAAAGACTACATTATTAAACCCATTCATCTTAATGATGCAGTAAGGAATGTCGTGAAAAGAAATTATAGGGATTTCATTCATAAGAAAATCAAACTAGATATAAAAGATATCAACGAAATTGTATATAGTGATGGAAAATGGCTCGAGTTTATGCTCAATCAGATAATAGGGAACGCTGTAAAATATGCAAACAGTGAAACGCCCATGATCAGCATATATTCAGTTAAGAAAGCCAACTCAGTCATGTTAACTATAGAAGATAATGGAGTAGGGATCGTAGATAAAGATATAAATAGAGTGTTTGAAAAAGGATTTACAGGTGAAAATGGTAGAAGATTTAGTAAAAGTACAGGTATGGGCTTGTATCTATGTGAAAAGCTTTGTTCCAAGCTAGGCATAAAAATTACGATTGACTCTAAGGTAAATATAGGAACTAAAGTTACATTTATAATTCCTTTGTCAGATATGATAAACTATGTAGATTATTTATGAATCTTTAAAAAGGAAGGTCTTCCAAATTGAAGAGCCTTCTTTTTTTGTGCACGGATAATGTCCGCTAATACTTATTGAGTGATTTGGTTCCATTGCTACACAGACCCCAAAAATAGACCTAATAAAAACGTTGCATATATTATGTTGCAAATTAATTTCCGATAATCCTACGATATTTGTAGCAAAATAGAAAAAAGATTATTGCAACACTATTAACCCATTTCTGTACAGCGAAAATCCTTATTTAGTGAGAAACATAAAGACACCATTTTGAAAAACGATTAATTAAAATAGTGTCTTTTCTTCTTGGATGAACCTTCCGTTTTATAAAAAAGTTTAACCATTTTAGAATAGTTTATGTTGGACATTATCTACTAGCAAAAGTGAGTAGTAGATAGTACCACTATCTAAAAAAATGTTTTATTGCTTCAAGTTTTATTTTATGACCGCATTCGTCACAGCAATATTTCCTTTTCGGATTTTTCTTAAATTGCTTATATTTTTCAGTTCCTTCATATACCCGAAATACTTTTTTACAACAAAAACAAATAAACTCATAAAATATCATGTACTTCCTCCCTCATTAGGGTGATATGTTACTTTTGAGTTGCCCGCTCAAAGATTGTGATAAGTTCTTCAGTGTAATCTTTAACGTTAAGATCGGGATTTCTCATTAGCTCTAGGCTAAATCCGTCTATGGCATGCCTGATTGTTAACGTCATCACCCTTAAAGACGTTTCAGAAAAATCTCGAAACACTCCTTCTTGTATCCCTAAACGTAGAATATTTTCAATGGGAAGAAAAATGGTTTCATCATAGTCTGCTGCAAACCGAAGTTTCCCTTCATCTGTTCTTTCATTTGAAACAATTTCTATAACAGCGAATACATGCTTACGATGTTCATCAATAAATTTCAGATTAGATTTAATATACGTTTGGAGCATTCCTTTTGGGGGCGTTTGAGCTTCAATTTGCGAACAAATAAAGGACTGGCAAGCTATATAATAATCAGTTATAACTTGCTCCAGAAGTTTCTCTTTGTTTGTAAAGTGATAAGAAATAACCCCCTTACTTATTTTTGCGCGTTTAGCGATTTGTCCTAAAGAGGCTTGTGCATAACCCACTTCAGCAAGTGTATCAATCGTACATTCCACAATCTGAGCTCTACGGGCTTTTTCAATAAATGACATTTCTTTTTGGTTGTTTGTTTTATTTTTTATACTCATGGTTATGTTTTAGCACGACCGTTCAAAAAAATACAATAAAAACCATTTTTTTATTCTTACTTCAAATAATTACATTTAATGTTAATTTCGTGTATTGTTCATCATATTTTTATTACTTTTTTTGATAGAATTGAATTTAAAAGGGGGAATTTGTTTTGGTGAGAGAAATGGATCGTTTGTTTTTAGAAATGGCTTTAGAAGAAGCGAAAAAAGCAATGAAAGAGAACACATATCCAGTAGGTGCTATTATTGTTGGGCGAAACAATGAAATATTAGGTAAGGGACGAAACAGGGTACATACTCAGGATGATGCTTCCGCTCATGCTGAAATTGATGCCATCAGAACAGCAGGAAAGAAGCTCATACTTGCTAAAGAAAACAGACTACCTATTACATTATATACAACACTAGAACCATGCCCGATGTGTACCGGAGCTATACTTTTTTCTCATTTTACAAGAGTAGTATGGATTTTAAATGATGACAAGGGATTTGGTGGGTATCTCAAGATTAATAGTACTCGTGTTTTTGAAAAACGCTTTAACAATATTGAGCACATTAGTGAACCATTTGAAGATTTAGCCGTTAAGCAAAGAGAATTAATGTTGGAATGGGCTAAAAATCCAAATAACATTCATAATAAGATTCTAGGGGGTACAGTAGAATGATTAGGCAAGCTGTAGGTGCAATCGTATTCCAACATAATGAGTTCTTATTGGTACATAAGGTGAAAATTAGCGATATAGCAGAAGAACATACTATGTCAAAGGGTGAATGGGACTTTCCAAAAGGAGGAGTAAAACATTCAGATGATGACTTAGCAAGTGCTATTTTGAGAGAACTTGAAGAGGAAACTGGTTCCAAAGAGTTTAGGGTTATTAAACAATTCAAAGACAAGATTTGTTTTGTTTTCCCTAAAGAAGTCCAATCGAATCTCGGATATGAAAAACAAGAAACGACTATGTTTTATGTAGAATATATAGGTGACAGAACAGATTTACATCCAAAAGATAATGAAATAAGTCATGTGGAATTCTTTGAAACACCTAATTTATTGAGGGTTTTAAATCATGATGATACAAAGGGATTTTTTGAAAGGATACTTTTAAAGAATTTTCAATAATCCTTAATTATTTGTGTCGCGCGTTCATCAAGTTGGAACTTTTATGTCGCAGGGTAAAAGGAAATATAACTAAACTTAAAATGCCAAGAGTAACGAACGAGGTGACTGTATGAAAAAAAGAGTAAAAATGGGTTTCATAAGTGTATTACTAGGAACATGTTTAACACTTACAGGATGCAAGGTTGAGTATAAGGATATTGCCAAAGCACTGGATGAAGGTGATATGAAGACTGTCATGGCTGCAAGTGATGATGGGTATAGTGGGTGTTTATAGAATTCTAGAGTATCCGAAGGTGGAAGAGGAAAGGGACGAAGCAAGAATAGATCAAGTCACGGAAGGAACTTTTTCGATAAGAGATCATTCGTTTTATGGTGTAACTTCGCAGTCTAAGAGTACGTACACAATACATTACTCTGGAGAACATATAAGGGGTACAACGGATAAAAAAGAAGAAGATGTGTATGTGTATACAACAAACATAAGTTATTCCAATAAGAATATTCAGTTTTCTACACCTAATGTAGATGCATCTTTAGTTACTTTCTTTTTTACAGATTTAAAAGGGCTTGCGAAAGTTACACCTGAAGATACAAGAAGAGGACTGGATGAGCCTGTACTGGTTAGGTTTAAGTTTAATAAACAACAATTTGATAAAATTGTAAAACCGAAACTACACTTGGATTATGATGAATTTATATCAGCAGAACTAGAAATGAAGCTAAATTCACCTAATGAGCCTAATAGAATTGTGGATATGGATTTGGATATCAATTATAAAAAGAAAGTTCAGGATCAGTTGTTATCATATCGAGAAAATTACACTGTAAGCTTTTCACCTAAACAATATAATGATAAAGATGGAAAAAAGGAGTATTTAGACTCTAAAAATAAATTTAATGAGGGGAGAGAGTAGGAATGACTAAAATCCGTTCTGATGTAGGGAAACTGGAGTTAGCCAGCGAGGGTGTTTATGATCATAAAAAGAAGGATGTTACTAAGATTAGTACAGAAGAAAGACAGTTAAAATTAGCGGGTACAGGAATTTATGCCTATGATGAGGGGGGGCAAAAAAGCAATTTTATCAATCTATGTATTGAGACGGAATATGTTGTTCTTTAACTTTGTAATATAGGAAAATGAAACATATGATATATGTTAATCTTTGTAAAGAGAAGTAATGAAAAATAAATGTTAATTCATACCCTCCTATAGGTATTAACATGAAGCAATTGAGTTGTTCTTTTTGATGTATTATGACCGTATTTCTATCATGGCCCCTCCAGTTCCGTAGCGAAAGAAAGCTCTAAATATCTAAGATTTTATATCATCATTACCGTTACGATTTGGGGAATGAGTCAATTGCATACAGGTTCTTTGCTTGTTATGCCTCTATATTTTCTTATCCTTGTAATTGTGATGACGATATTAAGTCGAATGTTTATTTATAATGCTAAGGTTATAGAATCTGTTTAATGTAGAAAAAAGAGTCTCATAAGTAATATGAGATTCTTTTTTGTTTTTGCTGAAGCTTTATTACACACTACATTTTATATGATTTTTTTAATAGCATCATAAACCAAATAAGGGTAAGGCCGATGAGAGAATGGGAGAATCCGATTATATAGGTTAATCCTTTGAAATCAGCTCCATTTAGCTGAAGAAGTCCACGAGTTGCCAGTGAAGAAAGTGTTAAAATTAATCCAATATTATGGACGATGAACCACATATTAAAACCCTTCACTTTATGAAATGCAAATGATTTTGCTAATGCTAGGGCAATTAGGAAAAATAAAAATCCAAGTACGAGCGTATGTGTGTGTAAAAGGTTCAGCAGAGTGGACCCTAGAATGCCCTTTGATTTTGCATATTCTCTAGCGAATACACCAGATAATAAACCGATAACTAAATATACGAACGATGCATAATATAATTTTTTCATTATATACCTCCTGATGCAAACTCTGTAATGTTGGTTTTTGATTCGTAAATTTCTATTGTATTTTCAAATCATGGTAGTTACATAACCAAGACTCCTAGTTTTCCAGGAGTCTTGGTATAACAGGTTTAAAATTATTTTATCATAATTATAGGGTATTCGATTATATAAAATAATCGAACTTTATGTGAACAAAGAGAGATTGTCAGAATCGTATTTAAAGGTGATGAATCCGAACTATTAGAGCAATTTGAAAGTGAACCAGAAGACTTTTTGATTGAAGGTGCAGGCGTGTATCTGGATCATAAAATGGATTACTTAGGATTTAAATTAATAATGATTATGTCAATTTATGAAAATACAGTTGAATTAAGTCTTTCTTATAATGAAGGATACGTGTTTGATGTTAATATGGAGTTTGTGGAACGAGTCTTTTCTCTTTCGTACACTCTATATTCAGTGTGTGAAAGAGAAAAGGGCTATTGATGTAAGATTTAAACAACATTTTGCAATCAATATCAGAGAATATTAAAAAGCAATATACACTGTAAACTAGGAAGGTACTCTATAAATGACAGAGAAGGAATTTCCTTATTGTACTTTAACGTAATAGGGGAAAGCCTTGGACTCTTTAGGAGGTATAATTCAGTTTTTTTAATCTTCTGGTTTTGGTAACTTTAACATTTTTCCGAAATTCATCACCCACTTCTAAACGTGAAGGCGTGATAGCCCAATGAAAGTAGGTGATGAAATTTTGTTAGGCGAAGCCGAAGCCTATTTTTTAAGTGATTTTGGTCATTATGGGCAGAAAAAGGGTTAGAAAACTACTGGTAGAGTTGCAAGAGAACGGAATTTACTATAATTATAAACCAGTTGTTCGGGTTTAGTTGCTAGGCGCAGATTAGGTAGACGTTGCAGCAATGTGCCAAATGCAATCTGTCCTTCCAAGCGTGCCAATGGAGCACCCAAACAGCGATGGATACCATTGCCGAAAGCTAGATGATCATTTTCCTCACGTGTAATATCTAATGCTTCGGGATTAGAGAATTTTTGCGGATCAATGTTGGCAGCTGCTAGGGAAAACAGTACCATTTCGCCTTTGTGGATTATTTTTCCATGCATTGTGATATCTTCACCTGCAAAACGGTTACCAATCATGATCGGGCCAGCATAGCGCAACAGCTCGTCGACAGCAGAGGAAAGCATGGAAGGATTGTCCCGTAGCAGATCCATTTGTTCGGGATGTTGCAGTAACGCCAGTACGCCATTACCGATGAGATTAACTGTTGTCTCATGTCCAGCAATAATGAGAAGCCAAATCGTCGAAAGAAGCTCGTTCTTACTCAACTTGTCTTCTTTCTCTTGTGCTTGGACCAGAGCGCTCATCAGATCATTGCTAGGATTTACGCGCTTTTCCGCCAGTAATGTTTCGATGTAATGAATAAACTTTTCGAGTGTTGCAGTAACTGCAGCCCCCTGACGAGGATCCATAGCAGCGTTCATGAGCTTATGTGTCCAGTCACGAAATTGGTTTCGATCAGTAACGGGGATTCCAAGCATCTCTGAAATAACAATAATGGGCAGAGGGTAGGCAAAATCTGCAATAATATCCATTTTTCCTTTTTCCTTCACAGCATCCAACAATTCGTCGGCAATCTGCTGAATACGGGGATGAAGATTCTCGATTATACGCGGAGTAAAGGCTTTAGAGACCAACCGGCGTAAGCGGGTATGATCAGGCGGATCGACCGTAAGCATATTCGGCATATTCATCATCCATTCAAACAGCTTGCTCACAGATGTATTTTCCTCAATGAATTCCTGTTTATCTTGGGGCGGTTCGAATTTTCGTAAATCTTTGAGAAAACGCGGATCTTTCAATATGGTAACAACATCGTCATAGCGCAATGCGATCCATGCTCCTCCCATACCGTAAAAATCATCCAGACGAAAGAGGGGCTCTTTTTGTTCGAAGAAAGGTTTATAGTACACAATGGGATCGCGCATAGTTTCCGGTGAGTTTAAATCGCCAAGAGTAATTTTTTTCATTCGTTTGCTCCTTTCATTATAACTGGTGAGTGAAATGGCTTATACATCCTCTTTACTGGACAATTCCAAAATGGATCATGCTACAAAGAACATTCATCCGATCGAACAAGTTTTGAGCATACTCGTCATCAATAGTGTCCTTCTTTACAAACTTCTTTTCGAAATGTGCCAATCTAAACTGGAGTAGCTCACAATTCTTTTACGGTCAACTCCTTCTTGAAGTAGATTTTTTTAAATAACTATTTGGGTACCTGATTATTAGAAGTAATCACATGACGATATTTCTCTTCAGGAGGAAAGACAGGAATTTCTTCTTTTTTACTCAATCTTAAATGGATTGTTCCACATCACCATCAAGCTAGCAAACACAAATTGGACAGTTCCTTCAACTGATGAAACAGAAGGAATTTTAAATGTTGCGAAATGATTGATATGCCTAAAGGATGCAATGCAATTCCTATACATGAATGTATTTTGCAAGAAACATATCTGAAATGTAGGTTGTATGTAAAATAGGATGGGAACTTCTTACCTAAAGTTAGTTAAAGAAAGGCTGGTAGAAGACCAGCCTTTCTTATATACGCATTTAAACAATTTTGTTTATTAACAACATTTCTCTTTCATTGCTTTCATCATAGACATAGTAGAATTCATCATTGCATCACATTCTTGCATTTTATTCATCATAGCTTTATCCATTTCTACATCCATTTGCATCATATTGTTCATCATCATTTTCATACATTTCATTTCACACATCATCTTTTCCATAGATATCATCATGTTTGTTGTTCCTGCCATCATTGTTTTTTCCATTTTAACATCCTCCTGAAATTTTTATATCTTGCAAATATAGGAATTCGTTTTTATTTTACAAATACCTCCAGATGTTAGTGGTGGTAAATATTTAGAAAAAATTTTCTTAAAAAGAAGAAAATGAATTTTTAAGAGATAATGTTTAAATTAGAGATAAACGAATTGAGGAAATTGAGAAGAAATTACATGAATTAAAAAGAGCAGCTAGCAATAGCTAACTGCTCATCTCTGAGGGGGAGGAGAAAGATTATTGTATCTACATTATTGTCGGAATATTGAGGTTTATTGAAAACTGTATCGTTACTTATTAAACAGAACATATTTTTTATGAGATAATTAGAATGAGAATAGTGGCATTTAAAGGGTTAAACAATAATTTCTTTATAGAAGAAGACAACGAGAAGAAAACGAAAAAAGAAAATAAATCGGTAATATCATTTGTATGTTCATTTAATTATGATATTCCATTTCCGGTAATTGGTAATAATGTGACTCTTCATCTATGTAACAGCTGGTATAAAAATATCATATAGGGTAAATTGAAAAACAGGTATATTGACGTTTTTTAAGTTATACATCGTGCCGATGTGTAACAAACGACTGTAAGGAATTAATTCTCGATGAATTCGTTTTTTATAGTAAAACAAGAAATTTTAATATCTTTTTGAATTTCTAGTGAGGGGAACTTTTTTAGTTGATATAGATGCAGAATAAAAATGGAGGAAGGAGATTATATGTTGATAAAAAACGTATAAAGGATATGCAAAATAAAGACTATATTTTGCTAA
Source organism: Bacillus sp. DHT2 (assembly GCF_026241455.1). Taxonomy (NCBI): domain Bacteria; kingdom Bacillati; phylum Bacillota; class Bacilli; order Caryophanales; family Bacillaceae; genus Bacillus; species Bacillus sp. DHT2. The sequence continues at coordinate 88,599 of NZ_JAPHWH010000001.1, forward strand.
CATAAAATCAAAGTATCACAAAACCTTTCAAAGTTCCTTCAGAAGTACAGAGGGAGCTTTCCATTCACATAATCAGCGTTCTAGGAATAAAACAAATTCCCTAAAAAGTCTTTCTTTCTATCTACCTCTGTATGTAAAATTATATTTGTTCTTTAAGTGAAGAGCTTGTTCGTAATTAAGACATTATAGAGAATGCAACTATTTTATCTATAAAAAGGCATAATAAAAAAATCAGCAAGGGGAACAAAAAATTGCAGAAACTAAAGAGAATATCTAATCGAGTTTTATACTTACCACCGTATCAAGAAACAGATCGTCCTATTCTAGCTGCTGTTAAAGGGGAAGAAAAGACACTATTAATTGATGCTGGAAATTCTTCGAAACATGCTAGATTATTTTTGGAACAATTAGATACATATGATATTAAAGGAGAATGGCTTATACTTACACATTCCGACTGGGATCATATATTTGGAATGTATGAGATGCAAATGCCAATTATTTCTCATTATAAAACTTATAACAAAATTAAACAGTTACAGAATTTATCGTGGGAAGATAAATATTTAGACCAACGTGTTAAAGAGGGTCTAGAAATTCCATTTTGTGCGGATGCAATAAAGAAAGAGCTAGGAAATCAGAGGGAGATTATCCTCCCATTACCTGATATTACATTCGATAAGAAAATGACTTTGAATCTAGGTGGGGTGACGTGTGCAATTGAACATGTAGGTGGAGATCACGCTGATGATTCTACTGTCATTTATATTCAGGAAGAAAAAGTTCTTTTTCTAGGAGATTGTATGTATGCAAATCTCTACTCAAAGAAGTGGAGTTATACGATAGAGAATACGCTCCAGTTAATTGAACAAATTGAGAAATACGATGCGGAAATTTTTGTTTTATCCCATCATGAAGCTCCATTAACTAAAGAAGAGTTTCAATTAGAACTTAAATTCTTAAAAACTACAGCATTGCTTACAAAAAAGTATGAAGGAAGCTCAGAGGCAATAGTTAAAGAAATGTCTAAGTCTTTACAGAGAAGTTTAACTGAAGATGAAATTGAGACCATCACTTTTTTTGTTAATGGATTTTCGGAATAACAAAGTTAATAATGTTTCAAGAGGGGAACTATAGATTAGTACCTATTTTTATATTGCTGTATTAAATTGGGATTTAAGGTGAATCGAAATGTTATAAAGTAAAATATGTTTACCATCATACGTAAATTTAAAGTTATCAGGCTTAAGTGTGAAAAGAAGTAAGTACTATGCTGCTAGGGGATGCATATCAGTGTTATGAACGCTGGTATTGCAGCCCTTTTTTGTTCTGCTAAATTATAGATAAGTGTTCTCTGTCCTAGCCGTTGTTTTTACCGCTCATCCCGGGATGAAGTACAGAATACTGAGGTCAATACGTTTATAATTACGTTTAAATAAACAAGGCTTGCCCTAAGGTTTATTCTTATTTTTTTGCTTCTGTTCGCCTTCTTCGATTTACAAAGCCTTTGGAGGAATTTCCGGTCTTATCTATTCAAGATGCTTGGCATTACAAATATGTAGAAGGATGCGAAGTTAGAGGGGATAATGGAATAAATCTGTAAAATTAAACCGCCTATAATGGGCGGTCAATTTTTTATGTATTAATCAATTTCATGGGAAGCTTCTAAAGGAGGGAAACCTAGATAAGAAGCTTACTATGTGAATTTGAAATAAAGTCATACCGTTTATAAAAAAGTATCGCAAACCATTTAAAAGCCCCTTTAGAAGTACTTAAGGGAATTTTCATTGACATAATCAGCGTTCTAGGAATAAAAACAAATTTCCTAAAAAGTCTTCCTTTCTATCTATCTTTTAAAGTAAAATTATTCCTGTATTTTAATTTTTTGGATAGAGAAAGGGAGTTCTATGAAATCTTTAATAAAAGTAACATGTACAGCATTTTTACTTACAAGCTTAATGGCAGCTTGTAGTGAACAAACTACAACAAAGCAAGAAGTAATTACTCAATCAAAGAAATCAGAAAAAGTGTCTGAAGAGAACAGAATGGAGAAGGATGCACTACGATATGGAGAAATTGCAAAAGGTGGATACTACAGAGCAACAGTTGAAAATGCAAAATATGAAAAAGTAGATGGAATAGGGCGCATTGTAGCTCGTGTTACGATCAATAATGCTCGGGCCGATGAAAAAGCAATTGATCTTTCAGAAATACAGTATTTTGTTAAAGATGAAAAGACGGGAAAAAAATATGAAGGTCAAGTTATGCCTATATACGAAGAGAAATTCAAAAGTGTGCCAGTTGGCTACTCTTTAACTTTTGACGTTTCATTTAAGACGGAAAATTCACCAAAAGATTTCAATAATATGTATGTATATATGGATAGTAAGCTTGATCCATTTGGAGATATCCATTGGAAGCTTGATAATCTAGTATCTAAATGAAAAGATGTCTAATTTAGGCATCTTTTCTTGTTTAGTGAGTTGTCTATACCATTTATTTTTTATTTGTATACTCTTATATGATAGCAAGTTATCGTGTTGTAAATAGATGTAGTATTTTTATAGCATTGAGAAGTTTTAGTCCTTTGCTTCTTTGGTTATATTCATGATACTCACTATTCACTCGGTAGAGTTCATGTTGCAGTGATTTTGAAGAAAACTCATATTTTCCAGTTTATAGAAAAAGATTATCGTGTTAAAATATCGGAAAAGTCAAAAAATAAAGGTGGGTAAGAAATATGTCTATATTAGAGAAAATTAAAGAAAATGTTTCGAAGGTCATTGTAGGCAAGGAAGAGGTAATCGATTTAGCGATGATTGCGCTAGTTGCAAATGGACATGTTTTATTAGAAGACGTGCCAGGAACAGGGAAAACAACATTAGCCAAAACTCTTGCGAAAAGTATCGATGGGGCTTTTCAGCGTATTCAATTTACATCGGATACGTTGCCAGGTGATGTAGTAGGATTAGAATACTTTGATATGAAAGAAAGTGATTTTAAAACGAGAAAGGGTCCTATTTTTGCAAATCTTGTTTTAGTAGATGAAATTAATCGGGCCGTTCCACGGACACAATCAGCGTTGTTAGAGGTAATGGAGGAGCGTACGGTAACAATCGCGGGAGTAACGCATGTATTACCAGATCCGTTTATTGTGTTAGCTACACAAAATCCGTTAGAATCGGCAGGAACATTTGCACTTCCAGATGCGCAGTTAGATCGTTTTCTATTAACGATTCGCCAAGGGTACCCAAATCGTAAATATGAAAAGGAAATGTTGAAACGGTTTAAAGAAAAAAATCCATTTAATGACTTACAAAGCGTTGTAACTCTTTCTGACATATTGGAGTTGCAAGAGCAATCGAAAAAGATTCATATGCACGATGAGGTGGAAGAATACTTACTTGATATTGTAGAAGCGACGCGAAAACATGATTTAGTAGAAGTTGGGGTAAGTCCGCGTGGGTCTTTAGCTTTTATGAGAGCGGCGCAGGCAAGGGCGTTATTAAAGGGGCGGGACTATGTAACCCCTGATGATTTGAAAGCTTTGGCAGTTCCGGTTTGTGCCCACCGGTTAACATTAACAATTGAAGGGGATATGAAAACAACAAAAGTAGATGTACTGCAAGGAATTTTAGAAAAACTTGCAGTGCCAGTGGAAAGCGTATGAATGAAATTATAAAAAGGAAACATCCGTTAATGGAACCTCTCTCTATAGGGGGAATCGGTGTTATTTGTCTTATACTCGTCGTATTTACCAATCAATTTTTCATTGTAGCTATCTTTTTATTTTATTTGCTGCTAGTTGGATTTTTGTATTTGTATATGAAGGCAGTCATGAAAGTGAAATGGGATATTTCCCAAAATCAACAGAGACTATTTATGAGCGAAAGCGGAGCGTGTACAGTGCAAATTATAAATGAAGCACGTTTTCCCATTTTTAAAGCAGCTCTTCAGTTTCGTTCTAATGAACAAATAGAGTGGGAAACGGATCAGAAGATGCAGCGTTCGCATCACTCTTATCACATTCCTCTCCAAATAGAAGGAAGAGATATGATAACAATTACGTTAGGGGGGAATGCAAATGAAAGAGGGAGGCAAGGATGGCAAGCTGCAGAACTTATGATATCAGATCCATTCGGCCTTATAACGTATTACTTGCCTATTGAACAAAAGACACTCCCTGAATTTCATATTCTTCCGCAAATGTCGAAAGTAACGATACCGGAAATGACAACATGGAAGCATGGATTTCGCAGAGCAGCTGTTTCTCCGTTATATGATGAAACGAAAATAGTAGGCGTGAAAGAATATGAGGGGGAATCGTTTCGCTCGATCCATTGGGGAGCGACTGCGAAAACTGGGGTAATAAGTGCAAAAAAGTATGAATATACACAAGGCGATCGTTATGCGCTATATGTAAATGTATTAGGGAAAACAGGATATACGCTTCGTACGGATATGGAATATTTAATTCAAGTCGCGGCGGGGGTATGCCGGGAGTTAATTTCACAAGACTGCTCGTTCGAATTATGGATAAATGGAGTACGGGAACAAGGTGTCATTCATTTAAAGGGGGGAAAACATCGAAAACAACTTTATAAAGCAATGGATCTTTTATCCTCGTTAACCGAAAAGGATACGCCGCTGAATACACATTTCTTTTATCAAACAGGATTCCGAAGACAAGAAGCAGGGTGTATCCCATTAATTATTGGATATCCACCTGAAAAACAAAAAGGGTGGATACAAATTGTGAAGTAAAGGGAGGAACGGTGAATACATTGAAATGGGGATCACGTGTTATATTTTGTTTCCTAGCTATTGGTCTTTGCTTTATATTAGCGATTGGAATAACGAAAGGCGCTTTTTTCGCAAAGGAACAGGTAATAGATTCTTCTCAATCAAAGGTAGGAGAGGGTGGTGAACCGCTAACACCAAGAAAATGGAAATCCATAGGAGAAGGAACGCCGATGGAACCAGGGGAGGATTCAGGAGTATTATATGAAATTGAAGATCCACCAGATTTTAATAAAGATGGATATTATAAGAAAGGGGATTTCAAAGGAATTCCTCGAGATAGAAAGGTGCCAATTGGCGGCGAAGAGTTTCTAGGAGTTAGCACTGAAAATATATTTATACAAATTGGCATCCTTTTCTTAGTAATATTAATCGTATTTTTCATCTTTCGTCGTATGCGGAATAAGAAGCAGCAGATTCATAATATATCTTTGAAACAAAAAGAAATACGAAAAATTGGGACCGATGCAGAACCAGAGGATCAAGACAGCTTAATCCTTCCAGCAGAAGAAGTGCGAGCAATGCTAATCAAATGGGAACTAACTTTACCGAAATTTGAAAAGAGAAGGTTTCAAGAAACGGTTCAACAATGGTTTTCCCGTATTCGCAAAAGCGATGATATTATTCCAGTTTATGAGAAAGTAAGATATGGGGAAGGAACTGCTTCAAATGAAGAATTACAGATGATGCGGAGATGGATAAGTGAACATGTAAAGAAAAGTTTATAGTGAAAAAAGAGATAGAAGGAGAAAGTTTGCTATTAGCGGAAGTATTACTGTATTGTTTCATCCAAACTGATATGAGAAGGTGGATATAGAATGACCGTTAAAAAACTTTACTTTTTACCAGCTGGCCGCTGTATGTTGGATCATTCTTCTGTTAATAGTACGCTTACTCCTGGTAAACTGTTGAATTTGCCAGTATGGTGCTATCTTTTGGAAACGACAGAAGGTCCAATTTTAATAGATACAGGGATGCCAGAAAGCGCAGTAGATAATGAAGATCTTTTTAAGGGAACGTTTGTTGAAGGGCAGATTCTTCCGAAAATGAAACCGGATGATAGAATCGTAAATATTTTAAAACGAGTGGGTTATGCGCCAGAAGATCTTCTCTGTGTTATTAGCTCTCATTTGCATTTTGACCATGCTGGGGGGAATGGGAGCTTCAGCCATGCACCTATTATTGTGCAACGAACTGAACATGATGCAGCTTTACATAGAGCAGAATATTTAAAGGAATGCATATTACCAGATTTGAACTATCAAATGATTGAGGGAGATTATGAAGTAATGCCTGGTGTTCAGTTGCTCTATACACCAGGGCATTCCCCGGGTCATCAATCAATACTCGTTAAAACGGAAAAGTCAGGTTCTGTTTTATTAACAATTGATGCATCTTACACACAGGAAAACTTTGAGCAGGGTGTCCCGTTCGCAGGATTTGATTCAGAAATGGCCTCCCAATCTATTAACCGATTAAAAGAAATTGTTTTGGATGAAAAACCTATCGTTTTCTTTGGGCATGATATGGAACAAGAGAAAAGGTGTAAAACATTTCCTGAATTTTTATAATGTACTCATTTTATGGAAATAAAACATAATATAACTACACCTTTTTTCATACGGATTTATGGAGAGATGACTTTCTAATAAAATTTTAAAAGGTGGAAGGTATGAGGGAAATCATAATGCTGTTAAGTATAATGATATGTTTTTTGGCGTTAAGTGGGTGTGATCGCACATATTCATATGCTGGAGAAAGTAAGCATTAGAAAGGAAAATATGTTATCTCACAAACGGATGATAGCGAATTTGGAGAAGGTTCAATTACTTATAAAGGAAAAGATAGGGAAAACATCAATGAAGCAAAATGGAAAGTTGAGAATAGTAGTGGCAAACAAGAAGGAACGGGATTTATTGATAGAGGCATAATTCAATTGAAATCATCATGTTCAGGTTGTGCAGTACAGGATAAGGAAGAAGCATTTCTTGTCACAATTGAATGGGGGGGAAAGAAAGAGGCATTTGAAATGAAATACAAGTAAGTGTGATTGTTGGGCACATGCCAGACGGAAGTTTGATGAAGCCTTAAAGGCTTTACCTGATTCACAGAAGGGGAAAAAAGTGAAGTAAACAAAAAAGCAACTCCAAAATCAACTTTTATTGTATATTTTGGAGTTACTTTACGGTTACTCTATGCTTGTTTCTAAAGTTAAATCTGTATAGGAATTATCCTCACCTATATTTAAGATTACTTCACATTGACGTAATCTTAATTTAAAGAGCGTTATAGAATCATGATAAACTTCAGGATTTGATCTCATTTTATGCAGTGTATCTTGTTTTTCTTGTATTTCTAAATGAGTGTTTTCTATAGCTTGTTTCAACGCGCCAAATGGATTTTTAAAGAACATATTAATATCCCGCTCTAGTGCGTTTTCAAATAGCTCAAATTGCAAGAAAAATTTGTTTATAATAGAAGCCGTTACATCGGTATAATCTTCATTTTCTAAATACTGTTTGTATTTGTTATATAGCATAGCTTTATTTTTAGGAAGAACTCCAAATAATTTCCCGGCACTTTTCAATAAAAATTGTGCTGGTGTAAATCGGCGTAAGATATTTACTTCTTCCATTTGTATTCTAGTTGTCATTCTATCAGTATCTCTGCGCCAGTCATCAAGCACTTTAAAGTCACATTCTAACTGTATTCGATTTTCTCCACATAAAGAATTAAGTCCTTCACTGATTTCTTCTAAGTACGATTGACTTTGAAGGAACTCGTTATTAGAAATTGCAATCCAATTTTGCATAGAGCGAGCAAGATTAGGTAACACAGTTTGTTCTAGATATTTTTGAACTCTTTCGTTCATCGCTGCATTTAGTTCAATATCAATGTGCCCAAAATCGCTTTCTTCACTAATTAAATCAGAACAACTCTGCAATAGTTTCGGAATATGTTCTGTAAGATCATTAGTAATTTCGTTTTTCATTGTACGATATGATTGTGTAATGAAATGAATTTTTTCCTTCTCAAAAGCAGTAAGGTTATTAATAAAACCATTTAGTTTAACTAACATATCTTCATTCCAATTAATAGAATCCACTAGGTTGTTTTCCATCTCGACGCGTTTATCCAAAAGATATGTAATTGTTTTTCGGATGAAAAACAATAGCTTTTCAGTACGTTCTGCATCGATATTTTTATGGTTAAAGTTAAAATGAATAAACTCAGTTAAATCGTTTAGTTGTTGACTATTTGTATATAACGAAGAGTAAGGGAAAATTCTCGCATGCGGGAAATATGCGTTTATTCTCGCTTGCGTATCATGTATAACTCTTTTTGCTTCTGCTTCACTGTAAATGTTATCGATTTTATTTAATAAGAAATGAATTTGTAGATTTGGTGTATGTTCTTGAATACTTAATAGAATGTCACGTTCTTTGTCAGTAAAAGGTGAATCCGCATTCAATACGAATAATAATTCGTCTACAGAATTTAAATATTCGAATGTCTCATCTCTAGTGTCGTTGTTCCTATTAAAGCTAGGTGTAACAACGAATGTAAGTTTATTTTTACTTAAAAATCTGCATGGTAATTTAAATTCAACACATGCTCTATCTTTATATGTTTGGCGGTGTAGAGACATCATGTTATGGAAATCAGAGAAATTCTCAGTTGTTGTAATTGTTGAATCTGTTATAGCGTTAATTTCTGTATGAGCGTCATTTTTAAAGACAACTACATTTGAGATTGAGTTTTCTAATATATTTTCTCCTAGTATAGAGTTAATAAATGAAGCTTTTCCGTTTCCTGAAGTTCCAGTTACTAAAAGGCGATTTGTTTTTAAATCTGCAAGCTCGCCAACTAACCATCTAAATCGATGACCCATTTCTAAATCATGTTTTTGTGCCCACTGTGTAATAGATTCAAAAAGATGTAAACTATACTCTAAGCCATTCACATGATTAATAGAATATGACAGTAGGTTTTCCGCATGTTTTATATTTGCTGAATCTATTTTGGAAGGGAAAATCTCATCCCATGCCAATACTGCTGCAGATGGAAATACAGAATGAGACGGATTGGCTACCTTTAACCAATTTGTTAAAAGATTTGGAATGATATCGTGTAATTGTCTTAGCGTATATTGACCTTGAATTAATTCAAAGTACGTTTCTTCGTAAAGAGAAGAAATTTTGTCCCATATATCGGACGAATGTATTTCGATATGTAAGAAAAATTCATTTATTATTTTAAGCCATAATAAGTAATTTTGTTCATTTTTATAGCTGTGCCAAAGTGATGAAACAATTTGCGTAAATTGTACTTGATCTACATTATTTAATGTAACTAATACTTTATAAAAATAGTCTGGTGAAATATTTTTAGTAAATCCTTTATCGATATATTCTTTTAGAACCTCAAACCATGGAAAAGATTCTGTTCGAATTAACTCATTTACAGCAAGCTCTACTGCACTGTCAAAATCTTGCTGTTCTTCATAAAAGGAACGTGCAATTGTTGTGACGTTTGGATAATCGGGATTTAAAGAAACCGCTTCTTTAATAACAGCGAAAGCTGAATCAAGATTATTTTGCTCGATGTAAAGAGACAGTAATTGCAATACAATTTCGGTCATAAGTATTTTGTTATCAGTAGTAATGGAGGTATAAACATTTTCAGCAACTGATAATTGGTTAAGTTCGAAGTAAGCATCCGCAATATTTTTTTGTGCCCATGGTGCTAATTCATTACTGACTTTCTCCCATTTAAAAATAGCTGTTTCAAAATCTTGATGGTGATAATAAAATTCACCTTGTGCAAAACGAATATAAGATCCATCGGAAATCTCATTTTTTTGTTCGTTTAAATAAGCTCCTCCAAGTACTTGAAGAGGTGGATGTGTTTCATTCTCCATTAGGAATGTTTCATAATATATCTTTTTTATTAATTGTTTTTCTAATCTCATTTTTTCCTCCACTATATCTTGGGAAATACATTTTTCTCCATTTGTCAATATTTTTTTGTATTTATGCTTTTTATTTTAACAAAGAATTTCTTTTGGAAAATTTCAATTTCCTTTCATTTTTTAAGTAAGATTGAATTTTAATGAGAAAAGTTTCAGTTTTTTTTCAATTTCCTTTCACTTGTGAAACAACATTAGATGTTCCTAATAACTCAATACGAATATACATTAAGTTGTAATATTCCATGTAGGGTTCTGTTGCAAAGTTTATTAAAGAATAATTGAATTGATAATTCAATAGGTCTTGAATAGAAGAAAATCTATTTTGAAGAGTATTAGGGGTTTTAAATTTGATGTGTAGGTTTTCAGAGGAAATAAAAAAGGTTAGCCGTTATTTGCGACTTAACCCTTTCTCAACAAGTTGGCGAATTGCTTCATTTCGATTTTTTAGCTTATTTTCGTGCCAAAAACTCTCTATTCGTCTTTGTCTAGATTTGTCGTTTCGTCTTGTGATAAATCTATTTTTATTCCGTTAGCTAACCTTTGAGCTGAATCCTGCATTTGCTCTTGGGACTTACTAGGAGTATTTAGAGCATCTGAAGGCATGTTGTTGACTTGAAGATTTACTAGATCTTTTTTATCCATGGTATATAGCTCCTTCTTTAATTTAAATTTAGATGTAATGTAATTATTAAGTAATTACTTGGATATTTTACATCTTAAGAACGATTTATATACAAGAGATATATTGAGAAATCACTTAACTATAGTGAGTCTTGTAAGTTTTCGGATCATTATGTTTTTCATGTATGGAGAAAGCTTGTTACAATAGTAAAGAATAACTTGGGTACACTTGATAATGAAATGGGGAAAGATGCTAGATGAAAACAACCGGAATGACTAGAAAAGTAGATCAATTAGGGCGTGTGGTAATCCCAAAGGAACTTAGAAATACGCTAGGTATTAAAGAAAAATCACCATTAGAAATCTTTATAAAAGGTGAAGACATTGTTTTACAGAAGTATCAGCCTGGTGGTGTTTGTGCAGTAACAGGAGAAGGATTAAATCGTAACATATCATTAGCAAATGACAAGATAACATTAAGTCCAGAGGGTGCAAAACTGTAAATAAAGGACTTAGAACAGTATCTTGTAAAATAATCGGCTCCTTTAAAGGGGATTTTTTAAAGTTCAATTATAATAATTTCACGTATCATAATTATTAATAAAAAATTAATACATAAAGCTAGGGGATTCTTTTTATCTCAACTGAAATGTACCTTTTGGGTAAATATATTGAGAAATACGTCTATGAAACAGCATTTCAATTCAAATATGATACGATTATAGAAAGGGAGGGAGCTATATGAAGGATTTACAAGAAGAAACATATGGATTATTAAAAGAGAAAAAAGAGGAAATCACTGTGTTTTTAAAGAGTGGCGTTCGGATACCTGGGCAGATTCTCGCAATGGATAAATTTACGATTCTAATGATGGTTCATGGTAAACAGCAACTCGTTTACAAACAAGCCATTTCAACAATTACTACATAATACATATTAGAATGATGTAACATTTTCTCAATATTATATATATATCCGATATAATAAGTAATTCTCTTTATATTATTTCTATATATTAGTTGTTTCCTGATGCAGAATCCTTATGATAAGGGTTCTTTTTTTGTTCCATTTAGTTTGGATTTATTACAAAAAAAGACCTGATACCAAGTCTTTTTTATGCCAGGATTCCTTATTCAATCTTACTCATTTCTCTTATTCTTCATCCTTTGTTTTAGCTGATTTTCAAGAAGGGAACGTCTATTTAGAATTAGGATTATAATGAATAGTTCTATAAATACTATGATGAATATCAGGTAAGAGATCTTGATACATCTGAGGATCTATTTCTCCTTTATTTAGTGCAATATCTAATTGTGTTTTTTGTTCTATTGCAAAGTAATGGATTAACTTTGCTTCATCTATGCCTTTTTTAGATGCAAACTCAGCTAGAGTTATTCCTTGCTTCATTGCATTATTATATTCATTTGAACTTGAATTTAAAAATTTTAATAATGCTTGTTGATTTACTGTATATGTGAATACTTGTCCTTCTTTAGCGTAACTTACAGAAGTTTTAGCATTCCAAAATGTCATGAAGCAACAAAAACATAATATCCAACATATCTTTTTCATAAAAGCACCTTAGCTTTCTTTTATATGATTTGATAGTATAGCTTATCCTATTTTATAAAAATTACTTTATATGAGGACTCGCCACATGCCCATCAACTTAAGGAATGGGTTGTTCCCCAAAACGAAAAAAATGAGTTGAATTATTATACATAACTTTGGAAAGATAAAATCTTCGTTTTTTATTTCGAGTATTCAGAATTACAATTTTTACAACACATATTAGCTGAACTACTAAACCAAAAAATGAGACTCAAAGATACTACATCAAAAGATTCATTAGGGAATTGTAATTGCTCTGCATTCATTGGTAGAAGTGTAATAGGTTTTTCATGTGTTTTTGCTTTGTTTAACAAATCTTGTGAGAGATCAATTCTTGTAAGCTGGACATCAGAAGGTAGAAAACGAAAGTCTTATCTGGTTCCAACGCCAACAAATAAAAGATGCTGTTTTGATTTGAGAGGAAGAGGAGAAAACGATTTCTTCCTTGCATTTATTCCGCTATTCGTGGGCAGTAAGAATCCCAACTCAAACTTCAGCAAAAGCAAAGAAGTTAGGCGGGGGATCAACTGTCCGTAAAAGCCCGATTGGTGAGGGCTAGTAATCAGAGGGGGATGAAGAAAAACCCTCTGATTAAAGTTTCACTTTATAAATAATTTGTTTTGCATTCTGTAATCATGAATTACAGAACCAATTTTATCTATAACTTTAAATTTTGTGAGGTTGTAGGTTAATAAAAATAGGTGTAGATGTAAAATAAAGTCATGATATTTGTAAAAAAGCTGTATGAATGGTGTTTTAAACCATACCACTAGTGAAAGAAAATACACATGTGGTGGACCTTTTGAGATAGATGTAATTATGTAAAAATGTTAGTAAGGGGGCAAGGAAGTGTTTAATGATTTTAAGTTTGTAGACAATCGTCCGGTGTATATCCAATTGAAGGATCATTTGAAAAAAATGATTATGAAAGGTCAACTATTGGAGCATCAGAAGCTCCCATCTACCCGAGAATTAAGCAAATTATTATCGATTAGTAGAACTACTGTTCTCACTACTTACGCAGATTTAGAACAAGAAGGCCTAATCTATGCGATAAAGGGAAAAGGAAATTTTGTAGGGAAGGTCGATGCATCCCAAACACCATCTATTGAACTAAACTGGAAAGAAAAGCTCAATAAAGTTATCTTGCAAGCTGATGAATTGGATTTAATGAAGCACGGTGTTCGCTGGGAAAAGGGCATGATTTCATTCAATAGCATTGCCCCGGATGAAAAACTTTTTGATGTTGAAAATTTTAAAAGGGCTTTTTTGACGAGGTTATCCAATGAAGGTGATATCATTTTGAACTACGGATATGCCAAAGGTTATAGACCCCTAATTCATTACCTTCTTCATTATATGGAAATGAAAGGAGTAGACATTTCCAATAAAGATATTCTTATCACGAATGGCTTCACTGAGGGTCTGGATATTTTATTGTCTTCTTTAGCTAAAAAATCCGGGCGTATTATTTGTGAAAACCCTACCCATCATACTGCATTAAAGCTTTTTCGATTACATGGATATGAAATCCACGGGATGGAAATGAAGGATGATGGTATCGATATTTGTCAAGTTGAGAAAAGCTTGTTCGAAACAGATTTTGATTTTGCATATCTAATTCCGTCCTACCATAACCCTACCGGGATTGTCACCTCCTCTGAAAAAAGGTCTAAAATTATGAAACTTTTTTCAAAATATCAAATTCCAATTGTAGAGGATGGATTTAATGAGGAATTACGTTATTCAGGTTCACATTTAGTGCCGTTATTGACTTTTTCCGGACCCGGGAACAATGTTATCTATATTAGCAGTTTTTCAAAAGTTCTTTTTCCGGGCTTACGTGTTGGTTGGATTTTAGCGGATAAGAAATTAATCCACTACTTGGAAAGTATGAAAAGGGCACGAAATATTCATACGTCCACATTGGATCAGGCAGTACTTTATCAATATTTACATGATGGCTATTTCGAAAAATATTTAAAAAAGGCCAAGTCAATTTATAAGAAAAAATATGAACTAGCCCTTAATTCTTGTAATCAATACATTCCATTTAAAAGAATGACTGGAGATGGCGGACTTCATCTTTTTATAGAGTTAGAAAAAGGAATAAATACACGTATACTTTTGAAAAAATGTTATCAAAAGGGAGTTGTTTTTTCTCCTGGAGATGTCTTTTACACGGATGGAAAGGGAAGTAATACGTTTCGATTAGGATTCTCTCGGTTAAGAGAGGAAGATATTCTCAATGGAATTAAGATAATTGGTGATACCTTAAAAAATGAAAATTAGGAGTTGGAAAAATGAGAGTTGGCGTTATTATGGGAGGCGTGTCTTCCGAAAAACAAGTGTCACTCATGACAGGGGAAGAAATGATTGCACATTTGGATAAGAGTAAGTATGAAGTAGTGCCTATTAAACTAAATGACAAAAAAGAGCTTGTTGAAAAGGTAAGAAATCTTGATATTGCATTGTTAGCACTTCATGGAGAATATGGGGAGGACGGTACGATTCAAGGTACACTAGAAACTCTCGGTGTTCCATATACCGGAAGTGTCATGCTATCAAGCGGTATTTGTATGGATAAAAATATGTCGAAAAAAATGATTCGTTATGAGGGCATTCAAACACCAGATTGGATTCATCTTTCAAATACGGAAGAGCTGCAGCTTGATGAAATAGATAAAATGGGATATCCGTTAGTAGTAAAACCAAATTCAGGTGGTTCCAGTGTAGGGGTAAAGATCGTATACGATAAGGATTCTTTACTTTCTTCTCTTGAGGATGTATTCAAATGGGATTCTGAAATAGTGATTGAAAAATATATAAAGGGCGAAGAAATTACATGTTCTATTTTGGACGGAAAGCTTTTACCAATCATTTCGATTCAACATACGGCTGAATTTTTTGATTATCATGCGAAATACGATGATATCGCTACGATTGAAGAGGTTGTGGAACTTCCGGCTACAACATATGAACGTGTTGTTGAAGCTGCAATGACCTGCTATAGAGCATTAAAATGCAGTGTTTATGCTAGGGTGGATATAATTATAAAAGATGGAATCCCGTATGTGATGGAAGTGAATACATTGCCGGGGATGACAAAAAATAGCTTGTTGCCTAAAAGTGCCCATGCGGCAGGAATCTCATATAGTAAGCTGTTAGATATGATTATAGAAACCTCATTACAAGTTAGAAAGAGCGAAGGTTTCTAATGGTGTATAAAATTAAAATATGATTTGAAATCTTAAAATTCTAACAAAAACACCATTTCTAGTTACTCAGTTCATTTAGGTCTATGTGAATATACAAAGCTTTTGATAGTTGTATGAACTAAAAAGTATTTCGTTTTTTCTATTATTCGCGAAATATATAAGATTTTTGAAAAGGGGAGTAAACAAAAATTCTATGCTCATATATTTTTTCTAACATGTAAATTGGATGACAGTGTAGTCAATTCAGAAGTTGTACCGAAATTTTGTGTTGGAAAATATAAAGATAATATGATTATACCTAGGGGGAATCATGCATGTCCGATTGGTCTCAATTAGATAAAGAATATGTAATGTCTACGTACCACCGCATACCGGTTACTATAGAAAAGGGTGAAGGTTGTAAGCTTTATGATGTGAATGGTAAAGAATATCTTGATTTATTCTCTGGTGTAGGAGTGAATATATTAGGCTACAATCATCCTAATATTATAAAAGCCACCTTTGAACAAGTTACAAGATGTTTACATCTTCCCTTTCATTTTTTAAACCCAGTTGCTATTGAATACGCCAAAAAATTAGTCAATTATTCTTTAAAAGATGGGAAAGTCTATTATACAACCTCTGGTGCGGAGGCTACCGAGGCAACCTTAAAACTAATCCACAAGTACAGACATATAACAAATCAAAAACGTGATGGAGTAATTGTACTTAAAGAAAGTTTTCATGGACGTACATTAGGTGCTCTTCACTTTACAAGACAAGAAAGTGTATATCAAAATTTTCCGCGTACGTCTATTCCTGTATATGAAGTGGAACGAGAGAATTTAGAGGAACTAGAAAGAACCATACTCAAGGAAAATCCAATTGCTATTATGCTAGAGCCAGTATTAGGAAGTGGTGGGATATATCCTTTGTCGGGTGAATATTTAAAAGGTGTTGAAGAGCTTTGCAGACAGTATAATGTGTTATTTATTGTTGACGAGGTGCAAAGTGGGATAGGGAGAACTGGAAAATTGTTTGCTTATCAGCATTTTGATATTACGCCTGATATTATTCAATTTGGTAAAGGAGCGGGAGGCGGTACACCTTTAGGGGGAATAATAGTAGGTCCACGACTTTATGATATATTCTCACCAGGTGATCACGGAACAACATTCGCACATTCACCAATTGGTACGGCTTTAGGATTAACTGTATTAAAAACATTAATGGATGATGGTTTAATGCAACAGTCTTATGAAACGTCCTTATATTTAAATGAAAAACTTCAAAAAATCCAGAAGGAAAACTCCTCTTTTATCGAAGAAGTACGTCATTGTGGAATGATGTTTGGAATCAGTATTCACGACACGAATGAAAATGTAAACAAACTACAATTAGAATTACTAAATAAAGGCATGCTTGTAGACGTTACAAAGGGAAATACAATTCGTTTACTTCCCCCTTATATTATTACAAAAGAAGAAATCGATGAATTTATTCATCAGTTTATTTCCTGTATCGAAAAATCATTCGCATTGACAAGCTGATTGTAGTAAATACTTATTCTCTCTTCTATTTACTATTGTGGCGTTAGAATAAAGTCGTACTGTTATATCCCTTTAGCTATAGTTAAAGGATATTTATTTTTTGATGAAAGGCATTGAAAGGAAGTTGTTCCTATGAGTAATCTAAAACATTATGTTTCAGCGGGTGTAGTCGTTTTAAACGATGAGGGGAAGATCCTATTAATTCATAGCCCGCGTAGAGGGTGGGAGCAACCAGGAGGGCAAGTTGAAGAAGGGGAATCTATTCAAGACGCTGCTATAAGAGAAGTAAAAGAAGAAACTGGGATTGATATTTGCGTGACAAAGTTCTGTGGTATATATCAAAATCTAAGTTCAGGTGTTTGTGCGACTTGTTGGCTAGCAAAACCGATCGGGGGTAAGTTAGAAACAAGTAGTGAGAGTTTAGAAGTCGGATTCTTTACGGTTGAAGAGGCTTTACAGATGGTTACGTGGTCAAATTTTAAAGAGAGAATTGTAAAAAGTTTAGATGAAAAAGAGCAACCTTTTTTTGTGGTGTTTTAATAGATAATATAGGGTAATCAAAAATAGAGAAAGTATAGCTTTCTCTATTTTTGATTAACGTTTTATATGATTTAAAAAGGTAATTGTTTTTTCAACCATAGTTTTATTAATCGAATAATACTTTGTTTTACCTTCTTTTCTCACATGAAGGAGATCGCCGCTTTCTAGTACAGCTAGGTGCCGAGATACAGTGCTTTGGTGTAATCCAGTTTCATTAATAATTTCTTGGGCAAATAATTCTTTATGATTAGCAAGCACCGTTAATATCGTTAAGCGTGCTTGATCCCCTAAAGCGGTAACAGTAGGGGTGATTTCGTCTATAGTTAAAAGAGTATTGGGTGTAGTATTTTGTTGTGGAGATGTTGACTTTGGTTCAAATAAAATATACAGTATCTCATCAACTTTAAAAAGAGATAAGAAGTTTCCCATATGCAATGTTGGAATAAAAGTAATGTTTTTGGAAGAACGAATTGTTTCAATCCAAGAACTGTCAGGATATAATCCGGTAATCAAAAAAACAATTTCATCATTTGTTTTGCATGTATGGGTAGAAATTAATTGTAAATTCGCAGTTTCTTGTTGCAAAGTATCCGAATTGTTGAGCCATACAAGTTCAAATGCAGATTTCCAAAATTCTTTTAGCATGGTAATTATATTTAATTTCACTTCATTTGTATTTAGAAAAAAAGATATTTTTTCCTCGGTAGATGTGATTCCCCAGCTTTCTAAAATCGCAGTTAAAGCGATTTTTCTTGTAGATGTATGAGATAAACTATTTTCATCAAGTTGAACGGCATGTAATAGTTGATCTATTTTTGGGTCATTTGGTAGATTCGTATGGTAATAATTTATATTTTCAATAATTGCATATGTAATTAACTCTTCGATTTCTTCGCTAGACAGGCTTTCCCACCAAGAAATAAAAGGTCCCCATTTTATATGTGTAAAATCAGCTAAATCTAATTTTTTTAAAATAAACTCTCTTAGTATTGCACCATGAGCGAATACAGAGCGCAAAACAAGTAATGTTTCATGGAATGTTTGAGATAGCTGAGGTACAGTCTCTCTTATCCAGGGAGAAGTTATCGTACTACTAAATTTTTGGTAATCAATTAGTAAAATATTTGTAGCTATATTTACTCCAATAGATGTTGAAATGTTAATACTTGCTTTGGGGTAAGTAGTTGTAAGAAATTCTTTTTTCATAGAAACCTCCAAAAAAATAAATATTTCACATTTACATATTCGATATTTGAATGTTAATATAATTTTACAACAATTCGGAATTTATATCAACTCATGCAATTTATTCTTTTTGGGGGAGGATAAGAAATGATTCAAATTCAAAAAGCTTTAGTTTGTCATGTGGAAGGGATTTCTAGCGTTTGCTCAAACGGTTGGCGTGATACGTATGTGGATTTAAGAGAAAAAGAATATATCGATGCGGTAATTGAAGAGTTCTATCAATTTGAACGAATTTATCAAGAAGTTACTCTGCCGAAGCAAGGATGGGATGGCTGGTATGTTGTTTTAGAAAATGAGGAAGTAGTTGGTGCTGGTGGAGGCGGGATGATAAGTGAAGAAGCCGGAGAACTTTTTGTGCTGTATTTAAAACCTAGTAGAAGGGGAGAAGGAATTGGAACAATGCTTTTACATGCAATTACAGCAAGACAAATTGAACAAGGTGCAACGGAACAATGGGTTTCTGTAACGAAAGGGAATCAAAAAGGGATACCATTTTATGAAGCAAGAGGTTTTGTGCAACAAAATGGAGTAGATCTGACAATTCGCTACCGTAGAGATATTTCATACATGTATTTCGAATGACAATAGGAAAGAGGAGAGTCTGTTGTATAAAACAATCTTAAAAAATAAAAATGTAATGTATTACTTATTAGGAGGAGGAGTTTCTAGTTTAGGAGATATATTAACAGGTTTAGCATTTGTATTTCTGGCCTATGATTTAACAGGATCGGAATTGTATACAACTGGAATGGTTATTGCGACAACAGTTCCTTATCTATTGTTTGGACTAGTGGGCGGCGTTATCGCTGATTGGGTGCAGAAAAAGAAATTGCTGATTATAATTGATATAATCCGTATTCCTTTTATTCTGTCTCTTGTCTTCTGCTATTACTTCGATGTTTTAACCTACACGTATATGATCATCATAAGTTTTTTTATTCAGTGTTGCGGTTGTTTTTTTAATCCAGCACACCGGGCGCTATTACCAATTATAACCCCTATAGAACAGCGGAATATGACGAATAGTTTATATGATTCCGTAACGAGAGGGATAACTGTACTCAGTCCGTTTCTCTCCATATTGTTAATGAAGACAGTAGGTGTCATTCACTTTTTTACGATTGATGTAATTACATATTTCATAAGCGCACTTTTTCTTTTTAAGCTGAATGTAACAGGGGATGTGGTGGGTGCTAAAAAGAAACAGGTAAAAGAAGTATTTCTCTCATTACGTGAATTTTGGCTTTGGATGAAATCTAATAAACAAATTACATTTTTATTTCTCCTTACATTTACAATGGTTTTTATGAATACATGGGTTTGGAAAGTTGGATTATTATTATCATTGGGAGAGTTCACAAAAGAGAGTAAAGAAATTTATAGTGTCATTCAAGGGTTCTTTGGATGCGTAGTAATCATTACAAATATGATGATCCCCTTCATATGGAAAAACTTGAATTTAACTATTTATACAATCGCGTCTATTATCTGGGGTGTTGGGATCTTTTTGCTTGGATTTACATTTAATATTTCATTTTACTTTGTTGGAGTATGTATAGTCGGGATTGGTCTACCGTTAGCGGGACTAACGAGGGTATACATATTACAAAAACTCGTTCCGAAAGATATGTTAGGGCGAGGGTTCAGTTTTAATGCAGTTTTGCTTTACTTAGCAGATACAATATCTCTCTTTGTATTTGGAATTCTGTCTATATTTATTTCTCTAAATGTTATGTTTATTATGTGCGGAATTGGAATGATAATAATGTCAATTGCATTGAAATTCCTTGTCTTTAGAAGACACTCTGTGAAAGAAGAGGAAAAGTTAATGTGTTGAAATTGGAGGAGTTCTTATAAAAAAGGAATAAATCCAATGTAAGCGTGCGGATGTATTCCTTTTCTATTTTTTAAAATGTTGTTAGAGCTGCACTCGACTATTTTTCACAGTTTCGTACGTCTTATCAAGTATTAAGTTATAAGTCAGTCCAAGTAATACTAAAAAGCCTCCGATTATTTTACCGATAGATACATCATTTGATGTGAAGAAATCAATTATAACTCCCATAAATAATTGCCCCACAAAAATCAATAAAGTTAAATAGAAAGATGATATTTTAGGAGTAATATAGTTTGATAATACAATTACAATAACACCAACTAAACCTCCTAAATATACTACAAATGGTATGGAGTGCAATGTCGTAGCTGATACGTGAAGAGATTCATTGCTAAAGAGTAAAAATAAAAAAGAAAAAAACAATCCCGTAATATAATTAACAAATGTTCCTTGGAAAATTCCAATCTTTGCTGCTAAGTTAGCATTAATAATTCTTGCAACTACAATGGAAATTCCGGCTAAAATTGCAATGCAAATATATAACATAGTTCCATCCTCCATTAAAAAATAGTCATTACAACAATTCCCGAAGAAATCAGAAGTAATCCAAACATTTTTTTCTTTTCAAATTTCACGACCTTCATACCTAATAAGCCGAAATGATCGATAATAATAGATGAAACAGATTGCCCAAGTAAACTTAAAGCGATTGTAATAGAGACACCGAGTGCTGTGAAGCTTATATTACTAAATAGTACGGTGAAAACACCGATAGCTCCTGCACTATAAAGATAAAGCGGTATCCCTTTTTGCATGTGAAGTTTGGATTTGCTAACGAGTAAAACAATGACAATGGCAACTAATCCAACGATATGAATCATCACACTAGATGTATAGTTACCTGTCATTTCAGATAAGATACCATTTAAAGGAATCATAATGGCGATGAAAGCACCTATAATAATTGAGAGTAAATTATACAATGACGTTCCCCCTTTATAAATTTACATGTAATGTATCATGATTAAATTGTGAGCTACTATGACATATGTCATAGTGAAAGGAAGAAATTTTCTTTATAATTAAAATGAGTTACAAAGGTGGGGGATGTATGAAGAAAATATGTAATTCTCATAAGTTAGATGATTATGTGCAAAAGAATAAAATTGCATCATTTTTTAGCAATGATATGAAATCATATATGGAACTATTACTCTTTAAAAAGAATGAGCATATTTGTAAGGAGAATGAAGATATTCACTATCTGTATTTCTTTGTTGAAGGAAAAGCGAAGGCTTATAACACATTAAGTAATGGGAAATCTGTATTATTATGTTTTTATGATAGCTTGCAAATATTGGGAGATGTTGAATTAATCCACTCGCAAAAAACAGCTTCAAATGTACAAGTGATGGTAGACTCTTATTGCATTGGAATCCCTTTAGAAAAGGTGAGAGAACGATTGCTTCAGGATGCAACCTTTTTAAGGTGTATCTGTGGTTCTTTGTCTCATAAGTTAAATAGATTGTCAAAAAACAGTACGATTAATTTACTGTATCCTCTTGAGAATAGGTTAGCAAGTTACATTCTTGCGACTGGAGAAAGACTTATTCATAATGAACAAAGAATTATATTTAATGGGAATTTAACTGAGACATCGGAATTGCTAGGAGCAAGCTACAGGCATTTATTAAGAACATTAAATACTCTTTGTGATAAAAGTGTAATTAGAAAGAATAATGGGTACTTTGAAGTGACAAACATCGGCCTTTTAAAAGAGCTTGCGGCAGATGTTTATAAATAAAGAGAATGTAAAAGTATATGTCTAGTGGTATTTCAATAAGAAAGTAAATTATTAAATTGTTACTTATATCGAATTTAAAAGCGCACTATTGATGATAAAAAGTTTCTTATCATCAATAGTGTGCTTTTTAGGTTTATAGGTTGAGTAGAAAGAAGAATTGTTTTCCTTGATTTGTAAAAAAGAAAACTATAATATTAAATCAAACATATGAACATATGAACAATTATTCATATGTTTTTGTAATAAACAGGAGGAGGAAATATGTTAGATGTAATTATAGTAGGAGCTGGTCAAGCAGGTTTAGCTATGGGATATTACTTACAGCAAGGAAACTATAACTTTGTTTTATTGGATGGAGGGAAGAGGATTGGTGATTCATGGAGAAAGCGGTACGATTCTTTACAATTGTTTACACCAAGGGATTATTGTGCATTGCCAGGTATGAGGTTAAATGGAAATCAAAATGAATTTCCTAGTAAAGATGAAATTGCAAATTATTTAGAAGCTTATGCGAAACGTTTTTCCATACCGGTGAGGTTAAATATCAATGTTTCCAAAATAAGAAAGAAGGGACATGCGTTTGAGGTTTTTACTCCTAACGAAATGCTACAATCTAAACGAGTTATTATCGCATCAGGTGCTTTTCAGAGGCCTTACATTCCTTCTATTTCACAAAACCTTTCCAATGATACCTTTCAAATTCATTCTTCACAATACCAATCACCAATACAAATTCCAGAGGGATCAGTCCTTGTAGTAGGAGGGGGGAATTCCGGTACACAAATTGCAGTAGAATTAGCGAAATCTCGTGATGTTACGATTGCTGTAAGTCATCCGCTTTCTTTTTTACCACTAAAAATAATGAGAAGGAGTATTTTTGCTTGGCTGGAAACAATAGGACTATTATATGCTGGAATCAACACATGGCGGGGAAGATGGTTTCAGAAGCAGAAAGATCCTATATTTGGTTATGAATGTAGAGAGCTTATTCGTAATGGAGCAATAGCATTGAAGCCGAAGGTCGTAAATGCATTGCAGAATAAAGTAGTGTTTTCAGATGATAGCGCATGCAATGTTCAGAATGTAGTATGGTCTACAGGATTCATACCGAATTATCAGTGGATTGAAGTAGAAGCTGCAATGAATCAAGCAGGATCACCAGTTCATACAAGAGGTGTTAGCGGGGTGCAAGGGTTATACTATATTGGTTTACCTTGGCAACATCAAAGAGGATCAGCACTGCTTTGTGGTGTGGGCCGAGATGCAGAATTTTTATTTTCAGTTATTCAAAAAGAAGATTCAATGTTTAATACAAGAATAAAAAAATAGACCGGTAGCAATTCCTACCGATCAACAATATGTACATGAATTAGGAGAGGTCAAACTTTTATTAAATTCATTATAACGTATTCTGATAATTTAGAAAACTATAAAGTGATCTTTATATGTTGAGAAAGTTTTTTTGTGCTGCAATATATGGAGAATTAAGAATATCGCATGTGAAATATGTAGTATAGGTTTTATTTTCAAGGATAATAATACCAATTTTCGTGTTATTTAGAGATAGATTTTGGTAAAGTTATAATATGGATATTAATTTATATAAAATTGTTTTTATTTCTATAGTATGTCTATTAATAGAGAGAGGGATATAGTATGAAATTTGATGATCAACGTTTACTCGGAATGAGATTAGGTTCTTTACTTGTAACAGAAGAGAATCGATATTTAGTCATAAAGAAAAAAGAACATTATTCCTTATTAAATATTGAAACGTTAGAGTGTACACCTCTTGAAGTATCATTGGAGCATCTTGAAGAAATGCTTCACGAGGATCTTCAAGAAAGTATAAAGGAAATCATCGCTCCTGAGCATCTAAAGATTGTAGCTAAAAATATTATATAAAGTAAAAAAAGAAGAATGATAATTTGATGAAAAATGTAATGTTAGGTGGGGGATATAGGTGAAAATACGCATTCATGAAAAAGATAATTCTAAAATTGCAATTATAGAAAGTTCTGAAATCGTAATAAGGGATGTGCAAGGAGCATTAGACTTGATGGCATCCGTCAATTTTTCCTATGATTGTCAAAAAATATTGATTAACAAAGTAAATATTACAGAGGAATTTTTTAACTTAAGAACTGGCCTAGCGGGTGAAATATTACAAAAATATATGAACTACCGCATAAAATTAGCTATTGTTGGGGATTTCAATGTATACAATAGTAAAAGTCTTGCGGATTTTATATATGAATGTAATAAGGGAAAAGCTGTATTTTTTTTAAAAGATGAGGAATCCGCTTTAAGTGCTCTTCACTGTGTGTAGTTTCGGATATATAATTTTTTGTACTTAACTCTATAAAAACTTTTCTGTATATTCTTGTCAGAACTAAAAAAAAGCTAGCCTTTCGCTAGCTTTTTTAATGATAGCCCTTACTAAAGCTTTCTATAGTTCTAATAAGTTAATAATTTCTCCAATAATCCCTTCATTTTGGTGAACACCTAGGTCTGAATTTGTCATAATGATAGCACCGGTGCCTTTATGTGGATATGCAACAATCATGCATTGAAATCCAACGCCCCAGCCAAGTGAAGAAATTTGTATTTCTTGATCTGATTTATCAAGAAATACACCTAATCCGGTCCATTTTGAGCAACCTTGTGTGGAAATCATTTCTTTCATTATTTTTGATGATAGTCCGAGTTTACTATTGCCTTGCAAAGAATGGCTGATTTCCATTACTAGAGCAGCTAAATCTGTTGGGGTTGACCAAATTCCTGCAGCAGCTGAATAGGGATAGAACGGATACTTTCCATCTACTACATGTCCGTTCTTATTGTGACCACATGCAAAGTGATCATTTGTGATCTCTTGTTTAGGAGATTCTAGTGTACTGTTATTCATATTTAAAGGTCCAAATATTAACTCTTGTAATAATAGATTAAAAGATTTTCCGGTAACGTCTTCTATCAGTTGTTCTATTATACAAAATCCAGCGTCTGAATAGTGAAACTTGCTTTCAGGCTCATATTGAACTTCGATAGGGACTGGGCAATAGGATGTTTTACCTTGAAGGATCTGTAAAATCGCAGGTTTTCCTTGGATGGGGTGATATATATCAAAACTTTCATCCGGATCAATAATTCCTGATTGATGACTTAATAGATTTCGTAAGGTAACTTTTTTATCATAAGTGAATTTATTTTCAGGAACTTTCCAGGATATAAGACGGTTATTTACATTTTCATCTAAGTCCAGTATTCCTTGATCCGCTAATTTCAATACGAGCATCGCTGTGAGGAATTTACTTATAGAACAAGCGTTGAAAATAGAATTCACGTTAACTTTTCTAACCGTCCTCAATTCAAGTGCGCCAAAGCCTTCAGCATGTTCTAATTCTCCATTACGAATAATAGCTAGGCTTAGTCCAGCTACCAGATATTGATTCATTTTTTCATATATATCTAGCGTTTTGAGTTCCATATGATTATTCTCCTTTTTCAATGTTACATTCACTATATAATAAATGAAATGTTAAATAAAGGAATATAATGCGATGTATCGTATTTAACTAGATTGGGAGCGGAATGTTAAAAGTAAGATATAAAGAGAGAGAATAGTTAGCTTTTTCGTTAGATCAAAGACGAAATCAATGCATTAATTTCACCACAAATGTAATGACCCAATAAAGAGTTGAAAGATACATAAATGATTTGTAAGGCTGATGTGATAAAACATCAGCCTTTATGTTACGTACTTATATATTCCATCTTAAAATTAGTCCTGCATGTACAAGGCCTCCACCGAATCCATACAAAAGTAAAGTGTCACCATTATTGATTTTTCCATCTCTTAACCCAACATCAAGTGCTAATGGGATAGAAGCAGCAGAGGTGTTTCCGCAATATTGTAGACTCATGAGTGTGCGATCAAGAGAAATACCTGTTCGTTCACAAATGGATTCAATCATCCTCAAATTGACACTATGCAGTAGGGAACCAATTGATAGAATATGGGATTTCAGTAAGAGACGGAGAAGCGTTAAGTGATGGTTTTCATTTTATGGGAGAAAACGGAGTCTACTTATTATTAGGGCCATCAGGGCGTCGGTGGTTTTTCTCAGAGTTAGATGCAGCGGTTCATCCGTTACTAATAGAAATTGATAGCGAAAAACAGATTGAGATAAATAGACAAGGAGAATGTAATATATCCATTAAGAAGTAAAGGGATCCAGATAAATGCCCTCATTTGTTTAAGATGAGGGCAGTAGTATTATGGTGTTTTTGAGGGAGTCTTGTATCGAAATATGTATAAAGTCCATCCTGCCATAATGAGCGGGATGATAACTGTTTTATTTTCGATTTTTTTTTTGAAAATGAACCAGCCAATCATATCGAATAGTAAAGTCAATACAATGCAAAGGACGACAAATTGCAATGAAAATTTGAGGTAACGAATCATAGTGGATGTCCTCCTTCACATCAATGTAATAACTATATATGAAATTCATTTCATGGTAAAATTTTGATATTGAACATTGGTGCGAAATACATAGATTGTAAGGAGAGGAGAATATGGAATTTTGGATTGTAATACCATTTATTGTTTTTGGAGCCATTTATATTGGAGAAAAATTAAAGCAAATGGAAAAAAGAACGGATGCTAGACTAAAGCGTATGGAAACTAGATTAGAATTAATAACAAAACAAATGGGAATTAGAGAGGTAGAGCCCGAAATTAATAATGAACTGCGGCAGCTTGTGAAAGATGGAAAAACAATTACAGCAGTTAAGAAAGCGCGCGAAGCATTTGGGTATTCATTGCTGGAAGCGAAAGAATATGTGGATTCTTTATAACAATATAAATAGATCCATATCTTAATATGGATTATACTGAATGGAAAGCAGAAAAAAGATAAGCAAATTTGCTTATCTTTTTTCTTTTTCGCTCTGTTAAATTTTAATGTTGCTAATCAGATTCTAACGCTCCAGTTAATTGAAGAAGGTAGAAAGAATTCACAGTATTACACCTGAAAAGTTGCCTTTTAATACTACTTTTTTATTCTGATTTTTACATAAAAAGGATGCGATAATAGCTGTTCTATGATTTTCTTGCCTTTCGTACTTTTCAATTTTAGCTTCACAAATTATTGTATCCCCTGTAAATACAGGTCTTAAAAACTCAAAATTCATAGTACGAGCCAGTACGTTATTATCTCCACCTATTTTCGTTGGTAGAGTTGCCGTTAGTAACCCTTGAGTTACAAGTCTTCCCTGTTCATCTGGGGTTATATGGTGAATCCCTTCATCACCTGAAACCTCTGTAAATAATTCAACATCTTTTACTGTAAAAGTTCGTTCAAACGTAATTATATCTCCGACTTTTAAAGACATATAAATCTCCTCCCTGAAGTTTAAATACTGCTATGGTCAGGTTTAATCTGAATATTATAACAATATCGAACGGTGTTCAACCATTCCGACTGTTAGTTCAATAAGGACTACATATTGAATTTTGATAAGCGTAAACCGTCATACGTTTTTCTCATTTCATTGATTAGACGACCACCAACAGAGGATGTAGGTTCAACAGAGTGTTTCTCTCATTGAAAAGCTTGCTCTTTTTTCGTTTGAGATAGTTTGTCCATATGCTTTAATAAGTTATTAAATGCTTTGTTCACCATTTCCCCTTAACAGAGCCTTCTTTTTAGAAGGATTAGTGAACCATTCTTGTGTTCACATAAGCTGCTAATACAACATGTCCAACGATAATAATAGGAACAATAATTTGTATGTTGGGCGTAGTGAAGACGCTACCAATTGCCGCAATAACACCAGCTGCTAAGTTATAAAGCCCAACCATGTTTGCTAGTTTTTGCTTATCTTGTACACGCTTTTCGTTAAATCCAGATAAGAGCCAAGTATACTGTTTTACTCCTACAAAGTAAGATGATGCGAAAGAAATTATAGCGATGATACATAATGATGGAGAAGCGAATAGGGCCATGATTACACCTCCGAAATCATTCTTATCCCGCATTAACAGGCAGTAACACTCCCACCTCAAAATTCAGCGGAAGCGAAGAAGTTAGGTGGGAGATGAACTGTTCGTAAAAGCCCGATTGGTTCAACTAATAATCAGTGGGGGATGGAGAAAACCCCCACTGATTAAAGTTTCACTTTATGTGCATTCTATAAATCGTCTAGCACTGTTAGAGAGTTTCCGATCTTTCAACCAGATTATTGATGATTCAGATTGGAATGGGAAATCTATTAAATCTACTATTCTGATAAATTCTTGCGGGATATAAGATACAGCACTTTTAGGTAGAATCGAGGCTCCGATCCCAGCCATGATGAGCATAAGTACAAATGCAGAGTCGGGACATTCACATGCTATATTTAATTTTATACCATGACGATTGCATTCATCAATGACGAGCTGATGGTAACTGTCTTCTTTATCTTTATGTAAAAGTAAGAGGGGGATATGATCTAGTTTAGTTATGGAGATTGGAAGATTTGAATGATGAAGCTCCCATTTTGCAGGCATGACTAATACGAATGGCTCCTTTGATACACAAATACTAGAAAAAGCCTTCTTATTAAAAGGGGTACGTAAGACAGCGAGTTCAATATTCCGATTTTCTAATTGCTCTATTAAGTATAAAGGACCACCTTCCCATATTTTTAAGTTTACATTTGGATAGTTCTCTTGAAAATAGCTGATTTTTTCAGATAAAAAAGGAATGCACGAATGAAATGCGCCAATAGACAGATTTCCTCGTAATCCTTCACCGGTATCTTTAATCTCTGTAATTGTTTCCTCTAATTGTTGGATAATACTTTTTGCTTTCCTATATAATATTTTACCTTCTTCAGTTAAATGCATATTTCGACCGTTTCTTTCAAAGAGGCTTACTGATAATTCTTGTTCTAGTAACGATAGTTGTCTACTTAGAGGTGGCTGTGCCATATGAAGTCGATGAGCAGCACGGGTAAGCTGTCTTTCTTCGGCGATTACAATAAAGTAACGAAGTTGTCTTATATCCATTTCCAACCCTCTTTCTATACCTTTTTTATATACAAAAACAACCTTATAAATAGTTTTTATATAATACGTCACATGATATCATAAATAAAACAAATTAAATGTAGAAAATTCTAAAAATTAAAAATATTTTTTCGGTGTATTAATAACTTGAAAGTAGATTGTATCGTTCTGAGGAGGAATATTTATGAAAGTTTCGTTATTCATTACATGTTTATCCGATGTGTTTTTTCCTCAAGTAGGTAAGAGTGTTGTGGAAGTTATGGAGCAATGTGGAGTAGAAATAGATTTTCCTGAAGGACAAACTTGCTGCGGGCAACCTGCCTACAATAGTGGATATCAAAAAGAAGCTAAAGCGGCAGCGAAACAAATGATAAAAGCATTTGAGCATAGTGAATATATTGTGACTCCTTCAGGATCTTGTGCTAGCATGATCCATCATTATTATAAAGAAATGTTTAAAGATGATAGTGAATGGTATGAAAAAGCAGTTCGTTTAGTGGATAGGACGTATGAGCTGACGGATTTTTTAATGAATGTACTCGGAACAAGTAATTTAAAATCTAAGCTAGCTGAGACAGCCGTTTTTCATCAATCGTGTCATATGAGTCGCGGACTTGGGATAAAAGATGAACCACTTAAGTTACTATCACAAGTAGAAGACCTAGACGTAAAAGAATTACCATATTGCCAAGATTGCTGCGGTTTTGGTGGTACTTTTGCAGTGAAAATGAGCCCGATTTCTGAAACAATGGTTGATGAAAAGATAAAACATATTGAGGCAGCAGAAGCCAATCTCTTAATCGGGGCAGATTTGGGATGTCTTATGAATATTGGAGGGCGGCTACGCAGAAAAAATAAAGACATTCAAGTGTTACATATAGCAGAAGTACTGGCGAAGGAGCTGAACAAATGAGTGTAGTGGGAGAACTAGAATTTTTGGAAAGAGTAGATAAAGCCATACACGATTCGCAGATGAGAAGTGCGGTTCCATTTACACAAGATAGGCTTCGGATGGGACGGGAACAAGCTACACATGAATTAGGAAATCTTGAGGAATGGCGTGAGGCAGCATCTGAAATTCGGATGCATACAATTGAAAATTTAGATAGTTATTTGGAACAATTAGCTACAAATGTTCGGGAAAATGGGGGGCATGTCCATTTTGCTTTCAAAGCAGAAGATGCCGTATTGTATGTTTCTGAAATCGTGAGAAAAAAAAGAGCAAAAACAATTATTAAATCGAAGTCCATGGTTTCGGAAGAAATACATCTCAATAAAAACTTAGAAGAAATGGGGGTAAAAGTGGTAGAGTCCGATCTCGGAGAGTATATCATTCAATTAGCGGGAGAAGCTCCATCACATTTAATTGCTCCAGCTATTCATAAGACGAAGGAACAAGTAGCAGAGCTTTTTTCTAAGGAGGCTGGAAGGGAAATACCAGTTGATACAAATCAATTACTACAATTTGCTCGGGAGCAATTGCGTAAAGAATTTTTAGAGGCTGATATTGGTATCTCAGGTTGTAATTTTGCTGTGGCAGAATCTGGATCCGTTGTTCTAATAAGTAATGAAGGAAATGCTCGCCTTACCACTACATTGCCAAAAGTTCATATTGCTATTATGGGAATGGAGCGCCTTGTTCCGACATGGCAAGATCTTGATGTTGTCGTTTCGATGTTAACTAGAAGTGCTACCGGTCAAAAAATTACATCCTATGTAACGGGAATGAATGGGCCTCGCTTACCTGAAGATATGGATGGACCTGAAGAATTTCATTTAATCATTTTAGATAATGGTCGTTCTAATATTTTAGGAACCGCTTATCAAGAAGTGTTGAAGTGTATTCGGTGCGGAGCGTGTGTGAATGTTTGTCCTGTATATCGTAATATTGGAGGACATGCGTATGGAAGTACTTATAGCGGACCAATTGGTGCGGTACTAGCTCCTTTATTAGAAGGGTATGTGGAATTAAAAGAATTGCCTTTTGCATCAAGTTTGTGCGGCGCATGTACAGATGTTTGCCCGGTGAGAATTCCATTACATGACCTTCTCATTGAGCATCGTAAAGATGAGGTGGAACAAGGATTTGTAACGAAATTTGAGCAACTGGCCTTTAAAGGTTTTTCGTTTATGGCGAGTCATCCTTTTGTTTACGAGAAAGCCGTTAAAATGGCTCGCACTGGTTTATCGATATTTGCAAAAGATGGTTATATTGCGAATGGCCCTGGTCCATTAAAAGGGTGGACAGAAAGCAGAGATTTTCCAAAACCTGCGAAACAATCATTCCGAGATTGGTGGGAAAAAGAAAAGAGGGATTCATAACATGACGGATGTACAAGAATCTTTTTTAAACAATATCGCACGTAAACTAGGGCGAAATCGTCGCTCCGGGATAACTCCTCCTAAGTGGAATAACGATCCACTTAGGTATTTTTCTAAAGAGATAGATCACGAGAGTTTAGTAGAACAGTTTATTGCAAACTTGAATGCATTACATACAGAAGTAAGTCATATATACCGCTCAGAAATAGAGAATGCCCTTCAGTATGTTGCAGGAAAATTTGATGTTCAATCTGCGGTGTACTGGGATGATGATAGATTACACCAGCTTGAAATAGGAAAGTATTTAACAAAAAATTTCGTTCCTTATCGAATTTGGCAGAATAAAGAAGATGAAAGAGAACTACGAGACTATGTAGCTCGAGTTGATATGGGAATTACATATGCCGAAATGGGGCTAGCTGAAACTGGAACAGTTGTTTTGTGGAATGGTGGTGGGCGTGGTCGTTTAGTTAGTGTTTTGCCGCCAGTTTATGTAGTGATCCTTTCGGAACATACAATTTATAGACGTTTGACAGAAGGAGTGATTGCAGTGCATGAACACGTTCCAAATGGATTACCTGCTTGTATTAATTTTATAACTGGTCCAAGCCGGACGGGTGATATTGAAATGGAATTAGCTTTTGGAGTTCATGGTCCTGGAAAGGTTCATGTCATTTTATTAAAGGATTAGAGAGAAAAACAAAAGTATACGAGGGGGAGTGAGGCGTTTGATGAAGAATAAATTCCGCTATTATGTTTTTGCGATGCTTACGTTAATTACGATGGTGAATTATATTGATCGTGGGGCCATTGCTTATGCACAGTCTTTTATTATAAAAGAATATGGATTTGACCCGAAAGAATGGGGAGCTATATTAGGCTATTTTGGTTACGGTTACATGCTTGGTTCTTTATTAGGAGGTATTTTTTCGGATAAAAAAGGACCAAAGTTTGTATGGATTGTAGCAGCAACCGCTTGGTCTATTTTTGAAATTGCGACCGCTTTTGCTGGAGAAATAGGGATGGCTGTTTTTGGAGGCTCTGCTTTAGCAGGATTTGCTCTGTTCCGAGTTTTATTTGGATTCACAGAAGGTCCATCTTTCGTGGTTTCGAATAAGACAGCAGCAAACTGGGCAGCACCAAAAGAAAGAGCTTTTCTAACATCCCTTGGTTTTGTTGGTGTTCCGTTAGGCGCAGTATTAACTGCACCAGTAGCGGTTATGTTACTCTCTTTTACAAGTTGGAAAATGATGTTTTTCATCCTTGGTGCAATTGGGATTGTATGGGCGATTATTTGGTATTTTACTTTTACAAATATGCCTGAAGATCATCCGCGAGTGACGAAAGAAGAACTAGCTGAAATTCGTAGCTCTGAAGGTGTGCTTCAATCAGTAAAAGTAGAGAAAAGGATCCAAAAAGAGCCGTGGTATTCTTTTTTTAAAGTTCCGACATTCGTCATGGTTACGTTAGCGTATTTTTGCTTTCAATATATCAATTTCTTAATATTAACTTGGACACCGAAATATCTGCAAGATGTATTCCATTTTCAATTATCTTCTCTTTGGTATCTTGGCATGATTCCTTGGCTTGGAGCTTGTATTACATTACCGTTAGGGGCGAAGCTATCCGATCGTATTTTACGTAAAACAGGAAATCTTCGTTTAGCTCGAACAGGATTGCCGATTATCGCTTTATTCCTTACAGCGGTTTGCTTTAGTTTCATTCCAGCGATGGATAATTATGTAGCTGCATTAGCACTTATGTCACTTGGGAATGCATTTGCTTTTTTACCAAGTTCATTATTTTGGGCAATCATTGTCGACACAGCTCCTGTTCAAGCAGGAACTTATAGTGGAATTATGCATTTTATTGCGAATATCGCGACAATCTTAGCCCCGACCTTAACTGGATACTTAGTTGTAAGTTATGGCTATCCTTCTATGTTTATCGTAGCTGCCATTTTGGCCGCTATAGCAATGGGAGCGATGTTATTTGTGAAGCCAGGGCAGCAAACTAAGGCTGAAAGTTTGTTCAATTGGAAGAGTAAGGAGAGATTGGAGGAGCCTCGTACAAATATTTAAATGATTAGAATAAGTGGTGTAAAAAACGAGTTGTATACAAACTCGTTTTTTATTTGTCTGAAACGAATGTTTTCTATAGTAAAATATGAATTAAGTGGGAAAAAATTGAAAATAAAGGCTGGGATCGTACATGTATACAGTTGGACAGTTTTCAACAATATGTGGTGTATCCATTAAAACGTTACATTATTATGATGAAATTCATCTTGTGAAACCGCTGCATACTGATTCTGTAACAGGATATTTTATCGAATAGTAAAGAGCATGTATGTTTGAATCTGAAAAAATATAATTTTGGGACATTATATTCGGTCGTGTATGAGTTAAATAATTTGAGAATCCATCGTGCAGAAGGACAACCGAATCGTTGTAAATATAAAGAAGATAAAAGATTGGTAGAAGAAATTTATAAAAAGAGAAGGGGAATATAAAGTGAAGCTTTCTGAATTTCAGCAGTATGTATCAAATTTTAGTAAAGAAAAAGGGTTTGCGGATACGACAATTGAGGAGCGTACAATGTATTTGATGGCTGAACTAGGGGAACTAACAGAAGCGGTATTAAGGCGAAATGATGATGATAATATAAAAAGAGAAATAGGCTTAGAAATGTTTGATGTAATTTGGAATGTGTGTGATTTAGCGAATAAATTAGAAATTGATTTAGAGGAAGCATTTCAGGAAAAGATGGAAATCAATCGAGATAGAGAGTGGTAAAGATAGAAAGTGTGGATGGTATGACGCTAACATGAGATAATAGAGAAAGGAATGCAATAGGTAGGATTGTAATGGAGGAAGAAAGTGAACTTAAAATATAAATGTTTAATACTAGATCATGATGATACAGCAGTAAAAAGTACACCGGATATACATTATCCATCATTTGTAGAAGCTTTAAAAGATTTAAGACCTAATGAAACGCCATTATCATTAGAAGAGTTTGTTTCAAATTGTTTTCATCCTGGTTTTTTGAGTTTATGTAAAGATATTATTCGTTTTACACCAGAAGAGCAAGAGCACCAACAAAAAGTTTGGAAAAAATACACCGAATCGAAAATTCCAGACTTTTATGAAGGGTTTCCTGAATTGGTACGGGAGTTCAAGAGACAGGGCGGAATTGTAACGGTTGTTTCTCACTCTGAAAGTAGTCGCATTAAGAGGGATTATGAAAAGCATTGTGGATTTGTCCCAGATGCAGTGTTTGGATGGGAGTTAGAAGAAAATCAGAGAAAGCCACATCCGTATCCAGTGAAAAAGATTTTGTCTATGTTTCATCTACATGAAGATGAAGTCATCGTATTAGATGACTTGAAGCCTGCACTAGAAATGGCAAAGAGCTGCAACGTTACATTTGCAGCAGCTGGTTGGTCGCATCATATTCCGAAAATTAGAAAGCGAATGGAAGAGGAATCAGATTATTATTTTGAGAGTGTAGAGAAGTTTAAAGAATTTATCTTTAATGAGTAAAGAGGAGAAAGAACTTGGGAAACACCAAGTTCTTTTTTTATGCTACATCGCAGATATTAGAATAATTGTAGGTGTTCTATTGAACAAATAGCACATTTCAAGAGTGAATAGATTATGTAACTGTACGATTAGAAAAGTATGAAGATAAGAAGATCCCGTTAGTTTTTGTTGATTTTTGTATGTATAGCTTTATTAGGGGGAAGACAATATAACAGTATGGCTCCCTCAATATAATATTCTTTTTGGAGGTTGTTTAGTAAAATCAGCAGGTGCGAAAAATTTAGGGAATGTTGCGGATGCATATGTAGACGAATGGTCATATTCAGTTGGAAATGTAATAAACCGATATGAAAATATACAATTAGTTGTCCCAGGGCATGGAGATGTAGGGGATAAAAGTTTGTTTTCTTATACGTTAGATTTATTACAAATAAAATAGAGAAATTGAAAGAGTGATAGAAAAGAACCCTTTTAAGGGTTCTTTTATTTTGATAATCTTTTGACTTGATGATCTTTTCCCCATTCACACAGTTCATTCATAATTTGAATTAAAGATTTTCCGTATTCGCTTATTGTGTATTCAACTCTTGGTGGAACTTCTTGATATACAGTACGATGGATAATCCCATCAGCTTCAAGTTGTCGCAATTGTTGCGTCAGAACTTTTTGTGTAATATCTGGGATCGCACGTTTCAGTTCGTGTGTCCGCTGCTTTCCGTTCATGAGAATGCATAAAATACTACTCTTCCATTTTCCTCCGATGACTTCAAGGGTAGTAGCGATAGGGAAGTTCTGATTCATCTTCATATTACACCTCCATAGGTACTTTGAGGTTCCTATAGCACCTGAAAGTACGTACTTTTCAATTGTATGTAACTAATACATACTAATACTAAAGGATTTCATTTATTTATAAGGGGGAAGGGAATTTATGAAAACACTTGTAATTGTAGCACATCCAGATATTGAAAAATCAAGAATTAATAAAAGATGGGTAGAAGAATTGGAGAAATATTCTAATGAGATAACAGTACATGAATTGTATAAAGCAGCTCCCAATTGGGAATTCGATGTTGATTATGAACAAAGACTATTATTAGAACACGATCGTTATATATTTCAATTTCCGTTCTATTGGTATAGTTCACCGCCATTATTAAAAAAGTGGTTTGATGATGTGCTGACGTACGGTTTTGCATATGGTTCTACAGGGGATAAAGTACGTAATAAAGAATTTGGTTTGGCGATTTCTATAGGGGGATTAGAAACGCAGTATAAAGATGGGTTTACAATGAACGAACTAACAAAACCATTTCAGGCAACTTGTCTATACACAGGAATGAAGTTCATACCAACATTTACGTTGTATGGAGCAGAATACCAACTAAAGGATGAAGATATCGAAAGAAGTGCAGCTGAGTATATTAACTATATTATGAATAAAAGTAATCTTTATATATGATTTAAAAATATCCCGATCCTTTATAGGTATCGGGATATTTTTATTGGTTTGAAATAAAGTTTGAACAGAATGGATTCCAATATAAAAAATCTCCGGATAGAAAAAAGAGGGCCCTTTTTCATGACTAATTCATATGAGATATGACTTGTTCGGTTGAAAGTTGTTATGTAAGAGATGTGTTAGTGGGTTTTGAAACTTTCTTACCATCTTTATAGTCAAGACAAGAAACTTCAATTAATAAACCATTAAATACTGTAAAATAAAATCCATAACTACTACCTCTCATTGTATAAGGTTCCTTGTCTATTTCAATGCCTCCAGCTACTAAGCGATTATATGCTTGATCAACTTCACTTGAAGTTTCCACTAAAAATCCAATATGAAAAGCTTCAGGATATCTAACAGCCTTTTGCCCTTTGAATGCTTTCGGGTCACTTAACACGAGAATAAATCCATTCTCATCACTCATTACTACAAGAGCCTTTCCTTTTTGTTCTAAAAATTGAAAATCAAAAAATGTCTCAAAGAAATGTCTAGCTTCTGATAAATCATCAACACATAGATTTAAATGGTTTAACCTCATTCAATCATCTCCTTTTAAACAGGAAATCCCTATATTAGTAACATTTGAAAGGGAATAGACAAGTATTTGAATGTTACGGTCATGGCTTTCTGTTTAGTTATAGTTAAGGCAACTAGACTATATATATGCTATGTAACATCATAATTATTCTATTCGTACCTTTTGATCTTTACTAGAAATAGAACAACAAACTAGTGAATCTATTCTTGCTAACCCTGTACAGGGTTTAGCGGTTAGAATGGGGGGAATAATGGGAAGTGAACAAGAAATGATGAATATGTTTATTAATTTACTAAATTCTGTATTTCATTTAAAATGATAAAGAAAATTCCAATAATATAAATTATTTGGCAGGAAGTATGATTCGTAAATTTCAGTCTTTGAGTATAAAGGAAGAGATAAAAATTGAAACAGCCATTGTTACAAGTAGAAACCGAAAGGCTTATGATCCGTCCTGTTCTAAAAGAAGATTATATAAGTTGGTATGAAGGTTTCAACAATCGTTTACCACCTCAATATAAGTATGATGATGGTTATCGAGATATGTCGTCTTCAACAAAAGAATGGTTTACTGAATGGATTATCAATGGGCGATGATAGGGTATTCAATCCATAATCAGTACGGGAAAATGGGCTGTAGCTTAGAAAGTGTACGGGCCGCTATGGACTTATTCTTTGATCATCTTAAATTCCATCGCATTGAACTGCATATAAATGTTGATAACGAGCCATCGATTCGTCTGGCGGAAAGAGCAGGATTCGTTTTTGAATGTACAAGAAAAGCGTTTTCTCTTGAGAACGCAAAATGGACTGATTATTTAATTTATTATAAAAATCGTCCTGAAGAGGTTTGATCCATCTTTAGGAGAGTTAGATTGGTAGTTTCAATTTTTGTATAGAAGGGTGAACACAATGTACAATCTTACAACTATTCAAAACATATTTGGCCCCTCGAAAAAAGTATTAAATGGTTTGCCAAATGCAGTAACAATTGAAGAAATGGATGAAGATTCTTTTTATGATGCTCAAAATTATAAAGAGCAGATAAAAAAGTTTGAAGAGCTTTGTTCAAATTGGAATGTAAAAAGAGCAAGCATTTTACTAGATAAAAGTTTCAACAGTTATACTCTGAGTGCAAAAGTGTTACGTGAATTTGGCTTTGAGCTTTATGCAGCGAAAATAGAGGTGTTTCGTAAGCTTTCGGATAGCGTAACTCTAGAAAAACAGTATGATTTTTGCTCTATAGACGTAGGGACGTTGTCTGAAGAGGAATTTAAGTCGCTTTGGGAACGATGTATGTCAGATTCGGACAACAAATCATCAAGTCTTAACATTAATGAACATTTTCATGCTATACAAGCAGAATTAGGTAAGGGGTGGGAAAAATCATGTATTGTTTTTTATGATAAAGAGCAACCGATTGGAATATCCATTCCTCATATTGAACCTGGTACGAAGAATGAAGGTCGATTATTTTATTTTGGACTATTGCCGGAGGAACGTGGAAAAGGACTTAGTGCTCATATCCATCTTCAATCTTTATACATGTTAGAACAGATGGGGGCTACTTATTATATTGGAAGTACTCATATGACAAATGAAAAAATGCAAAAGGTTTTTTGGAAAAACGGATGCTCTATAAGGACAGAAACGGAATTGTATTGCAAAATATTTAAATAAATTCAGGAGATGAGAAAATGAAGGAAATAAAAGTTTTCCATTATGATGCATTTAGTACAAAGCCGAATATGGGAAATCCAGCTGGGCTTGTAATAGATGCAGAAGGATTAACTAATGATGAAATGCAGCTTATTGCAAAAAAAGTAGGATTTAACGAAACGTCTTTTGTGCTTCCTTCGAATGTAGCGGATATAAGGATCCGTTATTTTACACCAGGGCATGAAATGAATCTTTGTGGACATGCGACAGTGGGAACTATATTTGCACTTCACGAAAGAGGGCTACTGAAGGGGAAACGAAATCTCACAATCGAAACGAAAGCGAGTGTTTTACCAGTACATATAGATATAGATGAAAATGGAGAATCATTTATTAAAATGAGACAAACGGCGCCACAGTTTCAAAAGTTTGATGGTTCCATTGAAGAGTTAGCGCACAGCATTGGACTTCATGGGAATGATTTAGATGAAACGCTACCAATTGTGTATGGGAGTACTGGAATTTGGACTTTATTAGTTCCAATTAAAACGTTGGATGCTTTTCAAAGAATGAAACCAAATAATGAAGAGTTTCCATCTATTCTAAAAGAAGTACCGAAGGCATCGATTCATCCTCTTTGTTTAGAGACGTATGATGAAGCAGCACATATGCATGGCCGTCATTTTTCATCACCTTATTCTGGAACGATAGAAGACCCAGTGACGGGAACTGCTTCTGGGGTAATGGGAGCTTACTATGCTAAGTTTTTGAAAAAAGATTTTAATAGTGAAATGAAATTCATTGTGGAACAAGGGCAAGAAATGAATAAAGATGGTCGGGTCGCTGTTTATGTAACAAAGAAGCAGGAAGATGAGTCCCTACAAATTGAGATTTCTGGAACTGCAGTGTATGTAAAAGAATTTCAAATTTCGATTTGAAAAAAGTCCGGTCATATACCGAACTTTTTTCATCTGTTTAAAACTTCAATAAAAGAGGCATTTCCATTTTGTCTCATTACAGAATGAAAATTGTTATTTTCTAACGTTTCGGCAACCTGTTTTAACTGTCTCACATCATCATGATGAATTAGTAAACTATCTGCTCCGCTTTCTTCAATGTGGAGATGCTCAACCTTACCGATAGCCTCATTTACAGCTTGTAAAAAATCGGGTTTCATATATATCCTCCTAATATGTACAGGTATTTTTTTATAGCATGCCCGTATTTATCAAAATTAAAAGTTGGCGGGAATACAAGAAGGGCTCATTGTTTCATACTTCTAATTCGAAGCAGGTTTTCATTACGTGAAAATAAAATATATATGAGGGAAAGAAGTGTGAAAAGGAGAATTGAAATGAATATAGCAGGGTTTAAAAATTCGATTGAAATGTTATTTGGAGAGCATCTTCATAAATATGGTGATGATGAATATGGCTTCACCAATATTAGCAAAGAGGAATTTTGTAAAATAGGTTATACAACGAACCTAACGCTGGAAACAATCGAAGAAGCACGAGTAAATCAAGTCGATATGATCATTACACATCATGCACCGTGGAGCTTTTTATTCGGTATGGAAGAATCTTGTGTTGAGAAATTAAAAGAATATGAAATCAATCATTTTTGGATACACTTACCTTTAGATTTTGTGAATTTTGGAACTTGCACTTCATTATTTAACGAAATTGAGATTGATAAAATACTCGAATATTCTTCGTATGAGGAAGAAGAGTTACCTGGGATTGGAGAATATGAATCTCCTATTTTATTTTATGATTTAGTGGAAAGAGTAGAAGAGAGATTAGAGGAAAAGGTAAAAGCGTGGAAGAATCATAATCGTCCGGTGAAACGAGTAGCAATCTTAACAGGAGCAGGGAACAACACAAATATTATAAAAAGAGCATTGGAAAAAGGTTGCGATACATATATAACGGGAGAGAAAACGTTATATACAGTTCAATATGCAAAATTTAAGGGAATCAATCTTATTGTTGGTAGTCATACGTTTACGGAAGTTTTTGGAGTGGAAAGTTTAGCTTATAAATTAAAAGAGCTAAATCGGGCATTAGAAATTACTAGATTATATGAAGAGCATTTGGAGTGAGGGAGAGAATGCCAACGATATACGCGAACTATGGGGAATCAAGGGGGAAGTTAACATGGCTAAAAGCAAATACATTACCAGATTATGAAGGGATTATACGAGTGTCCATGGTTTTTGTTTTTATAAAGATAAGGTTGTATTAATAGATCATCATAGTCGTAGTTGGGATTTTCCTGGAGGGCATCTTGAACAGAAGGAAACGCCAGAAGAATGTTTTCAGAGAGAGGCATGGGAAGAAGGGTATGTGAAAGGGGAATGTACCTTGCTTGGATATATCATTGTAGACCATAGTGAAAATCCAAATTGGAATGAAAATGATTCATATCCCAAAATAGGATATCAACCGTTTTACCGGATGGATATTACAGAAGTTCATGATTTTAATGGAGAGTATGAATCGAATAGAAGAATATTTGTGAAGCCGAGCGAGGTTACATTGTATTATCCAAAGTGGAATGAGATTTATGATGAAATAGTAGCTGCTGCATTATTGGTTTCAGAAAGATAGAGATTCCTTCTTTTATAATATAAGGATTTTTAAAGGTTTTTTCTTATATTTGTCAAATAATTATAAAGTCGTTTCATTTAATAGTAGTGATATTCAAGTACGGGTGCAGAATAGGAATGAGAAAAATGAATATTTCGGAAATTATTGAACAATTGGTTGTTAATGAAGTTATTACTGATTATCCGAAAGGGTACAAAAAATTAACTGGTGGTACTACAAGTAGACTGTATCTTCTAGAAGGAAAAGAGCAGTGTGTTGTAAAGTTGAATGAACCAAAGGTCATTGAAGAAGAAGCGTATTTTCTTGATTTTTATGAAAATGAAAGTATATTTCCTAAGCTTTTGTATATAGACCCGCTCAATAGATATATGGTCTATTCATTTATCCCTGGTTCCACAAGTTATCATGCTCGGGATAAAAGAGATATTCTTTGTACACTTGTACAGAAAGTGATTGATAGATATAAAACAGCTATGAGTATGGATCAGTGGGGATGGAAAGAAGGACCGGTAGACTCTTGGCAGGATTTTCTTTTAAACAGAGTGATGGAGGCTAATGAGAATGTAAAATCTTACATTACACAAGAAGAGTTTCATAGTGTTCTTAAATTAGTACACAGTCCAAATAGAACGGCACATAGTAATCAACCATATGTATTACATGGGGATTGTGGATTCCATAATTTTATATTTAAGGAGCATAAATTATATGGTGTGATTGATCCTTTACCAGTTTTGGGAGATCCAATATATGATTTAATTTATGCATTTTGTTCGACGCCTGAAGATTTAACGAAAGAAACTATAGACTATGTAGTAGAACAATGTGTATTTCATAAGAATACAAAGGGAAAAGTTTTATATGAAGAAGTACTAATAGGGTTGTACCTTCGATTAGAAACTTGTATCAGACATCATCCTGAAGATTTAGAAGCCTATTTAATAGCATGGCGTTATTGGATAAATGAGCTTCAGTAAAGAAATAAAATGCTTTATTTTTAGAATAACAGCTTAAAAGAATCGAAAACAAAATGGGGATAGGAGAAATGTTATGAAAAACTTTATTTGTACAACATGTGGCGTACAATATGCAGCAAGTGTAGAAGAACCAGTGAATTGTATGATTTGCAATGAGGAGAGACAGTATATTAATCCGAAAGGTCAATCTTGGACAACACTGGAGGATTTACAAGAGAGTAATACATATAAAAATGAAATCATTGAAGAAGAAACAGGGCTTTATAGTATTACAACAAAACCAGAATTTGCGATTGGCCAAACAACTTATTTGGTAAAAACAGATTCATATAATTTATTATGGGACTGTATTACTTATTTTGATGAAAATACAATTGAAAAGGTAAAAGAATTAGGAGGGTTAGATGCGATTGCGTTATCCCATCCACACTATTATTCTACTCAAGTTGAATGGGCAGAACGGTTCGATGTACCAATCTATATACATGAAGATGATAAACAGTGGGTTATGCGTCCGAGTAAACATATTGTTTTTTGGTCAGGAGAATCATTGCAATTAGCTGATGGACTCACTATACATCGTCTAGGCGGACATTTTAAAGGTGGTTCTGTTTTACACTGGTCACAGGGGAGTGAAGGGAAAGGGATTTTATTAACAGGCGATATTATTCAAGTTGTAGCGGACCAGCAGTGGGTGAGCTTTATGTACAGCTATCCAAATTTAATTCCGTTACCAGCAAATAAAGTTGAAGAAATGGCTAAAAGAGTAAAGTCACTGCCTTTTAATCGTTTATACAACGCTTTTCACCGAGTAGTAAAAGATGATGCAAATGAGGCGGTTCAGCGTTCGGCACAGCGCTATATTTCAGCCTTAGAAGGGAAATTATTTCATACATAAAAGGGGAAACGGAAATGAACACATTAGTATGTTTTGGTGATAGTATTACAGATGGTGAAATATTCTGGAATGGCGAACCTAGATTAACTCCGCGTTTACAAGATTTATTTCCTGATTGGAAAATAGTAAATGCAGGTGTTTCTGGTGATA
This sequence comes from Bacillus sp. DHT2, assembly GCF_026241455.1. Classification (NCBI taxonomy): domain Bacteria; kingdom Bacillati; phylum Bacillota; class Bacilli; order Caryophanales; family Bacillaceae; genus Bacillus; species Bacillus sp. DHT2. Next base: position 132,041 of record NZ_JAPHWH010000001.1, read on the forward strand.
ATACGTTCGATGCTTTGAGAAGAATAGAAGAAGATGTGTTATCTTATGAGCCGACATTTGTAACAGCCTTTTTTGGTGCGAATGATGCAGCGTTTCATAAACAAGTATCACTACAAGAATATAAAGGAAATTTAATCGAGATTGTGAAAAAAATCTCACCAGAAAAGGTGCTGCTAATTAGCCCGGCACCAGTGGATGAGGAAAGACAGCACGCAAGAACAAATGAAGTACTATCACAGTATGCAAAAGTGGTGGAAGAAGTGGCAAAACAAACAGGAAGTTATTTTCTTGATTTACATTCTCATATGATTCAAGAATTAGAGTATAAGAAGTTTGTAGAAAATGAAGATCGTGATGGGCTGCATTTTGGAGAGACTGGCTATGAATACTTATCAGCGTTAATCGGGGAGAAGTTAAAAGGAATTTTAGAATAAACGGTGGAAAAGAAAAAGCAAAGCTACTGGTAGCTTTGCTTTTATTGTTTCCTTTTTGGTCTACGTACTAATTCACCACCGCAGTTTGGACACACTTGATTCGTTTTTTCTGTGCATGGTGCACAAAATGTACATTCATACGTACAAATATAAGCCTCCGAATCTGTTTGAAGTGAAGTGTTGCAAGTTTGACAGTTTGTTTTCATTTCTAATGCCATATGATTTCCTCCTACTTGTATGAATGTTTGTAATTTAATGATAATATAAACGGGAGAATATGTCTTTTTCATATGAAAGTATATTTGGAAGTTAAATTAGCATTTGCAATGAAATGTGCTATTTTATTTTGAAATTGATTGTTTAGTGACTTTTAAAGATGCATTAAGGGGGATTTAAAGCAAATCTATAAGTTTGTTAGTTGCTAAAACGGTAGCAAACATTTCATGAAGACTTACTAATGCAAGCTTATGGATATCTTCTGCATGATGATAATTTCCATCATATGAGATTCTACCAAATGTAGCTGTCGCATCTGAAACGACATAAGTTGAAAAACCTAAATTACCAGCCATACGTGCTGAAGTGGATACGCAATAGTCCGTTGTTAAACCGATAATGACGGCAGTTTCATAATTGTGTTCTCGTAAATATGCTTCTAAATTGGTTCCGATAAAAGCGCTATTCACATTTTTTTGAAATACTGGTTCATTTGGAAGTGGAGTAGCAAAGTCTTTAAATTCACTTCCGCTGCTTTCTTTTCTTAATGGGTGATTTTCTTTATTTGAGATGTGCTGCACATGAATTACAGGACGATTTGTTTTTCTCCATGTTTGTAATATAAGCTCCATGTTTGTTTCAGCATGTATATTATTGCGTTGTCCCCAGTAAGAATCATCGAATCCTTTTTGAATATCAACTAGAATAAGTGCAGCATTTTTAGGTAATCGATGCATTTGTTATTCTCCTTTTCAAAAATGATTTATTTTCCATATGGTAATGATATCAATTATTGTAAAAGTAGAGAATTTCCAGTATTTTTGAAGGGTATAACAAAAAGTTTGAACAAGGGGATAAAGAGGATGGAGATTGAGTGGTTACGATGTTTTTTACTTTGCTCAGAGTATAAAAGTTTTTCAAAAGTAGCAGAGCATTTTCATATGACACAACCTGCAGTAAGTAAGCAGATAAAGAAATTAGAAGCTGAATTAGAAGTGGAATTATTAAGTAGATCTCCACAAGGTATAGAATTAACAGAGGCTGGTATGTATTTTCAAAAAAGAATAATTCCATTCGTTAAAGAATGGGATGGCATTAAACAAGAAATGAAAGACATGGGAGAATCCGTACGTGTAATATTAGGTTTACTCCCTAGTCTTGCAGCATTCTATCTTCCAGAAAAACTTGTTGGAAGCCAAAGTGAGAATATGAATTTAGAAACGAAAGTATATGATATGTCTAAAGAGATTATGGAAGATATTTTATCAGGGAAATTAGATGTAGGTTTAGTAGATGAAAAATGGGTACCAAAAAAGCTTTGGAATAGGCAGTTGTTTGTGGAACCATATGATGTAGTTTTTCAAAAGACACATCCGCTTAGTAAAAGAGAAAATGTAACCATAAAGGAGCTGTTATCGGAGAATTTAGTTATGTATCCAATCGGTTGCGATATTCGAAGAGCGATTATGGATGAGTTTGAAAGATTGGAAGTAAAACCTAATATTAGTTCTGAGGTATCGTTTCGAGACTTTATTCTTGGGATGGTTGCTGCAGGGGCGGGAATTACAATTGTTCCACGGACGATTTCAGAACGTATTGAACATTTGCCACTGCGTACGATACCCATCCGGGATTTTCAAAAACAAAGAGCAATATATTTGATTGCACGAAATGAAAGGATTGGTAAAGCTCTCTTTAAGATGTTTACAGGAACTGCTTTGTAATTGTTGGAAGGTACTTTTATTACAAACTATTTCTTTTATATACATATTTATACAAAATTGAACAAGTAATACAGCAACAGGGGGTACATGTTTTGTTAGAGAATAATAATTTTTTGGATTCAAAAAGTGGTGTGAGTTTTAACAGTTTACGCGCTGACTGTGAGAATTGCTTCGGCTTGTGCTGTGTTGCGCTTCCTTTTGCAGCTTCAGCCGATTTTGCTGTTAATAAAGATGGTGGTAAGCCGTGCTCTAATCTACAATCAGATTTTCGTTGCAGTATTCATAAAAACCTTAGGCAGAAAGGTTTTAAAGGATGTACTGTATTTGAGTGCTTTGGTGCGGGGCAAAAAGTTTCTCAAGTTACCTTTGAGGGAGTTGATTGGCGCAAAGGTCCAGAACAGGCAAAGAAAATGTATGATGTTTTTCCAATTATGCACCAACTTCATGAGATGCTTTGGTATTTGAATGAAGCTTTAACGTTAAAGGTGACAAGTCCGATTTATGGGGAGCTTCGTGACGCGATTGAGGAGACAGAACGACTTTCAAGGCTTAGTCCAGATTTACTAATGAAAATAAATGTTCCATTACACCGAGCAGATGTAAATACTCTTCTTTTAAGGACGAGTGAACTAGTATGGATGGAGTCACGTCACCGGTATAAAGGGACGAAAAAAAATAAGAGAACTGACTACCGAGGAGCAAATCTCATGGGGATAAAGCTTAGAAGGGCAGATCTTAGGGGAGCGAATTTAAGAGGAGCATACCTCATTGCTGCTGATCTTCGAGGTGCTGATTTAAGAATGGCTGACTTTATCGGTGCTGATTTACGAGATGCTGACTTAAGTGGAGCAAATCTAACAGACACTATTTTTCTAACTCAAGTCCAGATTAATGCAGCGAAAGGGGACGCAAACACGAAATTACCAAGTTTACTTTCTCGTCCAGCGCACTGGTCTGCTTGAGAAAAAGGTAAATGAAACATTAGGTTTAATTCAATATAAATGTATGTAATAGCTTTATAATCAAAAACACAGGCCGTATTTTTTTTATAGCCTGTGTTTTTGATATTGTTAGTTTTTCTTCTCAAATGTGGCAATGATTACACTAAATATAATAAGAGCACCACCAATAAAAAAGTTACGATTCAACGTTTCATTTAAAAGTAACCAGCCTAATAATGAACCAACAATAGGCTGGAAAAAGAAAAACAATGAACCGATGCTGGCATCCATTAACTCAAGTCCTTTATTCCAAAGAAAAAAGGCTCCAGCGGTCGAGATGATTCCTAAATATAAAATACCTAAAATGATAGTGGTATTTAAGTCCCCAATTGGATTAGATTGTAATTCCAAAATCATGCAGGGTGTAATGAAAAATAGTGAAAAGAAGATTGCGTACGTTGTAATGACTAAAGATGAAAATTGTTGAGAAGCAATCTTTACATAAATAGATAGTAGAGCCCATGTAATCGCAGCCCCCACTAAAATGATTGTGCCGATAAAATAAGAGCCAACTTCTATATCCCACCCAATAACAATTGTGACGCCTAGTGTAGCTAAGACGGTAGAGAGTATTCTGCGAGTCGTTAACTTTTCTTTCAAAATCAATGTAGCAAACACGACCATAAATGCTGGAGTGGCCGATGTAACTAAAGAGCCTGTGTGCGCATCTGATAATTTTGTTCCAACAAATTGGCACGTAATTGAAACAAAGTAGCCGATGAAGCCAATCCAAGCAAAGAGTAGCCAATCTTTTTTATTTATTTGTATCGTTGTTTTTTGTTTTCGTTTTGTCGTTTTTAAAATCATGTACAAAACTACAAAGGCAATAATAAAGCGAAGCCAGACAAGTGTGAGAGGCGGAATAAAGTCTAGTACATATTTACTAACAACATACATACCACCCCAAATACTTGCTGCAAGTGATAAACATATAGCGCCTAAAATTGTTTGTTTCATTGTGAAATACCTCCGTCTATTTATAGGATTGTAAAATAGGGAATCCTAAGACGAGGCATGTTTTTTTATAAAAAATACGTATGCCCGTCTTAGATTATAGACGGATTACAGGTTGATCGTTTTCAAATAGGTTGTTGTAGTACATAAGAATTTCTCCTCTCAATATTTTGTATTTGTTTATCATAAATAAGTTTTATAATAAAAGTATAACTTAATTTTCAGATTATTGGAGGGATAAAATGAAATGTGTTGTGATTCAGTCTCACACTAGTAATTATCCAGAACCAATTAGTTTAGAAAAAGGAGATCAAGTGCGAGTTGGTAATATATATTCAGGGCCAGAAAACTGGAACAATTGGGTATATTGCCGTGCTGAGCATAGTGGTCTGGCGGGATGGGTTCCAAAGCAAATAATAACATGTGAAAACAGTGATTCTGGTATTGTGCTTGAAACATATACGGCGAAAGAATTAAATGTAGAAAAAGGAGATATTCTCATTGGTTTAAAGGAATTAAATGGTTGGCTATGGTGCAAGAAAATAGAATGTGAAGAAGTTGGTTGGATTCCGAAAGTAAATGTACGGTTAAAGCAAAAGATGTATTTTGAAAATTAATATGATGAAATATGGATAAAAATATAACTCAATTCTTTTCGCCCTTGTGTTATAAATTATAAATTCAAACTCATGAAACTCTAAATAAGAGAAATAATAGTAAAATAACCCTTGTATTTCACTGGATAAAATATGGCATAATCATTTTGTCGCAAAATATATAGAAAAATAAGGGTATGTAAAAGGAGAAAATGAATGAGTTTTGCTATTGAAGTTTTAATTCAAGCAGCAATTGATGTCGTGTTTGAATATGTAAAAGATGATGAAAAAACGAAGGAATGGAATACATTTTTAATCGAAAATCGTTATCCGTTAGAGCGAGTGAAAGAAAATCCACGTGTAGGAGATACATTTATTTCCGTTCAAAAAATGGGTAAGAAAATATTTGAGTCGGAAGTGGAATTTTTAGAATATGAAGCACCGTATATCATTACTCTTGGCGGTGAGATGAAACAAGGATATTCTACTACAACATACATATTGTAAGAAGAGGAAGGCACACTTCTTACATTAATTGTTGAGTATACACCTAGCAATCTATTCTATCGTATTTTATATAAATTAACAGGTTGGATGTATGGATCAGCTTGAACGTTTAGCAGAGTGTGTAGAAGCTACTCATAATAAAGAAAAAGAAATATAGGAAGAAGGAGATCTGCAACATATAGCGGATCTTTTTTGCATATATTGTGAATAATAAACCGTCACGTTTGACTGTATAGTTTATGTATTGTATGATGTTCTTAACATAAATGGGGAGGGAAAAATCGTTGGGAAGGTGTATCGAATCGGACAGTTGGCTCACTTGGCTCACGTATCGAAACGAACGATTGATTATTATACGAATCTAGGTATCTTAAAAGCGGAGCGATCTCAATCTAATTATCGCTATTACGACGAAACAGCATTTGAAACATTACAATTTATTGAGAAATGCAAGGAAATGCATATGCCGCTTTGTGAGATTAAAGAGAGGATCGAGGAGAGGAAGAAGCTGCTCGGTATCAATGAACACGTTTCGAAACAAGTGAATGAAGTGACAAACCATATCCATCGATTAGAAACAGAGCTAACACAGTTGAAACCTCTGTTAGATGGGTTAACAGATTCACAACGTGAAAAAATATCGAAATCTTTATCGGGTCAAACGACAGCTTTAATACAAACACTGATACTATTTTTATAGTTGAAGTTGGATCCAACTCTTTTAATTTCTGTATAGGGCTATGTTTTCTAAAGAAACAGAGAATAAGAAAACATTATAAGTATACAGGAGGTGAACACCTTAGTTTTTTTACTAAGGGGATTCATTGGAAATATTTAATTTAGTCATGGTTGCGATTTTAATCGCATTTACTGGATTTTTCGTAGCAGCAGAGTTTGCGATTGTTAAGGTACGTTCAAGTCGTATAGATCAGCTTGTTGCGGAAGGAAAACGCGGTGCGTTAGCAGCAAAAAAGGTAACAACAAATTTAGATGAATATTTATCTGCTTGTCAGTTAGGAATTACAGTAACGGCAATGGGACTTGGTTGGTTAGGTGAACCGACAATAGAAAAGCTATTGCATCCATTATTTGAGAAATGGAACTTAAACCCTTCTATTTCACAAGTATTGACTTTTGGCCTTGCATTTATGACAATGACGTATTTGCACGTTGTAGTAGGGGAATTAGCTCCGAAAACAATGGCAATTCAAAAGGCTGAAAGAGTAACTTTATTATTTGCTGGACCTTTAATGATGTTCTACAAAGTGATGTATCCGTTTATTTGGGTACTAAATAGTTCAGCGCGTGTCGTAACTGGCTTATTCGGTTTGAAACCAGCTTCTGAACATGAAGTAGCACATACGGAAGAAGAGTTACGTCTTATTCTTTCAGAGAGCTATGAAAGTGGAGAAATTAATCAAGCAGAATATAAGTATGTAAATAATATCTTTGAATTTGATAATCGCATTGCGAAAGAGATTATGGTACCACGGACAGAAATCGTCGGTTTCTATCTCGAAGATTCAGTAGAAGAACACATGAAAATTATTCAAAGCGAACGATACACACGTTATCCAATCTTTGGAGAAGATAAAGATGATATTATCGGTATGGTCAACGTAAAAGACTTCTTTATTCGATATATGAAAGGCGATACAGAAGATTTATCATCTATTCGTACGTATATGCGTCCGATTATTGAAGTGATGGAAACAACTCCAATTCATGATTTACTTCTGCAAATGCAGAAAAAGCGAATTCCAATGGCTGTATTATATGATGAGTACGGAGGTACAGCCGGAATTGTAACGCTTGAAGATATATTGGAAGAAATCGTCGGCGAAATTCGTGATGAATATGATGAAGATGAACATCCACCAATTCAACACGTAAATGAACATCATAAAATTGTTGATGGAAAAGTGTTAATTTCAGAAGTGAAAGATTTATTTGGTCTACACATCGAGGAAGAAGATGTGGATACAATTGGTGGATGGATTATGATGCAGAATCATGAAATTGAAGAAGGACAATGTGTCGAAGCAGAGGGATATGAGTTTAAAGTTCTTGAAAAAGATGCATATCAAATTAAGCGCGTTGAAATTCGAAAAATTGATCATCAACAAGAGAAAGCAGCAACTGTATAGGTTGCTGCTTTCTTTTTCACCTATCGCAAAACTTGAAACAAGGAGCGGATATTTTGATTGAAGTTGCGTTACGAGTATACAAACTACAATTATATATGATCTTTAGTGGTTTACTACTTCTATGGACGATAACGCCTTTTTCAAAGCAAGTTACTGGATTCGGGATCGGATTAGCTGTAAGTGCATACTGTCTTTGGTTGTTAGCCAGGCGAGTTGAAAAGATTGGGAAAAGTATTGTATTAAAACAACGTGCGCCTGGATTAGGAATTTTAAATCGTTTTGCAGCTGCGATACTAGGTGCGATCATTATGTATGAAATTGAACATGAAATGGAAATGTGGGCATTTGGTACGGGCATTTTAGGTGGTCACTTTTTAATGATTGCGAATTTAGCTTATGCGAATATGCAGTTAGTAAGAGAAGAAGAGGAAAAAAGAAAAAGGGTTACACAGGATTCAAAATAAGAAGATAAAGTGAAACTTTAATCAGTGGGGGGTTCTTTATCTCCCACTGATTATTAGTTGAACCAATCGGGGTCTTACTGCCCGTTAATGCGGGATAAAAGGGAACCGAAAACGGTTCTTTTTTTATTTTCTTATTTTTTCATGGGAAAATAAAAAAAATTAGAAAACCCATCGCTTTCTAAAGGTTATGTATGTTATTATGACAAAAGACTTTTTGAAAGAGGTGGATGCAAATGTTACAAGCGCTACTTATTTTTGTACTTCAAATTATTTATGTTCCAGTTTTAACGATCAGGACGATTTTGCTTGTAAAGAATCAAACAAGATCCGCTGCTGGTGTGGGATTACTAGAAGGGGCAATCTATATTGTAAGTTTAGGAATTGTGTTTCAAGATTTATCAAATTGGATGAATATTATAGCCTATGTGATCGGTTTTAGTGCCGGACTTTTATTAGGCGGTTATATAGAAAATAAATTGGCAATTGGGTATATTACATACCAAGTTAGTTTACTAGATCGTTGCAATGAGTTAGTTGATGAGTTAAGACATTCAGGATTTGGTGTAACTGTATTTGAAGGGGAAGGGATAAATTCCGTACGCTACCGTTTAGATATTGTTGCGAAACGTTCCCGCGAGAAAGAGCTTTTGGACATTATTAATCGAATTGCACCGAAAGCGTTTATGTCTTCCTATGAGATTCGCTCTTTCAAAGGCGGCTACTTAACAAAAGCGATGAAAAAACGAGCATTGATGAAGAAGAAAGATCATGCTTCATAAAAAAATTAGCTAATTTCTTTTGATTTAATAGTGTTACACATTGTATAAAAAGAAAAGGATAGATGCAGGCAGAAGCAATCTGAGTGATCTATTCTTTTTTTTTTGCCACAAAAGAGTTCATTTGCTACTACAACATAAATGGTTTGTAGTATGGAAGGGTGACTTGTTGATATAATAGCTGAAAAAGAAAGTTTTAAATAAATTTGATATTTGTTTCGCATCGTCATCTTTTATTTTTAAATACTCAAGAGATATTTTGTTCTAGACATCATTTTTTCGTTACAGTGCGTATAAGAAGATAAGGAATTGCGGAAACAGCTGAAAATCGCATATGCGAAGATGTATGAAAGAATATGATCAGTTAATTGGAGAAGGGATTTGCATTACCAAAAGAGAATATGTTGAGAATCTATAAACTGTTTTATTCCAACATAATGATATTTATTGAAGACGAGGAGGAAAAAGCGTGTATAAATTACCGTTAGGCTTACAAATACCAGATCGAATACCAGATCGAATTGGGGGGGATGATTACCACACTATACAACAAAAACGGGCGAGAGCGAACATTGTGGAAGGATACAAGATGAGAGAGATTGAAGGTGAAAAGTTTCAGTATTTTACCGAAATCAATATTGATGCTGATAGAATTTGGCACTTGTTTGTAACATTAGTTAATACAATGATTAAAGAAGGGATAGCTTATGGAATTGTAGGAATGAAAGGGGAAGAGCCCGTTCTTAGTCGCTTTACTGAATCTGACCGAATCATGAATCTTTTCAAAGAATATAAATTTGAACTTACAAATGATGGATTTCTCCAATTTGGAATCGCGACTGAAGATGGTACATCCTATAATGAAATTTTTGTGACAAGCTTTAAAACCTTTCAAGTGTGGAGTGAAAACAAAAGTGACGTTCTAACTGCATTGAATCAACTGCATTTAAAGGAGTATAAGGACCTGGATTTCATTCATGATTTTCCAATAGAGTCAAAAGCACTTTCTCCACAACAATACCCTGGGATTCGACATTACACAGAGGTTTTGGAAGAATTGGAAAAAGCTTTTTCTCTCTTATTATAATGAATATGTTCTGAAATAGGAAATCATAAGAAGGCGAATAAAGAGGTTTATAAAAGAAAAAAGTACATCACTTTAGATAAATGGTGTACCAATGGATATATAATGTGTAACCTTATATAGTTTTTCTTTATTCTGTAAGAGTAGACTTCTCCTTTTTATGTAGAAAAGTAGAATTTATTTTTGTAAAAAATCTATATTCTCTCTTAAATCGTTAATAATTATCAGATAATACTAGATATTTTAGTCTATTAATTATTATAATAGAGTATGAGATGGTTATATTTGAGGCAGGAGAGATAGGTTCCTAGGTAGGGGTCTAGGCGACGCTTTGCTTTTTGCGACCTTTAAGCAGATGCACCTACTCTTTTTTGCTAATATAGGGGATGGAGAGATTATCATGAGCAACATGCAGCAAAAAACAGACGTTATCTTAATTGGTGCCGGAATCATGAGCGCGACTTTGGGATCATTACTGAAAGAGTTAGTACCTGAATGGGAAATCAAAGTGTTCGAGAAACTCGCAAACGCAGGAGAAGAAAGTTCTAACGAATGGAATAATGCGGGAACGGGCCACGCTGCACTTTGTGAACTGAACTATACATCCGAAAAATCTGATGGATCTATAGATATTCGCAAAGCTATCAAAATTAATGAACAGTTTCAGCTTTCAAGACAATTTTGGTCTTATCTTGTAAATAGTAATCTGATTCGTAATCCGCAAGACTTTATCATGCCAATACCTCATATGAGTATGGTGCAAGGGGAAGAAAATGTAACGTTTTTGAAAAAGCGTTTTGAAGCGCTTTCAAACAGTCCGCTGTTTCAAGGAATGGAATTTTCTGATGACCATGAAAAGCTGGAGGAGTGGATGCCACTTATTATGGAAGGGCGTACATCGAATGAGCCAATAGCGGCAACGAAAATCGATTCTGGAACGGATGTCAACTTTGGTGCTTTAACACGTATGTTGTTTGACCACTTGCAGAGTAAAAATGTCGAAATAAACTACAAACATAGTGTCGAGAATATTAAACGTGCTAGCGACGGATCATGGGAAGTGAAAGTGCATGATATGAATAGTAGTAAAATCGAATACCATACTGCAAAATTCGTCTTTATCGGCGGTGGGGGCGGAAGTCTGCCTTTACTACAAAAAACCGGTATTCCTGAGTCAAAACATATTGGAGGGTTCCCGGTAAGCGGATTATTTATGGTATGTAACAATCCGGAAGTTGCAGCGCAGCACCATGCAAAAGTATACGGTAAGGCTAAGGTTGGTGCTCCGCCAATGTCTGTTCCGCATCTTGATACAAGATATATTGACAACAAAAAAACATTGCTGTTTGGACCGTTTGCCGGCTTCTCACCAAAGTTCTTAAAAACTGGTTCGAATTTTGATTTGATAGGTTCCGTAAAACCGAATAATGTCCTCACTATGATGGCGGCAGGCGTAAAAGAGATGTCATTGACAAAATACTTGATCCAGCAAGTTATGTTATCGAATGAAAAGCGCATGGAAGAATTACGCGAGTTTATTCCGAACGCCAAAAGCGAGGATTGGGATATAGTGGTAGCGGGACAACGTGTGCAAGTTATCAAAGATACTGATGCCGGTGGTAAAGGAACACTTCAATTTGGTACGGAAGTTGTTAGTGCCGCTGATGGCTCGATAGCTGCATTGCTCGGCGCTTCCCCGGGTGCTTCTACTGCTGTTCACGTTATGCTTGAGGTATTAGAAAAATGCTTCCCACAACATATGAAAGAGTGGGAACTGAAAATAAAAGAAATGATTCCTTCTTATGGCGTGTCACTAGCGGAAAACCCAGAGCTTTTCCAAGAGATTCATACTTCAACAGCGCAGACGCTTGATCTAAGCCAAAAAGAACTAGTTTACAGTTAATTCTTTGGATGTAGGAACAAGGGTATTTAAGGAAGTTAAACAGTTCAATAAAAAAATAAATGGTAAAGAGATTATACTAGGAAAAATAAAGAAGAAAGAAAATGAAATACACAAAAGAGACTATAAGTAATTTGTAAGCAAATAAAAAACAAATATCTGATAAATAGTTAGTGTTTTATCTGAAGAAGTTAGTGTTAAAGGTTTTACATTATAAAATATGAAATACTAATTCTATAACAATTGTGTTGATTGACAATAAAGTTGTTTAACAAATATTATCAAGACCTAAATCAAAAAAAGTCATAAAAAATAAAGGGTGATACATATTAGTCATGTATAATATGTATCACCCTTGTAATTCTTGTTCCACAATCGCGCCCTTTAATAGAATATCTGTTTTTTTAATGATTTTAGGTAAAGCATCTTCGTTTGACAAAAGCTAAATCTACCATTATCATCAACTCGAACTTATTTATGGGAGTGATAAAGATGAAAATTTATGTTGATGCAGATGCTTGTCCGGTAAAAGATATTATTATCTCTGAAGGTACGAATGCTGAAATTCCTGTTATCCTTGTTACTAGCTTTTCTCATTTTTCTAATGCGGAACAACCATCAGGAGTGGAAACGATTTATGTTGATTCTGGAGCAGATGCTGCGGATTATCGGATTATGAAGTTAGCAGAAAAAGGAGACATAATCGTTACGCAAGATTATGGTCTTGCTTCGCTAGGTTTAGCAAAGGGGTGTACGGTTCTTCACCATAAAGGGTATAGCTATACAAATGAAAACATTGACCAATTATTACAAACACGTTATTTGAGTGCAATGGCTCGAAAAAGTGGAAAGCGTACAAAGGGGCCAAAACCATTTACATCAGAAGATAGGGAGAAATTTAGGGAGCTTTTTAAAAGAGCGATTTCACTTTAAAAAAGAACCGTTCATTTTTAAGGAAAACCAAGAAAAGTAATATTTTGACAAGTATTTCAGTTCTTTTTTAAGCCTTACACTACACTCACATGAATCAACATTATAAATATTTGATGTAGCATATTAATGGTACCATATTCTATCAAATGACTTAATATACAAGAAAAGACGCTTTTCTAAATAAACGCGCCCGTTTGTGAAATTGGCAAAGGCAGTCTAATTATCGAATAGCCCTCTTCCTCTCAGATTTGCGGAAACAGGCTCCTTTCCTATTTCACGTGCCCATATAGATAACTGACCAATATGGTGGATTTCGTGGACAATGACATGACGTATGATTTCTCCGTGTGTACATTCAATGACTCGGCGCCTGATTGGTGCGTCTCTAGAGCTAATCGGTTCTTCATTGAAATCAGTTTCTGAAAGTTTCCGAGAATCCATTTCATTTGTCCAAGATGTCACAAATGGTTTCACTTTCTCATGGTATTGAGCTGAAAGATTTTTCACTTTTTGTAAGCTAGCATAATCCTCAAACAATGGCTCCTCAGGCACTGGTTCACCTCGCAAACCTAAGATCCACATATATTCCACATCTACAATGTGAAATAGGGTATGTAGGATACTGCCGAACCCACCGACCCGTTTCTTTAATAGTTCTTCATCCGGTATGTCTTCGCACAATGTAAACCAATCATCACGAACTTGCCAGTTATATTGAAACAGTTTCAACATCACAACAACCTCCATCTTTTATAGATTTAATATTTAATTTTCACCAAAAGACTTCAAAATCCTTTTTTAAATAATAACTCTAAAAAAGCCTGTTAAAATCCTCAACAAACTGGCCCGTTTGTTGAACAAGCAGGGACGGATAACGGCCGATCTCGCATTTAACTCTTACAATAAAGTCATTCACCAATATGCCCGTTCTGTAATTCCACAATCGGGCACCTTGTTGAATAACAGCTTAAAAGAAAATTGGTTATCTTTTTTACATGTTAGAAGAGATTGTGAAAAAAATCACTTAAAGAGGAAAAATACTTCAAGAAATATTCTGATGGAAATGTGTTAGAATAGTTATTAGGAATGAGTCTAACTGATTAAAAATGTGTAGTAATGAAGAGAAAAAAGTTTGAAGCGAGGAAATGATATGAGTACAATCAAAAAGAACAAGTCCCATAAACTAAAAATCGTTTTACGAGCATTAATGATTATTATTGGGGCATTTATAACAGCATATGGACTAGAATCAGTATTAATCCCAAACAACGTATCAGATGGTGGTGTGACGGGCTTAAGTATCGTTAGCTCAGAACTATTTGGATTACCATTAGGAATTCTAATTGCAGTCATTAACATCCCTTTTGTTTGGTTAGGATATAAGCAAATTGGTAAAAGTTTTGCTGTTTATTCGGTTATCGGTATTGCTTCACTAGCAATCGGTACTGTTCTTATGCACCAAGTACCAACTATTATTGAAGGGGATACATTGTTAATTACCGTTGTTGGGGGAATTATCATCGGCTTTGGTATGGGGTTAGCATTGCGTAACGGTGGCGCATTAGATGGAATTGATATGTTAGCCGTATTACTTTCTCGAAAATTACCTTTTGGGACAAGTGATCTCATCTTATTTTTAAACATGTTTGTCTTTATTTTTGTCTCAACAGTATTTGGTCTTCAAGGAGCTATTCTTTCGGCAATTGCTTACTTTATTGCTTCTAAAGTAATTCACATCGTTGAAGTAGGTTTAAGTGGTTCTAAAACCTTTAAAATTATCACAAAAGAACCTGAATTAATGGTAGAAACAATTCGAGATCGCTTAGGTCGAAGTGCAACGTATAATGAAGTTTACGGCGGTTATTCAAAGGAACAATTTAAAGAAATCACTTGTGTCATTAACCGTTTAGAAGAAAGTAAAATGAAAGAACTCATTCATGAAATTGATGAAAATGCCTTTATTACTGTATATGACGTAGCAGAAGTAAAGGGCGGTAATTTCAAAAAACATGATATTCATTAATGGTTTCACAAAAAAACACCTTTTAGTTTTACTAAAAGGTGTTTTTTATACTGGATATTATTGTGGGTTTGAAATACAGTTTAACCGTTTATAAAAAGATGAACCGGAATGATCTACATTTCGTTTGTTCTTATTGAACGATAGAGCAGTTGTGTGGAAGAAGAAATTGGTGGTGAAATTTTAAATATATGAGAATATGCTTATTATAATAAGAGGAGACATAACAAAAAGTGAAGATTATAAAGTTTAAGGAAGCTGATACTGAAGAGATTATTTCTTTGTTTTATGAAACGGTTCATTCAGTAAATTTGAAAGATTATTCTCAATTAGAATTGGATGCTTGGGCGCCAAGAGATGAAAAAGAATCTAAAATGAAATCTTGGAAAGAATCATTAGATCGAAATATAACATTTGTTACAAAAGTTAATGATAAAATTGTTGGATTTAGCGATCTAACGCATACTGGCCACTTAGATAGACTGTATGTTCATAAAGATTATCAAGGACAAGGTATAGCCACAGCTTTAGTAAATATGCTTGAATCTGAGGCGAAAAAATTAAATCTTTTAGAAATTGATACAGAAGCAAGTATTACAGCTAAGCCATTTTTTGAACATGGAGGCTACAAAATTGTTTGTTCACAAACTGTAGAGCGTAAAGGTGTTACACTGACTAATTTTAAAATGATAAAAAAATTATAATTATTTTATGAAAAGCACCGTTCAATAGACTGGACGGTGCTTTTCATTGCATTATATACGTTTATAATCCTGTATGAATCATCTCTTTTTCATGTTTTTGCTCCATATTTTTTAAAATATGAAGCAAAATAAAACCTGTAACACCAAGTGTTCCCAAAATAAACCAAGGTGTATACGTCCCTTGCATCTGTGATGTAAGCCATGTTCCTGTATAGTTTCCAATTATAAAGCCAATAGCAAGTGAGAGCTGATAAAAACCAAAATATGTAGCTGTATAAGATTCATTACTATAATTCGCAATTGTAATGTCAGCATTAGGCAATACAAGCGTTTCACCGATTGTAAATAAAATAACACAAACAAATAGCCAATACGGATCTTGAAATAAGGGGATTAGTAAAAAAGAAATTCCCATTAATAGAACGCCATATTTTACAATCGATAGTGTATTGTATTTGTGAAAGATTTTCCTAAAGGCGATCATAAATAAAACGCCTGTAATAGCATTCAATGTAATAACAATTCCTCCTAATTTTTCATTATGACTGATGTTGGTCATATGAAGAGGAAGAGCAACAGTAAGTTGAGTGAACATAATGTAAAAGAAAATCATGATGCCTGAGAATGAGAGGAAATGCTTGTTTTCAAAGACGACTTTGAATCCAGATAAGAGCTGTACATTTTCTGTAGAAACTTGAAAGTGATTTCTAAGAAGATAAAAAAGGACAGCAAATAATAACATGAGTGATCCGGTAAGTATAAATGGATACAAAGGATTCCATATGAGTAACAGGCTGCCAGCAATTGGGCCGATAATAGCTCCGCTGTTAAAAGCAAGATTTAAGTATGTAAATAAATCTTTTCGGATACGAGCAGGTTGTGAGCCAAATACAGCGCGTGCAGCGGGTTCATAAAATGCAGTTCCAAATCCAATTAGTGAAGCAGAAATTGAAATAGTATGAAACTCTGAAAATATCCCTAAACAAATAAAGCCAATGCCTCTTAATAGTAAACCAGATATCATCATAATCATATAGCCTACTTTGTCGGCAATGATACCAGAAAATAAAGGGATAACTCGTGATGTGATAGTCATAATTGTTAAAATTGTTCCTACTTGCATGGCAGAAAAGTGTAAAAAATTAGATAAATAAATAGCGAGAAAGGCATACACAGCAAAGTATCCAAATGCCATGAAAAAGGAAGAAATGAGTATAAAACGTATGGGTATTGAAAAGTTCTTCATAAAATCCCTCCTGTGATGTAACCATTAAAACATTTTAATGGTTAACTGTTTTATATTATAATTATACATAAAGTCAGAAAAAAGTAAATTTTAGAAAGATGGTGAATGAATTTGAGTCACGGCCAAGAGGCACCAGGACAATTAGAAGTTGTAAGAGATTTTTTAAATACATGGAGAATTCCAAATGACACAAGAAAGCAGGTAGATGAGCTTAATACAGTAGATGATGTACTTCAATTTATGAGAAACCATTTTGATGAGGAACTCTCTTTTGGTACGTTGGATGAGCTGAAGCAATTTAGAGATGGAATTCGTTTCGTGGTTGAGGAGAAAGGGACACTACAAGAATGGTTTAGAAAGTATCCGTTTCGAGTATGTGTGACAGAGAATATGGATTCTGTTGCATATGAACCAATTGGAGAAGAAAATTTGTATACGATGATTTTACAAAGTATTTTGGTTGCTATTGATCAAAAGAGATGGAGCCGGTTAAAAGCATGTCCAGATTGCCGCTGGGTTTTTTATGATTATTCTCGTAATGGGAGTAAACGTTGGTGTGGTATGTATGCTGGAGGTAAAGATGGGAGAGCGTGTGGTACGATTGCGAAAGTGAAAAATTATCGGGCGAAGAGAAACGGACGTTCAGGTTATATGATGTGAATTTTAGAGAGGAATGAGAAGTGGAGAAATGTCGTTTATAAATAGGATTGAGAAAGCTGGGGGAATGAGAAATGGAGCAGACAAAAATGTTAGAGCTCAATAAAAGGTGTTGGGATGTAGTAGCACCTTGCTTTTTTTTAGTAGATTCTTTGCCAAAGTACGGTCCGTATACTGCTTCTGAAGATGAGATTCATTTATCATTTTAACCGAGAAGACCCCCTCCTCTAAACGAAGTGAAGGTGGAGGTCTTCTCGGTTTTGTCTTTTTTGAAAGAACGTATGTTTGTTTTGTTGTATAATGATCTTATCAAACAAAATGAGGTGAGAACAGGTGAAGAAAGCGTATTTTTCGAAACGAATCTATAAGACAGATTTACCATATGAAATGGTAGAGGCATTAACACAGACAATCGAAACATGTAATCGGGCGAAACGCTTTGCATTTCAAACGATTGTTCGGGAAAAACGTTGGAACCGAAAGATGCATGCGGATAGTCTTCATCTTGTTCTCAAGCGGAATTATCAATTGAATGATTACTATGCAAACAGTGCGACGCAAGAAGCGAAGGCATTGTTTACAGGTTTAATGGAGTTACAAAAAATATATGAGAAACAAACACAGGAGAAGGTTAAGAAACTAAAGAAAAAGTTGAAACAAGAACGGACAAAACTGGCAAATCTTCGCAAAATCAAACAAAGTTGTGTGAAAGGAAAGCTGACGTTTCTAAAAAACACCCGCTTCGTGAAGCACAACAACCTCATCTCCTTATCTCGTAAAAAAGACACCTTAATTTGGCTGAATGAATCTCTGTTTGAACACCAGTACTTAGATGCTCAAATCAAAAGAATCCAGGCGAAAATCGGCCTTTTAACCCACAGACAACTTCGTTTAACACAGAAACTTGCATCATATAAAACGCATATTCCAAGCGCAGTATTTGGAAGCAAAAAACTGTTTCGCTTTCGATTTACCATCGATGAGTTTGTACGTAACCATGACAAATGGAAAATATTATTTTCTCGTGCTCGAAATAAACAACTCATTCTATCTGGCCGTAAAGATGCCAAATATGGAAATTTTGGGTTTCAGTATGTGCCTGAGACACAGGAATTATGGATGACGACAAGTTCCGGAAAAACAATTAAGTTCCCAGCTGTTACATTCCCGTATGGACAAGAAATCATAAAAGAAGTAATCACAACCCAATTACAGTGTAAGAATAAGAAAAAACATGGCAAACCGATTGCGTGGTCTGTGGAAGATCATGGGGAGTATTACATTGTGAAATGTTTAGTCGATGTGCCAGAAAATTCTCATACGAATTATAGTACATCAGATGGCGCAATTGGTGTGGATTGCAATCTCGAACATTTTGCTTGGGCGAATGTAACGAAGGACGGGAATTACAAAGGAAGTGGTGCCCCCCGTTTTTCAATTCTAGGTAAATCCACCGGACAAATCACAAAGATAATCGAAGCGGAGGCCGTTCGCTTAGTAGACTTAGCGGAGCGGTATAACAAGCCAATTGTCATCGAGAAGTTAGATACAACCCAATCGAAAACAGGGGATCGTTATGGAAATAAGTGAGCGAATCGAATGAAGAGTATGTTCGCTTATAAAAAGATGACAAGTGCAATTCTAGGCCGCGCGGATAAAAGGGGCGTGGCTGTCTTTCAAGTCAATCCCGCTTACACTTCGATTGCAGGAAAGATGAAATATATGCGAAAATTCGGTATCTCTATTCATCAATCTGCTGCTTTTACGATTGGGCGCCGGGGATTAGGATACAAAGAAAAAGTGCCGCGGGTTCTGCAGCCTTATATTCCAAAGAAAGATGCACATCACTGGAGTCATTGGCATCAACTGAATAATCGATTGGATATTCGCACGCATCATTTCTATCAGCTATACGATGTAGATCAGCCGAAAGAAGCCTTACAAATCGAAAGGTTACACTTGTTTAAAAGTGAAAAGAAAAAACTAGCAAAGCTACTTGCATGATAAAAAAGGACGCTTTGTCCCAGTCTCCTACGCTTATTACCAGAGCAGATAACAAGTCTAGGAACTGGATGCATGACAAGGTGTTCTACTCTCGATATAAGAAAAAAGTAGCTGTACCTCTTTTGTTTTCCTCGGAAGATCGAATGGGTCGTCTTAGGGACACTACGGAACTTCTATATCGTTGTATCCTCTTTGTTGAATGAGAGGAACTGTTTTTGCTAGGGCCGAAACAGGAGAATCCTCCACCTCGGGCTCGTGTAGAGGTAGGTGGGGGGGAGTTCAATATTCGTCAAAGCAAGAATCAATATGTAAAGCAATTTGATCTACATAGAGTTATTGGTGCAGTTTCTGTTCCATTTTTACTTATCGTTTCGTTAACGGGAGGTCTTTTTGTGTATGATAAAACTATTTTTGGATGGTTTGGTGCAAAGGCTACTGTGATGCCAGCGAAAGAAAAGCTAATTTCTAAACCTCTTTCAGGAGGAAAGATTCTTCTTGATCGATTGTTACATACAGCTGAAAAAGAAGTGCCAGAAGGAACAATTATGCAAGTGAGAATTCCAGAGAAGGTGAAACAAGGAAAGGCAGAAGGGGCTATCGAAATTCGTATGAGCCGCTCGTATGATCCAGGTGTGGATGGACCAGTATAGTGGAAAAGTAATCGCAAAGATGGATCCCAATGTAGATCGTGGACTTACCTATCAAACTTGGCATCTTCCGTTACATACAGGGACATTTGGTGGACTATTTACAAAAGTCTTATATGTAATCGGTGGACTTACTCCATCTATTTTAATGTTTACTGGAATATATATGTGGTGGTACAAGAAAAAGAATAGGAGAAAGCAGAAAAGAAATTTAGTAACTGCAGCATAGTATCTTATTTTACAAACTTTGCAGTTGCTTGTTTGGAAAGTGTGCTTTGTTTTGTGCCTATATAATCATAATAAGGAGGCTTAGTAAGAAAGAGAGATTATATGAGAACTAAAAGGACGTATGTTCTAAGTGATTCAGTAGCAAACAAAACTTCATTACACATGGTAATGAAGTTTTGTTTTTCTGAATAAATCGAATAATGTTTTTTCACTTAAAGAAAGAAAAAGCATGAAAGGTCTAACTTAGTAAAGTGCAGCATAGTTTTTTAATTTATAACGTTTCTATCTTTACCTATTAGCAATTTTAACATGTTAATTTATCTTTTCGGCTGAAAAATATGTTGAAAAAAATATTTGTGATGTAAACTATCTACAATTTTGTTTGCTTGATACGTACGCTGTTGCTCCAATCGGAGGCGTTGCTCCATCATTTTTATTTCATGATCTGATAAACGTAACATTGTACAAGTCTCCTTTACTATAAATATAGTTTTTTGTGATAACGATTCCATACACTTTATAGTTAAGGAGGGATACAGTGTAACATAGGTAAAAAGCACCTTCCCTCTCCCATTACGCTTACGAGGTTAGCTGTCGGACTCGGGAAGTGAGAGTTCCCCTACTTAAAAAAGATTCGCCCCAAGTAGCATAAGCTACATAAATGGTTCCCCCGTTCCAAAATTTGGATTCAGCAAAAGGTTTTATAAAGTAAAAAATAACATAATAAAACACACAAGTCAAACTATTTATTTTTTTCTGTCTTTTTCTAATTGAGTAAGGACGATTCCGTCGGGTACTACAATGTCGTTTACTTCAACAAAGCCGTGTTTTTTATATAGAGAAAGGGCAGGGATGTTTGCTTTCCCTGTTTGTACAATATATTTACTTGTATCAGGGGATGCGCTAAATAAATGAAGGAGTAACTTTGTTGCAATTCTTCTATGGAAATAGTCGGGTGATACAACTAGGCGATGGATATCAATAATTGCTCCTTCATTTACAAAAGAAATAAAACCTATTAGTTTATTTTCAAGGATGTATCCATAAAATGTCTCATTACAATTTTGAATGTCTTTCACAGTATCATATAAACGTGGGATTGCTACACTGTTAATGTATTTTGCCTCCACCTGATAAGCAGGAATTTGGATTGCTAAAATAGCGGATGCAACTTCAATAGAAGCAGGATTCATTTTAAAAATCATTTGTCGATCTCCTTTCTGAAAGAGGGAGCGTAGGTTGGTTTTTGTCTTGAAATAAGATACAATTCACATCGAATCGTGCTAAAATCCTAATTTAGAATGAAAAAAGATATTTTAATATACTTATAATCTCCATGTTGTTTGACAGAATTTAGTTTTTTTGGATACAATGTATGTACATAATTTCGTGTTATTGTAGTAAATCTCCTTTTGTGAATAGTTATAATTCAATGGGAATTACAAAGCGCTAGTAATTAAATAAGGTGGTTTATAACTTTTGTATTTAATTATAAATTAACATCCTAATAGAAAAAGAGAACGGAAAATGGGATGGATTATCACATTTTTCGTTGGGGCTATTATAGGTATTATAGCAGATAAGGGAAGGGATTTCTTCATGGCATGTTTGGTAATATTATTGTTGGTTTATTAGGTGCAATTGTATCGGCTTTAATTGTATCATTTGTAGTAAAAGCTACATGTAAATAGAAATATATTACTGATTGTCTCATAAAGCCCTTTTTAAGGGCTTTTCATACTTAGAGAGGTGGTATATTTGGAGAAAATAAATTTACGAAAGAGAGATAAACTGAAAAAGTTTTTTAAAGAGCAAAATTATTTAGCGGTGCTACTTGGATTTGCCTTACTATTTGTGAATATATTATTACTAACAAAAATTTCGTTTGTATTTACACCGTTCATTGTCTTTTTAAAAACAATCTTTTTTCCAGTGTTGTTAGCTGGTGTACTATTTTATATTTTACATCCATTTGTTTCGCTTTTAGAAAGAAAAGGTGTTTCTAGAATCATTTCCATTGCTTCTATATACATACTTGTAATCGGGTTGTTTGTTTTTCTTGTTGTAACAGTTATTCCGATTATTAAAGATCAAGTAAATGCATTAATAGATAACTTGCCATATTTCGGTCATGAAGTTGAAAGGGCAGCACGTAGATTTGGAGAAAGTAATATAATTGGAAAGATTCAAGATAGCTTAAATATTGATGTAGGTAGTATTGTAAAAGATTCTACAATAAATTTTACAAATTCACTATCATCAGT
Source organism: Bacillus sp. DHT2 (assembly GCF_026241455.1). NCBI lineage: Bacteria > Bacillati > Bacillota > Bacilli > Caryophanales > Bacillaceae > Bacillus > Bacillus sp. DHT2. The sequence goes on from NZ_JAPHWH010000001.1 coordinate 154,547, forward strand.
GACAGGGAATGTAACTGGGTTCTTAAGTACACTTACAGAAGTAGTTCTTACATTTGTAATGGTTCCTTTTATATTGTTCTATCTCTTAAAAGACGGTGAACAATTACCAAGATACTTTTTGAGATTTATTCCGGAACAAAGACGATCTTCAGCTAAGCTTATATTAGATGATATGCATTACGCCATTAGCTCATATATTAGAGGGCAAATTATTGTTAGCCTATTTATTGGTATTATGTTATTAATTGGTTATTTAATTATTGGGATTAAATACGCCGTGTTACTTGCAGTTTTAGCGATGATTGTAAACGTTGTACCATATGTAGGACCGATTATTGCCATTCTACCTGCTTTAATCATTGCCTTTATTGATTCACCAGCAATGATTCTAAAAGTCATTATTGTGATGATGATTGTACAATTGGCAGAAGGAAAGTTTATTTCACCGCAAGTCATGGGGAAAAAATTAGATATTCACCCAATTACGATTATTTTTATTATTTTAACAGCGGGTAATCTATTTGGAATTATGGGAGTCATCTTAGCGATTCCGGGATATGCGATATTAAAAGTGCTTGTTACACATGGGTATCGATTTATTAAATTAAACACGTAAAGAAAAGAGCTAAAACAGAGAATGTGTCTGTTTTAGCTCTTTTTCATTTTTTAACTAATAATTGATTTGCATATTCGCGTGCCCAACGATCCGCTTCTAATACTGTTTCTAAAGAGGGATTCGTGATGCTGTGATGTGCCTCAAGTGTAGAATAAATTGTTTTTTCAATATCAAAAAATGAAATTTCATTTTTAAAATATAGTACATTTGCAATTTCATTAGCTGCATTTAAGACTGCAGGTGTTGTACCACCAGTTTTTCCAGATTCATAAGCATAATGTAGGCAAGGGGATTTTTTGAAATCTGGTTTTTCGAAATATATTTTACCATGATAATTCCTCCAAAGTTGTAGAATCCTTTTCTGCAAACCTATACTTCTCGTTTTGCAGCTTCTTCTAATGTTTCTCCATATTCAAGAGCACCACCAATAATGCCCCACATATTAAAATCAGTGCGGAGTTGAAGTGATATCTCATTTACAATAATAACGTGTGAACCAATTAGTATAAGCGGGTGATTACCTACGAGCTTCCGCATGTCTTTGATATATCTCATTTTCTTTTCTCCTTTAGAATTAGCAATACTTATGTAATTCTTGTAACATTTTTTCTGCTCGATTTGCTACAGAAGAAAGGTTTGGGTCTATTTTTGTTCTGAAAAATAAGGTTCGTAAAAAAGTTTTTAAATTTGCACATAATTTACAGTATTCATGACAAGAGAGTCTTTTTTTGAGCTGTGGTAAACGTTTTATTTTTTTATAAATAATCGAAAAAAGTTGATCTCTTGAGAAATCATAATAAAGCATAGATAGGAGGGTGGTTACAATTCTTTCATCTTCGTTATTATGATATACGGTAGAGTAAATGAAAATTTTATTTAATATGCAATGAGCAATCTCTTCATAGCAGGAACAGGTAATATGTGGATTGTGTACGAGTTCGTTAAAAACATCAGATGCATGGGCAATGCTATGAGCCCAGCCTTTATCTTGTACATATCCACGGTAATCTATTTCAAGATTCATATATGTAATAAGCTTTTCTTTTACTTTTTGTACTGTTTCTTGTAATAAAAATGAATGAGAATTATCGAACTGTATAATTAAACCTATTAATAAAGTGGTATAAGAACGAGTGAAAACTCCATCCGTATTTGGAGAGGCAATTTCTCGATATAAGTAATTATTACTTAGACAGGTTGTTAATAAAGTCTCCAATTGATCATGGGGTAGGAATTCATTTTGAATAAAGTGTGAAAAACATTTATATATTAATTGATCACGTACATAGCTATCAGTCGTGCCAATGTTTTGAATCATATGGGAACTTAACTCGTTAAGATCGATGTTCTGCATCTGTGTATAGTCATTTTGCTGGATGAGCTCCAATTGTTGTTGCAATGCAATGATATCCAAAGCTCCTCCTCCTCTGTGCTTTAGTAATGAATTGTTTCCTAGTATTCTATATATTCGAGGACAATCCTGCTCATGCAAGGATAAATAATAACCTCTCCCGAAGTAGTCAACAAGGAGGGAGCTTATTATGTTAAAACAAAAGCTTAAACATATGATTGCACTATACCCAGTTGTATTGTTTGATGGTTGGCATATTGAAAATGTATCGGAACGTCAAGAAGGAGAGAAATGGGAAACACTTTGGTTTCAAGTTTTTACACGAACAGGAGTATTTCGAGTAAAAGAGTTTTTTCTAGATATTATGGAGCCAACATTTCCTGATAGTTGTATGTATCAAGCACAAGGTGAATGCTTTCAGTATAATGGTCTTGTATATTGGAGGGGGCTGAATTATAAAGGTAAAGTTAGTTATGCCATATCTAAATGGAAAACGCAGATTGAAATTTCGATCGATGAAGGGTTTGTGCAACAACAAGAAATGGAAAAGTTCTTGGAAGGTTTGCAACCATTAGATTTAGAGAAGGCAAAAAAACAAATCAATAAACCGTTTCATCAATTAAGTTTTCAAGCAAGAGTACCAAATGGTGGTGAAATAAGCAGATGTAGTAAATGGTTTTCACCAAATGAAATACAATATAACGCTTTACCAATTACAGTCTCCAATTCTTGGCGAATCGAATCTATTGGTTTAGGAAATAATGAAATGCAATATGTGTACTGGGATGTAAAAGAACAACTATATGCACTTTGGGCGTGTCGCCATGTGAAGCGTAATTACTATCCGGCATCTTCATGGATTAAAAATTACAGTTCAATGCAAATGATAAATGGACTAGAATTTTATACACATCCTCAGCGTGGCACAGTTGTATATCAAGATTTAGGTGACGAGCAGATTGCCTATGTATTTCGTGGTATTCCAACTACAACATTCTTAAAAGTACAAGAAATCTTTTCTTAATTTCTAAGAAAGACAAGGGAGTGTCATAAATATAGTCACGACAGAACTAGTATATTTGTAATACAATAAAATAGAGTATTGCTTGATTTAACGGATTATATAGAGAAAGTATTGGTGAAATGATGAAACAACATAAAAGCTGGTTACAAGCAAGTGTAGAACGAAATCTAGATAATAAGTTACATATATTATGGGAAGATGAAGTAGAGGAAGTTGCTATTTATTGGAGTACTTCATCAGAAAAGATTGTGGAAAATGGACAATTTTTATTAAGAGTATCAAAAGCATCTTCTTGTACGATAGAAGATCCAAGCCCTAAAGCACGTCCTTATTTTCGATTAGTAGCAAATAATGGACAAGTAGTTACTGTAGCTGAACGTAGGTTATCACTACAAGGAGCATTTAATTTCCGTGATTTAGGTGGTTATGAGACAAGTGATGGCCGCAAAGTAAAGTGGGGCAATTTATATCGTTCAGAGGAATTAGCAGGATTAACAGAATGGGATATTGCTTATTTACAACAGTCTGGTTTAAAACTAGTATGTGATTACCGAACAGATTTTGAAGTAAAGCATAAACCAAACCCAAGTATCACTGGTGTTCGTCAAGTTTGTTTACCAGTCATGCAAGATATAGCAAAAGATCTAAATATTAATGAGTTTTTCCAAGTCGGAGATTTATCAATGCTTGGAAAACCAGGTGAATATTTAGTGAAAATGAACAAAGGCTTTGTAGAGGGTAATGAAGCATTTGTACGCTTTCTACAGCTAGCTCAAGATCCGGGAAATTTACCGCTAGTTAATCATTGTACAGCTGGTAAAGATCGAACAGGGTTCGGTTCTGCTTTATTATTACTTCTTCTTGGTGTCCCGGAAGAAACGGTGATGCAAGATTATTTATTAAGTAACGGATTCCGTGAAAAGTTAAATCAAAAAATGATGGCCTTTTTAGGTGCAAAGTTACAAAATGAGGAAAGTAAAGAGATATTAGGGGCTATGTTTGAAGCTCGTGCAGAGTATTTACAGGCAGCAATTGATGAAATTACCCATAAATTTGGCAGTATTGAAATCTATGCTGAAAAAGGACTTGGCTTTACAAAAGAACAACTAGAAAATATGAAAACATTGTTACTAGAAGAGAGGTAACATGTAAATTGTTTTGATGGGAAATCCTGTATTATGTATATAATATAGTTTTATTAAATGAAGAATGAGTCAGAATAAATGAACAAATCTGTAGTAAAAGAACTGAATTTCGAAGGGGAAATCCAGGATCAGCTACACAATATGTAGTAGAAGATAGAGAAAAAATATAGGTAGGTTTATAGACGTTCTGATTATGAACAGAAATTGAAATATATATTCAAACTAGAGCAGTAGTGAGTAATGGAGGTACCTATGAAATATAAAGTTATCTTATTCGATGTGGATGATACATTATTTGATTTTAGTATGTCTGAAAAAAAGGCATTAAATAAAACGTTTGTAGATTTCGGATTACCTACGGGGTTGGTAGATTATGAAGACAGCTATAAAGAGATTAACAGAGTATTATGGAGGGATTTAGAGCAGGGGATTCTAACTTTATCTGAATTGGGAGTGGAGAGATTTAGGAGATTATTTCTAGCTCATAAGCTTGAAATAAATGCTGACATATTCAACAGTATATATCTTGGCTATTTAGGGACAGAAATACATATGGTATCAGGAGCTGTAGACTTGTGTAAAACGCTTGCTGATTGTCGGCTAGCTATTATCACGAATGGGTTCACAGATGTGCAGAAATCTAGAATCAAGGGGTCGCCTCTCTGTGATACTTTTGAGCATATTATCATTTCGGAAGAGGTTGGATTTCAAAAACCAGCGCGAGGGATTTTTGATTATGCATTTTCAAAGCTGCAGATTACAGATAAAGAGAGCGTATTAATTATCGGTGACTCATTAACTTCCGATATTCAAGGAGGAATAAATTACGGGATTGATACGTGCTGGTTCAACCCGTATCGCAAGGAAAATAATATGGGCATTAAACCAACATATGAAATTCGTGATTTAACCGATATTATAAGGATTGTAGGAAAGACGGGGAACTAAGGGTTTTTTAATGAATTCTTTTAGCTACACTGGGCTATTCTCAACAATAGGTGCAAATTTTACAAAAATCCCGCTTTCTACGTCATAGTAGAGAGGGGGATTTACTATACTTCATCAAAAATGAATATTTCCTCAATAGAAGCGTTCAATGCTTTTGCAATATCATAAGCCAATTGTAAAGAAGGGTTATATTTTCTCTTTTCCAAATGACTAATGGTTTCGCGTCGAACACCAATAAGCTTTGCTAAATCATCTTGGGTTATATGTGAATGGGTGTGGTATTCTTTTATTTTTGTTGTGAATGCCATGGCGCATCTTCCATTTCATCAATTGGTTTGTTGTATAAATAAATAGAGAATCCAAACGTAAGAATAAGTAAAACAAATAGGTAAATGAAAAGTGAATAATATATATAATTAAAGTTCAGAAAAATGATAATATTTAAAAGTTATAAACAGTAAAAATATTGTAAAATGGTTGCAAGAGGAAGGGGGAAATGGAACACATGATTAAGTGGATGTTAATTGTTTTATTGATTGTGGCAGTAATTGTTGTTGGAACAATAGTAGTCGGGAAAAATGGAGATGAAAATTATAGTAAATCAACGAAAGGGAATATTACAAGGCTTACAATGATTTACCTTTTGTTAGCAGTTGTTTTAATTGTTGGTCTAGGTATATATATATATTTTAATGGCTAAGGAACTATATATAGATTGAAATACCGATATAAAACTTTCCTTTTAGGTGGGAGAGAGCGTCCGTCTTTGGATAGAAGCGGTCAATGCCTTTTTTAGCCCTATGCCACGTGAAACCAAATGGAGAAAACGAGTGGGGATTCCTTTTTATTTTCGCGGCTGTGATGTACATGTCGGAAAATCAAAAGGAATATATATACTTACTATAGGAATAATAGTGAATTCCTTTTTCTGAATGCATAAATAAATTATAAAAAGATTTTGTGAAAGATTATTCAATCTGAAAAAATGTAAAAATCTAAAAATACAAGTATGCTATAATAGAGATATAGTTTATTGGTAAATGAGGAAAGGATTGGATAAAATGATTGAAATTGTGAATGTGTCAAAAAGTTATAATGGTTCTTCCTATGCTGTGAAAGATTTAAGTTTAACAGTACCTAGTGGAGAAATTTTTGGATTTTTAGGGCCGAATGGTGCTGGGAAATCAACAACAATTAAGATGGTAACAGGTATTCATGCAATAGATAAAGGAACAATTTCGATCAACGGAAAAGATGTGATGAAAGAGCCTATGGAGGCAAAGAAAACATTTGGTTATGTTCCGGATAGTCCAGATATGTTTCTGCGATTAAAAGGGATAGAATATTTGAATTTTATGGCTGATATGTATGAGGTGCCGAATGCAATTAGACAGGAAAAAATTCAATTTTTAGCAGAGAGATTTGATCTTTACAATGCATTGTCTGACCAAATTCAAAGTTATTCACACGGAATGAGACAGAAAATTATTATTATCGGTGTTCTTCTGCATGATCCAGATGTATGGATTTTAGATGAGCCAATGACAGGGCTTGATCCAAAATCAGCATTTATTTTAAAACAGATGATGAGGGAGCATGCAGATAAAGGAAAAACGGTATTCTTCTCTACACACGTACTAGAAGTAGCCGAGAAGTTATGTGATCGCGTAGCGATTATTAATAAGGGAAATTTGCAGTTCCAAGGAAATTTAAATGAAATGCGAGATCATTTTAAATCCAATGAATCACTTGAAAAAATGTTCTTGGAGATGACAGGAAATGAATAAAATTTGGACATTAACAAAAGTATTATTGAAATTAAATTATGCAGATATCATAACGGATAAAAAGAAACGGTGGGCGTATGCATTTTCATTTTTAGCATTACTATTTGCGGGCTTTATATTTATTGGTCCACTTACATATGGAATGTATGTTGGAATGAAATCAATTGGTCAGGAAACATCGATAATCGGAATGGGATTAGCTGTTGCGAGCATATGGGTATTTGTAATTAGTATTACGAACATTTTAACTGTATTTTATTATAATAATGATGTTGAAACCCTATTACCTTTACCACTACAACCATCACAAATTATTACGGCGAAATTCATTACGGTATTAATTACACAATATGTAATGGGATCTTTTATTTTATTTCCACTCTTTATTGTTTACGGTTTGCAAAGTGGTGCATTTATTACATACTATTTATATGCACTATTAATTTACATATTTTTCCCTGTTATTCCATTAGTACTCGCATCACTCTTAATGACAGTTATTATGCGTTATACAAATATAGCCAAGAATAAAGATCGCAGTAATATATTTATCGGAATATTAACTCTGTTATTCGTCGTAGGTATTAATGTATTTATTCAGTGGAGAAACAAAAGTGCAGTATCAGGGGATATGGTTGCAAATTACTTTGCTGATAACCAATCGTCTCTGTTCGTTCAAATGACAAATTATTTTCCAACAACATACTTTGGTGCAATGGGATTAATAGAAAATGCCTCTTGGAAAGGAATTATATACGTTGTGATTTTTGCAGCGATTTCCTTAGCGTTTTTTGGGTTGTTCTTCTATGTTGCACAGCGTACATATTTAAAAGGAGTTATCGGACTTTCGACGAGTACTGCAAAAAAAGAGGCTATCTCAGCAGAGAACTTAAAAAAATCGACTGTACAAAGTTCACATATAAAGGCTTATGTAAAAAAAGAGTTCAAAATTTTATTCCGAACACCACAATTTTTTATAAATTGTATTGTGCAAACTTTCGTGATGCCAATTATGCTATTCTTTATTCTTTTCGTACAAGAGGGAAACTTAAAGTGGTTAACAAAATTTATAAAAGAGCCAGAATGGTCTGGTCTAGCTCTTGGCATAGGTTTTTGTGCAGGACTATTCTTAATGGGAAGTAATGTCATTGCTACAACGTCTTTTTCTAGGGATGGAAGCTCGTGGTTTGTTAATCGTTATTTACCAGTAAAGGCAGCAGATATATTTTTTGCAAAAGTCTTTACAGCATGGCTTATAAATATAACAATTTTAGCTGTGTTTGGTCTTATCATGACAATTGTTGCCGGTGTTTCACCACTCTTTATGTTGTTATGGTTTTTACTAAGTGCAAATGGCCTTTGGTTAACGAATTTAATCGGTACACGTTGGGACGCTCAAACGGCGGATATACATTGGGATTCAGAGCAGAAGTTGTTTAAAAGCAGGTATACAACTCTGTGGAATTTCCTTGCAAATATTGCGATGGATCTAGTAATCGTAGGCGTGGTTGTTGGATTATACTACTTCTTTGGAATCGGTATGTGGGGCATGTTTAGCATTCTATTAATCGTATTTACTATTATAAATGTAATAGTAACACGCAGTTTACAATTAGGAGCAGAGCGCATTCTAGCAAATATTAAATAAAAAACGATAAATCCTCTGTATTCATGCAGGGGATTTATTTGTAAGGAATATTACGCATGATTCTAATTTACTAGAAGGTATATTTTATTTTGTAAAATAGGGGGAGAAACAAGTGACGAAAATAGCAATTGTTACAGGAGCGACACGTTTAAATGGAATTGGAGCAGCGATTTGCAAGTCGCTTGCTCAAAATGGCATTGATATTTTTTTCACGTACTGGCCTCGGTATGATAAGGAAATGCCGTGGAGTATGAATGATCAGGAACCATTTTTATTGAAAAGAGAGATTGAAAATTTTGGTGTTCGCTGTGAAATGGCTGAGGTAAATTTAGCTCAGTCCTATGCACCTAACCGCTTATTATATATGGTATCAGAACGATTAGGAGAACCGTCTATTCTGATTAACAATGCTGCGTATTCTACGGATACAAATGTTGAAGGGTTAGATGTAGAACAGTTAGATAAACATTATACGGTCAATGTGCGCGCTACGATGCTATTAAGTACATTATTTATTAAAAATTACACGTTTGAAACGAGTGGAAGTATTGTCAATCTTACCTCTGGACAATCGCTTGGACCAATGCCGAATGAACTTGCTTATATAGCAACGAAAGGAGCGATTGAAGCTTTTACTACTTCAGTAGCACCAGTTGCAATGAAGAAGGGGATTACTGTAAATGCTGTTGATCCAGGACCAACCAATACAGGGGGGATGACAGAAGAAATGAAGGCATATTTAGTAACCAGATTTCCTGCTGGAAGAATAGGAGAGTCGGTGGATGTAGCACGTTTAATAACGTTTTTAGTAAGTGAAGAAGCAAAATGGATAACAGGACAGATCATTCATTCGAATGGTGGATTTTATTGATAATTTATAATTATATTATGTAAACAAAAATGTTGAGAAATAATACGAAGTGAGAAATATTTTATGAATTTATTTTCTGTGTAAAATAATTGTATTGTCAGAAAATGGGGACTTCTGATAGTGAAAAATGTAATTGTGAATATATGGGTTATTTTTCGTGGTTCTTTATAGGTCAATACATCCTCCGATTTTTATTGAAGAAAGTATCGTATAAAGCATGTTATATAGAGTAGAAAAAACGCGGATTTTAAAATTAGATTCATAGTTAAGTGTCGTATAAATATGAAGATTTCTGTCGGAGAGATGATGGCTAGAACAAAAAGGAATTTTTATGGATAAATAGAATCGTAAAGAGGAGGATAAAAATGTAAATATAGGAGGCTTTTTATGAAAATGAAAAAAATAACAATTGCATCACTAGCAATTGGTACAATGCTCTCCATTACAGCTTGTAATACCTCCACAGAAAAAGATCAAGTGAAAAAGGAACAAACGAACGCGCAGGAAGAAGCGAAAACAACGAATGCTGATGAAACATCTACAATGAAAAACGATGAGAAAGAAACAAACACATCTACTAACGAAAAAACAGAGAAAGATCAAAAGAATTCCAAAGAATCATCTGGAACTGAGAGTAGTGCGAAAACAACAAATGAGAAAACGAAAGAAAAAGAAACAAGTACAAAAACAACAGACCAAGCTACTAATGGAAAAACTGAAACGAAAGATACAAATAAAGGCGTGGCTGTGAAAACGAATGTGAAAGCAGTTGCGCAACTTATTGACAGTTTGGATAAACAATTAGCTGCAAACCCTAAGTTAGATACAGTGAACAAACTAGGGAAGCAAATAAATGAAAAATGGGATGTAATCGAAAAAGAGTTAGAAGCGACTCATCCAACTGATTATAAAACAATTGGACAAAGCATGTATCCTTTAATTGTTGCAGCTGAAAAAGAAAAAATAGATGTGAAACGAATAAAATCATTAACGACGAAAACAAAGCAAGATTTGAATCAACTATTAAACAAACTCTCATAATATAATTTGGTTATAAAATAGAATATTTTATAGAAAAGGAGAAACAATATAGGTTTCTTCTTTTATTTGTGTCTATTAAAGCTCGAATTTTCATACTATAAAACGTACATATGATGAAGAAGAAACAATAATTTTTGGATTAGCAGGTAGAAATTTTGCGAAAAAAATTCCGTTCCTACATATTTTAGCCGGTATAGTTTGAAAGTTCTTCAAGAAGATCAAGTGGTAGTAGAAAGTCAGCACTCAAGACCAATTCCGGAAGCTTTAAAAATGGAGGCACATGTATACGCAGATGCAGCGCAAATGAAGTTTAGGCAGAGATGGTTTCAATTTTTAACAAGTGAAGGACGAACTTGCTATTTCGATTGATAAAATAAGAATACCATAAAATTGTTATGTAAACTTTATTTGGAATTATAGCTAAAAGATTATTTAGAAAAAAGTGGCCAACCTTTTAGTAAGCCGTCCTCTTTTGAGATACCCGAATTGGAAAAAGTATATATAAAAATAAGTATGATTTAAATACATTTTTTAATTAATAGGACAGGATAGTTTAGAACAATTATTGAAGAGTGAACCATTGTTCTATTTATTCATATTATCCGTATGATATTAATAAATAGAACAAAATGGAGGAAGATTAATGAAAGTAATTGTGTACACAAATTACGGTCCCCCCGACGTTCTTCAACTGAAAGAGGTAGAGAAACCTGTTCCTAAGCAAAATGAAATACTGGTCAAAATAAAAGCAACAACCGTAACAGCAGGAGATATTCGATCACGGAGTTTTACGGTTCCTCCTTCTGTTTGGTTACCAGCTCGAATCACACTTGGTTTTAGCCAACCTAAAAGAAAAATATTAGGAATGGAGTTAGCTGGAGAAGTTGAGTCAGTAGGGAAAGATGTCAAGCGGTTTAAGGAAGGAGACCAGGTTTTTGCGGCTACCCAAGTGGGTTTTGGTTCTTATGCCGAGTATATTTGTTTGCCTGAAGATGGAGCAGTATCTATTAAACCTTCTAATATAACCTATGAGGAAGCCGCTGCCATTCCAATTGGGGCACGTACAGCCTTGTTTTTTCTTAGAAAAGCTAACGTTCAGAGCGGTCAAAGTGTTCTTGTCTATGGAGCTTCTGGAAGTGTAGGAAGTTATGCGGTACAGATTTCTAAGTATTTCGGAGCAAAAGTTACAGGGGTGTGCAGTAACACAAATGTAGAATTGGTAAAATCTCTGGGAGCCGACCAGGTGATTGATTACACTGCAAAAGATTTTTCTACTACAGACGAGACTTATGATGTTATCTTTGAAGCGGTAAACAAAAGCACATTTTCAGATTGTATCAAATTGTTAAAGAAGGACGGTACCTATATAAATGTCGTTGAACCGTTGCCAAGTGTTCGAATGCTATGGACTAAATTGACAAGTAGTAAGAAACTAATATTAGGTCAAAATGCACCTGAAACTTCCGAAGCATTAGACTTCCTTAAAGAACTTGTTGAGACGGGGAGGATAAAAGCGGTTATTGACAGGTACTATTCGTTTGAAGAGATTGTGGAAGCTCATAGATATGTCGAGCAGGGACACAAGAAGGGAAATGTTGTCATAAATGTGGAGCATAATAACAAATCCTAATAAATGAAGAATGCTCTGAGGTGAATAACAATTTTTTTGGCAGCTGCTAAACAGTATGGCATTTATACATGTGATTAAACCCTCTAATAACACAAAAAACATTGATATAACAATAAAAAAGCAGAGCGAATTCATGTGCGAATTGCTCTGTTTTTTATCTACTGCGGATACTTCAAAAGAGAACGGCTTAACCTTTTAGGAGGCTACTTTTTTTAAAATAGTCCTTTAAAGTTCCCTCTTCAATGCAAGATAGGGGGAGCTTCATTTCGGTACCTTCCTTCATATTACGTAAAACAATGGTTTCTGTAGAGATTTCAATATCACCGATAATAAGCACGTAAGGGATATTCTCTTTATTTGCGTAATTAAGGGACCGTTTTAATTTACGTCCAGCAAGTTCCAGCTCAACTTTGAAGGTACTTTTAGAACGCAAAAGTTGTGTAATTCGTAAACATTCCACTTCGGTGTTAATAGGAATAATGAAAATATCAGCACAAGTAGATTCCGTTTCTTTTTGCGTAAGAGCTGTATAAATAACATCCAAGCCAAAGGAAATCCCTACTGTTGGATAGGATGTATTGTCGTTACGAAAGGCTCCAATTATATTATCATAACGTCCGCCACTACCAATACTTGAAGTAATGCTTCCATCTGTTAAAAAAATTTCATAAACTGTGCCTGTATACATTGTAAGTCCTCTTGCTAAGAATGGATTGAAAACAGTATTGTCTTGGATACCAAGTGCAAGAAGGTATTGTTGTAATTGCTGTAGTTCATTGATTCCTTCCGTAACAAGTGAATTTGAGAAAATTTGTTTAAACTCATTAAGTTCTAATGTCATACAAGATTCAACTGTATGACAAACAACCTCTATAGTGTCATGTACTATTCCGCGGCTTTGTAAATCCTTCCGTACACCGTCAATTCCGATTTTTTCAAGTTTATCTAATGATAAAATAACATCGTTTGTTTGTTCATCTTGAATTTCAACTGATTTAAGAATACCTGTTAATAACTTCCGATTATTATATTGAATTGTAACATCTAAGTTTAAAGTTTTGAAAAGATCAAATGCCATGGCCATTAATTCAGCTTCAGCAATAACAGATTCTACGCCGACTATATCAACGTCGCATTGAATAAATTCACGAAACCTTCCTTGTTTTATTGGTCCATCACGAAAGACCTTTCCAATTTCATAGCGTTTAAAAGGCAGCCTGATATCCGGATTCATTGCTACTACTTTTGCAAATGGAATCGTTAAATCATACCGAAGAGCGATTTCACGATTTCCTTGATCACGTAGTGTGTACATTTCTTTTAAAATTTCAGCACCGCCTCCATATTTATAAGCCATAAGTTCATACATATTTAATGTAGGTGTTTCAAGCGGTTTACAACCATATCGTTCAAAAGTCTCTTCACAAGCACGTTTAATTTTATTTCGTAACAACTGTTCTGCGGGTAAATAATCTTTTGTTCCTTTTACATTTCTTACATCCATTTGAATCACTCCTTTTTTAAATTAAAAAAAGCTATGCAGGTATAAAAATACCCACATAGCTTTATGAATGCTTCGTGGGTAACAGGAAAAGCCCTGTACCCACGAAGAAAAAATTCTTCGGATACACGGCATTATGTATGATGATGAAGTTGGAAAGAAGTATTAGAATTAAACATATTCAATCTCTCCTTAAGTTTTTTCAAAAGTATAACAAATGATTTTTGAAATATCAATGTTTTTTGAAAATAAAAACAAGATTAATGGATGAATTAATCCTACTGTATATAAACAGTTTGAGTCATAGAATATGCTTGTCATTACTTGTTAAAAAATAGCAAAGTAAGCTACAATATTTATGTATTTGAAATTATATTTCCAATGTCTTTATCTCAATTCATATATTAAATAGTACATATAAATTTGTTGCAGGAGGATTTTAGCACAATGGAATACAAAACGAATGTAATGCGGTTATTAGATAAGAAAAAAATCAATTATAAACATTATAGCTATGTGGATACTGATGCGATTAGTGGAATAGATGTTGCTTTGGTATTAGGACAATCTCCTAATCAAGTATTTAAAACACTAGTCACCATGGGGAAATCAGGGCAGCACTATGTTTTTGTTGTACCTGTAAATAAAGAATTAGATTTGAAAAAAGCAGCTTCTAGCGTTCGTGAAAAATCAATAAGCATGCTGAAATCTAAAGATTTACTCTCGCTCACCGGCTATATTCATGGTGGCTGTTCACCGATTGGAATGAAAAAATATTTCCCTACGGTCATTGATAATAGTGCTATGGAGTTGGATACAATAATCTTTAGTGCCGGGAAGATAGGGTATCAAGTTGAACTAGGACTAGATGAATTTAAAAAAATAATTCGCTTTGAACTACACGATATTGTAGTTGAGTAGTATATTATTAATTCCGATGATTGAGTTGGAGATATAATAGATCCATGTACTGGAATGTAATAAAAAGAGCCATTTGGCTCTTTTTATTATTTTATTGAGAAGGCTTGCTCTTTTTAATGGAGTGAAGATAGTGGGGCTAGGTACTGAAATTTAATTCGTATTATTTTGGAATTTCGGTATCTTTTTAATGCCTTCGGTTCCTATGATACTGCCAATAAGTGCAATTAATACGCTTGAAGAAAAAATTTGACTACATAATAAATTCCTGTTCCAGTAACCAAATCTAAGATTAAAAACTTTTTTATAGTTGAGCCTTTTATTATATGAATAACAATTTGATCATTTTTTCTATTCAATATTGTCACATCCTTATCCTTTTACAGAATTTGTGAGCGGGAAAGCCCACGTGCTTTAGCCGTGGGAGTGGTCAAAAGGAAAGGGTGTCATATTCACTCATGACTACATAATAGTTATCTAATTTCAGTGTTGATGATTAAAAAGTAAAAAGAGGTTAACTAGCTTTTTAACAAAAGCTTCATTATAAAAACAAAAGAGCAGCTAGTAAAAGCTAACTGCTCAGCCCCCAAGGAAAGGGAGAAAAGATTGTAGGTACTACAAAATTGTATAAAAGCTATTCACCAGCCTTTATACAGTATGTACGGAATTTGAAATATTATACAGGAGGGAGAGAAAGTGAAAGTATAGAAGATTTCTGATCATGTAACTGAAGTTAATATGAAGTTTCTGAATGAGAGGTTTTCTGATTGTTCTTTATATGTATTTCTTCTTATTAGTATACAAAATTTCGCAATATAAGACAGGTGAAAAATAAAACGACAAGAATATGTAACATATATTGAAAAAGAAGAGAGGGAGAAAGATGTGGAGAACGACAGATCTTTGTGATGCTTTTGAAGGGGACGTACAAGTATGTAAGCCTATTTTTCAATCATATGGAAAGAAAGAACAATTTCATGGGAGAATTGCAACGGTTAAAGTGAAAGATGATAATGTATTAGTAAAGGAAGCACTGCAAACTTTACCAGAGGGGACTGTGTTAGTAGTTGATGGAGGTTCTTCTACGAACTGTGCGTTACTTGGAGATAACTTGGCAAACATTGCAAAGGAACGAAATATAGCAGGGATTATTGTATATGGATGTGTTCGTGATTCTAAGGAACTGCGAAACATAAATATTGGTATTTTAGCATTAGGTACAATGCCGAAGAGAAGTAGAAAAGAAGGAAAAGGAGAAACAGAAATTCCTTTGCAATTTGGAGAAATTGAGTGGATTCCTAATCAGTATGTGTATGCTGATGAAGATGGTATTATAGTATGTGAACAACCGATTCATAGTAACCTGTAGTATCTATATAATAGAAGCTTTATAATTTAATGTAACCGGCTATTATTCTTAGAAAATAAATCAGAGAAAACATAGACAAAATCTCGTGTCAATAGTAAAATAATACAGAAATTTATAATTTGATGAATGTATAGGTATGTCGTTTATACGATAACTTTAAAAGGAAATTGGTGGAAATAAAAATGGGTTCGCCGCTAAAAGTGAATGTTATCACAATGATACATTCATCAGCTACATGATCTTTCCTATACAAATACAACCGCTACCTATGCGGATAGGAGGAGGTGTTGTGCATTTTGGTTTAGCACTCACGGTAGAGTGCTATTGCACGCCCTTGAAGGGCCTTTTTTTATGTATATGTAAGCAAAGGGAGGAATAACCAAGGATGGCAATGATAAAAAAATGGCTGCTTACGTTGATAATGGCAGTGGCATTAGTATTTGTTTCATTTACAAATACTGTACATATTACGTTTGCTGAAGGGAAAACAGCAACACTTGCGATCATTGGGGAATCGCAAAAAGGAGTTATTTTATGTCCGAAAGAAGTGTCAATTGAAGATGGAGAAACAGCCTATAGTTTGTTACAAAAAGTTATGGGGACTAAAGTAACAGCTGAGAATACGAAGTATGGTATGTATGTTAAAGGTATTGACGGTTTAATGGCTGGTGATATAAGTGCTACAAGCGGATGGGCATATGATGTAAATGATCAAGCTGCCATGGTAGGGGCAGATAGTTATAAATTAGAATCTGGAGATGTTGTTGCATTTCGTTTTGTTGTAAATTGGGACAATATGAGCATAGAAAAGTTGCAACAAGTACTCGATAAGAATGGAACTTGTAAAAAAGATTCAGGTACAGCAAAACCAGAAGAACAAAAACCAGAGGGACAAAAACCAGAAGAACAAAAGCCGGATGGACAAAAGCCTGAGGAGAAAAAACCAGAAGAACAAAAGCCAGATGGACAAAAACCAGAAGAACAAAAGCCGGATGGACAAAAACCTGAAGCTCAGAAGCCACAAGAACAAAAGCCTAATGAGTTGAAAGAGCCAATCAAAAATGAATTACTAATGAAGCAATTAGATCAAGCGATTGCTAAAACATCAAAAAAAATGATGGAAGATGGAATCGATAGTGATTGGGTAGCAATTGCACTTGCTCGTTCAGGAAATAATATTCCAGTAGAAACAAAGATTAGTTATTTACAATCTTTAACACAAAAAGTGGAAAAACGTGTGGAACGATTTAGCGCTACAGATATAGCAAGGACTGTTTTAGCGGTATCAGCGGTAAATGGAAATCCAACAAATGTTGCAGGAAAGAATTTAGTTCAAAAACTATATCAATCTGAAAAACTAAATTCTGTTACTGGTTATACATTTGCTTTACTTGCACTTGATACAAAAAAATATGAAGTACCGGCTGGAGCAAAGTGGAATCGTGCGGCTTTAGTAAAAGAGATTTTAAATGGACAGCATACAGACGGTGGTTGGACATACAATGTTGAAAGTAGTAAGAATGAAGCTAGTAATATTGATGTAACGGGTATGGTTTTATCGGCATTAGCGCCATATCAGAAACAACCAGAGGTAAAGCAAGCTGTAAAAAAAGCAGTAAAATATTTATCAAATAAACAATTGAACACTGGCGGATTCGAAGCTGATGGCCAAGAAAATTCTAATAGTGTTGCACAAGCGATTATTGGACTTACTATTACAGGGATTGATCCAACTAGTGAAGCATTTACTAAAAATAATGTAAACGCAGTTCAAAATTTAATATCATACCAACTTGCAAATGGTGAATTTAAATGGTTGCCAAGCGACGAAGAGGGTAGTAGTATGGCTACTGAACAAGCACTTTTAGCACTTGTTCAATATAAGGCATTTGTAAATGGTAAAGGTTCTATATATGATTGGACAAATTCATCAACTGAAGATGATATAAACTTAGTTGATGAGCCGAAGGAACCTGTAGTGGATGAGAGCAATGTGATTGAAAAGCAAGAAGTCATTCAAAAACAAGAGAAACAAACAAACGATGAGAACTCTCGTGTTGTTACGAAAGATAACACAGTAAATAATGAAAAAACTGCGAAAAATCGTCAGTTACCAAAAACAGGAGCATCTGCTTGGGATACTGCTATGCCAGTAGGAATGGGCGTATTATGTATCGCTTCAGCATATGTTTTATGGAGACGAAAAGCAGCTTAACAAAAATTAGGAGCAATGATTTGCTCCTAATTTTATTAGGAAAGGTGAGAAAAACATGAATATGATGAAATGGTTATTCTCAGTTGTCCTTTCATTTGGATTGCTTGTTGGATGTAGCCAAAATGAATCGAAATCTGAACAAAAAGCAATTTCAAAAACGGAACAAAAAGAGAAACTGAAACAAGAAGAGAAAAAGGAAGAAAGTAAACCGGAAGAACAGCAAGAATCAGTAGAGAAAAAGCAACAAGAAGAGCTACAAAAGGACAATCAGGAACAAAAATCGCAAGAACAACCTGAAATAAAGAACGAAGAGAAAAAAGAGCAAGAACCAGTTGCTCAGCAAAAACAACAAGGACAAACAAAAGCGCAGCAAGAACAACCTGAGCCAGCGAAAGCGCCAGAAGCAAAAGAAGAGGCTAAAGTAGTAAATCAGCCGAAAGAAACACCGAAGCAGGAACAGCAGAAAGATCCCAAGGCTAAAGAAACAACTCAAGGAGGAGATTCTGTTTCTGGAACGGTTATACCAAGTCCTGTACCATCAGAAGGAGAGGGAAAACCAGATCCGGTACCACCACCAAAACCAGAGGAAAAGCAAGTTACCATTTCGGTACATGGAGATCAGGGGTATTTATTAGGTGCGAAAAAAGTAGATATGCAAGAAGGAACTACAGTTTTTGATGTACTAAAGAATACGGGATTGGAGATTGATTCAACTGGATCTGGAAATAGTAAATATATAAAAGGAATCAATGACTTATATGAATTTGACAAAGGACCGAAAAGTGGATGGAAATACCGTGTCAATGGTACTTTTCCAAACCGAAGTGCAGGTGCATATAAAGTAAAACCAGGAGATAAAATCGAATGGGTATATGTGTTAAATTAGGAAAGGGCTTTAGGTAAAGGTTATGAAAATCATTTTTTCTTCTTTACATCCTTTTGTGAATTTTTTCTATTATATTGGGGTGATGATACTATGTACGATGTGTCTTCACCCTCTTTTTTTAATGGGTGCGATTATTATGATTGTACTGTTAAACATCATGCAAGGAAATGGCGAGAAAATAAGAACAATGTTACCAAGCACATTTGTTTTCTTTGTAATGGTGATTGTGTTAAATCCTTTGCTAACGCATAGGGGAGCGACTACATTGTTTCGTTTAGGGGATAATCGAATTACATTAGAAGCGTGCATGTATGGGTTAATAATGGGATTATTATTACTTACTATTATGTTCACATTTACTTCCTACAATGACATGATTTCAAGTCATAAATTTTTGTATTTATTTTCACGGATTTCACCGAAAGTGGCGCTATTGACAATGATAACAGTGCGTTTTGTTCCTTTATTCATCCGGCGTTTAAGACAAATTACACTTGTTCAAAAAACAAAAGGTGTTCAATTAGATTCAGGCTCATTCATAGGGAGAATCAAAAATGGAATGAAACTCTTGCAGGTGTTGCTTGTTTGTTCTCTAGAAGATGCATTACAAACGGCAGATTCTATGCAAGCGCGTGGATTTGGAGTGACGAAGCGTAGTACGTACATTCGATATCGAATGGAAAGGCAAGATTGGTATATACTTGCCTGTTTAGTGATTTTATTACTAAGCTGTTTTGTGTTTAATTATTGTGGTGCTGGTAAACTATTAATCTATCCAAGGGTGGAATCACTTGTATTTCAGCAATATGATGGACTATTATTCGTGTTATTTATACTGTTTATTAGTTTACCAATCATAATGGAAGGGAGGGAATGGTTATGGTGGCGCATGCAGAAATAAAAAACTTAGCATTTACGTATGCTGATGAAAAAGTACAAGCATTAACAGGCGTTTCCTTAGCGGTTTCTCAAGGTGAATTTATTGTGCTCGCTGGTGGTTCAGGATGTGGTAAGACAACACTTTTGAAACATTTTAAGAAAGAGTTACTCCCAATTGGAAAGCGCACAGGTAGTATGTATTATAATGGAACTTCTTTACTGGAGATGCCAGACTTATTGTCAGCACAAGAAGTGGGAATGGTGTTTCAAAATCCAGAAAATCAACTTGTTATGGATACGGTAATTCAAGAATTGGCATTTTCTCTTGAAAATGTTGGTTTAGAGACAAGTATAATTCAAAAGAGAATCGCTGAATTAATTAGTTTTTTAGGTTTTCAAGATTTGTTACACCAGTCTGTTCACACGTTATCGGGAGGACAAAAACAACTTGTTAATTTAGCGGCAGTTCTTGTTTTGCAACCTAAATTGTTACTGCTTGATGAACCGACAGCACAGCTTGATCCAATTGCAGCAAAAGATTTTTTAGGGTTATTGAAACGAATTAACGAAGAACTCGGGATTACAATTATCATGAGTGAACATCGTTTAGACGAAGTAATGCCACTAGCAACTCGAGTTGTGTTTATGAATGCTGGGGAAATTATTTATGATGGAATTCCGCAACAGGTTATATCTAAAATGTGGACAGTAGAAGAATTCCGACCGTTTATTCCTCAAATTCCAAGATTGTTTTTAGAATGGAATGTAGAGCAAATACCCTTTACGGTAAAGGGAGCACAAACACAAATTCATTCCGAGTTACCTATCGAACATGAAGTGCCAGTTATATCGCAAACAGAAAAAAAAGAAGTGATTTTACAAGTAAAACATATATCCTTTCAATATGAAAAAAATAGCCCTTTTATTTTACGGGACTTAACCTTATCAATTGAACAAGGGAAGTGGACTGCGCTTGTTGGGAAAAATGGTACTGGAAAATCAACACTTTTAACCATCTTGGCAGGATTAAACAAAACTAGAAGAGGAAAAGTACGGTGGAACGGAACGGAGATTCATAAAATTGATTCAAAGGAACGATTTAAAAGAATAGGTTTTGTATCGCAACATCCATATTATCATTTTACATTTGAGACGGTGTGGGATGAAGTTTTTGAAAGAGCAACTGAATTATATGGTGATATAGGGAAAGAAATCGCAGAAGATATGTTGAAAAGATTTTGGCTTCATTCTATTCGAGATCGTCATCCACATGATTGTAGTGGGGGAGAACAACAGTTAATCGCACTATGTACGGCTTTATTATCGAAGCCAAATTTATTATTACTAGACGAACCGACAAAAGGGCTTGATCCAGAAAAAAAAGAAAAATTAGGTGTGCTGTTTCAAGAGTTACAAAAAGAAGGAACAACAATTGTGATGGCAACACATGACATTGAATTTGCAGCTAAATATGTTGATCATTGTATGATGTTATTTGATGGGAACGTAATTATGGATGATACACCAAAGAAATTCTTTAGTGATAATTTCTTTTATACAACATCTATTAATCGCTTTATTCGCAAGCAATTACCTTATGCATTAACGTGGGAGGATGTGTACAAATCGTGTCCAAGCGATATTTTGCTCTCATAATGCTTAGTTTCATTATTGTAATAAGTACGCTTCTCTTTACTTCTTTTGTAACAGATAAATATTATATTTGGTGTAGTTTATTTTTATTATCCATTATCATGTTACCTTTTTATATACGATTTGAGAGGAAAGCATTTGTTTCACGTGAAATAGTCATTGTAGCTGTTTTAGCAGCAATAGCAGCAGTTAGTCGTGTACCGTTTTCCATTATGCCGAGTGTACAACCAACATCTTTTGTTATTATTGTATCTGCAATTGTTTTTGGAAGTGAAACAGGCTTTATGATTGGGGCAACGGCAGCACTTGTATCTAATATATTTTTAGGACAGGGGCCTTGGACACCGTGGCAAATGTTTTCTTGGGGAATGATAGGCTTTATAGCTGGTTTACTTCGAAATACATTTATAATGAGAAAGTTATGGGGGAGAGTCATCTATGGGTTCATAGCCGGCTTTGTTTTTGGCTGGATTATGAACTTGTGGGGGATACTTGGCTTTTTAGAAGGATTAACATGGAAAGACTTTATTGCATACTACGCTGCAAGTTTTTACTTTGATCTAGCTCATGCACTCTCAAATGTAATTTTTCTTGTTTTGTTTAGCTCATCGTGGATTAGAATTATTACAAGGTTTAAAAAGAAATATGGAATTTTAGATGATGATAAAGAGCTATTATCTCAAGTAAACAAAGCATAAGTACATATCATAAAGCATAAGAATATAAAGTAGGGTCGCGACTTACATATTCGTTTGCCTCTTTCATGCTTCTTACCACTGGTGAGAAGCATTTTTTCATACATATTATATTGTGAAAAATGTCAAGAAATCGATTTAATATGCTTCGATTTTTATATGAGATTTTTTATATAATAGTAAATGAGAAAAAATTCAAAGAGGAGATGCCTTATTCATGAAGCTAGTTGTTCCAAAGCAGCACGGTGCATGGGGGATGCTGTTGATTCCATTTATACTTAGTGTAATATTTGGTAAAGCTACTTTCTATCATATTCCACTCTTTATCGCTTGGTTATTTATCTATTTAGCAACATATCCATTTTTAATGTACATGAAGCAACCGCGAAAGAAAGAATTTTTACATTCAGCAATTATTTATTTTATTATTGCATGTGTCTTCGGTATACTATCTTTACTATACGAGTGGAGAATTCTTTTCCTCGCAGCTGTTATGATTCCGCTCTTTTTTGTGAATATATATTTTGCTCGTCAAAAAAGGGAACGAGCTTTAGTAAATGATATTTGTGCAATACTTGTTTTCTGCACGGGCGGTTTGATTAGTTATTATTTTTCAATGAAAACAATTGATGAAACAGCATGTTGGATTGCAGCAACTTCTTTTTTATACTTTTTAGGTAGTACATTTTATGTGAAAACAATGATACGTGAAAAGAATAACCCGACATATCGCTATGTATCATGGGGATATCACATTTTCTTAACTGTTGCATTGTTTGTAGTAAACCCATGGCTTTCTCTAGTTTTTATACCTAGTCTAGTTCGAGCAATTATATTATATGGTAAGAAAATATCTATTTTAAAAGTAGGGGTTTTAGAAATCGTTAATTCTGTATATTTTTTAATTGTCACGGCAATACTGTTTTAGTATGCCATTTGAGTTACATCCCATCTAGTAAATAGATGGGATGTATTTATTCTTGTTCCAAAATATGAACCGCATGATCACATTTTTGTAAGGCGTGCTCCACAGCCTGTAAGGATTGTTCTATACGTTCTCGATTATCACTTTTTTCGACTGTTTGTAATGCGTTTTCTAAAGATTGTTTTGCTTCATGTAAAGAATGATAAGAATCTTGAACATATCCACGTGCGTTTTTGCTCATTATATATTCCTCCTTTATCCCGCTATTTGTGGGCAGTAATACTCCTACCTCAAAATTCGGTGAAAGAAAAGAAGTTAGGTGGGAGTTAAACTGCCCGTAAAAGCTCGATTGGTCGGGCTAATAATCAGTGGGGGATGTAGAAAACCCCCACTGATTAAAGTTCCACTCTATTGCATACACTTCTAGTATGAGCGTTAGAAAAGAAAATATAACTTGTTTTAAATGTTTTATCCCTGCTATTACAGATAGTAATGGTTCAATTGATTAAAGTTTCACTTTATATGATTTGACAATTGAAATGAAAATGGCTATAGTAGGCTATAAAGTGAATATTTTCTTATCCAGAGAGGTGGAGGGACTGGCCCGATGAAACCCAGCAACCGCGATGCAGGTGCTAATTCCAGCAGAACATATTTGTTCTGGGAGATAAGACGAAGATATATACGTAACTTCTTCTTATCGAAGAGGTTTTTTTGTTGCAAAAAAACCGATTCTAAAAACAACAGAATAAGAAGAAAGGGGTTGCAATTGTACTGTGACACTTGAAAAATACGTAAAGCTGCGTAATGCAGTATATGAATATATGATGGAGCAAGATAAACCAATATCACTATTAGATATTCAAGAACATATCGTTTCGCATCATGAAGGAAAATTCACGAAAAAAATGTTACACCAATTTTATTTATCAAGGTTATTAGACGAATTGAAACTGGATGGGAAAATTACTTTAGCTGATGAAGAATACCTCTATGCTGAAAAAGGGGTATATTATAAGGCGCGAAAAGGGAGCTAGGCTCTCTTTTTTCATGCTATAATTTATCTGAAAATTAAAAGGAGTATGTAGAGTAAAAGACTGCAGAAGCAGCCTGATACAAGGGAATGGTGTTGAGTGTGTAGTGTCAAAAGTTGAATATGCCCTGAAAGAGGCATTTCATTCGGCTAAAAACGAAAAGAGACACCTTCGCCGAGTAGGTGTCAGTTGTTGTGTCATGTAGGCTTGCTACTTGACATGTATTAGAATATCATGCAAACCAGGCGGAGTCAAAAGGGAATTTAAGGAAAGGTGTTGTTTGGAGATGAATGTACTAATCATATATGCACATCCCAATCCATCTAGTTTCAATGCAGCTATATTAGAACATGTACAAAAAGGACTGCAAAAAACAAATCATTTTGTTACATTGCTTGACCTATATAAAGAACAATTTAACCCAGTACTTATTTTTAATGAAGATAAGAGAAGACGTGATTTAGTATATGAAGGAGAGACAGAAAAATACAGAAGATTGATCAAAGAGACAGATTTTTTTATTTTTATTTATCCAATATGGTGGTGGGGAATGCCAGCTATTTTGAAAGGGTTTATTGATCGCGTTTTTGTTACAGGATTTGCTTATAAATATGAAGGGGCGTTACCAAAAGGATTACTCATAGGAAAAAAAGCATGGGTTATTAATACTTTAGATTCGCCGTTATGGTACGTGGCACTCTTATATCGCTCTGCTGATTGGGTGATTATGAAAAAGGGGATTTTACGATTTTGTGGTATACGCCAAATAAAACGTTCAGTCTTTCAATCTGTAAAAACAAGTAAAGCGATAAAACGGGAAAAGTGGCTGCTAGAAATACAAGAAAATGCTAAAAAATTATGAGTGAAATAGAAAACATAATGAGATGCTGTAATCGTACTGATGAATTGTTCCGTACATATATTGCTTGTTTGCTTCAATTGAAACACCATAGCGAGATGTTTCAAAAAGTGTATCAAGAACTAAGAGTTGATTATTTAGTAAGGGGAATTTGTGAACGGGAAGTCGATGGGGTTATTAAAGAAAGTAAGGAGTATAAGATGTATGACTTACCCAAAGCATTACGGTGGGATCTTTTACGAGCAAACCCTTCGAGTATAGAAAATGTATGTACAGAATTATTTGGGTATGGGAGTTTAAATTTCACTACTAGGGAATGGGAAAATGTGATTATATGTATTGAAAATGAACAATCACAATAATAGTTATTATGTAAAAAAGCTAGTATAAAACTAAGTCATATCGTTTTCAAATCAGCGAGGGGAAAGAGTTACTTTTTCGTTTTTATTGAGATTGTGTAGAAATAATAAAGTTATTTCATTTTTCTTCTAAGAACACTCCCCTTCTGGCAAACGATATATAGGAAATTTTTTAGTTGTTTCGTAATTGTTTTATTTAGTATCATTTTGATTTAAATAAAAAGAAAGCATAAACTGATGATTACCCCTGCATATAGTAAATTAACAACACAAAACCCTATAATATCGCGCACCTAAACCGACAATGGCTAATACAGGTAATGCCCAGAAAGGCTGTATTAAGTTCGTCCAAGCATCGCTCTAAGCGATTGCCATCACAGTTTTCGCGGTAGGTACACCAAGTTCTGTGCCAGCTGGGATCATTTTAGGGACTTGAACGACTCATTGTCCGCCTCTAGATGGAACAAAAACATTTACAATTCTCGAGCTTAAAAATGTGAGTAATTGAATGTTTTGATGAATCATAAATAAAGAAAAGCTTTCACTCTTGTGAAAGCTTTTCTAAGTGTTTTGCAATTTGTATATACATATTGGAGTAAGTAGAATGGACATCACTGCTCGGACTAGCATTTGATGAAAAGTGTACAATCACCATATTTGCTTTTGGATCGATATAGAGGCATTGTCCGTAACTTCCTAACACTTCAAAAGCGCCCTGTTCGTTATGAGGAATCCACCATTGATTATGATAAGAAATAGGTGCACCTGGCCCGATTGGTAATTCTCCTTCTTGTACGATCTTTACACTTTCCGAAATAGAGGAAGGGAGAACTTGCACGTCATGATAGCGACCGTTATGTAAAATCAATTGTCCAAATCTGGCTATATCTCTTGCAGTGGCGTTTAAACCGGCGCTTGCCTGTTCAACTCCTGTTTCATCCGTAACATAATACGCATTTTCTTCCATACCTATTTTGGACCAAATTCGTTCACTTACATTTTCGGCTAATGATTTGCAGGTCACTGTCCGTATAATCCAGCCGAGTGTTTCAGATGAGCCGTTATTATATGAAAATGCAGTTCCAGGTGATGCTGTTTCTTTTGCTTCTCGTAACATATCATAAATTTTCATTGGGCCATCATAGTTTTTAGCACGAGGAAGAATATTACTAGCTAAATATAACTGTGCATCTTGATTTTCTAATCCCGGTTGTATATACCCATGTGTCGGGTATTCAGCAGAAACCTGCATGTCCATTAATTGTTGAATTGTTGCTTTCCCGAAAGGTGTATTTCGTAATTCTTTGACATATGTTTCAGCGGTCTTGTGTACATTGATGAGTCCTTCTTCGGTTAATGATTGTACAAGTGCACCAGTAAATACTTTTGCTAAAGAGGCCATTCCATGCGGCCCATTTTGTTTATATCCATTGAAATAATGCTCGTAAACAAGTTTTCCGTTATGTACAACGACAAATGCATCTGTTTTATTCTCATCTAATAGTTTTTTTAAAGGAATATTGCCTCCATTTTCCTTTTTAACAGAAAAATCATCTAAGTTTTGTAATGCAGTAGGGAATGGGGATACTTGCATAGGATTATTTTTCACTTCGCTCGTTAACGCTAATTCTTTCATATGTGTGTATGACCAACGTAAGTAGGGATCTTGTAACCAATTTTCTTTTGTCACGTTCTCTTTAGAAGGAGAGACTTTGTTTTGTTTGAAAAATGCAAATCCAAGCCCAGTTACTATAAATAGTAGTGTAAGTATGAGCAATAAAAGGGGAGATTTTTTAAAGTTCATCTATGTACCTCCTTGTTATTTCTACAGTAAGTATACGCTCGTTTTCTTAGAAATACAAAATAAGGAAAGTAAACAGAGGAGTTTACTTTCCTTATTAACATTAAGCTGATAATTTTCTGTCTGTATGTTGCTTTTTGAACTTTTGTTTTCTGCCATGTAGACCATAATAAATAAGTAATGTGAATGCAACGATAATGGCAGCAATGAAATACATATTATGATAACTTGATTTTGCAGCGATGATACCTAATATGAAAGAACCGAAACCAATACCGCTATCAAAGAATGAGAAATAAGTGGCTGTTGCTGAGCCGCGTCGATGGTTTGGAGCCGCGGAAATAGCAATGGTTTGGAAACTTGGAATTAATGTTCCGTAGCCTAAACCAATTAATACACCTGCACCAAGGAACCAAAATGACGTTTGTGCATGGCTTAAGATGAACATTCCAATTGTAAAAATAATAATCGAAGGATAAACAAGTATATTTTCACCGAAACGATCAAATATTTTCCCTGTGAATGGACGAGAAAGTACAACAACGAGTGCGTACACAATAAAGAAGTAACTTGCAACTTCTCCTAAACCAATTTCTTTTGCATAAATAGGAATAAAAGATAAAATGCCACTATAAGAAAATGCTAAAACAAAGCCGGTTAGTGCAATTGGAACTGAAGAAGGTTCAATTAAATCTTTCCATTTCATTCGTTCACGTTTTTGTTTACTTACTGGCTTTTCATGTGGAATATTTACAAGTAAACCTAATAGAAATGCTAGTAATGAAAATACAGAACAAACGATAAATAGAATAGTGAATGAAAAGTGCGAAATAATCGTTAAACCTAAAAAAGGACCGATTACCATCGGCAGACTCATAAATACACCAAAATAGGCAAGTGCTTCACCGCGGCGATGCGGTGGTGCGACATCTGTGACAATTGTACCTGTTGCTGTAGTCGCCATTCCAAATCCAATACCATGAAGGAAGCGCAGGGTAAGTAATAAAAATAAACTTTGTGCACCGAAATACATCACGGTAGCAGCTAAAAATAACGAAAGTGAAATAAATAATATTTTCTTTCTCCCTAAATCGTCAAGCCACTTTCCGGTAAATGGGCGGCATAGGACAGAAGAAATAAGGAATACTGTTGCGACTAAACCAATTTCTTCTGGTTTTCCTTTCAATCCGTCTATTACATAGACGGGCAGGGTGGTCATAAGCATGTAAAACGTTAAAAAGAGAAACAGACTACTAAAACAAGTTCCAAGGAAGTCCTTCGTCCAAAGTCTCTCACTTTGCATCGTCATCCCTCCAATTAATCATCTAAATTTTTAATAATAGCTTCTAGTACTTGAAATGCTCGCTGCAAGTCTTCTTCATTAATATCCTGCAACGTTTTTTCTTCAAAAGTATCAACTTCTTCTTGCCATACTGGAATCATTTCTAATGCTGTTTCTGATAAGGAAATGAGCTTTTCACGGCGATCTTTCCCCTCAGTTCGAATGATCCATCCCATCGTTTCCATACGTGTTAATGTACGAGTCATCGTTGGAGATTCAACGTTTAAGTATTGACATAGCTCAGTTTGTGTACAAGGCCCCGTTTGATTGATTCGGAAAATAACAGCCCATTGTGCACTAAATAAACCTGTTGGTGACACACGTTCATTAAATTTCTTAGTAAACTTTCGAGAAGTTTGACTGACAATGTGAAAAAAATGTTGTTTTTCGTCCATGTATTTAATCCTTTCAAATTAGTTACCTAGCTAACTATATACCTCTTTACCATAATTGTCTAGCAATAGATATGTTGTTTTATGTAAAAATTTTGTATAGTTTTCGTATTGAGAACATACATTCTATATGGTATTCTGAAAATAAGTTTACAATTTTCTTTCTATTATAGTTGGATGGGGGAATGTGTGATGATTAAGCCTGCAACAATGGAATTTGTTTCGTTATCAAATGGAGAAACAATCGCATACCAAGAAGTTGGAAGGCGAAATAAAGAAATACTTATACTCATTCACGGGAATATGACATCTTCACAGCATTGGGATTTAGTCATTGAGAAATTACAAGATGAATATCATATTTATGCCATTGATTTAAGAGGCTTTGGGAAATCAACATACAATAAGCCAATAGATTCATTGCAAGATTTTGCAGATGATGTAAAGTTATTTATAGACGAGCTACAATTGAAGAAGTTTTCACTGATGGGCTGGTCAATGGGTGGTGGCGTCGCAATGGAGTTTACGGCTTGCCATACGGAGCTTGTAGAGAAACTTATTTTGGTAGAATCAGTCGGAATGAAAGGATATCCAATCTTTAAAAAGGATATTAATGGTCAGCCTATCGTATCCACGTTATTAAAAACAAAAGAAGAAATTGCGCAAGATCCTGTTCAAATTGCTCCTGTACTAGATGCCATTAAAAATATGAACAAGCTTTATTATCGAACGGTTTGGGACTTACTCATTTATACACATAACAAACCAGATCCAGAGCGCTATGAAAAATATTTAGATGATATGTTAACGCAGCGTAATTTTGTTGATGTAAACTATGCTTTAATTACATTTAATATTTCAGATGAACATAATGGAGTCGTTCCTGGAAATGGATATATCCACCGTCTGCAAGTTCCAACTCTTGTCGTACAAGGAAATCGCGATTACGTTATACCGCAAGTGGTAGGAGAAGAATTAGCAAAACATCTCCCGGATGCTGAGCTAGTCATATTAGAGGATTGTGGGCATTCGCCGTTTGTTGACTGTTTAGATGAATTTACGCAGCATGTTACAAATTGGTTAGAGAAATAGTACATTCCCAAAGACCCCAATGTTACATATACTATAATATTTGTATCTAAAGGGGAATTTGCAATGAATGTTTTTACAGAAAGAATACATGAACCTTCTCTTATATTTCACTCACCATATAGTAGTCATGCATATACAAAAGTATTTGTCCATCCTATGTATATACAAGTTTATGAGCAACCTTTTGCTCCACAATCGCAAGTACAGCTTATACCAAGTGTTGCTATGTATAATTTCTTTTATGGTCCTATCTTATATGGAAGTCCGTTTTTTAAACATTTTAATCATATTGTAAAAGCACAAATTTGGGATGGCTAAGAAGTTAGAAGAGTAATCTTTTAACTTCTTTTTTATGTTGATATTCACACAATCATTCTTGAAAAAAGTTTATCCCGCTATTTGCGGGCAGTAAGACCCCCACCTCAAAATTCAGCAAGAGCAAAGAAGTTAGGTGGGGGACGGGCTGTCCGTAAAAATCCGATTGATGAGGGCTAATAATCAGTGGGGATGAAAAAAACCCCCCACTGATTAAAGTTTCACTTTATAATGAAAATTGGTGAGCTTGAAAAGGGAGAGGGAACAGGATGTCAATACGATTTACATTTTGGATTATGGTGGGGATTGTTGCGATTTCTGGATTATCGCAAGGGATGCTTCTACCAGCTATCGCAATGATTTTTGAACAAGAAGGAATTCGTTCCAGTATTAATGGAATCCATGCAACTGCGTTATATATTGGAATATTATTTATTTCGCCATGGCTTGAAAAACCGATGCAACGGTTTGGAATGAAGCCAATTATCGTAATCGGTGGATTTCTCGTTATCATTTCATTATTCTTTTTTACACAAACATTTTCATTCTGGATATGGTTTTTACTTCGCTTTCTAGTAGGAATAGGGGATCATATGTTACATGTTGGAACGCAAACGTGGATTACAACGACATCTGATCCAAGTAAAATTGGAAGACAAGTATCTATATATGGAGTGTTTTTTGGTATCGGTTTTGCAGTAGGACCATACTTAGCGAGTACTGTTCAATATGGACTTGCAACTCCATTTATTGTATCGACGATTCTTTGCTTAATAGGGTGGTTGCTATTACTTCCAACTAAAAATGCTTTTCCAGCTCAAGATGAAACAGGGAAAGAAAATGAATCATCGCTTTCTCGTTATAAGCAAGTATTTGTACTTGCGTGGATTGCACTTATGGGACCTTTGGCATACGGTGCGTTAGAAGCAATGCTGAATAGTAATTTGCCAGTATATGCACTTCGAAAAGGTTGGTCTGTTTCTGATGTATCCTTCTTATTACCCGCATTTGCAATCGGGGGAATTATTACACAAATTCCACTTGGTATATTAAGTGATAAATATGGAAGAGATCGCATTTTAACGTGGACATTCAGCATCAGTACAGTAGTTTTCTTACTTGCTGCGGTGTTTGACGGGTATTATTGGATTGTATTTGGGTGCATGCTCTTAGCTGGAATGGTAATCGGTTCATGTTTCTCATTAGGACTTGGCTTTATGACGGATTTATTACCAAGACACTTACTGCCAGCAGGGAATATATTATCCGGAATTGCCTTTAGTATAGGAAGTATTATGGGACCTGTATTAGGAGGCGTATTTATAGAAAAAATACAGTATACAAGCTTTTTTATAGCAGTTATGATAATAATGGCAATTATTGCACTTCTATATATCACATATATGAAAAGTCAATTCGCATCAAGAAAAATAGAAAGTAGGTTAGGGCATGACAAAACAACCTAATAAGAAAAAATTTGAAGTACAAGAGAACGAAAGCATTACAGATTGTTTAGCACGTATGGAACGTGAAGGATATGCACCTTCGCGCCGCATGGAAGAGCCGATCTTTCATGAAGTGAAGAAAGATGGACAAACAGTTGTAGAACCGTGCGGAAGAAAAATTGTTTTTGAAGGAAAGTTGAAATAAGGAGAGGTTCTTTGTACTGAACCTCAAAAGTTAGACTTTAATCGGAGTGATTCCTCACTCCGATTTTTCTTTTCGTTTTAATCCAGTTTCGATACGATTTCAAGTATGACTCTTGGGGGTTTATGGAATCATAGTTTGATCCAGTAACGCTGAACAATTTCGCCAGTATTCTGGGAAATTACTTCATCTTCTAAGATACCTCCAACTTTTTGAATGGTTTTGGCAGAGGCGATATTTGCTTTGTCACAAGTTATCAACACTTTCTCCAATCCTAATTTTTTCGCTTCAAATAAGGAAAGCTGAAGTTGCCCAGTGGCGTAACCCTTTCGACGTTCGCCCGGGTGCACGCTATAACCGATATGTCCGCTCTCCATCAGTAATTCTGGTGTTAATCGATGGCGGATATTGATGAAACCGATTAATTTCCCCTTTTCAATGCTCAAAAACTGAGTAGATGGAACTCGATTTAGTGGTAAATTTTCTCCCTTTTCTTGGATTGTGACTTTTTCAAGCCATTCGTCAAAGGAATCAAATTGTTGTAAGGAACAACTACCATGCGGTTGTTCTCTTGCATCTAGGAATGCTTGCCGATAAGCCATGATTTGTTTGCTATGCTGGTGTGTTGGTTTCACTAACTGCATTGTCATCATCTTTCTCCTATATCATTTTTTTACATTACACTGTCTTACTTACTTGCTCTAACTCATTATAGTTTATAATATTTAGAATAAATCGAACAGAGTAAGCAGGGGAGTAGTTTAATTTTCTAGCACTAAACCTTTCAGACAGTTTCATCCATTGACTAACCAGTTCAAATGAAGGAATACCGTATTTTTTCAAAAGAGTAGAATAACCATAACTCGAATTAAGAGATTCTTCAACAAGACGCATTTTTAACCTGCTATTCGCTGGCAGTAAGTATTCTACTGATGGAAGTTTCTGGGTTGTATAGCTTTATAAAATTACTTGCTATTTACAAAGTGGGCATGATGAAGTGTTCTATCTTAATAGATAGTGAAATGACTATCATTTTTTGGTAAAATATTGATATAAAAAAAGATTCATTATATATTAATAAATCAGAATATAATCGCAAGAAATTCTATACGAAATATATTGAAAAATATATTATCTTATCAAGGTAAATAAGGGGGATCATGATGTCGGGAAGTTTGGTGGATTCGTTTTTAGAGTTTTTCGGGTATACAGAAAGTAAACGGAAGCGTGATCAATATGATAAATTGCATGATTACTTAAAAAGTAAGGAAAAAGAATTAGAAAAATTGATTGAAGAGATTGAATCAGCAAAGAAAAGGTATGATGCGAAAAATGGTGGATTATCATCTGATAAAATTCCAGCTCGTGAATTTGAAGTAAAACGTCCTCAAAAGGATCAAGAATACTCCAAGACAATCAGTTATTTTCGCGAAGCCCTAGGTAATGTAAGGTCTGCTAAAAGCAGGGCATATCAAAAATGGGAGGAATATAAGGCACAAGCAATTTCAGAAGAACAAACAGCTGCAGCAGCTATAGAAGCAGAAAAAAATAGGTTAAAAAACTCTTAGAGATAGTGGAGTAGAAAATTGTATAAAGTATTGAAGGAAAAGGGGAATGGGAATGCATCGTCAAGAAATTGAGATTCATGGAAATGAAATATCGAGTGCCATTTCTTATGCAGAGCAGATTGAAAAGGGAGTAAAAGAATCACTCCAGCAAGCAAATGAACTAAAATCACATGTAACCGGTTCTCGTTGGAATGGGAAAACACGAGATGCCTTTTTATGTTATTTAGAATTGCTCATCCAGTACAATTCTGAAGTCGCAGATGCACTTGAAGGACAGACGAAGGCGCTTAAGGAGCTTGATAAGAACATTCATTCCTTTACAAATAGGGATGAAGTAGAAAATATAAAAAGATTGAAATAGAGAGGAGGATAAAACAGATGGGAAGAGAAGTGTGGAGCTTTACACCTGCTGAACTGTACACATTAGCTGGTGCAGCTGGAGTCACGTACATATTTGGCTTACAAGAGCGTGAAATTCTTGCTTTAACCGATGAAGATTGCATAACGAAAGCAACAGCGGAATTGAAAGAGAAAGGGCTTATTACAGAGAATAATGGGCTGACACCAGCGGCTTTTCAGCTGATTGAATTACTGAGGGCATATCAAGAAAGCCAAGAGTATACGCGAATTAATAATCTATTAATTGGATTTTTGCCACAAGATAAAGACAGAGTAGCTGTCTTAACAGAACGAAAACAAAATGAAGAATATGAAATTCATTACATAGCGAAGCGAGATGTCTATTTTTCATTACTAGAACGGATTCCATTTTTAATGCGAGAACCAAGAGAAATTGAAGATACCTTCTTTACAAAGAAGATGACAGAAAAAGAGCAGCAAACTTTTGAAGAAATGGATTTATCTGAAAAGGATTTACTAGCTATCGAAACAGTGTCTCGCCCGCGAAGCCGAAGAGCAGAAGATAGAGGGAAATGGGAATGCTTCTTGTACTTTACAGAGGGGGAAGACTTTATTCAAATAGAAGTAGAACGTAAGCGTTATGAATGGGCTAGTCTGTATGCGGTGAATAAGAAATTATATGATGTTTTAAAAATGCCGTATAAGAAAATAAGTGATCCACGACAATTCTCGTTAGGAGGACGAAATTAATGCAAATACCAATGGAAGATGGCGGAGCAAGTAGCAGTTCAGAAATTGTATTGAATTATGATGAGATAGAAGACATTATAAGACGTCTTCAAAGCATATATAACATTTATTCAGGTGCTATAGCGACAAATGCGAAAAATCTAGAGAAGTGTCAATTCTATCTTGAAGGAGAAGCGATGCGAGTTATAGACGTGTATCCGAAAATATTAAATAAAATATTGGAACTAGCAGACCATTATAACCGAGCGGCATCCATTGTAGAGGTTGTTCGCCAAGAAATGAAAACACAAGATGAAGAATTACATAATAAATTACAACCTCAAGAATAACTACGGCTGATACGGGAATGGGGGATGGAAGAAAAATGGATGTTAGTTATAAGCCGAAAGATTGGGTAGATATGAAAGATGGCTTGAACCAAATCACAAAAGATACATTCGTAAAATTACATCAAGCGAATGGTCTTTTAAAAGATGTACAGGAAAGAATACATGATCTTGATTCAGATGGAAGTATTTATTTTCATCATAAAGATCAGACTGAAACAATTGCGGAATTACATGTTGCATATACGACTCTACAAAAATATTGTGATGACGCAGGAGGAGTCGTTTATGATCATATTGATAAACCATTTTTAGTAACAATGGATCAATTTGCACAAAAAATGAGAGATTTATCAATTAAAAACTTTGAAACTACAAACCGAATTGGCTCTACAACAACAACTACAGTACCAGGTTCATATAGTTACGGTAACACACCGCAAACGATCACAACAACAAAACCTAAAATAACGGTGGATGATATTTTCAAAGACTCACGTGCATTTGATAAAGTTCTTCATGCTGAATATGAAGAATGGAAAAGAAAAGATCCAAACATGAAGCTTGAATATGAAGAATACAGAAAACGTGTTCCTTCGACGCGAGGGTTTGAATACAGATCAATAGAGGATGAGCAAAAACAACTAGAGGCATGGCGTGACTTTGGATTAGGAGTTCTAACAGTCGGAGCAATGTTCATTTGTCCACCATTAGGGGTTGCAGCATCACTGGTATTTGGCGGGCTCCAAGTAAAAAGTGCCCATGACGGAGAAGACTGGGGAACACACCGGAAATTAAGTCAAGGAGAAAAAGTAGAAAGATATGTTTCGGGTGGCCTTGATGTCTTCACGGGTGGTGTCGGAGGAATTGTAAAAGGATTTAAAACCCTTGGATCATTTGGGAAATTGCAAGGGGAAGTAACGAGTTTCAAGCCAAATGCAGGGAAAAATATGGTACAATCATTGCAAGACGGAAAAAATATTACGCTTGACCGCATGAGACTAGCAGGCCTAAAAGCAGAAAAATACGGAAATGAAAAAATGTATCAGCTTGGCGGAAAAATGGCTGGGGGTGTAGATTATGTAACAGCTACACTCAAAGGCGTTGAAGCAGCTGAAGACGGTACATTGATAGGGAAGCAAGCTGGCCCAGGGAAGGTTACTGAGTGGGTTAATGCACGCCATGCAGAGAGCAGTAAGAAAATTAATGATGAGATACAGGGGATTGAGGTTTCGCTTGCGGAGAGGATAGGGAATGGTAGTTCAGGAGTTAGTGGAGCTAAGGGTACGGGTAATACAAACCATCCAGTGAGAGTATACCGTGATATCAATGACAGCGTTTTAAATAAAGAGTATGAAATAATTACTAGAAAAGGAACATTTGTTACTAAAATAGTAGCAGATGAAAAACTTGTTGTGGACATGCCTTATATAGGTAAAGGGAAGCAAAGTACAAATTCAGAAGGCTGGCTTAGAGATAACAAGTATTATTTTAATGAACTATATAAATTACATCCTGAGTATTTTAGCGATGCAAACATCAAAAATCTTAATAATGGATGGGCTATTGTAAATGATGCAGTCTTTAGGAGGCATTTCCCTCAGTATGATATTGTGGGATTAAAAGGAAAACCTTTAGTGCATCATCATATTGGTGGTGGCGGACAAGCGATGGCTATTCCACAACCGTTGCATCCGGGGAGTGGAGGAATCCATAATATAGAGAAACAAATAGGTATATGGGGGAAAGATCAGGGAAATGCTGAACGTCTTCAAGTATTTATTAAGTAATTTTGTTGGAGGTATAACATGGAAATAAAAAAAGCATTAGAACATTATTATAAAGAACTTATAAATGTATGGGGTACAAAATATGGTACATATCCTAAAGTACCGTGGGATGAAGAGATTGATCCTCTATTGTATTTAAGTAATCCAGATGAAGAAGAATATGTATATTGGAAACCTATTGAAAAAATTGATTTAGATAATTTTACAGAAATTGAAAAAAAACTGGGTATGAATATTCACCATGCAATGAAAGAATACTTTAATTCGTATTGGTTCTTAAGCTTACAAGGCTTTTACGGCTCAAGATTAGTTAATCTCGAACCTGTAGAACCAGGTAAATCTATATTAGAATTTTTTCAAGTAATGAAACAATATGAAGAGAAAAATGGAAGAGAACTTAGATATATACAAATAGGATTTGTCTCTCCAGAAGATATGGCTATTATCTTTGACAATGAAACAGGACAGATATTGATAGAGAATTTTGAAACAGAAGAAAACGAATTTCTTGCTAATTCACTTGCTGAATTGATAAATAATTTAAAAGTTGAATTGGAAGTTTAAGAGGTATTACTATTATGTAAACTCTATATGGAAATTTGTTTTACTGATTAAATAATCTAATTTCATTATAGAAGTACACCGATGTATTACGTGCAATGAAAGAATGGAAAACGAAGTACGAGCTTAGGCGAGATGACATTTTACTGGGCGATGAATATAAACACATGGAATGCATATTAAACTAACGAACTCGTACAAACTAGTAAGTTTTAACATAGTAGTTGTCACGACATATAAAAGGTGTCATGCTGTTACTACAAAATTTACAAATATATGCTACTTAAAAATAGATGAACTTAAAGCACTTGATTGTCAATTAAAGGCAACGAGTGCTTTTTGTGTTTTAACGTGAAATTTAAAAAAGAGAACTATAATTTTATAAGTGCACAAAGTATTAAATTTTTATAGTTTGTAATGGCTATGTACAGTATACGAAGATAGTAGAGGGAAATTGTAAAAGGTGCCAAAGTAATAACAAACTTTGGATTATTAGCGAAAAGGTGAGGTGGAGAAACTAGTTTTAATCCAAATATAGTATAATCATTGTGAGACAACAAAAATATTTCGCCTGACCGCATGTGACTAGCAAGATTAAAAACAGAAAAATAAAAACTGTATCAGCTTGGCGGAAAAATGGCTGGGGGTGTAGATTATGTAACAGCTACACTCAAAGGCGTTGAAGCAGCTGGAGACGGTACATTGATAGGGAAGCAAGTTGGTCCAGGGAAAGTTACCGAGTGGGTTAATGCACGCCATGCAGAGAGTACTAAGTTTATGGATGGTAAGATTCAGGGGATTGAGGCTTCGCTTGCTAAGGGTACGGATAATCTTAAATTTAAAGAAGGCTACTATGTTGAACATTTAACTGGAGAAGTAGAAAAGTGTACAAACCGTCACGGTGTAAGTGGTGGACATAACTATGATCAATTTAAAAAATACTTTGATAACAGTGACCAATATAAATTGGAAGAAGTCAAGAGAGTTGAGCACTCAGATATTAAAGGTATATATGATATAGAGTATAGATTGAAAATTGAGATAAAAGATTATAGAGGTCAAGGGACCGGGGAATTTAAATTTGTACCGAAGGAAGGAAAAGACCCCTTACGCAAGACCGTATATGATCCTAGTGTGATTTCAAATGAACAAATTATCAAACTTGGTAAAGAAGCTATGGAAGATGGTCTTCTGAAAAAACAAATAGATTAGGATATCAAGATAAAATATGGGGAACATCCAGTAACGGACTTAAGTTTGAAGGGTTTAGAAACAAAGAAACAGGCGAAATTAGTAACTTTTATCCAGTTATTTAATTTGATAAATAAAGGATGGATACGTATGAACGAAAACTTTAAATCAGAACGAAAATTATTTAGAGATACTTACACTAATAAAAATTTAAAAAAGCAAAATGTAATAAATGTTTTAGTAGAATTAACTCTAGATTATAACTTCATAGAAATTTTACAAGGATTTTTAGTTGAAAATGTTGTAAGAAGAGATACATTAGGTGTTGTGTATTCTGATGAATTTGATCCTGACGATGATGAATACTTTGGAGAGGATAAAGTATTATTTTATTATTACTACGGATTAGATGAAACACAAGAGGATATTGTCAACCATGAAGAACTTTGTGACTATTTAGGAGTGGCTTGTGACTTCTATATTAAGAAATACCCTGATAAAAAAGTTGAAGTTAAAAATTTATTAGAACAAATAAAAGGGAAATATCAGATTAAAGAAAATTAAAGTTTTACATACTTTGATTGGCTAAATGCTTTTCAAGGTTTTTTACTTAAAAAATTTTATAGTTAAAATACCCTGATATCTGAATCAAAACTCATGAAGATGAGTAAACCTGTGACAAAAAATAAAAATAACACTTACTGCTCGGTATATATTTACACATGAGAACGACAAAACTTTTGTTGTTAAAGTTAAATATACACAGATAAAAAGGATTTACTTTTGAAGCGGACAAAAAAGTATGCTATTTAAAAGTAAAGACTCATTATAGGGTACTATGTGTAACCATATAATCAAAAGACAGTACAAATTTAATCCTACTTAAAAACATATAAACTTAAAGCATTTGATTGTCTAGTAAAGGCAACAAGTGCTTTTTTTGTTTTAGTATAGAAATTAAGAGGTTCATTATAATTTTATAAAAGCATGAAGGGCTAAAATTTTATAGCAATTTTTATAGTTTGTAACGGCTATGTACAGTGTATGACGGTCATAGAGAAAAATATAAAAGGGATTAAATTAACAACTAATCTTGGATTTATTCACAAAAAGTGAATGAGGGGAATTTTTTTCATTCAAATATAGTACAATCATTGCAAGATGGAAAAAATATTACGCTTGACCGCGTGAGACTAGAAAGCCTAAAAGTAGAAAAATCTGAAAAAGAAAAAATGTATCAACTTGGCCAAACAATAGCCGGGGGTGTAGATTATGTAACAGCTACACTCAAAGGCGTTGAAGCAGCTGAAGACGGTACATTGATAGGGAAGCAAGCTGGCCCAGGGAAGGTTACCGAGTGGGTTAATACGCGCCATGCAGAGAGTACTAAGTTTATGGATGGTAAGATTCAGGGGATTGAGGCTTCGCTTGCGGAGAGGATAAGAAAAACTGGAATAGGTGTTACTGGTGAAGGGATTCCTATAGAAGAAGTAAGTGAAAAGGTACTTAAAGAAATTCATGTTGATAAAAAGGCAGCATATGGTTATTCACCTAATGAAGGTACAACATATTCAAAGTATGATTTTACAGATATAGAGGCAACTAAAAATAATCATATTATTAGAAAAGAATACCTAGAACAATCACGGAAGATACAAGGAGAAATTGATTTAATGGTTGTAAATGGAGCCAGTAAACAAGAAATAGCCAATAAAGTGGTCGAAATGAGAAATCAAGATAAAATATTGTCAAGAGCAAAAATGAACCCA
This sequence comes from Bacillus sp. DHT2, assembly GCF_026241455.1. NCBI lineage: Bacteria > Bacillati > Bacillota > Bacilli > Caryophanales > Bacillaceae > Bacillus > Bacillus sp. DHT2. Next base: position 194,805 of record NZ_JAPHWH010000001.1, read on the forward strand.
GAAGATTTAGCACCTATTGAAGCAAGGAATATGAAAATGTATGGAAATAAGGTAGGTCCGGATGCAACATGGTTATTTAAATCTAAGAAGGCTAAGTTGGAAGATTTGAAATTGAATCCTACTGATGATGAAGTATGGGATGCAGTTATAAATGGTTCTATGAAAAAAGATGATGTATTGAATACTTTGTTAGGATTAAAGCATTAAAGGAGGGTATATAGTGTGATTATTTTAAGGAATTATTTTGATATAGATTCAAAAATAGTATTGCATGACAACGAGTACAAAATAGAGAATATTAATAGTATTATAAATGGAGTTGGAGGGATAACGGATAATAATATATTATATGGTTTATATGTTTATAATAAAAAATTATTTTTTGTAATAAATACAAAATCATATGAGCTTAATAAAAATAATATCAATTGTAGTAATAAATACATTACTAAAACTGATAGATTATTTATTATATTAAGTTCGAATCAAAAGGTATGTGAAATTCAATATGAACCAGTTGTTGACCCAGGAATGATGTATTATGATATTGACGAAGAGGAATTTGATGTTTTGTTATATATTAGTAGTTTGTTAAAGGATAATGAAACAATTAGTAAATTTGTTGAGGCAATGAGTAAAAGGGGTTAATTGTTAGTATAGATTTTGATAAAAAAATATAAAATAAGATGTATTATTAAGGTATGTGTGAATTGGAGTCAATAGCGTGGACACAAAAAAGTTAAATCTAAGCGATTTCTTTAACCCAATTTTTTATTGCTTGAGGAGTTTTATAACGGGTGTAAATATAGATTCGCTTACAGTTATAAAATCTCTCAATGTATTGCAATAATGCTAGAGTTGTTTGCTTAAACATGACATATTGTGTGCAGTGTAATTCTTTTTTTAGAATGGCATGAAACGACTTGATACAAGTGTTATCATACGGACACTTCCTCTTTGAAATCTATTGTGAGAAGTAAGAACTTCATGAAATTGCGTCCATATGACCATAAGAATATAAATGAACTTAAAGCACTTGATTGTCTACAATAGACGACGAGTGCTTCTTTGCGCTTTAGCATAGAAAAGATACATTATATTTTTATAAATGCATGAAGTGTTAAATTTTAATGCTGTTTTATAGATTTTAATGGCTATATACAGTGTAAGACGATAGTAGAGAAACATTGTAAAAAGTGTCAAAGCAACAAATAATCTTAGAGTACTAGCAAAATTGTGAGATGGAGAAATTAGTTTCAACCTAAATGTAGTGCTCTCATTACGAGATAGCAAAAATATTACGCTTGACCGTGTGAGACCAGAAAGCCTAAAAGTAGAAAAATCTGAAAAATAAAAACTGTATCAGCTTGGCAAAAAAATAGCCGGGGGTGTAGATTATGTAACAGTTACACTCAAAGGCGTTGAATTTACTGAAGATGGTACATTGATAGGGAAGCAAGTTGGTCCAGGGAAAGTTACCGAGTGGGTTAATGCACGCCATGCAGAGAGTACTAAGTTTATGGATGGTAAGATTAAGGGGATTGAGGCTTCGCTTGCCAAGGGTACGGATAATCTTAAATTTAAAGAAGGCTACTATGTTGAACATTTGCAAGCGCAAAATGCGAACCGGTTATCTGGGGAGAAAGTTCCTGAAGAGGGGATAAGAAAAGCTGGAGTAGATAAAACTGGTGAAGGAATACCCTTAGAAGAAGTAAAGCCAGATGTACTTAATCAGATACACCCTGATGATAATGGAGCATATGGGTATTTACCAAATGAAGGTACTGTATACAATAAACCAGAATATGATTTTACTGATGTTGATTGGGTAAAAGGAATGCAAAATGTTAGGAAGGATTATCTTGAAGCATCTAAACAATTAGAAATTGATATTAAAAGAATGACTTCGGAAGGATTTTCTAAAGAAGACATAGCAAAACATGTTGTTGATGCACGTAATCAACAGAAAGTTACAGCTAGAGCAGACATGACAGCAGAAGAAAGAGCAGGATTAGAAGCGAGGAATATGGAAAAATATGATAATCCAATAGGTCCAGATTCACAATGGTTATTTAATAAAACTAAGAAGAAATTAATTAAAGAAGGCACATATATAAATGACGACGAAATTTGGAGTAGTATTATTAAAAAATCCATGAAAAAAGATGATGTAATAAATACACTATTAGGGTTAATTCATTAGGAGGAGTTAGTTATGATATTTTTAGATAATTATTCTAAAAAGAACACATATATTAATATAACACCAGAAGGATATTCACTAGTTGATGCAAATAGTATAAATGATATAGAAAATGGAGAAGGTGGATTTAGTGAAGATGGTGAGCTATTAGGGCTATATATTGACGATGGCAAATTATATTTCCAATATAATGATAAAAGGTATGAAACTAAGCCAGATGAAATAAATTGCACAAATGAAATATTAGATGATGGTAAGCGTAATTTCAGAATGAAAATAAAGGAAGTCCTTGTCTGTAATATTATATACAAACCATATATAAGCCCATTCGTTTTAACCTTCGGAGATGATGAAGATGAATTTGATTTTTTACTTTATTTAAGTAATTTAATGGCAGATGAAAATTCTATTATAAATTTTATTAAGGGCATAAATAATTTAAAGCAATATTATTCTAATATCTAAGAAAGAGAAATTCTATTTTACAAATAGTTTTTTACTGCAAAATTAAGTAGTACCTAGATGCATAAACTAACAGAATTAATAAATGGTATAAAAACTAGGAGAATACTATATATAGATGAATTCATAATTGTAATAATGCAGTGAAAAGATTAAATGAATCAGCTGAAATTTAAGTAGGCTGATTCATTGTTTTTTTAGTAGTTAACATATGCTATAAATATGGACAGTTTCATAAAAGAGTTTTTAAGAATATGAATAAAAAATGACTAGTTAAAGGTTATTAGATTATAACTCCAATTTCAGGATGCTAACAGATAAAAAATTGGCATAGAAATCATATAATAAATCCAAATATAGGGAGTATGCTCCCTTCATATGAGATTTAACGATTGATAAATATAAAACTCGAAATATCATCGGCATGAAAGAAACAATTGCTGTTCCTATGTCCAAACGACAGAGCGCGTCAAAGACAAAATCACTATGAATGATATCTTCATTTCCAACAATGTGTTTACGACCATTATGATAATTTTATGATTAGAACGGAAAACCTACAAGGTGGCTTTGCTGAACCTTGTGATAATTGTAGTAGAACGTTTTCTGGATTCTATAACATTGATTACTAGGGGGAATGAAAATGAAAATATCAAATAAGACAATAGAAGAATTAAAAAAAGCGGGATGGTACGAGGGGAGAAAAATAGACATATCAGAAAATGTAAAGTTTCTTGAAGAAAGAGGCTTTGAAGTTTTTGAAAGTGCAAAAAAATTTATGGAGGAGTTTGGAGAATTACGAATCAATGTTGAAAAGATTCGTTCAAATGGGTCTAAGACAATATCTGAACATACCACTTGTATTAAGGAAGTCATAGGTGTGTTAGATAGTTCGTGTTTTGGCTTAGATGATTTTATTGATGATAAAGTTATTCCTATAGGTTCACTATATGATTTCGGGCTAAATTTATACATATCGGAATCAGGAAGAATATTTGAATCAACAGGTTGGGCAGGAGAGAATGCTTTAGAAGCATTGGATAATATTTTTCGTGAAAAAGGAACATTGATTTGGGATAAATTTGAAGGATAATAATAATTTTCTAATGAAAAATTATGTCCTAACCTACTGCATAATTGTAATTAAGCAGTGAGTAGGTGGAAGAGTAATAGAAAAAAATTAAAAAGTGATTTTAAGTTGATGGAACTGAAAACTAGTTTTAAAATACCTTGCCACTTAATCATCTTTGTAAACGTCAAGTAACTCCAAAATATACAACAAAGGTTGATTTTAGAGTTACTTTTTGTTTTCTTCACTTTTTTCGGTACTTTGCAACTAGATGGTAAATCCATTGACCACGGTAAGACTTTATCAATTTCCTCTTTATTGTTTAAATCGATATTTGGGAGCGTTTCAAACAAATATAGAAGATAATGATAGGGACTTAAATTGTTCTCTTTTGCGGTTTCAACCACACTATACATGATGGCACTTCCTCTAGCACCTCTCGGTGTATTTGAGAACATCCAATTTTTTCTTCCGATCACAAATGGTTTAATAGAGCGTTCACTTTTGTTATTATCGATTTCTAAACGACCGTCTAATAAAAAAGCTTCAAGATGATTCCATTGATTCAAACAATAAGTGATAGCTTTTCCTAGAGCGCTTTTTGGTAAAACACGATCTTTCTGTTCATGAAGCCATACCGAAAAAAGGTCCAGAATGGGCCTGCTTTGCTTAAGACGCTGCTCATATCGCTCGGTAGGGTTGACATGTTTGAGCTTCCTTTCGATCGAATAGAGTTGATTACAGAAGTGCAAACCTTCGCTCGCCTTCACTTTTTTCCCCTTCTGTGAATCAGGTAAAGCCTTTAAGGCTTCATCAAACTTCCGTCTGGCATGCGCCCAACATCCCACAAGAGTGACATCCGGTACTTGATGATAACCACTATATCCATCTACTTGTAAATACCCTTGAAAACCAGTTAAAAAACGCTTCGGATGTTCTCCTGCTCTTGTGGGCTGATAGTCATAGAGAACAATAGAGGTATCCTCTCGTCCTGTACGATATAACCATAGATAGGACTTGGTTGTTGCGGCCCGCTCGGGTTCGCGTAAGACTTGGAAGGTTATTTCGTCCGCATGAAGAATAGTTTGAATAAGTAGATGTTCATGCATCCTTTCATACAAAACCGCTAACCATCGATCAGCCCCATATAATAACCAATTTCCCATCGTTTGTCGTGATAAAAAGATCCCCATTCGCTCAAAATGCTTTTCCTGACGATAAAGAGGCAACCCTTCTACATATTTTTGTGTCATAGTATAGGACATAATCGATGGGGAAGCGATACTTTTAGGAAAGGCAGGAGCTGGCATCTTGGCCGTTACAATCGGTGTGGATATCTCGTCTAATTCACATTTACGACAAGCGTATACGTATCTCTTATGTTCTGTTACCTTTACTTCCGCAGGAACAATCGTCAGTTCCTTTCGGACTTCTACACTCATCTCATGCAAAGCACCACCACAGCACGAACAAACCTGTTCCTCATCAAGTAAACGATATTCAACCGTTTCAATCGGAAGGTTTTGGACAGACTCAGCCCTATGACCACGTTTCTTTTTGCGACGATAGGTAATCGTTTCAACAGCTGGTTCGGGTGTTTCAGAATCACTTTCTTTCTCAGCCTCATTAAACAGTTCTAAAGCGAGTTGATTATTAGGTATTTTTTCGCTAGACGTACCAAACCGTTTTTGTTGACTCAAACGAAATTATTCTTCATACCATCTCACTTTTGCCGTGAGTTCTTCTACTTGAGCTTGAAGTGATTCAATTGTAGGTTGATTTGAATGAGAAAGTGTTGTTTTCATAGATAAGCACATTCGACAAAATCATCCAAATTCCTTTTCATATATGATTTTTATAAAATGGTTCTCGCATGTACAGCTTGATGCCCTTGTTTTTGGTGAAAAGCAAATCCATCAAGAAGCCATCTCAATTGTCGCTTTGATATGGTAAGAACGTTCCCTTTTCCAATCTGCGATAGTGTAACCAGAAACCATTATGTTCCCAAACAAGAATTTTTAATTTATCGCGTGAGCGATTGCAAAAAACAAATAAACAAGAAGAAAAGGGATCTAACTCAAATTCTTCTTTTACAATAGCCGCTAATCCATCAATCGATTTACGTAAATCTGTTGCTCCTTGTGCAAGATATACTTTTTCAATCGATACTTCTGATATCATTGTTGTTTCACCGTCTGCATCACTTGTAGGAGTACCTGTGGAGTAAAGGGCACATCCAGTTCAATGGTTGCTTCTTTCATATGAATTCGAATGGTGGCACGTATTTTTTCTTCTATGACAGGGACATTCATAGAGAGCCAATCCACACGCTCATTCTTATTCTGATTTTCTGTTTGAGGTGATAATTTTTTCAACCAATAGTAAAGCCGATGAGCCGGTAGGTTCTGTTTTTTACACCAAGCAACTTTTGATAATCCACTGTTTTTATAGTCTTGAATATAAGCTTCTCATTCTTTTTCTAATAGGTGTTTTCCCATAAAAAACCTCCACATGTAGTATGTAAGGAGATTTTCTCATGGGTTATTTACAAATGACAGGTGGGGAATATTTGACGCTTACTCTTCAGACGAGGTTGTACACATTTTAAATAATAATGAACATATACTCCTTAAAATTGGAAATGAAATCAGTTCATTAGAAATTAAAGGGAAAATGAATGAGATTAGCGCCATAACAGGTTACTCAAAGAATATATCTGAAGCTATTGCAGAGATTAGAATTAAAGAATTAATAGGTAATGATCCCTTAGTACATTCTCAGCTTAAGAATTCTATTGAACAATTTAAAGATACCATTCAGCCTATTTTAACAAAAAAGCAAAAAAGAGGTAATGGGGGTAATTACTCAATGATAGATGTTAAAGTAGGAGACCTAAACACGAAGATTAAATCTTTCAGTAAGTTTTCTAGTCTAGATGATATTGGGAAGGGCGGGAGTTTATCTCCTGCAGAAGTGAAACAATTTGTAGAAAATGAAAATATAGCTCTGTTAAAACCTGAAGATAAAAGAGTTTTCGAGACATCAAAAATAGACAATCAAGATGCACTCTTTGATACAAAAGCTAAATTGTTAGAAAATATCGCCGGAAAATTAGGTGATAACTATGATGTCAAAGGCAGCATTGATTTATATACACAATTATCACCATGTGCTAGTTGTAGAGGAGTAATTTCGCAATTTATGGATAGATATCCAAATATTAAAATTAACCTTAATTATGATAAACAATATCATAATTAAATCTGAAATGGGGGATCGAGAATATGTTTACGGAATACCTTCTTCATTATGAGAGAAGTAATATCGAAGATGAAGTTTTAATTCAAATGGCTAAGGAAATAAATGTTACAATTACAGAAGAGTTCATAGAAGATAAGCTTTTTTTTGGAGGAGAATTTTCTCCAAGTGATTATGGAACTGGTAAAGTATATATTTTGAAAAATGAAGAAACAGAAGAATTCATAGTAATTGATACATTTTTAGTTCCTGACGATCAATTTGAAATGATGTATATCGGAGTAAGATGTGAAACAAGGAAGAAAGAAAAGGTAAAAGATCTTTTACTAGGTTGTTTTGAAGAAGTATCTACAAAACCATTAGGACAGTATTTTAAGATAATAGATAATGATTTACTTTTACAAATATCTAAAATGGATAAGATAGACAGAAGTATTTATTATAGTGACAAGAAGTTTGGGATATACGAAATTGAAGTTGAGCTTATTCCTAATATATGATTACTCTAAATGAAGGCCTTCTAATACGTTCGTGTAGATTCTCTCAATAATTTTTTGGACAGTTTTGAATTTGAAAGGGGTTCCCTAGAAGGTTTAATAACCATGGGGTAGCCTCTTTTTTATCCCTAATTACCACGTATATCAGATTTAACTTGGCGTCATCATCAAATACCTGGAAAAATGCAGTTAGTAATATATGATACTCACAGTGTAAATCATTTAGGTGGAAATAGACTTTGGGGAGGTGGAGTTAGATGACAAAAATACAATGGGATTTTAAAAGAGATGAAGTAAGTGAGAAGGATAGTGTAGAAGTTAGTCGGAAAATTGGAGTGGCTTTTCCGAATGATTATATTGAATGTGTAAAAATAAATCATGGGGCATATCCGGAACCAGAAGTATTCCATGTAAATGGACAAGAACGTGTTTTCGGATCATTATTAAAATATAATTCAGAAAGTCACACGGGAATTTATAATATTTACAATGAATATAAAGATACATTACCAAAGGAACTAGTACCATTTGGAATTGATCCAGCTAGAAATTTAATCTGCTTTGATTATAAAAATTATGAAGACAATCCAATTGTTGTCTTTTGGGAACATGAAGATGCATGGGAAAAAGAAGCACCGATGGAAAGTGAAGGGATTACTGCGGAAGAAGCAGAGGAAGTAGCAAGAGAAAATGTATTTTATGTAGCAAGTACTTTCACTGAGTTTTTAAACAAATTACATGATTAATAGGTATTCAAAATAAAAGGGCTGTTCCATAAGTTGGTTTCACTTGCTTATGGGATAGCCTCTTTTGTTTTAGTGTAAAAATAGTTTCAATCAACAATTCATATAGGTAAAATAATAATTAGATTATTTCCAGCTGGTCAGATTAAAAATAGAAAAACATAGAAAAAACAAAATGTATCAGCTCGGCCAAAAAATAGCGGGAGATGTAGATTATATAACAGCTACACTCAAAGGCGTTGAAGCAGCTGAAGACGGTACATTGATAAGGAAGCAAGTTGGCCCAGGGCGGCGAGCGCAAAATGCGAACCGGTTATCTGGGGAGAAACTCGATAATCTTTCGCTGAATATAGAGAAGAAAGCATCTGTGGGAAATGAACCTGTATTGGAAAAGAAATCGGCGGAGTTTTTTGATGAGTTGAATTTGAAGAGTGAGCAGAAAGTTCCTACGGAGGGATTGGATAAAACTTTAAATAACTATCGACGATTGAAGGATAAAGCAGATGCATCTAGAAGTTTATTGCCACCTAAATATCAAAAAGAGGATATGACAGGATTTAAACTTGGTAATACTGCTTATGCTGAGGTAAATATCAAAAATCATTTTGAAGGAGAATTAAAATCCTTTAGCAAATATGGAAACCTTAACAAAAATGGAGAGGTAACGTCAGTACCTGGCTGAGTTTCTTCGAAAAAATTAGAAGATAGAAGATACTATAAAGATGTGCTTAAGGTGAATTCAGACAATCAAATTGATTTAGAGAAAGGATATTTAAGGGATAAAGACACAGAGTATAAGATAATAGAAGGTATTAGTGATAAACTGAAGGATAATTATGATGCTGAAGGAGTAATACATTTATATACAGAAAGAGATGTATGTTTAAGTTGCGATAATGTATTAAAATCTTTTAGTACAGATTATAAAAATATTACCTTAAATATTTATGATGCTTTAGGGAATATATATAAGCTGAGAAATGGTAGCATCATTACAGATTAATTTTATTGAGGAGAGAGGATATATGGAACAAGGTTTTTTAGTGCAATATGAATATGAATTTCCTAACGAATATACTGATGAACTAGTGGAGCAAATAGGCGAGATAATGGGAATTCCCATTGATTTAACAAGAGAAAATAAGATGGAGCACATACAAGATTATGAATCTGAAACAGAGATTATTCGTTTAATAAAGAGTCTTAAAGAACCAAAAAGTTTTATTTTGATTAAATTTAATAAAAAAGATTGGTACTATGCAATTGTGATAAGATGTCGAGAAAGTATACATCAAAGAGTTAAAGAAGTTTTGCTTGATTTGAATGAACAAATTATAGAAGAGTACGGTGATACACCTTATGAAAAAATTGAAAATGTTATATCTAATAAAGATACATTACTAAATAAGTTTTTGGAAAGATACAACTTTTCTATTGATTAAAGAATGCGCTAGTCGAGCGTTTCACAAGGGTTTTGTTTAAATTGATCTAATAAATATTTTCTAACGATATAAAAGATTTACGGGGTAGAAGTAAGTTTATACAGTGCAATCAATAAATTAAATGTAAAAAACTGATAAACATATTTGATGAAATTTCAAAGGCTTGTTCCAACTTGAAAAGGAGAAGGAATGAGCTTTTTGTATGTCAAAAATCAAAAGAAGAAAGGGGAATGGCCAGACAAGTATAGGAAAATGAATTAAATGGAAAAGGTAGACATAGAGTATGGGAAGTTAAAGGAAAACATGATTAAATATTGCTAATATCTTCATTTCCAACAACTTGTTTATGAGCACTATAATAATTTTGTGCTTAGAACAGAAAACTTACCAGGTGGCTTTGCTAAACCTTGTAAGAATTGTAGTAGAACGTTTTTGGATTTCTATAATATTGATTAATAGGAGGAATGAAAATGAAAATATCAAATAAGACAATAGAAGAATTAAAAAAAGCGGGATGGTATGAGGATAGAAAAATAGACATATTAGAAAATGTAAAGTTTCTTGAAGAAAGAGACTTTGAAGTTTTTGAAAGTGCAAAAAAATTTATGGAGGAGTTTGGAGAATTACAATTCAATGTTGAAAGGATTTGGCCAGATGGGGTTACTAAGGACATATCTGAACATACCACTTGTATTAAGGAAGTCATAGGTGTGTTAGATAGTTCGTGTTTTGGCTTAGATGATTTTATTGATGATAAAGTTATTCCTATAGGTTCATTATATGATTTCGGGTTAGATTTATACATATCAGAATCAGGAAGATTATTCAAATCAACAGGGTGGGTAGGAGACAATGCTTTGGAGGCATTTGATAATATTATTCTTGGAAAAGGAACAGTGATTTGGGATAAATTTGAAGGGTAATAATATTTTTCAATGCAAAATTCTGTCCTAACCTACTGCGTAACTGTAATTAAGCAGTGAGTAGGGGAAAAGGAGCAGAGTGGTAGATAAAATTAAAAAGTAGTTTTAAGTTGATGAAACTAAAAAAAAGTTTTAAAATATTCTGCTATTTAACCACCTTTTGCTCTAAATTAAAGATGTAATGAAAAGAAGAAATAGATTTATATTATAACTAAGAATAGAACCAATGTTTCTAATAGAAGAAGCGTTGGTTCTATTTTTATGCAAAGAAGCTGGGAGGATTAATAATAATGTATCTGAATGTAGAAAGAAAAACAGATATGACCATATACAAACGTAAAAATAGTTAGAGAAAATCTGGATTCAAGGCTGCAGCCAGCAGGAGCTTTTAAGTGTAGAGTATAATGCAGGTAAAGAAGGAAAAGGCTTTAGTTATAAAGTCTATCAAAGAGGAGATATTGATTGGAATATGGTTCGAACAAAGGGAGTGGGTCCATTATTTGAAACATCGACTAGGTATCATAACATTAGTAATGCCAAAAGGGCACCATTACATCCGTATAAAGGGAAGTTAAATCCATTTTATCCCATGGATGAGCCAATAAGAAGAGCACTCAAAAAGTAGATTCTATAAATTATTGGAAATCTAGAGGGAATGAAGTTTTAGGAGGGAATTACAATGAATGCTTTGCCTGATGAATTAGACCAAGCTCTTGAAGAAGATATTTATAAACGTGAAGATAAGAATAAAGTGAAGGAGACATTAACTAACCTAGGTGTAGAAGTATCTGATACATTCAGAGAATTTTATTATCGATATGCAGGACCTTTTTGGGAAGAACACGTTCCTTACGAGTTACTAGATGTTGTAGATGAAGAGAATAGTATTGAATCATACACAATTATTGCTCGAAATGAACATGGATTTCCTAAAAAGTATCTAGTTTTAAGTGAAATGTCAGCAAATGCTGTACTAGTACTTGATAGTGTAACTGATAAAGTTTACTCGGTTAATTTTGAAGGTGGAGATGAGCTACTTTTAAGCGGAGAGTTAAAGGAAACTTGGCCAGCATTTTATGTGTTTTTAAAAGAATATTTTAACTGTTAGATGGAGATTAAGTTAATGTTGGATAAAATGATTTTATTCATGATGCTAAGTAGGCGCAAGGGGTTATAGTAACTTTATAAGCTTATATATGTATGAAAACGATAAAGCTCTTTAAACATACAGGTGAAGAGAATTTATTTGAAGTTGATAAAAAATGAATCAGTTGTTTAAAAGTAGAGACTCATGATGGTTGTACCATCATGGGCTACTATATGCAATGATTTAATTGAAAGAGGAGTACAAGTTTAGACGAGACGACATTTTACTGGGTAACAAATACAATGACATGGAAGTTAAACTAACGAACTCGTACAAAGTCGTAAGTATTAATGTATTACTTGTTACAACATGTAATAGGTGTCATACTGTCGCTATAAAACTTACGAACTTAAAGCGCTTGATATGAACTGCACCCCAATTGTTAGTCGTGTCTAACAATTGGGGTGCAGTTCATTGTCTACAATAGACGACGAGTGCTTTTTCGCGCTTTAGCATAGAAAAGATACATTATAATTTTATAAGTGCACTAAGTGTTACATCTTTGTTGCTGTTTTTATAGATTATAATGGCCATGTACAGTGTACGATGATAGTAAGGAGAAAGTTGTAAAAAGGATCAAAGTAACAACTGGCCTTGGATTATTTGTGAAACTGTCAGCTGGATGCGGTACATTGATAGAGAAGCAAGGTGGTGGACACCAGGGAAGGTTACCGAGTAGGGTTAATGCACGCCATGCAGAGAGCGGTAAGAAAATCAATGATGAGATTCAGGGGATTGAGGATTCGCTTGTGGAGAGAATAAAAAATGGTGGTTTAGGTAAGGAGGATAGTGGTGTTGCAGGTAAAATAGATCCTCTAAGTAATCCTAAAATAGCAAAAGAAATTGAGGCTAACTCTGATGCTGTTTATGGATATTCACATAAACAAGGGTCGCCTATAGATAAATTCTGAATCGATTAATCTAGAGGAAGTTGCTTTTGCAAGAACTTGAAGTATCTTAAGAAATTGGAATAAAAAAGCAATCAGCTTACAAATGAGGTAGGTTACTAAACTTCAAAATGAAGGAATGTCGATTGAAGAAATTGCAAGAAAGAAGGTTGAAAAGCGAAATTTGGATAGAATACAATCATATCTTGATTCCAATAACCTTGAGGGACTAAATGTAATAAAAGTATGGTAGAGAGAAAGAACCTACACCAAAACAACTTTTTGACAAATATGGTTCATGAGAAGATGTAATATACGGCAGCACAAAATCAACTCCAGCAATAGATGTGTTAATGGGTTTGTATAAGTAGCAGGAGGTTATGATTATGATTGAGGAAAAACAAAATCAAAATACACGGTGGTATGTGGATAATAATTTAAGAATCCGCATACAAGAAATAGAGGATGGAAAGGCGAAACTGTGGATGGCAATTGATAAGTTAAACATTTGTTTTACATTGATTATGTATGATTTTATGGATTGGTGTGAGCGAGAGATAAGTATAAACTTGGAGATTGATAAGAGTTGGAATAATCATAGAGGTTTTATTATAGACAGAAAAGACCAAGTAATAATTATGTCGGAAATAAAAAGGTTCATTAATGAATTTAACGTAAAACCTAATGAAAATGCTGACCAGTTTTCAGATAATGAGTGGTATGCATAAATATGACCTTTTTCTGATGCTATAAAATACTTGGAAAGCAGAACTTTTAGCTAGATATTATTTTTCTAACAAAAAAATCCGGGAGTTAGTCCTCTGGATTCTCTTTCATAATCTTATTATCTTTAAGTTCGTTTGAATCTTTACGTACAATTTTATTCACAGTGCCAGGAAGGATTGAACCAGTATATAGTGGGAAACCTATAAAACGGGATTCGTTCATGGTGGAATATCATATTCAAGGAAAGGAACCGGTTATGCGTGAAATTTTAAATAAAGCAAGAGGATAATACTATGTCATAGAAGAAACTGCTCGAGAAAATATTTTTATATAGCGGGATCATTTACTGAATTTCTAAAAAATTATTTTATGATGAAGATGATGAGTAATATTAAATAAGTAAATGCGGTAATAAAGACATCTAAACAATTTAAGTTATTTAGGTGTTTTATTTTGTAAATTAGAGATAACATAATAGGATAAAAATGGAAAATGTATTAAGGAAGAGTTAGAATTTGATGAATAGGTTTATAGGTATTAATAATTTTCTTGATTAAAATAAAAAAATGAACTGTTCAGTTGGAGTATGTAGATTTTAGACCTTCTCAAACTAGTGACCTTAATAATAGATATTGTTCAAAAAATGTATCGGCTCGGCGGGAAAATGGCCGAGGGTGTGGATAATGCATTTGCCTTCTTCAAGGGCGTTGAACCAGTTGGAAGCGGTGCATTGGCAGGGAGCCCAGGAAATGTTACCAAGTGGGTTAATACGCGTCATACTGAGAGTAGTAAGAAAATCAATGATGAGATTCAGGGGATTGAGGCTTCGCTTGCTAAGGGGCAAGCGCAAAATGCAAACCGGTTATCTGGAGAGAAATCAGGCAATCTTTCGCTGAATATAGAAAAGAAAACATCTGTGGAAAATGCGCCAGTGTTTGAGAAGAAATCGGCGGAGTTTTTTGATGGGTTGAATTTGAAGAGTGGTTCGAAGGATTTAGAATTAAAAGAATCTACTAAGGGTAATCTTGATTTTAAAGAGTGGGAAGATATGCCTGTTGGTGGTCAAGCTCGTCTAACAGCTGATGGATTAAGAATTATGAGTATTCGAGATTTAAAGAAATTTAAGAAAGACATGAATGAAATCGGTATTAAAATTATTCTTGACAAAAAGGAGAAAATTCTCCCTAGAAATGTTGCGAGGGGCTTTGACCCCTATACTGAACAAATGGTTTTGAGAACTGACGCATCACTTTTAAGTGCCCTTCATGAATCCTACCATGCTAAACAATTTAGAGAACTTGGACAAGAAAATTATTTGAAACAATCAAGATCAGAAAGAGAAGAGTACGTTTATAATGAAATTATGAAGAATAAGGAAAAATTTATTGCTGAAGAGATATATGAAGCACAAAGATATATTTTCTTCATTAGAAACAAACAATGGCCATTACCTAATTGGAAAGGATATGAGAAATAGTGATGGAACAAAAGGAAACAAATATAACTGCAAGTCAAGCTATTCAAATTGCTAAGCGATATCAGAAAAAGCATAATATACATGGGATCATACATGAGGATATAGAAAGGTCCGTAAGATTTTATAGTGAATTTTATAGAATTAAAGGAAGTGCTTGGCTCGTTTTGGCAGATATCACACCCAAGACATATGAAGGTGATGATGAAATTACTTTTGTTGTTTCTGATGAAGAAGGTGTTGTAGATCATGTTCTAGACCATAACGGGATACCTCATCGTTATCATCTATCAAGTAATAG
Source organism: Bacillus sp. DHT2 (assembly GCF_026241455.1). Taxonomy (NCBI): domain Bacteria; kingdom Bacillati; phylum Bacillota; class Bacilli; order Caryophanales; family Bacillaceae; genus Bacillus; species Bacillus sp. DHT2. The sequence continues at coordinate 209,937 of NZ_JAPHWH010000001.1, forward strand.
AGATTATACTGATGAGGAGTTTGAAGCCATTTTTAATGACGATGAGATTAAGTAAAAAGTACTTATTTATTTTTGGGCTACCAAGTAGTGAATAGATCTTTTTACTAAGAATATAAGGAAATAAATATGTAGAATGAAGAACTCATGATGGTTAGGCAATTATGGAATTATATAACGATATTTATTTATGAAAATAAGAACGATACGTAGACGAAAAGCAATTTTAAATATACGACTTATTTTCGCAGAGAACAAACCATAAACTTACGAAATTAAATAGGACCATTGGTTTGAGGATAAGAATTGTAACAAATTAATTCATATAGTTAGCAAAAAAGCACTTGATTGCGAAAGGCAACGAGTGCTTTTTGCATTTAAGTATAGAATTAAAAGATTCATTAAATTTTTATAGTTTGTAATGGTTATGTACAGTATACGGAGATAGTAGAGGAAAATTGTAAAAGGGGTCAAAGTAATAATAAACTTTGGATTATTAGCGAAAAGGTGAGATGGAGAAACTACTCTTCATTCAAATATAGTACAATCATTCCAAGACAGCAAAAATATTAGGCCTGACCGCGTGAGACTAGAAAGCCTAAAAGTAGAAAAATACGGAAATGAAAAAATGTATCAGCTTGGCGGAAAAATAGCCGGGGGTGTAGATTATGTAACAGCTACACTCAAAGGTGTTGAAGCAGCTGGAGACGGTACATTGATAGGGAAGCAAGTTGGCCCAGGGAAAATTACCGAGTGGGTTAATGCACGCCATGCAGAGAGTACTAAGTTTATGGATGGTAAGATTCAGGGGATTGAGGCTTCACTTGCTACGAGAATAGGGAATGCTGGTTCAGGAGTTAGTAAGGAAGTTAGTGGAGTTAAGGGTATGGGTGAAAATATTATTTTTAAGCCAGGATATGATACCCATTTAATAGAGGTAGAAGGTTTCAAGGCAAAACCAACAATTGGTGTTAAAGGAGGTCACAATTTGACAATTTCAAGAAATTTGTTTTGGATAATTTCGGCAACCAAATAACGGATATCAATCAAGCTATTGTAACCAAGACACCTCACCAAAATATCGATGGTATATACGAGATAAAATATAAACTACCAGCTTATGATGGATTGAGTACGGCAAATGGTGGAAAAGGGAATTTTACAGGTCAGTGGAAAGAGTATAAGAATCCTAAAACTGTTTATGACCCTAATGTAATTTCTGATGAACAAATATTAAAGTGGGGGAGGGAGGCGATGGCTGAAGGAATAAGCAATAACAGAATTTAAATAGATTCTCGGCCTAATGCTGTTTCCAATGAAGTTGTTGGATATGCAGATATAGGAGGAGAAAAGTTACAATTTATAGGGTATATTGATAAAACAACTGGAGAGGTTAAAAATTTCTTCCATGTGTTTCCTAAACAATAGTCTAAGGAGAATGTTGATAATGGATGATGAAATTTATTACGTAGAAAATTTTGAGGAAAAAGTTCAGAATATGGAAGCTTATTTTAATACCATTGGAGACGGATATTTCTTAGAAGCATTACATCATTTTAAACTTGCTAAAGGATTTGGAATTGGATTTACAAGTTGCTACTTTGCTACCGAATGTCAACTACATGATGAGGAGTATTTTGGAGATACTGGAGTCAACTTTACTACGATTCCGCCAGTAACAAGTGTGGAAGTCTATGCAATTGTAGACTATGAAACATTTTATAATTATTTAAAAGAGGTCAGTGAAAATTATGTATCTCGGAATAAACATAATGCAGAGGAAGTTGAAGCTTGCTTGAAAGAAATTAGACATAAATTTAATATTGGATAAACACTATGTACATGAAAATCAATTCGTGGGTTTACTTTTTAGAAGTAGGATTGTACGATACAATCAACAAATCAAACGCTAAAAAATTTGTCAAACACGCTTAATAAATTTAAAAGGCTTATTCCAACTTGAGTGATGAGTTGGAATGGGTCTTTTTTGCATGCAAAAAAGGCAAGGAGGAAAAGGAAAAAGTAGGTATAGCAAAAGTAAGGTCTAATATATAACTTTAAAGTCAGCTGGTTTGAGTGATGCACAAGCTCAGAAGGCTGTTCAACGAGAAATGGAACAACAATAACTGGAGATTCACTTGTTCCAAGGATTCCTGGTAGAATTAATTTACCAAAACTTAAATAAAGGAGCATTTACATGGAATTAAATACTTCTGTAGTGGAAGCGGTATTGTCTAGTAATTGGTTAAAACATTGTGGAACAGAGAGTAATTTGCCTCAAGGAATTGAGTATACCTATTTATCAAATAAAAAGAAAATGGTTAAGAGTGTGAATGGGATAGAATGGGAAAATATTTGTCTTGAAGAAAGTAATAATTTAACGGGTTATTTAGCAAAGAATGAACCAGAAATATATAATAAAAATTGGAACACCTTAGTTAAAAAAATCAAAGCAGAGGTATTACCAAAAATTACTGACAATATTGAAAAACAAATAATGATATTGGGGTTACCAAAAGATATATTAAATGCTATTAAATTCGATATAGTAAGTATAATAATGGTACTATCTTATGAAGAATATTATAAGTCAGCATTTTATAACGAAATGCTAGAAATCTATTTAAGTGGACATATTCCTTGTGGATGGAATGGAAAGTATCCAGAAGGAAATATATTTATATATTAGGGGGACAAAAATGACTAATGATGTAGAATATTACAGTGAAGTGAAAAAAATGATTCAGCAGTTTTTAAATACTTCACAATTGGTTCCAGAAATATTAAACGAACAAGAAAAGCAAATAATAGCAACATTTTGTTTTGGTATGATAAATGGTTATTCTTTAAAAAATAAAAAGAACGCCATACAAATACAGGGAGCTACAATTGATATATTGATAGAAATGTTCTTTTATTCTCCAGCAGCTAGTGCGGAATTCTGTAATTTTTTAATTGAGTGTACAGATAAATCATTTCATCCAACTATGCATTCTATCATTCATAGAGGAATTCAAGGGTATTATCAATATGAAGAAGCTAAAAATAATGAGTTAAAAGATAATATTGAGAATGTGATTGAAGTAGTAAAGAATCATTAAAATTAAGGGCATTGACTGAGGAAATTTAATCTTAGTTAATGCCTTTGTGCATAGCACCAATAAAAGGGATTGTAGGCTGGTCTGGATTAATATGGAAAGTGGAACTTATACTAAAATTAGTGATCATCGTATATACGCATTGGATCAAAAAATGTTAAGGGAATAGATGGATAGAAAACTTTTTATTATTGGTGAAAAAGATTATTAAGGAAAGAGGATAAATTATCTTCAATAGACGATGAGTGCTTTTTTGCGTTTTAGGATAGAAATAAGTAGACATATTATAATTTTATAAGTTCACAAAGTTTTAAATTTTTACAAACAGTAAATGTAGAGGAACGCATGTGAAAAAAGGAGTAGATTTTGATATTTTAGGATTCCCAATATTTAAAGGGAATGATGTTAAGTTTACAATGAGATTAGAGAAAGATTTATATATTAAGCCAGATGATACACACTTTAAAGAGTTTACTTGAATGCTAAAGGAGGTGATAGAGAAGGGGGAAATTCCAAAAGATATATTCACTCCCAAACAGTTAAAAGAAATAAAAATAGGGTTGCCACGTATATCAGATTTAACTTGGCGTCACCATCAAATACCTGGGAAAATGCAGTTAGTAGTATCCGAAACTCACAGTGTAAATCATTTAGGGGAAATAAGTTATAGGGAGGCGGAATTAGATGAAAAATTTAGAATGGAAGTATGCAGATGATCTGGTTACTGAAGAAATTATTGGAAAAATAGGTAAATCAATGGGGATTAAGTTTCCGAAAGACTATATCGAGTGTGCAAAAGTGAATCATGGCGCTAATGTAATACCATATTGTTTTGATGTTGAAGGAATAGAAAGAGTCTTTGGTTCATTACTTTCGTTTGATGAGGGAAGTAGTGATTACATTGTAACAGATTATAATAACTATCGTGCTACTTTGCCTAATGGTGTAATTCCTTTTGGAATCGATCCAGCAGGAAATTTAATCTGCTTTGATTATAAAAATCATGCAGACAATCCAATTGTTGTCTTTTGGGAACATGAAGATGCATGGGAAAAAGAAGCACTGATGGAAAGTGAAGGAATTACAGCAGAAGAAGCAGAGGAAGTAGCAAGAGAAAATGTATTTTATGTGGCAAGTAGTTTCACTGATTTTTTAAATAAATTGCATGATTAATAGATAGCCCTTTTGTTTTAGTATAAAAATAGTTTCAATAAAAAATTCATATAGGTAAAATAATAATTAGAGTATTTCCAGCTGGTCAGATTAAAAATAGAAAAATATAGAAAACACAAAATGTATCAGCTTGGCGGAAAAATGGCCGAGGGTGTGGATTACATAACAGCTATATTCAAAGGTGTTGAAGTAGCTGAAGACGGTACATTGATAGTGAAGCAAGGCGGTGGCCCAGGAAAGGTTACGGAGTGGGTTAATACGCGCCATGCAGAGAGTAGTAAGTTTATGGATGGTAAATAAATTAGATTTCGCTAATTGGGATACAAAAAGAGTTAGTGGGAATGTATTTAAACTTGATAAAAATGGAAATAGAATAATGCGAGTAGCTGATTTTAAAGCCTATAGAGAGGAGTTAAGTAAACATGGAATTGAAGTTGTAATTGATAAAAAAATAGTACCAAGAGGAAAAGCTGGTGGTTTCGATCCTGAGACAGGTAAAATTTATTTTAGAGGAAGACCGTCACAAATCGCTGCTTATCATGAAAATGTACATGCGCAACAATGGTTAGAGTTGGGAAAAGAGAATTACTTGAAATAAACCGTTTTACAAAGAGAAGAGCATGTATACAATAAAATTATGGAGAATAGAGCAAACTTCACAAGAGCTGAGATAATTGCTACTGAACGTTATATTTAAGCGCTTAGAAATGGCCACCCGCTGATTCTGAAATATTTAAGGGGGGTTTAGATGAGTAATGAACCCAGACTAACTGTAACGGAAGCACTACATGTTGTACAAGAATATTTAAATGAACGTAATAAGAATTACCTTCCATGGACAATAAATAATGATACAAGTCAATCAATTCAATTTTATAATAAGTTTTTTGCAATTGATGGTTGCGTATGGCTTGCTGAATTAGATTTTCAGGATTTTGACAGGTTTTTGGTTATTTCTGATAAAAAAAAAGCTATTGAGTTTTTAATAATAGGAGTTGATAAAAACAAAATACCAAGTATACATCCTAAATTAAATATAGACAGAGTGATTCAAATTGCTCAAGATTACAATGAGGAGAATCATTTGGAAGGGGTACTCCCCACAAATATTAGAGAATCGATAGCTTTTTATGAACGTTATGATGGTTTTAATGGCTATGCATGGCAAGTTAAAATGAAGGTACCACCTTCACCTTTTGGTGGTGATGATAATGTGTATCTTATTATTTCTGATGAAAAATCATGTGTTGAATATATATATGATCCATCAGGCTACCCTGTAACTTCGCATTTAGATGATGATTCAGATGAATATGATGATTAATCAATTAATATTTCGCAGAAATAATGAATTAACATCCATGGGGTACCAGCTTAAAGGAAAAGTCTTCATTGAGACATGCTCGGATCAAACCTAGAATGCAAACGGACATAAGAGAACACACGAGGGTTCTCTTGTTTTTTCTATCTTTAAGAATTCTACAATTATTGAATCTCTTTTTCTGTGATTTCCAAAGTGAAAATGGGAAATCTCTTGAGATTTGAAAAATACCTTAATCTTCATCTAATATTTGTGGATTCCTTCTGAATCTAGGTACGCCCTTCAAAACATCGGTTTTGCGGATTCTCCCCTAATTTTGGACATATACTATCCTTAACTTATTGTTTCATAGAGTTGCTCTTTATTTTGGCAAGTTGCTTCTTTTTTCATATGAGACAAGAAAAAATCTCGTCTCATGCTCTAACTTCTTTGATTTTTAACGTTTCTGTTTACGTTCGTCGATAAAATTCATTTGGTGATAAATCCAAAATATTAGAATGGATTCTGCGGTTGTTGTAAAACTCAATATATGTAGCTATTACTTGATAAGCTTCGGCATATGTTTGAAACATGTAGCGATTCAGGCATTCGTACTCCAGTAAACAATGAAATGATTCAATAGGGGCGTTCATATTTGGTGTCTTCGGTGGAATTCATTTGTGCTCGACCTCACAAGTCTAGCACACTTTTTCAAAGTGAGCGTATCTTCAAAAATTATGTAGTAGTTGAATTTCCGAGGTATAAGGATACTGGATTTGAGTCAATATTTTGGACACGAGAAAGTTAAATCTAAGCTACCTTTTTAGCTAGATCTTCTATTGCTTGAGGAGTTTTATAACCAATGCTACTATGAATTCGCTTGCGGTTATAAAACCCTTCAATATATTGAAATAGTGCCAGATTTGCCTGTTCAAATGTGACGTATTGTGTACGATATACTTCTCCTTTCTTTAAAATGGCATGAAACGACTTGATACAAGTGTTATCATACGGACACTTCCTCTTTGAAATCTATTGTAAAAAGTAAGAACTTCATGAAATTGCGTCCATAGGACCATACGGATATACATGAACTTAAAGCACTTGATTGTCTACTAAAGACAACAAGTGCTTTTTTGCGTTTAAGCATAGAGTTTAATTTAAAGGATTCATTACAATTTTATAAATGCACTAAGTGTTACATCTTTGGTGCTGTTTTTATGGATTATAATGGTTATGTACAGTGTACGACGATAGTAGAAACAAAGTTGTAAAAAGGATCAAAGTAACAACTAACCTTGGATTATTAGCGAAACTGCGAACTGGAGAAACTAGTTTTAATCCAAATATAGTACAATCATTGCGAGACAACAAAAATATTGCGCTTGACCGCGTGAGACTAGCAGGCCTAAAAGCAGAAAAATACGGAAATGAAAAAATGTATCAGCTTGGCGGAAAAATGACCCAAGGAATGGAGAATACACTTGCCTTCTTCAACAAGGGTCATGAAATAGTTGGAGACGGTGTAGTAGCAAGGAAACAAGGCGGTCCAGGAAAGGTTACCGAGTGGGTTCATGCACGCCATGCAGAGAGTAGTAAGAAAATTAATGATGAGATTCAGGGGATTGAGGCTTCGCTTGCTAAGGGTACGGGAGATGCTAAATTTACCTATAAGAATAATCCTATGGATAATCCAAAGGCGGTAAAAGATATACTTGAAAATCCAGATGCAGTTTATGGTTTTTCACCTAATCCTGATTCAACTCGTATAGGTAAATATGCAAATAAAATAGATTGGAGCGATTTTGATCAAGTTGAAATTGCAAAACAGACAAGACAGGCATATCACGAGGCTAATGAGAAAATGTTGAATAATCTTTATAGTCAGGGATATTCTACAGAAGATATTGCAAGAAAGATGGTTAATGAACGCAATGCAAATAGGTTAAATAGCTATATTGAGAAAGGTGATATGGAGGGATATGAATTAGTAAGAAAGAGTAATTTACAAACTTATAATAATGCAGACGGTCCAACACCAGAGTCTTTTTTTGAAAAATATGGTTCATGGGAGGGAGTTGTTAATGCATCTGTAAGTAGTAATCCAGGTATGGATGCTTGTGTTGGATTATATGATATATATCATGGGGGAAAGTTGAAATGATTTGGAAAATAGAAGATAAAAAAGATTTTTTATGGTATACCAGTGATAAGTGTCGATTGAAGATAAAAGTAAATGAAGATAAAGTGAATATTTGGTTGAATTATAATGGGTATAACATTATAATGCCAATGGGAATGTGGGGATTTGATGATGAAGTTTCTGAAAGAGAACTTAAGTATTGTATAGGTGGAGATCATATGCAAGAGTGGTATTATATTGTAGACAAGAAAGACTTAAGGCTTTTTGTAGATTTAATTTATTTTTTTATTGAAGAACATGATGCAGATAAGATGATTAGCCCAAAATTGGGTGTTAAAGGGTGGAATTAAAATATACGCATAAATAGTTTTATAATATTGAATGCATTATATAATAAAGTAACAACATAAAAGTGTTGTTTGATAAAATAATAAAATAGTTAAATTAATTAACTGCATAATTGTAATAATGTAGTAATGTAGTAAAGTGTAACTAAAAGTAAATATATGTTATAACAATGAAAAGAGGTAGTGTTTCAAATAAGAAACATTATCTCTTTTTCTCATGCAAAGAAATTGTAGGAAGTAATAACAATTAGAGATAATACATAATAATGGGGAAAGATTAAAACCAAATTAATGGGTAATGGAGAGATTTTTAATGGAAGACTGGACATACAACGAGTTGTTTGAAACAATTCAAGGGGTATATAAAGAATTTTTATCTCAAAATAGAGGGCATAGACACACAATAGCAAGAATAGTAGACGATTTCAATAACTTAGGTAAAATAGAGGATATTATCGTTGATGTTGCTATAGGAGAGATTTTAATTACTTATGATAAAGTTTTCATTGGTTACGTTGAAGGTATAACAAAGACTTTAAGTTTGTTTAATCCACAAGAAGCAGAAGGTGAATTAACATCAGAAGAAATAAATGAATTATCGAGACGAATAAATAAAGTAATAGAAAGATTAAAAAATGCAGAGGTTGATTATAATCCCTCAGCAGAACAGTGATATTTATAAGAGATTAAGTCCATTAGCTGATTATATAAAAATCGAAAGCTCATGACGGGTGAAACATCGTGCATAACAATAGGATGAGAAAAATAGGCTTAGGCGAGATGACATTATAATGGGCGATGAATGTAAAGGGTGAAAATATTTGGGGAATTTAAACCGAGCAATTAAGCGGATTTCAGCAATTGATTGGAGTCGTATTGGGGAAATAGAAAGAAAATCGAATGTCCAATTGTGCAAAGAGTATTTAAGAAGAACTGCGATATTTTTCCGGACATATCCAGGTAAATGTGTTTACCCCTTTATAAGTATTTCTAATTCAATCACATCACCGCAAGTAAATATAGAAGGAATTGAATTAATTAATGAAGTGAAGAATAGTTATCAAAATGCAATAGTTACAAGTTTCCTTGAACTAAATGCACTTATAGATGAGGGAAATCAAATCGCTATTGAAAACAAAGATCTATTTGAGCCAGTAATAAAACTTTATGAACGCGGTGGTTATTTCTATAAGAGAAGTGGCTTTGTAAATGTAGATGGAGTATCGTTTCAATTAAACAATTGGGAGGAATTTGAACCTTCTGACATAAGTGATAAAACTCTGAATAGTTTAGATGAATTTGAGTGAGTTGAGACATAAGTAAGATAATTCAAAAAGTTATGAAAGAAATAAGAAGCTCTCATTAGATAATCTTATCTGAAAAGTATTTGTACGATTATGAGGAATGAAAATTAGTTTGTTTTGGAAGGTAATGAAAAAAGTAGCAGAGATAAATACTAGAAATCTCTGCTGCTTTTTTATGGTGCAAGTTGTAGAAGCGTGTAATCGGCAAAAATTACAGCAAGGGGAAATATGACTGCAGAGGAGAGAGCTGGTTTAGAGGAAAGAAATATTAAAAATACGGTAATCCAATAGGAACAACAGCTGAGAGTATGTTTAATAAGATAAAAGATTCATACATTGATAAAGGAATTTATGAATGAGATGAACAAGTATGGAAAATTATAATTGAAAAATCAATGCAAAAAGATGCAATAAATACACTATTAGGATTAGTACATTAGGAGGTGTAACTTATGATAATACTGAATAATTACTCTAAGACTGGCACATATATTATATTAGAACCTAGTGGATATTCAATAGTTGAAAAAAATAAAGTACAGTTAGTTAGGCAAGGTGTGGGAGGATTTAGTGAAGATGGACAATTGATAGGTATTTCTGTTGATGCAAATAAATTCTTTTTTATATATAATGAGAAGAAATATGAGGCAATTCCTGATGAGATTATCTGTATAAATGAGAGAACTGATAATGGAAAACGTAATTTTCAAGTTAAAATAACAGATAAGGTTGTGTGTGATATTACATATAAACCATATATAAGCCCATTCGTTTTAACTTTTGGCGATGATGAGGATGAATTCGATTATTTCCTATATCTAAGTAATTTGATGTTAAGTAAAGATTCCATGTTAAGTTTTATTAAAGGAATGAATAGATTAAAAAACTCATAAGAAATTTTAACATCAGGAGTATAATTTTGCTGCAAAGTCATAAATTATCTGAATTCCTAACTTATAATCAAAATAGAAAATAACAATGTATGGCAGTGAAATAATAATGTCTTCTATTTGGAAAGGAGTATAATCATTATGATAACATTGCATAATTATCCAAAACTGGAATCATACATATTAATTGATAATAATACGTATTCAATAAAAGAAACTGGGGATAGGTATAAAACAGTACTAGGGATTGGTGGGATAAGTGAAGATGGACAGGTAGTTGGTATTTATGTTCAAGATGACAAACTATTTTTTTTCTACAATGGACAATCATTTGAAACATCTTTCCAATTTGTAAAAATAGTTATATTTCCAAATTGGAAAGATGTTTTAATATACAAATAGGGGGACAAAATATATGTAATATAGTTTATGAGCCTTTTATCGATCCAGGAATGATATATTATGATGCAGACCCTGAAGAATTTGATGTATTGTTATACTTAAGTGGATTAATGAAGAATGAGGATTCTATTAAGAAATTTATGAAGGGTATGGAAATAATTAAAGCACAGAATAAAAGCTAGTGTTTTAGAGAAAGAAAATTAAGCTTATAGCAATGTCTACCGATGAATGAATCGAGTTCGCAAATATTTTGTGCATATTTTCTAGATAAATGTCCCAAATAAATTGGGTCTCAGTATTATATTTTACGATCCAATTAGCAGGTAGCAGGGGCTTAAAACACAATCAGTAAAATACGAACTAAAAAAATCACATGATTAACAGGTATTTAAAATAAAAGGGCTGTTCCATAAGTTGGTTTCACTTGCTTATGGGATAGCCCTTTTGCTTTAGTATAAAAATGGTTTCAATCAAAAATTCATATAGGTAAAATAATAATTAGATTATTTCACATTGGTTGGATTAAAAACAGGAAAATCCGGAAATGACAAAATGTATCAGATTGGCTAAAAAATAGTCGAGGGTGTAGATTATGTAACATCTACACTCAAAAGTGTTGAAGTAGCTAAAGACGGTACAATGATAGTGAAGCAAGCTGGCCCAGGGAAGCTTACCGAGTGGGTTAATGTACGCCATGCAGAGAGTAGTAAGTTTATGGATGGTAAGATTCAGGGGCTTAAGGCTTCGCTTGCTACGAGATTAGGGAATGGTGGTTCAGAGGTTAGTAAGGAAGTTAGTGGAGTTAAGGGTACGGGTAATGTTGGTAAGGGAGCTAGTGAGGCTGGAAAACATGTAGATGATGTGAAAATCCTTGAAAATATAAAGAAATGGGATTATCCACCTAATGAAGGATTATATAAGAATCCAAAATACTATGACCAAAAAACAGGAGAAATTCATTGGCCGCCTAATGATGGATTTGTTTCGGGAACTCAAAAAGTGGAAACATTACATCCCGAAATGAGACTAGGTAGATATGGTAATTCAGCAGGTTTCTCTTTAGCTCCTGAAAGAGATTCGTTCCCAAGTAGGGTTTTGGCTCCGCATAGTGAATAAGCGCCTTATAATGTTTATGAGGTTATTGATGATTTTGAAGTAACTTCAGAGAAAATTGTTCCTTGGTTTAATCAGCCAAGTGGAGGAACGCAAATTATTAAATATAAATCTAATGGTCGACCTTACTCTATAGAGGAATTAATAGAGCTTAAAGTTATTAAACAAATAAAGCCATAAAGGAGTGTGAAATATGGACTTAAGTGGTATATATAATTTAATTGAAACAGAAATTAAAGTGATCAAAAGGGAAAAAGATATTATTTGTGTTGCACCATTAGGTGGGGAAGATCATCCTGAAACTATTGTTAAGTTAACTTTTAATGAAGCAAATAATCATTATGAGCTTTTTGAAGTTGTTAGAGGAAAAGAATACAAAGTAGATACATTTTCAGATAAATATAAATCAGCATTGGCTTTATATATTTTTTCGAAAAATAAATTAGAAGTAAGAAAATATGATACAAATGTTCAAAATGAAATCGAGATTGCAACATCAATAAATAATATTCAAAAGATATTCAAAACTTTTTCAGATGAACAGTATCATTCTTTTTTCGAACTTAAGCCAGATAGAATAATTTTAGAAAAAAGCACAAATGATAGATATAATGTTTTATTTTTAGGGAAAAGTGGCTCTAAGATTTATATAGATAGATTTAGGAAATTGAATAGTGCCGCGGTTGTTCTATACAATTTTTCTTTTAAACTAAGCCGATTTTATGATCTTATTAATATGATTGAAGTAAAAACGGATTCTGATTTTATAGAAACTCTAAAAGAATTATATCTTTTGGGTTGAAGAATGCAAATATATATCTTTGAAACTATTGAGTAAGCAACAATCTAAAGCAGGTTGTTGCTTACTCATAGGTAGAGTCAGTCCAGAGGATAATCGTGCACCAGGAAATAAAGATATTGCTTCTGATAATCGAATATAGTCTCATTATCCATTGCAAAATGAATAGGTAAAAGGATGGGCTAAAGAGGGAGGCTTTTTGATTATAAGGAAAATTAAGCTTCTGTAATACTTCTCCCTTCAAGCTTTGGCCGATCACGTGCAATAATTTCTTCTATGCAGAGGAAACGGAGAAAAAATGAAGGCTTGAATACTGATATACGTTATGAATTTAATGAGATCTATAGGCAAATGATTAAAGCAGGATCAAAAAACGGCACGAAAGGCAATGATTGATGCATATAAATATCTTGATAGTTTAGGAGGATTTGTCAAATGATTAATCTATCCAAGGTTCCAGACTTGATAAAAAAAACGGCAGCAAGTGATATTGAAATCCAAGAAGTAGAAGATCGTATGAAAGTTAAATTCCCCAATGTATATAAGGGTTTATTAAGATGTACAAATGGTTTTTCAATCGGTGGTGGGTTAGTTATTTATGGTACGGAGCATATTGTAGAAAGAAATGAGGTTTGGGAAGTAGATGAATATGCAATTGGGTATATCTCGATTGGTGATGACGGTGGAGGTAATGTTTTTTTAATGTCTCAAGATGCAGAGGGGAAAGAGGTATTAGTTATTGATTCTGGGGATATGAATCCAAACCATGCTACTATAATTACCTCTGATTTTAACAAATGGGTGAATAGTGGTTGTTTAAGTGAAATAGAACAGAAAACAATAATTAAGCCATCTGATATTTGTAATATAGTGTTAGCAAAAACTCCTAATGAAGGCTTGACAGATTTAATAAGAATAAAGAACGTATTAGGGATTGAGATTTCCACTGCAGATTTGCTAAAGGGTTCAAAAAATCCTCCTTATATATTAGTAGAGAGATTTCCATATGGTAAGGCAAAAAAACTAATTGAAAAACTAGGAACCAGTGGTACGGTACTGAGTATAGAACCTATTGGTAATAACAATTAATATTAGAGAGTAGGATAGAACAACTTTTTAATTGGTTTAAAGTCCTTCAAAGTTTTTAATTTAAACAACTTTATAGCAGAGTAGATTAGTTTTACAATAAAAATAATGTTAATGAAGAGGATGACTTTTGTACTATCAGAGAAGTAAATCTTGGCCCAAGAGATTTTCTGATAAATAAAAAGGGAGAGTTTGAAAATGATAATAAATGATGTGGTTTTTGGTGAGCTTGAATATACATATGGATGGGTTAAGTATATTACCATTGAATTTTGTGGGAAAGAAGCTGAAATAGCATTGATGGTTAAAGGTGAAGAAGACGGTAAGTTTGATGAAGAACAATATACTGCTTATAACTCATTAGTGCAAAATTGGGAACAATTACAGCAAGGTTTTTTACAAGCGATATTAGACTATTACAAACAAGAGCGTCAAGAACTAGGGTATGATATTGAATTTAATGAAAATTATCCACACATCGAAACAACTGATCAATTACTTGAGATGATAACTTTAGTTGGAATTGTAGTTCCATATGGAGATATTTATGAAGAGCGAGATATTGGGATAACTTTTGATTGTACATGGGACACAGAAAATGGACTAGGGATTCGTCTATTAAATGAAAAAGTAACTGAAGTGGGTTACCAAGACGTTGCCATTTAAATCTTAATCGAAATAGCTATTTCCGTATGCCTACTCCATCAAGTGTAGATAGTGGTTATGCAGAACTTGTCATGCATCTGCCAAAAGATTGGGAAGTATCAACATCTGCTTTGGATAGTGCGAAATACGGTTGGCCCTTGCGCCTTTTACGACAGCTTGGGGAAAATGTACGGCGAAATGGATATGGCTTAGGACAGTGGCTTGTATTTCCGAATCAATCAGAGGGATATTTAAAACAGACGTATGGAGTCCAATTAGGTGAAATGAAGTGGGATCCAAATGCGTCAATTCATCCATATGATAAAGAGACGGGATTTTCTGTTGTTATGATTGTACCGCCGCTGCCACAATGTTCAAGTACATTCAAAATGGAATTTCGTGAGGATGTTAAAAGAATAGAGGGTGACTGGCCAATCTACTTCCATACATTATTACCATTATATAAAGAGGAAATCCATTGTTATTGCAAAGATGGACTTGATACGTTATTACAAAAGTTAATGAAAAATGGTGTTGAAGCGGCATTTGATTTTAATCGAGGGAATACTTGTAAATAAGAGAGAACTCCCTCGTTTTTCTAGTATAAGGGAGGAAAAGTTAGTGACAAAAGATGAAATTGCAAATTTATTAGAAAGTATGTTAGATAAAGAACTAGGGGATTTAGATTCCCCTTCAGCTAATGATTGGGTAAAAATTGAGAAAAAGTTTGGATGTCAATTTCCTAAAGAATTTAAATACTTTATTGAACTAATGTCTGAATATGTCTTTCCAGGAGAGATTTTAAATGTTTCTAGTGGTAAAACGAACGGAAATGCTACTATTGAATTTACTTATGATTATGAAATGAAAGAAGGCTTTTGGAAAAACGAACTAATCCCTTTTTACAGTATAGGTAATGGAGACTACTTTTGTCTTCATTCAAAAGAGTGCCACCAAACGGGAGTTTACTATTATTTTCATGAAGAACATGGTGTAACCAAAGAAGCGGATAATTTTGAAGACTGGTTAAATCAATTACCAACCTATTTGAATTAATATCAAAAAATTGATTTGTATCCTAGAAGTGTATTCTTTTATTAAACTATGGATTTTAGGTAGACTAGAAATGGATAAACAAATGAAAATGGCTATAGTCTATTGTTAAGGATTAACAGATGAGATTTTAGCGGAAAAATAACAGAATCCCATAATACTTCTATAGTGAACATTCGAAGTCAGATTTTTAGTGGTTACTGGAGTTTTGAAAGTGGAGCAATCGCAAAAATATTAAATTTAGATGACTCAACCTTGAGAGATACTCCATATTATCCTTATGATATGGTGCATTATCGAGAAAAATAAATGTAAGAATCCACATTGAAAAACTTTTAAACTGTGGATTTTTTATGCTCAATTAAGCATCATACTAAGTCGGTTTATGAAGTTAGTAAAGGAGTTAAAAGGGCTAAGAGGTGAGATGAAGTAGAAATTCAAGTGGATTTTAACTAAAATACTAAATTTGATTCTGAAGAATTTGTAAGACAGTTTAAAGCTTAAGGAAATATTAAAGGTAAATGAATATTTGAAAAATCGTAAACGACTTCTTGATGAAGATAGCGCAATAGAAAGTAAGACATATTAGCAGACAGCTATACATAATCCAGATTAAGTAACTGGGAGATACGCAGCTAATAGTGGGGCATGTAGGATATTAGTATGAACGCTTTACTATGTTCTCCATCAGGGCATCGAATAGAAACTTTGGATGAAAAAATTCAATAAATATCACCGAACATGATGAGGAACAATTGAAAAGGGGGAATAGTTTTGTATAACTAACTTAAAAATAATGAAGGACTTTGAATTGGAAAAAAGAGTTCCTGAAAGTTTAGTCGAAAAGTATTCTAATGTACTTCCTGAAACGTTAATTAATATTTGGGAAAACTATGGATTTGGAAAGGTTTTAAATGGCTATCTTAGGTTGATTAATCCAGAAGAGTACTTTGAAATTGTTAAAGAAACGTATATTAGAAATCAAAATACAATACCGTTGTTTACGACAAGCATGGGGGATATCCTTTTATTTGAGAAGTATGGTGATAAATCATATATTATTCAATTAAATTATCGTAAAGGAAAATCAAAAGTTATTGCCTCTAAATTCAACCTGTTTTTAAGATTTCTTGAGGAAGAAGAATATTTAGAAGAATATATGGAATGGAATCCCTATTTAGTAGCTATTCAGAATTACGGAATTCCAGCTTATAATGAGTGTTTTGGCTATGTTCCTCTTCTTGGATTAGGGGGGCGCAGAAAAAGTAGAGAATCTGCAAAAAGTTAAATTGATCGAGCATATTTATTTAATTACTCAATTTATGGGACCGATTGAATAACTGTTAGGTGTAATGCTATTTTCATAATGAAATGGAAAGTATAGATGTAGAAAATATATAAATAGGGCACTTGAGAGCCTATTTGTATGCCTATAATTAAAGAAGGAAGGTTATAAATATACAACAGATGAACTTGGTAGAATAGTAGAAGTTGAGGTGGGAAATTTAATACTTAAAAAAGGAAAACGAAACAAAGGAATGCAAGTTGCAGCAGGACGGCCGAATAGATTGAAGACTGATGATGGTTTTATTAGTGACTTATATAGGTCACTAATAAGATTGAGAAAATTTTTTTGATTTAAAAAATGTTTTAGACTATAGAAAAAAGTAATAGATTATAAAAAATAGTTGTAGATTGAAAAGGTGTTTTCTGTATATGAAAGCACCTTTTGTTAACATAAAGCCATTGTGTTAACAAACCTTTGAAAATCCCTATAGAAGAAATGAAGACTTCAAGGAAAGACACTTTGACGTTGAAGAAGGTGAATGGTACGATATATAGGAATAATATGGATATGGTGGAAGTAACGAAAACGGTTTTAATCAGTAAAATTTAAAGGGGATAAATTAGTCATGGAAGCAAAGAAACTAGTAGGTGTAGCAATTCCAGTTATGTTATTATTCGGTTGTGGGGTATCGGATAAAACTGAATCTAAGGAAACAAAGACAGAAGAGTCTAAATCCGCTAAAGAAGATGAAAAGAAGTCTTCTGTTAAGAAAGTGAAGGTATCAAAAGAAGACTACACAACTAGGGTAGTTGGACTAGTTGAAGAGTTTGATACTATATTTAAGAAGCATAATGATACAATAGGAGAACTCTTTGACGGCAAGAAAAAGAAATCAGACGTATTAGATTCAATAAAAGAACTGGATGGGGTATTAGATAAGATTGAATCTATAGATCCACCTAAAGAGTATATAGAAGAACAGAAAAACCTTGAAAAAGCGACTGGTTACTTTAGAGAGTCCTCCAAAATAGTAGAAGAAGTGTTTACTAGAAAATCAACTAGAGAAAAAGGCGAAAAGACTGACAAAGAAATGGTTGAAGAGTCAGAGAAGATTCTGAAACAAGGTGACGAATACTGGTATAAAGCAATTAACTCACTTAAAGATAAGAATACAAAAGTCGGTGATGGTACAGTATCGGTTAAAGATATTAAAGACTTAGATAAGAAAGCCGGAATCGACTATGATGCGGTACAGAAGAACGTAATAGATGGTACTGAATTAATTGGTAACTGGGGTGTACAGACTTCTGACGGATTTAAACCATCATTTATCTTAAAAGGTGGAAGTCCTAAAACTTTCGAAGTTTACAATGCAGAAGAGTATCCAAAGAAAACGAACCATATAGAAGGTACATGGGAATATGATAAAGCTAGTTTAACATTAAAACTACATATCACAAAACAAATGTCAAACGGTGTAGAAGCAGAGGTTGTTCAAAAAGACATAGATTATAAAGTTCAAAACTATGATAGAAAGAACTTGCAATTATTCAACGATAAATCATTTAATACAACTAGGTATGTGAAACAAAGTTAATAAATGAAATAATAATTGCTGAAGAAGATATTAAATGAATATAAAATAGTTTGTTAACAGGAGAAAGATAAATATAAAAATTAGAAATCCACCTTTAGTGAAGTACACCCCAATTGTTAGACACAGTCTAACAATTGGAGGTGCTTTTCTTATGGCTAAATTTACAATTGAAGAGAAATTATAGATTGTTTCTAGAACGAAAACAAACACAAACACCTCAACCAGTGGTTCACTATATATGACAGAAGACATGGGGGATGTTTGCTTTGCTATTTCATTTTTTATTATGTATCTCTTTTTTTAATTCGATTTGTTTTTCTATCTCCTTTTTAGCTCCATCGCTCATTTCATAGATATGAGACCAATATTCCCTTGCAATCGGATCATATTCTACCCTAACCGTGATATCTTTTTGGGAATCCGTGTTTAAATATCCATTAATGGTTAGCGCATGAATTGCATTCGATGGTCTATTTTCTTTCTTGTAGGAACTTGTATGCTTATTAAACGTTTTTTTAACAATTGTTAAATCTGAATTATACTCATTTTTCACATATTGAATCGCTTTTGATTCAGTACTGTTACAGATATTCACCTCTTCCTCAGGAGTAAGAGCTAGCTGCTTTTCTACTTCTACAGCACGTTGGTTATTTTTAGATAGATTCATAACACCTGTATTTTCTTTTGAATTATAATCTACCAACCACTTTTTATCTTTGTAGTATGCTTCGACAGAAGATTCACATGAAAAGCCACTGCCTCCACCATTTTGTTTAGCACAGTTTAATAACTCAAAATGAATGTTTATTTTGGGATATACAGGACTTCCTGAACCTTCATTCGATTGCAGTACACTTTCCCTTGTCACATATGTAATCTGAATGGGACCATTATTTTTTTCAATCGCTTGTTTTATTTTTTCTTCAATACGTTGATCATGAACCTGCTTCGTGAATATGTAGTTCTCCTCATAAAAACCATAAATTTTTAAAGGAAGAAATAAAGCAAGCCCTAAAACAAAACAAGAAAGTGCATAATAAGCCAACATTCGCTCTGAAGTGTATATACGGAAACAGGAAAGTACAACGCGAATATATACTAAAGGCAAAGCAATATAAAAAATAGGCACGGAAAAGTAACATGTAAAGGCTGTTATTAGAGCGATCTCCCCGAGCAACTTGATATATTGCGGAATCCCCATACTGTATGCCGCTAGAATCAAAAACCAAATGTAACTTGTTGATACAAGAAAAGCAATTCTATAATATTTCTTACTTCTTGTTTTTTTCTCTTCCATTTTCCCACCATCTTTGCAAAATTGAACTTCTAATTTCCATCCTTAATTTAAACAAAGGTTTTGTTTAAATTCAGTTTCTCAAATATACAAAGTAAATACAAGAACAAACTCCATTCATTAAATTGGTTTCATACCTCATTTGAAAATGATATGATTGCATTGTCAATATTATCTAATTATTCAAATGTATTATAAGGGAATGAAAAAGAGGAGGAGAAATCATGGGTTTTTTCAATAGATTTTTTAAGAAAGTGGAACAAGTAAACAATAATGAGGCAACCCTCAATGAATTAAATGAAGAATTGTATGTTGAATCCCCATTAGAAGAAGCCAATAGCTATTGGGTCTCAATTGCACAAAATTTAATTATCAATACTGTAAAAGCTGCTGACAATAATGTGGAACGTGCTTTTATATTGCTTAATTTGAAAAATGGTGAGGCTTCATTTGATATTTTTTATCAAATGAACGGGCAATTGTATTTTTGGGATCAGTTAGAAAATCAGACGATTAAAAATAGAATTAAGAATGAGTTGTTACCACAAGCTTCGGAAGTTTCAGATGCAGTAAATCGACAATTTTATGAAGCGGACCATCCTACAATTTCGTTTGCAGAACTGCAATTTGAATGGGAAACAAAGGCCTGGTTTTCACACATCATCTGGGAAGACGACCCTGCCTCACAATTACCAAAAGCTCAAATATTAAACAAATGGTTCAGCATAATCAAAAAGGAAACCCAGGATACACCACTTGATAGTGATACAAAATTTTCTTGGTATCCATCAATCTCTTAAAAATCTAACAGTATTTAGCTAGATAAGGAATAGGCGTGATAGAAATGGCTGGCAGTAGGACGCTCACTGATTAATGTTTTACTTTCTACACGATAATTGTTAATTGACGAAAAATTAATAATAAAATGAATTACATTGGATAATTTGTTTTGATACATAGAATTCAAGGGGGATTATTATGAAGCCAACATTTTTTGCCCAAAATAGAGAACGATTAACGAGAACATTGCCAGATGAATCGATTACTATTTTATTTGCCGGACAGGCACCACATATGTCAGCTGATGCACACTATAAATTTGTGCCGAATCGAAATTTTTACTATTTAACGGGAATCGATGAGCCAAATGTTATTTTTATTTTAAAAAAGTTTGGAGATAGTGTAGAAGAAACTCTTTTCATTGAAAAACCAGATCCAGTGCTTGAAAAATGGGTTGGTAAAACCGTTTCGAAAGAAGAAGCAGAAAATATTTCTGGTATTAAGAAGGTTGTATATATAGAAAGTTTTGAAGTAACAATTGCGAATACACTTTTCGCAGAAAATGTGAAACATGTGTATTTAGATTTAGAACGTCGTAATTGGAAAGGTACTGAGACGAAGGCGCTAGCATTTGCGAAGCACGTAAGAGAACAGTATCCTCATCTTTCAATTGGGAATGTCTATCCGAACATTTGTGAATTACGAGTGTTCAAAACAGATGAAGAAATTAAAAAAATAAAAGAAGCAATTGAGGTTACTCGAGAGGGTATTTATAATGTGCTGAAACAAGCGAAAGCAGGCATAATGGAATATGAATTAGAAGCGCATTTTGATTTCACATTAAAATCGTCTGGTATTAAATATCATGCATTCGATACAATTTTGGCGAGTGGTAAAAATGCTACTGTGCTGCATTATGAAGATAATGATGCAAAAGTGCAACAAGGTGATTTAGTACTGCTCGATTTAGGTGCTCAAAAAGACTACTACAATGCTGATATTAGTTACACATTCCCAGCTAGTGGAACATTCTCTAATCGCCAAAAACAAATATATAATATTGTATTAAAGGCATTAAAAGAAACGACTGAACTTATAAAGCCAGGATTAAAATTCGCCGCATTAAATGAACATACAAAAAAAGTACTGGCAGAAGAGTGTAAAGAAATTGGTTTAATTCAAGAAGATGAGGAACTATCTAAATATTATTATCATGGTGTGAGCCATTTCCTCGGTTTAGATACTCATGATGTAGGAACATACAAAGATAGAGTATTAGAAGAAGGTATGGTCATTACGATAGAACCAGGTTTGTATATTGAAGAAGAATCAATTGGAATTCGTATTGAAGATGATATTCTTGTCACAAAGGACGGGTATGAAAATTTGTCAAAAGATATCATTAGAACGGTTGAAGAGATTGAAGAGTTTATGAGAGAAACTAATGAAAACGTTAAGGAAAGACAAGTTGTTACAAAATAGTAAATGTAAAAGACGCTCAATTTTTGGGCGTCTTTTTATTTTGTTCATTTGGCATCTCCATATTTTCTCGAAAATCGTCTTATATAATAATCTTGAAAAAGCAAAAGGAGGGATTTTCCATGAAGAGATTTGTATTAACAGCAGTTACAGTCTCCGTAATATCTTTAATTGCTGCATGTTCTGCGATCACAAATACAACAAATGATTATAAAAATATGAATGATAAAAAAACAGCACAGACTGAAACGGCTACAAAACCATTGAAAGTTGTAAAAGGATCAGAAGTTACTTTAATAGCGAAAGAAGAAAAACAAAAGCTAAGTAACGGTGTTATTGTTCCAGTCTGGACATTTAATGGTTCATCTCCTGGACCAGAAATTAGGGTGAAAAAAGGTGAAAAGGTTAAAGTGACATTAAAAAATGAATTATCTGCACCAGTATCTATTCATTGGCATGGGTATCCTGTCCCAAATAACATGGATGGAATTCCAGGTGTGACACAAGATGCGGTTGAATCTGGAAAAAGTTTCACCTATGAATTTAAAGTGAACGTACCAGGAACGTATTGGTATCATTCGCATCAAGATTCTGTAAATCAACTAGATAGAGGCTTGTATGGTGCTCTCGTTGTAGAAGATACAAATGAAAAGTATGATAAAGATTACACATTAATGTTAGATGAATGGGTAACAGATAAAAAAGAAATCGATAAGCAGTTAAAAGAAATGACAAAAGGGAAAACAGAAAAAGCAGACGGTAATAAATCTAGTATGGATAATAAAAATACGAAAAAGAATGATGATATGAAAGGAATGGATCATGGGAATATGAGGATGAAAGGTCATGATATGAGCATGTATGACTTATTCACAATCAATGGTAAAAGCGGGGATTTAGTGGAGCCATTAAAAGTGAACAAGGGAGACAAAGTTCGACTTCGACTAGTTAATGCTGGTTACCTATCACATGATATCCATGTTCATGGTCATGATATTAAAGTAATTGCGACAGATGGCCAACCAATTAATGATCCAAAAGTTATTAGGGACAAAGTAATTTCAATTGCACCAGGTGAACGTTATGATGTTGAATTTACTGCTAACAACCCTGGGAAATGGTATGTTGAGGACCATTCAGAAGATAAAGGTGCAAAAGGAATGAAAGCTGTTATTGAATATGATGGCAGCAAAGAGATGAAAGACAAGGCAAATGAAAAAGAAAAACTACCAAAATTAGATATGACGAAATATGGTGCTAAAAAATTAGGTGATTTCACGTTAGACCAGCAGTTTACTGTCACATATAATATGGACTTGAATACTCAAATGAATGGAAATGAAATGGTATATACAATTAACGGTAAAGTATTTCCGGATATCGACCCAATTCCAGTGAAAAAGGGTGACTTAGTAAAAGTAAAATTAGTAAATCGCTCTAAAACAGATGATCACCCGATGCATTTACACGGTCATTTCTTCCAAGTATTAAGTAAAGATGGAAAAACGATAGAAGGTTCTCCAATTGTTAAAGATACTTTGAACTTGAAACCTGGAGAAGAATATGATGTAGCCTTTGTAGCAGATAATCCGGGGGAATGGATGTTCCACTGTCATGATTTACACCATGCTTCAGCAGGGATGGTAACAGAAGTGAAATATACAGATTACAAATCTGATTATGTTCCAAACTCTAACATTCCAAATAAGCCAGAATAATATAAAATTCATGTAGTTCATAATAATATAAAGCAGTTATTTTATGGATAGCTGCTTTATTAATTTTGGTTGCTAGTGTTAATGCATATGTTGATCATGCCCGGATGAAGGTGGAGGAGTATGATCTGGGAATGTTACGAATACCTTTCTATAGGTATTATGTTAGAAATTGATAAGAATACATTTAATATTCTTGTAAATTTAGTAGAGAAGAAGGGAACTCTCAAAACAGTATTTGGTTATTTGAAAAACCATTTAAAAGTCTTGTTAATGTCATTATGTGCAAAGATGATACAAAAGCTAGTAAACTCATGGAGAAATACTTGATAGAAGAATGGTATGCTGGGCATAAAGACATGGGGGGGTATGATTGTCATAAACATCATGAAAAACTATATTTTGGCTATTGGATTTTTGAAAGTGGAGCAATTGTAAAAATTTTAGAATTGGATGATAGTATATTAAAAAATGTTCCTTATTATCCGTATGATATGGTGCATTTTAAAGCTAAATAGCTTGATTCTCCAATATAAAGCATGATGATATATTTTTCTATTTTTCGGTCGTTTAATTAGGTAAAATTAGTAAGTTTCCAAATGAAGCAGAATTAGCTTCCTTCAAAGGCTATACCAGTTGAGTTGGAAACGGTACATTGGCAGGAAAGCAAGGCGGTGGACCAGGAAAGGTTACCGAATGAGTCAATAAGTATCATGTAGACAGCAGTAAGAAAATCAATGATGAGATTAAGGTGGAGAGGCTTCGCTTGCGGAGAGGGTAAGAAAAACTGATAAAGGAATATCCTTAGAAGAGGTAAAGCCAGACGTACTTAAACAGATACAGGCTGACGAGGTTTAATTTGAGAAGGTTAAATGCTATGGAGTGATTTTAATAACTGTTATTGTAAACATATAAACGGGTTATAAAGCTAATGGTTCTAAAATTAAAAATAAAAAAGAACATCTTTTTTATCAAGATGTTCTTTTTTTTCATATATCTAAATTAATTCTTTTGTTATATTATTTCGCTTCATCTTCAGGAATTAAAAAGCTTATATCATACTCATCTAACTTCTCAAGTAATGTTTCTCCGTCGATTTTCAATAAATTCATATGAATATTAAATGGTATAAATCCAGCGCGCTTATTAACTCGATACAGTCGTTGTCCTTTTGAAGGTATAGAGGCAATATATCGATCTTCAACATCATCTTCCATCACAATTCCTAAATACTTTTGCCCTTGGATTGCATAAGGTAAAACGCCTAATACATCCTCCAAAGCAATTTTCACAGGATATTTTGGATTGTTAATAATTGTAATGTATTCTTGTTCTAAAATGATGGCTGGTTTTTTCGTAAGCATTTTTTGGATAACTTTCCAAAGAGCAATTAGTACAACGAATGCAAGAGCTCCAAATAAAAATCCAACTATGAAATTAGGCTCCTCAGACGAAAATGCATACATAACAATAAAGAGAAACATCACTTCAACTACCGAAGTCAAAAAAAATAATCCGACTACTTTTCTCTTTGACTCATAAATATCATATTTTCTCATACGATTCCCCCACTCATATAAATCCATCTTGATTTTCCAACATATTCGTCATCGCTATGCAGAACCAAAAGCAAAATGCCTATCCTATATAAATTGAAAAGTTTATGTGCCTTTTCAATTTATATATAATCTATTTCGCCCAACAGGACTGCAACATACAACACACATTCTCAAAGCGGCGATGTTTTAAATCTTCATTTGAAATCCAAAAATATAACATTCTACTTTCCGGTAAACCATTTTGCGTGTTTGTTCGTTGTGCAATTCTTCTAAATTTAATTGAGTGATAAAATGAAGGGGATGCTCTTTATATGTAGGATACATAAATAATACGGGTAAATTAAGAGCTCTCCCCATTTTCGAACAACCTATCGGTAATGCTTCCTCATGTCTTGGCACAACTTTTATACATTTACAAACATCGCCAATAGCTCTTCTTTCATATGTTAGTTGATATTTGCCAATCAATGCCTCCATACGTTTTTTCATAAAAACTTATAATTTAAAAAATTAGTACCTATACATCATACCATGAAAACGCTTATCACTTACTTTGTTTATCTTTATATCAAATTTTTAATGATCGTTTTAAAGAAACGTATGTTCGTGTTCGGGTTGATATGATATACTAATAATGTAAATATATTCCGTGTTTTTATATCTGGAATTTCAGATATGCGAGAGAATAGGTTATATCATATGTATATGATATAACGATGAATTTATAAAAGAACTAGGGAGGCAGAGAGGATGGCAGTCAGTACATATCAGTTGTTTCAACACCTTAATATGACAGGAGCACAAGAAGAATTAGCATTGCGTTACTTGCAGACGAGAGATGAAGAAGTTTTAAAGCATATAGAACAAACGACCATTCGCGAAAATAAGCGTAGTGATTTTGCTTGGCAGTTCATGAATGACTTTAGGAAAACATATAAGAAAGATCCAGTGTTTTTTCGGTTATTCTATCATTTACTTGAGGATCAATTGTTGAATGTTCTTCTCGTGCGTTTTTCATATATGAGTTTTCCAGATATAAAGGTTTATTTCGAAAAAAGCGGTCTTTCATTCGATAGACTTGTAGTATTTGCTTGTAAGTATTTAACGAATCTTTCGCGTTCTGTAAATGAAGCTGATGTTTTTCTTAGACAATTAATAAGGGAGAATCCGAAGTATATAGAAGAACAGTTGCAAGTTATAACAGGTCAGCAAAAATTACTTTTGCTTCTAGTTATGTTAGATGCAGATTATGAGAGATTTCTTCCCTATCGTTCTTTACTGGAAGAAGAATTGGAAGAGCATGCGGAGTATATATTGAGGTTAAGTGGAGCGGAAGAGAAGATTGAAGCAGCTCAAAGGTACGTTCGAGGTGAAGCTGTTAGTAAAGTATTTGCTGGGTCATCTTTACCTGACTTTACTTGGCAGCAAATTTTTCGTATGTATCCGCATTCGGATGTTGCAAGAAGATATATGGAATTGTTAGTGAAATGCTCTGTAAAAAATTTTATGAATTATGCAATTTCACATGTCAGCCATACTCTTGAACAGTCTGGAAATTACAAAAAAACAAAAAGTTTTTATGCACAATTGTATGAAACAACTCGAGATTTGTGTGAACAATTCGGTATTTCAGAGGAAAGATTTTTTGCATATCGCCTTACGCAGCATCATTTAGGTGTTGTTGATTTTGATCGCGTATATGAATATCAATTGTTGCTTCGAATGGTGGAAGAACAACCGGAATTTGTGCAGCGTACACTGCAATATTTAAGTCAAAGTCATTACCTTTTCGTATCAATGCTTTTAGCGGAAAAAGGGTACGAGCTACATAGAAACAAAGTACGTGAAGAGTTTTTAACGGTTGTCCTTCAAACGAAATCATCTGACATACGTGGTACATATCGTGACTATCTATTAGGCACTTTATCATTTGAGGATATGAAGCAATGGTTCGAAAGCTCGAAGTTTAGAAATAATTACTGGAGAATGCCTGTTTTAGAAATTGCATTACTTTGGGATATAGAGGAAGCAGCAAAGAGGGAAGCCACTCTTACGCTTCAACTTGGGAAAGGGTATAACTATAGTTTATATGAACTTCTGCAGCGGTATGCTGCTATGGAGAACTCGCCAGAACAGGTGCTGGAAGATCTGCTTACCTACGGTTTATCGATGGAGAAGCTCGTTTCTTATTCCATTGAACAAGCTTCCGGGCATAGTGAGAAGCGAGATAAGGCGACGGAGGCACTCGTTCGTTTGTTTGTAAAAGAACGAGCGTATGTGAAAGGTGAATTTCCTGAGTATTCTGCAGATGAACGGATTTTTATTTTGGATGAGTTGGCAAAGGATAACGCAGTTCAGATGCGGGATCTTCTCATTCAAAGTCTTGGGGATTCCTCTAAAAAGGTACGTACCGCTGCAGTTGAACTTCTTACAAAAGATACGGAAGCTGCAGAAGATGTAGCAAAGGAATTAAATCATAAAAAGAAAGTTGTTCGCGAAAATGCAATGCAAACACTTTTATATTATAAAACTGACAAATATACAAAGCTTGTACAGGAAGCTTTACAAGAAAAGAAAAACGCTTCTTTGACGGAGAAGTTTGCCCCATTGCTTGGTGACGGGGAATTAGAAGGAGCATCAGGAAGTATAGAAGCTCTTTGCACGCGTATTTTAACGCCGCAAAAAAGGAATGCACTTGTGCAGTGGATCGGATTTGAACCGCAAATTCGTCTCCGCGATTCCGATACCATTGCAGATGCAATGATTCCTCTTGCATATTTTCAGCAGTACGTATCAGATTCTGTTATTGAGAAGAAGGAAGTAGCAGAAGCAATAAGCGCTGCTCTTAACGAACAAGATTTGAAGGAAAATATACAAGCGATCTATCAGCTTTGGGTTTCTCAAGGCGCGGAATCGAAGAAACGCGGTATTCTTTCGTTGTACGGTATTTACAGTGATGATGAAATGGCGATGCAACTCAAAAAGCAGATTGATGAGTGGGCGCTTGGTATGCGCGGAGCGATTGCTGCTGCAGCTGTTCAGGCGCTAGCGTTGTCCCAATCACATATTGGGCTAATGTCTATCCATGCGATGGCATTTAAGTATAAACATAAGCAAGTGCGTAATGCTGCGAAAGAAGCGCTGAGTCTCGCTGCTAAAACGCGTGGTATTACAGAAGAAGAGCTAGAAGATCAGCTTGTCCCAGACCTTGGGTTTAATAAGCGCGGTGAAAAGACAATTGATTACGGCAGCAGAACATTTACTGCCTATTTAACTCCAAACTTGAAAATTGAGCTAAAAACGGGAGAAGGAAAACGAATAAAGTCGCTTCCGAAACCAAATGCAAAAGATGATGCGGAAAAAGCTGAGGAGGCTAAGGCGGAGTTATCCTCTATAAAGAAGCAGCTCCGAACTATGATTACGATGCAAACGCAGCGTCTTGAAACAGCACTTTCTCTGAATCGCTATTGGTCACAAAATACATGGAAGTCTCTGTTTGTAGAAAATCCAATTCTGCAGCAGTTTGCTATCTCCCTTATTTGGGGTGAGTATAAGGAAGGAAAGTTGCTTGCGATGTTCCGCTATATGGAGGATGGCACGTTTAATACGATTGAAGAAGAAGAGCATGAACTTACGCCAGACACTGTTATCGGTCTAATTCATCCGTTAGAATTGTCCGAGGACGAAAGGGAATTATGGAAGGAACAGCTAGAAGATTATGAGGTTACTCAGCCATTTCCGCAAATTGACCGCGAAGTATTTCAGGTTGAGGAGAATGAGGAAGTCACTGTGGAAAGGTTTGCTGGTATCCAGATCAATGGCCGTTCGCTGTTTGGTAAGATGACGAAGTACGGCTGGAGTCGTGGATCGGTTCAAGATGCCGGTGTATATTATACATTCTATAAAGAAGATACTCGCGCCGGACTAGGGGCGGAGCTTGCGTTTGAAGGGGCACCGGTTGGATATGAAGGTGAGGAGGATGTGTGCGTTTTTGAAATTCAATTTTACAAAGCAGGCACGGTGAGCCGCGGTTCATATGACTACGACGAAATTGATCATGAGAGACGCGTTTTACCGAAGCAAGTATCGGAACGCTTTTTCAGTGAAATTTTATATGATATAAAACGGGCAACAGAATCGAATCTTGGCCGTGATGAAAACTGGCGCAGCAAGCGATAAGAAAGGAACTGACATATGCAGTCTAGTAAACCATTAATGGAAGAATTATATGAAATAGAATTGAATGCGTTAGAAGCGAATGATTCGTTTCCGAAACCACCTAACTGGCGATTGTCACCGCGTGCCGTTCGGACGTTTATTATCGGACAAGAAGAACCGCTTCTTTTAGAAGGAAAAGAAGTGGAAATTAGTCGTAAGTTTTATGGTAATGATGCGCTTGTGGAACGAGCAATTGTCACATTAGCAGGAAACCGAGGACTTATGTTAATCGGAGAGCCAGGAACAGCAAAGACGATGCTAAGCGAGCTGCTTTCTGCCGCAATATGCAGAAATAGCCGTAACACTGTGCAAGGAACAGCTGCTACGATGGAAGATACGATTAAGTATTCGTGGAACTATGCACTTCTTCTTGCGAAAGGGCCTGTAAGGGGGGCGCTTGTGCCAGGACCTCTCTTTGTTGGGATGGAACAAGGGATATTAACTAGATTTGAAGAATTGACTCGCTGTCCGCAGGAAGTGCAAGATTCATTGATCAGCGTTCTGAGCGATAAAGTACTAAATATTCCGGAGTTTGGGGAGCAAGGAATTCTTACAGCTAAGCCTGGATTTAATATTATTGCGACGGCTAACACACGAGATCGCGGTGTGAATGAGATGAGTAGTGCATTGAAGCGTCGTTTTAATTTTGAAACGGTGCATCCGATTAAGGATGTAAAGCTTGAAGCAAAAATAATAGAGTCACAAGTAACGCGCTTATTAGGAGCATCAGGCATCACACCAAAAGTGGATGAGACGGTTGTTCAGCTGTTAGCGACTGTTTTTCATGAACTACGGGAAGGTGTAACTGCTGAAGGAAAACGAATCGATCAGCCATCTTCTGTTATGAGTACTGCAGAAGCAGTATCGGTATATTATCAAAGCGCAATGGATGCGTATTATTATGGAAGCGGACAAGTGAAGATGGATGCGCTTGTTCGGTATTTATCGGGCACAATTGCGAAAGAAAACAAGGATGATTTAGAAAAGCTGCGCAGTTACTTTACAAGCATCGTTAGGGCGCGAGGTCAAGTAGGAGGAGAGGTATGGAAGTCGTTTTTCGAAGCTCGCAATCAGCTGAAGTAAATGCATTGTTTCAAAGAGCTTACAATTTAGATCACAACGTCGTATATGTGCCGATTCGCCATCATAGTCCTGCGTGCTCTTTTCATGTACAAAAGATCGTTAAATTCTATAAACCGGATGCGATTCTTATAGAAGGACCGATAGATTGCAACCCTCTTATTCCGCATATTGTGAGTGCAGAAAGTGAGGCTCCAATTTGTATATATTGCAGTTATGATGATAAAACGGATGTGCTTGAAAGAGGAGAAAGTGGAAAGTACCGTGCGTACTATCCCTTTCTCGACTATTCACCGGAACTTGTCGCGCTGCGGGAAGGAGCTACGCGCAATATTCCAGTTTCATTTATTGATCTTCCTTATAAAGAATATTTGTTTGCAACGAAAAATGAGGAAGAGAATGGGAAGTATGACGAGCAATATTTCCGGCACAGTCAATATGTCCGTATGCTTTCGGAAAAAACGGGGTGCCGAAGCTTTCATGAATTTTGGGAGAAATACTTTGAGTTGCAAGGCTTTCATATGACAAGCGAGGAGTTTGTCCGTCAGCTCTTCGATTATTGTTATTATACGCGCGCGGACTATACGCAGGAGATGTTGACAGAAGACGGATGCGAAGCCAGGGAGATACACATGGCAAAGGAAATTGAAAAAGCGCGTAAAGTGTATGACAAGGTGCTCGTTATTACCGGAGGCTTTCATGTGAAAGGGCTTCTTGAATTGGAAGGGAAAAAGAAAAAGCTGTCCAAAAGCCCATTATCTAAAGCGTATGCCAAAAACTATCTTATGCCGTATTCCTTTTTGGAAAGCGATCAGATGCGTGGCTATGAGAGCGGTATGCCTGCACCTGCTTTTTACCAACATATTTGGGAGAACAGGGATGAAGCGGTAGCTGAGCAATTTATGATACGAATTGCTAGACAGCTAAAGGCAGAAGGAATATCAATGGCAGATGAGATTGAAGCTGCACGAATGATACGTGAACTTGCACTGCTTCGGGGAAAGATGCAACCTGGATTGTATGAACTGATGGATGCAGTGCGTAGTGCATTCGTGAAAGGTGAGATATTCTCGGCAAATAAGCCTTTAGCGCTGCTTCAGAAGAGTTTGCAAGGGGCGAAGCGCGGGGAATTGTCAAAAGAAGCGGATGTGCCGCCGCTCGTGCATGATTTTCGTGCTTCTGTTCGTTCGTTTCGTCTTCCGGTGCGTTCTACTGTACCACAGGAGACGATTCTTGACATATACAAGAACGAACGACACCAGCGTTTAAGTCAATTCTTTCATTGCCTCGCTTTTTTAGGAGTCCCGTTTTGCGAGAAGCTGCGCGGTCCAAACCTAGCTAGAAAGCAGAATATTAATCTTATGCGAGAAACTTGGAAGTATCGTTTTTCAGCACAAGTAGAAAGTGCTCTGATTGATTTATCTGTGTATGGCGGAACGGTGAGAGAAGCTGCGCAGGAAATGCTAAGGGCAAAGCTGTATAAGGCAAAGGGACGGGCTGGAGAGGTGGCTCTTTTATTGCTAGAGGCCTACTTAAGCGGTTTGTTTTCCGATTTCGCTATGTACAATCAGTTTATAGATGAAGCAATACAGGCGGATGGAGATTTTGCTTCTATGGCAGATTGTGCTTACTATTTATCACAAATAGAAAAAGTAAATCAGCAAGCGGATCATGCTAGACATAAAGCACTTTCGTTATTTTCTGTTTTAGATGGGGGCGAACCAGCAATTATTGCGGAAAAACTTATCGATTTGTATACAATGCAGCCTGCAGACCAGCAATTTATTGAAGCACTGGAGCTTTATTTGCAAAGGGAAAAACGAGAAAGCCAAGTAGAAGGGGCAGTATTTGGGCTGTTAACTTCTTTAGGGAAGCGGAAAATCGATGAGGTAATGCAAGTGGCAGAAGGATATTTTTATGGAAGTGGCGATATGCAAAAGCAAGCTCCGATATTTTTGAATGGTTTGTTTGCTGGCGCAAAAGATATCTTCTTATATAACGAATCGCTGCTTGACGGAATGTCTCATGTTCTAGAAGAACTTGATGAAGAGACATTTTTACAAGTATTGCCGCAGTTGCGCCTCTTGTTCAGTCAATTCACGCCGCTTGAGGTGGATACGATTGCTAAACAGATTGCGCGGTTATATGGAGCCACAGAAGAAGTGATAAAAGAAGAAGCAATTTCCGAAGAAGTGCTGACGTATGCAATACAGTTAGATCGCAAGGCACGGGAAATTTTAATGAGACGGGGGCTAGAAGATGGAGAATAACATTTCTTTAAATCGCTGGCGTCTTGTTCTTGGGAAACATGCAGATGACCAAATCACATTTCAGGAAGAAGACCCTGCATACAGAGCAATGGATGAGGTACTGGAGTTTTTGTACGAGAGAGAACGCGGAGAAGAACGCGGCGGGTCGTTGGATCCCTCTCAGCTAACAGTGCCGACTTGGATTTCGAAAGTGCGGGAGTTATTTCCGAAAGAAACCATTGAGATTATGGAAAATCATGCGCTAGAAAAGTATGAATTAACGGCTCTATTGCAAGATAAGCAAACGCTTGAAAAAATGGAGCCGAATATGAATTTATTAAAATGCATTTTACAATTTAAAGATTATGTAAAACCGGATGTATTAGACACAGCTAAACGTATTGTAGCGAAAGTCGCTGAGGAGTTGCGGCGTAATTTAGAGCAAGAAGTGAAGCACGCATTAAGCGGTAGACCAGATCGAAATCGTTCTAGTCGCGTTCGCACGATGCGCAACTTTGATTTTAAGAAAACGATTCGAAAGAACTTAAAGCATTTTGACAAGGAAACAAACGCCATTCATATTGAAAAACCGTACTTTTATGCTGCCACGAAGCACGTTAGCCCATGGCGTGTGATCCTCGCAGTAGACGAGAGCGGAAGTATGATTGATTCTGTTATTCATAGCGCAGTTATGGCGGGTATTTTTGCAAGCTTACCGACGATTAAGACAGATCTGTTCATCTTTGATACAGCTGTTGTTGATTTAACGGATCGTATTGACGACCCGGTGGAAACGCTTATGAGCGTACAGCTTGGGGGAGGAACATATATTGCTCAGGCGCTGCGCTACGCAACGAATAAAATCGAGATGCCTCATAAAACAATTGTCGTGCTTGTAACAGACTTATATGAAGGTGGCAGTTACAATGAAATGTACCGAGAAGCGATGAAGATTGTAGAATCAGGAGCAAAGTTGATCGTGCTAACATCTCTGGATCCGACTGCACAGCCTTTTTATGATAAACAGGCAGCTAAAAAAATGGCGGCGCTCGGTGCTCATGTAGCGGCGTTAACACCAGGGAGGTTGGCACAATGGATCGCAACAATCATTTCTTAAATGTTCTTTCCTCTATTGATGAAACATACTTAATTGCCATGTCTAACAAAGGAACATATAAGAGAGCAATGAAGGATTTGGCCGTTGTATCAAATGTCAAAATGGACGTAGAAGAGGGTGCAGCGCAAATACATCTTGATGACGGAATTACTGTAACGTTTACGGGTGATATACGCAGTTACTCTTGTAGTTGTGAAGCCCGTTCGATTTGTAAACATGTCATTATGGCTCTATTAGAAGCAAAGAAGATGTACGAAGGTGAAGAGAACATAAAAGTTGATTTCTCTGCTCTTTTGAATGTGAACGTTCGCAATATTGTCTCCGAAAAAATGTGGGCTGAAATGATGTTTCGCGAAACATTTCAGCAAAAGTTTGTTTTAGAAGAAGAGGGGGCTTTAATTGCCACTTTCCCAGAAGAGAATATAACAGTTCGCTTTCTAACAGCTGAATCGGTAGCGGATGCGATCTGTACGTGCAAAGCAGAGGGGATATGCCGGCATAAGGCGGAAGCGGTATATTGGTATCAAAAAGAGAAGGGAATCTCGCACGAAACGAAACAGATGCATCCTCTTATCATTGCGCCGGATAAGCTATCTATTTTCAAAGAAATGATCGAGCAAATTGTTCACTTTGGATTAACACGCCTTACCGAAAATACAATCTATGAAATAGAACAACTTTCTGTAAAAGCACGTTCTTTGAAACTCGCAAAGTTAGAGAATTTATTTCGTAAGCTCGGGGCGGATATTGGGCTATATCGGACGAAGCATGCATCTTTTCAAATGGCATCTTATCGGCAAACGGTGTCCGCGATTTATGAACACATTTTGTTGTTGGAGCGCCACCATCTGCAAGAGAGTCCGTTTCGTTCGGAATATTACGAAGTTCCACCACTTATTTTGCATGCTTTTGGTGCGTCTGGCTGGCAAACGAAGTCTGGTTATGTTGGTGTGACGTATTATTTCTATAATCGAGAACAGGAAAAGTGGATTACATACACACAGTCGCGCCCCATGTTTTATGAAGGGAGCAGCACAACTCCTGAAGAACTCCATGAAAGGCAAGTTCCATGGGGAATTGCAGGGAAAGGATACGAACTATCTCGTTCATCTGTCCGATTGAAGCAGGCAAAACTTAACGTCGATTTTCAATTGTCATCTAGCTCACAGACAGTAGGAGAAGTGGAAGGAAAAACAAATGTGGCAGAGTGGCAATCTCTCTTTTTAACCTCATGGGAAGAACTATTAAAAAAAGTAAAAGAGCAAAGGTTAGAGGCAAATAAACAAGGAATCTTTTGTATCGAAGTTGCTGAAATAGGAGAATGGAAGTTTCAGAAGCAAGAACAAAAATGGATCATACCTCTTATCGATAAGAATGGGAAAACATTGCAAATGCAAATGATGAAACGACCAGAAAATGAGCGAATGATTCGACTTGTAAAAATATATATGGACTCGTTGCATATAAAGAGAATGCTAGTTCATCCTTATCAGGAAGGAACAAAGCTCGTTGTTACACCTATCATTTTATATACAGAAGCAGGAGAGATTATAAATACTACACTGAGTGAAGGGGGAACGTTCTATGATCGAGTTAATGCGCCTAATTGATGAATTGGAAGAAGTTCTAGATGAGATGCTTGTCTCAGGAGCAGGGACTGTCCCTCTTTCCTTTTTTCAGGATATAAAACGAGAATGCGAAAAGTATGGTCTTTCTTATGCTGCCACGCAGGTGCTTATCATAGAGGAAGAGCGAAACAAGGCCCGCTTTCTTCATAAAGAAGAAACAAACAAACTGACAGAAGCATTTTGTAAGTTGCAGGAATATATTCAAGTTATAAAGGCTGAAATGCTGCATTTATAAATAGCTGGGTTAGTAGATGAATATTGAATTTAAATAAAAAGGTTTTCGCTAGAAGTATGCTGAAGAAGAAACGAAAACGCTCGCAGTGGGGAGAAATTGTACTGATTTTCCGAAAGTACTAATAATTTCCAAAATATTAATTTGCAAGTATAATAATAGTAAGAACGATGAGTGATAAAAAGAAAAGGGCAGTGTAGGAAAGAATTTCTTCGCCTTTCACGCGGTAGGTCGCAGGTTCGAATCCTTGCCTTCCCTGATGTTTTATTAACATTAGGGGAGTAGCTCAGTTTGGTAGAGCAACATATTGAGTCTTTCCGCCTATCTCCCTTTTTTATAATTCATATTTAATAGATTTGGGCAGTGTAGAGAAGGATTTCTTCGCTTTGGGTGCCGTGTGTCATGGGTTCGAATCCCATCCTTCCCATTTTGGAAGGTAGCTCAGTGGTAGAGCAACGTAATGAGCCTTTTCGCTTATCTCCCAAATCTTTAAACATTATATATAACAGGAACAGTGTAGATAGCCCATGCTTCGTTTGCTAATATTAAGTGCTATAGATTCGATCCTAATCGATGCGGAAAGGTCCGCACCGAATTCGTACTTTTCTTTGATTCATAACACTAAGGTAGGAGTTACTTCGTCATATAGGGATTGTGTTTGTGGGATTCGATTCCTGTTTTGAATATTTCTTAAGTGTTAGGAATGAGTGAAAAGAGCAACGTATATACGTTGCCTTTTTTATTTGTATTTCAACCAGCAGTGTCAAAAAATCTCTGGGGGTAGATCATAATGTCAAAGTTTAATCATTCTTCTCAAGGAAGCCGTCAAACATATACAAAAGAGGGCGGAAAAGCTTATAAAATGTATGATAAAGATAAATTAGTTACGATGGTATTAACATCTTTCTTTAATGAGCCAAAATTTTATGGTAATAACAGCGAAGAATTAGTTACTACTGCAAAACAAATCATGGACAGAGACCCTAAATTTGTTGCAAGTTTAGCAGTCTATGCACGTGAAGTGTTCTACATGCGTTCTGTTACACATGTATTAGCAGTGGAACTTGCAAACCACCCTGAAGGTCGTAAATATGCTCGTCAAACAGTTTCTCGTATTGCGCAGCGTCCGGATGATGTAACAGAAATAATGGCATATCAATTAGGGGTATATGGTCGGAAAAATCCAATTCCAAACTCTTTGAAAAAGGGGTTAGCAGATGCCTTTTCTACATTTGATGAATATCAATTAGCAAAATACAATCGCACAGGAAAAGACGTTACATTGAAAGATGTATTCCGTTTAGTAAGCCCATCTGCCAAAAAAGGAACAGAACGTTACGAACTTTATAAACGTTTGTTAGAAAACACACTGCAAGTACCATATACATGGGAAACACAGCTTTCTCAAAAAGGAAACAAAAAAGAAGTGTGGGAAGAATTAATTGATAGCGGAAAAGTGGGTTATATGGCCTTACTTCGTAACCTTCGCAATATCGTAAATTCAGGTGCCTCAAATATTGATACAGTATATAACATTCTTCGCGATCCTGAGCGAGTAAAAAAATCAAAACAATTACCATTTCGCTTTTTTTCAGCATATCGTGTTGTGCAAGAAAAATTACCACAAGCAGGAAGCGAATTATTAGATATATTGAATGACGCAATTGAAGCATCTGTTACAAACATGCCGAGATTATCAGGAACAACATTTATGACAGCAGATATCTCAGGATCTATGACATGTTATCCTGTTTCAAAAGATGGGAGTGTTAAATGTGCAGATATTGCTACACTAATGATGGCAATGGCACACTCCTTCTGTGATAATTCTATTACATCTGTATTCGCAACTGATTTCAAAGCGATAAATGTTTCTACCCGTTCTGGTATTTTAGAGAACATGAACACATTTTTATCAGAAGTTAATAAACATGGATATGGAACAAACTTACATCTTTCTATCAAATATTTATTAGATCACAAAATCAAAGTTGACCGCATTCTTGTCTTCTCTGATGAGCAAGTGTACGGAGATAGGTATGGAGACAATTCTTCACAAATTCTTCTTGAAACATATCGTCGTGAAATGAATCCTGATGTTTGGGTTCACTCTTTCAATTTAAATAGTTACGGTAATCAACAATTCGTAGGAGAGAAAACAAATTTAATCGGTGGCTGGAGTGAAAAATGTTTGGACTTCATTCATTATGCGGAAGAAGGAACAGGTTCCCTTATTTCAGCTATCGAAAATTATCAATAATTTTTGTTACACTCTTTTTATTTAGAAGAAGGAATAATTAGGATAACGGCAGGTCTAGTTAACCATGATGCAATAAAAAAGAAACTCATAATCTTTATTTTAAGAAACCAATGATTTTCTAATGAAAGCAGGGTTACCTGGAGCTGCTCGTCCATTTCTATGATTTGAGCCGTTAGCTAATCTTGGCGAGGATAGATTAACTACAAAAGCAACTGGATAGTAACAAACAATAAATTGCCTACTGATAAGATAAAACTAGTTTATGAAATTTTAATAAAGCATGCTGTTAATTCCAGTATTAAGGAGTTTGAAAATGAAAATAAATAATAGTGAGTATGGTGGTTTTGTCGTTTCAAAAAATATTCTGGCTGGAAAACCAGTTAGATATTCATTTAGACAAGAAAGTTCTATCCCGCAATTAAATGGCTGGAATTTGTATGCTATAGATGATACTGATGACTATGTGAATCATGCGGAAAATTTTATCATCTTAAACGCGGAATCTATTTTTAAAATCGTCCCTGTAATGTTTGAGATTTTTGAAGCTCCTTTTGGAACGGATCTATGCTGGCTATATGAAGAAGGAGTTCATATTGGATTTTATGATGTAGTCGCCGATAAAGAAGTGACCATTAATGAACTTATAAAACAAAACTAGTTTTTTCATGTAGCTCTATTTTATAAGTTCTTTAGTAGATGACAAACAAGCCCCTTATAAGCCCCTTCCAACCCCCTTATAAACCCCTACCAAGTAATAAATCATTAAATAAACAAAAGAAAAAACAACTACAAGAACTACTATGAAAAAATAAAAAAGTAACATTCTAGTACTAGTAAAAATTATAAAATAAATCCACCAAATTCCTGCCTGCAATCCTATATATAGAAGGAGTAACCAATTCTATATTTACCACTAAAAAGGCGGGAGGAAGAAACATGGGAGTATACCGGAGTGTACAGGTGAATTTTTGGCAAGATGAGTTTGTACTTGATTTAACGCCAGAGGAGCGCTATTTTTATATGTATTTGCTGACATGTTCGAAGACGACACAATGCGGGATTTACTCACTGCCACTACGTTTGGTAGAGATGGAAACGGGGTATAACCGTGAAACTGTTGAGAAGTTGTTGCAAAGGTTTGTTGCGTATGGAAAAATATTATATGACGCGAAAACGAAGGAGTTATATGTTCTAAATTGGTTACGTTATAACCCTGTTACAAATACGAACATAGAAAAGTGTGTGTTACGTGAGTTAAAGACTGTGAAAAATAAAGAGTTTGTACATATGTTTCTTCAAAGATGCCTCGAGGAAGAGTTGAATATTCCGTTATTGTTAGAACATTTCGGAATGCCAGTTGAAGTATCTGATGTGATTCCGCAAGAAGTTTTTCAAGGTTGTGCACAGGATGAGAAAGTAGAAGAAGTAGAAGAAAAAGCGAATCCAGGTAGCAGTGTATTCACATTTTATGAACAAAACTTCGGTAGTTTGTCATCATATGCAGCGAAGGAATTAAGTGAATGGGTTACGGATTTGTCGGAGGAGCTTGTACTAAAGGCACTTCAGATTGCCTATGAAAATAATAAGCGGACGCTTGCTTATGTGAAGGGGATTTTACGAGATTGGCATGGGAAAGGATATACGAAGCTCAGTGAAATAGAGGAAGCAGCAGCGAAGTTTCGAAAGAAGGAGCCGTCTATTCTTTATGAGACGGAGAAGTTTTTGGAGGAGTGTGAAGAGTGGAAGAAGAATGTTCCGTCTGAGGAAGAATTACAGAAGTTCTTGCAGGAACAAGGGTGGCAGCCGTGAGTATTCAACATATCGAGGCGGAACAAATGGTGTTAGGATCTTTGCTTCTTGATGGTGAACTAATTAAGGAGTGTCACCTGATTAAGCGGTACTTTTCTATGGGTGTGTATCAAACTATATTCAATTCGATACGAAAAATAAAGGAAGACGGGCTGCAGTTAGACAAGATAATTTTACTTAAGTAGATTAACTTGCATGCTAGTTTTGGATGGAGCTTGAAGAATTAGAAAAAGGAGATCTTAAAATGATAATAAACGATGCCGTTTTTGGTGAACTTGAATATAATTACGGATGGGTAAGGTACACTACTATAACGTTTTGTGGAAAGGAAGCTAAGATAGCGTTAATGGTAGATGGCGAAGAGGAAAGTGGATTTGATAAAGAACAATATGAATCATATGATTCATTGATGGAAAATTGGGAGCAAGTGCAACAAAGTATTTTGCAACCGATTTTAGATTATTATAAACAAAAAAGGTATGAGCTTGGTTATGATATTGAATTTAATGAACATTATCCTTTAATTGAAACAACTGATCAACTTCTTAATAGGATAAGTTTAGTTGGAATTGTTGTTCCGTATGCGGGTATTTTTGAAGGTCGAGGGATCGGACTCACCTTCGACTGTACATGGGATATGGAAAATGGTTTAGGTCTTCTTCTTATAAATGAAAAGGTAACCGAAGTGGGCTATCAGGATGTTGCGATTTGAATAGGGTGAAGTAATATAAAGATAGCTTAGAGTTTTCTTTTAAAATATGAAATTGATGAAGAAAAGAAGGCGCTCAATTATATTATGTGTAAAGAGTTTTAATTTAAATTTAAATTTAAATTTAAATGAAGCATGAGGTGAATGAATTGTTTACAAAAGATACATACATTAGCTCGGTAAAAGAAAATCTTGAAAAAAATTCAGAAAGGTTGATTCATAATATAAGGGAAATTCTTAATTTTAATTATTACAGTAAAATAGAGTTAGTAGATTTTATGATTTTTATCGGATCGTTTGACCTTTCTATCATGATGTTTTCTATGAATAGAGAAGCAAGTGAGGTTTTTTACGAAGGAAACGATAGCAGTGTTTTTGCAGGAAGTCATGAATTACTCGAACGTATATCATACTATAACCTTTCTTATGATAAATCAGACGAGTTCTGGGAGTTTTATGAAGAAAACGATGAGATCATATCGGAAGATGAGGAAAAAATCATTGTGGAATGGTTTATTGATTGCTGGAATAAAGCAAATGGAGGAAGTATAAAATTACCTGCCTATTGTGGTTTTCATGATGCTAATCAATCATTTGACTTGCAGAAAAATATATGGGTTTCTGATGAGGAAAAGTGGTGGGATTAATACGCAAAAGATAACGGCTTGTTTTTTAGAGTATCACAGAATAGAGAAAAATGATTTTTACTGAAAGAGGATATGTCTAACGAACTTATGCCGATGATACACAATCAAAAAGAGATGGTGAAAATAATTTACCAAGGAGTGGAACTACGTTGGAGATTGAAATGATTCATGAAAAATTATCATTAGAAGAGTTAGAAGCTTTTGAGGAAAAACATCAGTTGCGATTACCGAAGTATTATAGAGAGTTTTTATTAAAATATAATGGAGGCTATCCAAAGGCAAGT
Organism: Bacillus sp. DHT2; assembly: GCF_026241455.1. Classification (NCBI taxonomy): domain Bacteria; kingdom Bacillati; phylum Bacillota; class Bacilli; order Caryophanales; family Bacillaceae; genus Bacillus; species Bacillus sp. DHT2. Next base: position 251,232 of record NZ_JAPHWH010000001.1, read on the forward strand.
ATGTATAAAATCTCTGATGATGCAGGAGAAAGTGTATTAAATATTTTCTATGGAATTGGCGGTATGTATGATAATTTGGATAAAATAATTGATTTTTTTGATGATCTTTTAGATATGGGATTTATACCAATTGCAGATGATCCTGGCGGTAACCAAATATGTTTGGGGATCAATGAGGAATACTGTGAAAAAATCTTTCATTGGGCTCATGATGAAGAGTACGACGGCATGAAAAATATGTATTTTTTAGCCAACAATATAAATGAATTTCTTGATCATTTATATGAGGAGTAAAGTTAAACAGTTATATAGCCTTCAGGGGAATAGAATAAAAATTCATGTGTATAAAGGGGAATTCAAAGAATGATTCATTATGGAGAGCTGTATTATGACCATTATAGTAAATACCTAGGTGAGCCAATCGACCGGGAAGTATTTAAAAATGGCGAGGACATGCCGAGTATACAAATTTTGAAATATGAAAATGTATTTGAAGAATGTCTTGTTTTTCATACACTTGGGTTTAGTAGATATGAAGAAATAGTAGGAGATAATGTTGAAGTTTCCATGGTAGTTGATGGGGCATTTCGTAGTGTAGGATATATTTTGGCAAATGCTTTATTTTATTGTATAGCGAATCGAATAGAAATAGGTCGTGGAACAGCAATTAGTGGCATTGAAAGTATCGATAAGTCTTTTGTTCGAAAATACAATAAAAGTGCGGTTTACTTTACTGAACCGTTCGCTTTCCCAGAGGAATACGGCTATGTACTTACTGGAAATGCAGAAAAGGATGGGGGAATTTTGCTGGCATTTTTTATTTCGCAGGCGGAATATGAATATTTTCTGAAATATGGGACAGAGAAATTTGAGGAATTATTAGAAGAGAATCATGTGGATCCTTTTCATGTTAGCAGGGAGTCTATAAATTGAGGATTAGCTAGTCCTGATAAAGGTCTATTATGGTTTAAACGAAATAGTACCTATCATAGAAAAGATAAATTAAAGAACCGAAACATCACCTCGCCAAAAGAATAAAAGGGGAGTATAAGATGAATGAAAAAGTAACAGTATGGATTGGGAATTTTGAGAGTAATGATGAGTTTGAAAACTATACGAATATTAAATATACAGAAGATGGGGATAGTATACCTTCTATATTCGAACAACATTTTAACCTAGGTTATTATGATCGTGATTTAGTCGAAAAGAAATGGATTTTTCAACCACTTACAAATAATATTCAAGATTTATTGAAGGGCTTTTCATATTACGAACAATTTACTGAACAATTTGATAATATTAACTTTAATAAAGAAAGTAATACTGCAATGAATTTGATCGCGAAAGAAGATAAACATAAGATTATGTATAGTACATATTATTGGTATACAAAATATAAAAAAAGATATTTTGAGGTTCATGGATATGAAGCGGGTATTGAACAAGAAGGGACTCGGCTATTAGAAGAACTTGAAAATGAGTTAGAAGACGGTGTGGATTGGAGGGTTATACAGGAAATTGAAGAGGATCTCGTATTTTAGATCCTCTTTGTTTTTGAGTGAATTGAAGTTTACGCCAAGTATATATGTAATATAATTAATATTGTGAACTCTTAAGAAACTTTCATAATATGTAGTTTCTATTTAATATACTAATAAATTTTTTATATAAGAATAGCATTAAACAATTAGATAATGTAACGAAATGGAGGGGATTATAAGTTATGAATCATATACACACTGCAAAAGAAATTCGCTCAGCAATTAAGCTAGGTAATACGGAAAGAGTTGTTGAACTAATTGGTAATGATATTGAGAGATTACATATGATGACACCTTTTGGAACATGGCTTCATGTAGCAGCTTCGAAAGGAAGAATTGAGATTGTTAAGCAGCTTATAGCCTTAGGAGCAGACGTGAATCGAAATGGTGGTGTATACGGCGGCGGGGCAATCAACGAGGCAGCTTCAGGAGGACATATAGATATTGTTACATATTTATTGTCTTGCGGCGCAAAGATGGATGTCACTGAACCAGAAAGGAATCCGTTATTTGGTGCAATAAGTAATGGTCATGTAGATATTGCAGAGCTTCTAATCAAAAGTGGTATTGATTCAAGTGTGAAGTATAGTGGTGATAGGGATGCATTGGCTTTTGCTCGAGAGCAGGGACAAACTGACGTTGTTACATTATTAGAAAACATGAATGAGAGTAATTCGAATAGAACGAATTACGATAATCAAGATCAACATGATAAAATTTTAGAACATGTAGCAAAATACTTCGGATCTCCAGTTACGACTATAAGTGAAATCATACCTGGAAGTAGAGTAGGGATTCATATTCATATCATACCACCATCTAAAGAGAATCATTTCATAACGCTTGTGACTACTGGGATGAGTGATTATCCGATGGACAATTCGGAAGAAGCAAGTGAGTTTAAGTATGCTGAATTGATACAAAAGTTACCTGTAGACTGGCCGATGAATAAAGAGGATTTGAAGGATCAAAATATTTATTGGCCTCTAGGATGGTTAAGAAAAACAGCCCATATTCCTCATAGTTATGACGGATGGCTAACCGAAGGAGTGATTCTTCCAAATGGAGAACCACCGCAGCCTTTTGCGTCTCATACAAAGCTATCCTGTATTATGATATGTAAAGTGCAAGAAAAGGGGTTGGAGAAATTAGTGACTCTAGAAGGTAATATCATTAATTTTTATACACTTTTACCTATTTATGAAGAAGAAAGAAATCTTGCTTTAGAGAAAGGTTATACATACTTATTAAATAAAATGAATGAAAAAGGAATCACAGATATTCTTGATATGAAAAGAGTAAATGTGGGGGTATAGAAAACGGTCATTACAAGGGAGTTGGATGTTTTGATTGAAGGTACAAATATAATGAATCGTATTTGGTATGGGAATAGACCAATTGAATCGATTTCAGATATAAAAAAGAGGGTTTTGAATGCTAAAACAGAAAAGGAAGTTTTGCTAAATGTAATAGAGCTGTTTAAGGCTGGTGATTTTTCACAAAAACAATTACTAATTCAACTAATGAATCATACGAATGATGAACAAATATTAAACTTATGTATTCGAATTTTTTGTTCTATTGCTACACATGAAGATATTAGGAATTCTAATAATCTTACATTTTTAGCTTTAGCAAGTGAATACGCAGTAGATACATTTTCATCCGCAGCTGTAACATCGCTATCTATGGAGGTTATTCCGTATTTATTAGTGTTACTTGAAGAGTGGGATGAAATCACAGATACTTCGATGATCATAAGGGATTCCATTGATTTTTATATAAATTACCAAGATATCATTGGAGAAGAAGCAAGTATAGACGAGATTGGTGAATTTTATCTTAATCAGACAAAAGACTGTGATATGGAAAAGTATTATTGCTATCAGAGCCCAGCGTTTCCTGGGGATTTAACAAAGAAACTGTTTGAAAGAGTCATAAGAGCAGCAAATCATGAAGAACCATTAAAAATGGAGTTGATACCATCCTTATTATCAATATGGACAGGAGAGAAAGTACCTGCTGATTATCATACGATAATTCGTAATGATAACTATAAAGATTTTGTAATCTATATAGATACTATCTCGAAAAGAAGTTGGGAAAGAGGTCAAAAATATTTTTATGGATTTAAATTATAATAGTGGTTGAAATGATGGAATAATAGAATTTTAATTGGAGGAGGGATAGTTAAGTTGGCTACTGTGAATCTAGTAGTGCTTCATGATTCGAATTCTAATAAGTATCTGCCTTTGATTAGAAAGAAAACGTCTAAATCGATAAGTGAAATCAAACAAAATATGAAAACAGAAAAGCCTGTAATGTAATTATGATGATGCAGATCAATTGAGATCTTTAGTGAAATGTGCTGAGGAATTACTTTCAATGGGAGCAAGTATAAAAATTTATGAAGAGGAAGAATGGATTACACTTGAGATGGTAAGAAATTTAATTGGGACAATAGAAGGTATTGCAAAAGACAGGGAAGCAATTGATAATGTAATGTTTAGGGATGATTCTGATGAATAGTAGTCCCGAAGTAAATAAAAACTAGCAAATTTCATTTTGCTAGTTTTTATTTGTCTTTATTAAATGAACGAAATAAATATCCTCCGTTAGGTCAATTAGTTGACGTGAATGGTGAGAAAATGCATGTATATACAAAGGGTGAAGGTGAAAACACTATTGTCTTATTAAGTGGTGCGGGTATGGCAGCACCCGCATTGGATTATGAACCTTTAATGAATGAAATATCAAAGAATAATAGAATAGTAGTGATAGAGACATTTGGATATGGCTGGAGTGATATCACAAATAAGGAACGAACAGTTGAAAACATATCGTAGAGGAAATAAGAGACGCACTTAAAAAAGCCAATATAGAAGGGCCATACATATTAATGCCTCATTCCGTTTCTGGCATTTACAGCATGTATTATGCTAATAAATACCCTGATGAAATTAAGGAAATCATAGGTATTGATTGTACTTTACCGCAAGTGGTAGAGTATTTTAATGAACCTGCTCCGGTATTTGAGCGTTTTATCCCCGACTGGAATTGCAAGGCTGGCAGTAAATATGAATCCAGAGAAGTACCTTCCCATTACGGATAAAGGAACTTATTCTGATGATAATTTAAAGATGATTAAGAGCATTTCTGCCTGGAATCTAGCTAATAAAAATATAGTTTCTGAAGTAAATGAAATGAAACATAATATCGATAAAACGATTAATATGTTATTTCCTTCAGAGATTCCTGTCATGATATTTACTGACAAAGATGACAGAGTGACGGAAGATGGGAAAACAATTGTATCTTTTTATCAAACGCAAATAAGCCATTTACCTTCTAATAAGCTCGTTGTATTAGAAGGTCATTACTACCTACATTGGTCTCGTTATAAGGAAATGAGTGAAACCATTAATGATTTTATAGATGCATTTTAATGAATAGAATGCTTAAGTATTTTAAATATGATCAAACTTTTTTATAAAAACTAAACTTAAATGTGCTGGATAAGAAGCCACTTTGGTCAGACTTTTTTCATAATGGCTTCATTTTATGCAGCATAAAATGTAGGTTTGCGAGGTATTTTTGATCAATCTTTTTATAAAAGCTACACCTATGTATTTAAGAATTTTAAAGGGTTTTATATATTTGAGTATTTTCATCACGATATTGAATTTCCGTGCAGCCATAAACATAATAATAATGGTCTAAAGGGATAAAATCCGAATCACAATCACTTAGACCGTATAAATATATGTTTCCATCATCATCAAGTAACCTAAAACGATAATAGTCAATTAAACAAGTACATTGAATCCTATATAAAAGAAACAGGAATAAAACGTGAGGATGAAAATAGATTTCAAGAAGAGACAATATAATAGGGGAACCGTCAGAAAAATGCGGATTTACAACGCTAAGCCGATTGTTCTGACGAATGTGAAGAGTTGTAAGGAACTACCACAGTAATGGTATTTCATTTTTAAATCAATGATTAAAGGAAGGGGTCAAAGGATGAAAACAAAAGGAAAAAGGATTGCTTATTGGACGGTCACATTACTACTCGCAGCAGCTATTATGTTAAGTGGTATCGGGCAACTGATGCAATATGGGGGAAACGTCGAGTTAGTGACGAATCTTGGTTACCCATTATACATCTTGACCATTCTCGGAATTTGGAAAGTGCTTGGAGTCATCGCTCTCGTTGTGCCAGGTTTTCCTCGGCTTAAAGAATGGGCTCACGCTGGTATCTTCTTTTTAATGACTGGTGCGGCTTTATCTCATGCATTTGCTAACGATTATGGTGATTACGGGTTTCATATTATCCTTCCGCTTTCATATGCTGCACTCAATTTCGCTTCATGGGCGTTGAGACCACAAAGCCGCATCTTCTACACCAATAAACGAGGCATTGAGCCAAATTGTTAATCAAATCTCCCAAACAAGAAATTAAAGTTTTATATAAAAGAACTAGGAGGCTTTATTTTCAAAAGAATGCGAAATAATGTATGTGAACTAATTACTGGTGTAAGAGAAGATAATAAGCTTATTTGCATCTGTGTTTTTCTTTTTGGTATTCCATTAAAGGGTGCGATTGTGGAACAACATAGGTAGAAATGATCAAACTTTATTTCAAAATTACACCGAGTTAAATCGTCAATTAAGTCCCTCAGGACTTAATAAAATTCCTATTGAAGTTTCTAATTGACTACAAAGTTGAGTCAGAGAAGTAGTAGCGATTTGCTGATTTAACCATACACACAAAGATAAAAAATGGTGCCCATGGCATTTACGTTTTCGTTTCATTCCGACCACTTCTATGGCTAATTGATTAAGTGTAGCAGGAGACATATATCGATATAACTCTTCGGAAAATAAAGACAACTCTTGTTTTTGATGCATATTCATAAAAAGCACGTCCCCCTTTCTCATTAACATAAGAGAATAGTAACGTGCGTTTAACTTCAAAATTAGTCTAAATCCTTAAGTTGATGGATGTGGAGATACCCCTAAAAGGGATTTATTATTAGATCAATAATTTTTTTGGGGTATCAAGTTCTGAATAAGAAGCTAGGTTTCTGTTATACCGTCTATATTGAAAACTAATCATTCTCTTCCTGAGATAAATTCGTATCGACTTCCTTAAAAATGATGTGATCAGGAACTGCTGCAGAAATAAATTTAGTATAGTTCGAGGAATCATTTTTAATTTCGTTATTATTTTCACAAGGTTTACAATCCATCGATATAACCTCCCTTTTTTCAAATATATATTATATTGCTGCCTTTACATTTTTGTAAGGATGATCTAGTTTATAGAAAGACATTTTGATATTGGTTGGAGAAAGGCTCTGAAATTTTTAATGACCAGTAAACAAGGATTATTTTTTCCTATTCACAACAACAGTCATATTTCTTTTAATCTGGGGTTGTTATGGTAAAAAAAACATCAGGATTATCCCGTTGAATAGCGCCTTGAATAATAACATTGCGATTATCACCCCAAGAGTGAAGTAAGCAGTTCCCGGGACCAGCAATAATTTGATTGTAATCCCCCATATAACAATTGGCAGTATCAGGGCTTGGATTCGTAACCGGCACTGGAGAAAATGCAGTACTTACCATTTTCTCTTTACTTAATCCATTACAAAGAGAAAAGCTTTTCAAAAATATCGCAAATGTCCCATCACCTATACCGGCAAGAGTGCCTCCACGGTCATTAAAACGATTATACTGAATATGGGCTCCATTTTTATTAACTGCAACGGACGGGAAGAATGGAAAAGTTCTAGTATTTGAAGTAACATTCACTCTATTCCAAGTATTTCCTTTGTCTGTACTATAAGCTAAAAAGATATCAATAAAGGTCGTATCTCCAACCACTCTGCCAGCGTTCCATACGGCATATAAAGTGCCATCTGGTCCAATCGCTGCATGAGGGAATTCATTCATACGAATCCTTCTGGTGTTATCAACACCGATAGATGGGCGGCCACAAAGTGCTGTATCAGTTGCGGCTGCAGCAAATGGAGTTGAAACTGCCACGTTAATTGGGAAAGTATTCCCACCGTCAGTTGATTTAACCATACGAATGGTCCTGTTTGGCTGCCCCAAAGTATTAAATGCCGATATTTCTTCATAAAAGACATAGATACCTCCGAGATCATCAACGACCACAAAAGACCCTTGAATAAAATTAGTGCCACCAGTGACAATAACCTGATCTGTAATAATTGGAGTTAAGTTGACACCAGTAGTATATTTTGAAAAGCGAATATTAGGGCTCGGAGTAGCAGTGAAATCAGTCCACGTAATATATAGTGCTTCATTCCCTGGATTATCAGCATCGGGACCTACTGTAATCCAATCCTTATCTTGATTAATATTCGCAGAAGGGTTTTGCCCGCGTCCAACGACTTGAGGCGCATTCATTGTGATTGTTTCGTTCGGAGTAATGGTTCCTGTTGAAACACTGATAACACCTTGTGTAACACTCCCAATAGTTTCTATTCCGATTTGACCATAATAGAAAACACCATTTCTATCAACAGCTATAACAGGATCACCGGAATTCAACCCCCATCAGTCCAGGTATTACCTAAATCATTGGAAAAAGCAAAGCCTGAAAAACTAAAAGTCCCCAGTCCTCCTGTACCAGCATTACTATCATTAAATCCATAAAGTATAAAATCTTTAAAATGGGCAATGCTTGTCTCACTTTGGGTGATTCGAGGAAAATTAGTTACATCATTTGCCGGATTATTAACCTGTCTCTCTAGTAGTATAGAACAAGCGTCATCATGTTTCTTATCACTACAATCGGAATCTTTTTTTTCATGACAATCATCTTCCCTATTTTCGATTGTATCTGTACATTTACTTTTATATTTATAACTTTTGTACTTGTTTCCTTTATAGTACATAACTTCCCCACCTTTTTTAGTTATTCATTGGTTCTGAAATCATGCTTGAATTTATTGTGGTTTTGAGGTCGCATTCTTTTTGGACAAGAACCAATGTACTTCTATCATATGGTTATTACAAAAAAAGGAATGGGCTTCTATTCTTCTTCATTAGCACATTTTTAATAGAATCCAAGAGTTGTTAGATTGCTGATAATCCTCGATTATGTCAACGAAGAAAGGAGATTGGGTACCTTTTGGATGTCTAAAAGGTACCCAATCTCTTTTTGTTGCCGATAATGATAGGTTATGTAAACTTCACATGAATAAGATATATAATATAAAAATAACGATTAACTGAGGTGAGAGTATGGAAAATACATATGAAATTCCCAAATTAGGAACAAAGCGTCTTTTATTAAAAAAACTAGATTTTCATGATTTAGATGATTTATTTGAAGTCTATTCGGATCTTCAAACAACTACATATGTACTTCGAGAGGTACACAAAAATAAAGATGAAACTCGTATTTTTTTAGAAAATACGATTGAAACAGCTAAGAAAGGTCCCTTCGAAGATCTGAAGGGACTTTTTTAAGTTTTTAGATATAGTGACTGCTGATAAGTGGTGTTATGTTAACGAAGGACAGCTATAAAGCCGTTCTTTTCTTGTGTTATAATATTCAAAAACTCTATATACAAATATTAAGAAGTGATTATTTTGTATTATTATAAATGGAGAAGTTTTTATTCGGTTAAACCAACACAAATATATGATGAGAACAACAATATAATAGGTACAATAAAAAAAACGTATAGCAATCAGTGTATAAGGATAATAGATTTAATATTATTCAAAGGGACGTATTTTTTGGAATATGAGATATATGATTCTAAAGAGAATTTACAATTAAAAGCGAAAAAGGATATAGATTTTCGAAAAAGAACACAATTTTTTCTTAACTATTATGTTGAAAGAGAAGAATATCAAATACATTTAATAGATAAAAAGACCTTTGATTTTGGTGAAATAACTACATTTGAATTTGCAGGAGAAATGTATGAATTAAATCAAAGACCTTTTGAATGGGCAAAAATAACCAATTTAAATACTAATTTGATTATTGCAGAATGGAAAGAGCCTATTAAGCCTCCTTTTAATATTACTTTTAAATTATTAGAGGAATCTTATAAAGATAAAGTTTTATTATTGATAGGTATATTCCATTCATATTTACATGCTGCGGGGCATTAAATTTAAAAACATTATTATATATCCGATTTGTTTTTTTTTTTTGAGTGAGGTGCTTTTCTTATGGCTAAATTTACAATTGAAGAGAAATTAAAAGCTATAAAACGTTATTTAATGCGTTATGAATTATGTAGTTCAGAAATCAATATGATTATTTGGTGTCTCTGCTGCCCCTAGCTGGCTAAGACCAGCTAGGGTGTCCCGATATTGTATCATTCGATAAGAAGTTTTGAGTGGATACACTTAACAATTTTTAGGCTGACTAGGAGGTGGTACTGGGACTGGAATACACGGAGGATTACCTGGTGGAATATTTGGTGGTGGACAATCGCAATCATTATTGGAGGATGGGGGGGTATTAGATGGTGGACCATTGCAATCATTATTGGAAGGTGGTATCAAAAAACTATTATTTAGACTACGCTTAAGATTTCTATGATGTCTTTTTATTTTAATCACCCCTTTCTTTGGTTTTTACATAGTTTTCGTGTCATCATTCTGGGCAATTTCGAAAATACGGGCTATTACTTGCTTGCGCGCACTGTTCAGGTGTCAGTCTATAAGCATTTTCCGATGCCCCTCCATACATAAGGTTGTTTTCATCGTCTACATGTTCCGGTCCTAATAAAACATGTCCTAATTCATGCGCGAGAGTTTGTCCGAATCGGAATTGTCCTTCAGGAGCATTTGATATTACGATAACTGGACCATTAGGAGTGTTATAAGGTGCACATCCTACAAAACCACCTGCAAATGGACCTTGTACAAAATATACAGCAATATCCAGTGTATCAGTTTGTCCATAAGGTCCTGGTCCTGGCGGTCTAACATTCAACCAATATTGAAAATATTCATTGAGGTCCTCGTATCCGATGCATTGGAGTACATCTTGATCAACAAATGGGTCATTGATCTGTGACATAACCGCTTCTCCTTGGTCATTCCTAAAACGCCATCTTATATCGATGTTACATGGATTTGGTGTTCGATCTCCGTAGAAAGTATTAGGGACTCCATAAACATAATTAACCCAATCAATTTGATTGATAAAAAGGTCTTGGGTCATATCTGATCCTGGTGTAATATACACGTCTAAAATTAGACAGGGTACTACCATTCTCTCATCTCCTTTTATTGTAATACTATAAAATATTCAAAGATATAAAGTATGGCTTGTACAAAAAACTAGTGTTCCTACTAAAAGTTACAAATTATATGCAAAATGATAGACTTAAACGGAGCCATAGAAAAGGATTGGGGTTATAGTTCTTTCTACGGGATAGCGTAACTTTATGTTAGCACCTTGCAACGATGGACCATCAAATATCATTTGTTTTAAACGTACCTCTACAAACTTACCTAAATTTACAGTGGGATTTTTAAAGGGGACATTTTCCAGAATAGGTTCTGAAAAATCTACGCCTAATAATTTGTAGGCTTAAAAAAATTCACTTGTTGAATTAATAAAGAATTTAAAAATAAAAATAGAGTAATACGGTGCAGTTAGTTATTTTAGATATACATTATGGAAATGATTTAGGTGACTGGGGGATGGAATGAAATGAGTAAAGTAGAATGGCAATTTGCTGATGAAGCTGTAAGTGATGAATATGTAAAGAAAATTGGGAAAGAATTAGGCTTTAATTTTCCTCATGAGTATGTTGAGTGTGTATCGAAGAATAATGGAGCAAATGTGGAACCAGAACTTTTTGACGTCCAAGGAATAGAAAGAGTGTTTGGTACGTTATTATCTTTTGATGAAAATAGTGGTGAGTATATTGCAGATGTATATAATGACTTCAATGATACATTACCAAATGGATTAATCCCGTTTGCTTTTGATCCAGCTGGAAACTTAATTTGTTTTGATTATAAAAACCATGAAGAGAATCCAATAGTCGTTTTTTGGGAGCATGAAGATGCATGGGAAAAAGAAATGCTGATGGAAAGCGAAGGAATCACAGCAGAAGAGGCAGAGGAAGTGGCGAGGGAAAATGTATTTTATGTAGCTCAATCATTTACCGAATTTCTAAATAAATTATATGCTGATGAAGATGATGAATAAATTGGAGAAAGAAAAGAGTAATATGTGTAATGAAAAATATAATATTGAAATGAGATGGGTGAAACGATAAGTATGGCTATAGAAATGAAGCCAGAAATAAAAAAGGTTTTAGAAAAAATAAATTTTATTGATAGATATCAAGCGATGTCTAATCGATTTCGAGAGAATTCTAACGATTTCGATGATAGATTAGGAAGTTACAACATTCAAAAAGTGATAGAAGTACTGAAACATTTTGGATATGAGGTAACATTTGATTATAAAGAGAGATTTTTTAAAGTAGGAGTCGTTGATCATTCACCGCAATATATGATCTGGTTTAATATTAGTCTAGAACATGGAATGACAGAATTCATTTGGGTTGCTTATTATAATGGCGAAGTTCGATTAGGGAGTCCTTGGAGTATTTACCCGAGGTTATTAATAAATCCCAGTATGAGAATAAAGATGCCTGTTTTCCGTAGTTACGAAGAATTAGAAGAAATATTAAAAGAAGCTTTTGTACTCTATGAAGAGTTTAAACGGGAGTTAATATCATTATATGAAAAAGAATAGGTAATGATTTTTGAGAACAGTTTTCGAGCGTTTCGTTTATGAATGGTCTCAATGAGGTGTAATTAAGCATCAAGAAAGGTGGTTTAATAAGGAATGAACGGTGAGGAATATAATGAATTGGTACAAGAGGTAGTAGATTTCTCAAAAGATTTTCAGTTTGCTTCTTTAACCAAAAAACTTTCGAATAAAATAGCTATCGTTAACGATATGCAGCAAGCGGAATTGCTCGCTTATGAGGAAGCATATGGTGAAGATGAATACACGTGGACAGATATAAGGGAGTTAGAAAAGAGTAAAGTTCGGGGAGTGTATTATAGGTTATCAGAAATTGAAAGACCAAAGGAATTACATACTATGTTAGAGGTTATTGACAATCATGTAAGGCAGAGTGCAGTTAGAATGGATGGATTTTTCAATGATGTCGTAGCTGATCTCAATAATTGTGCTTTTAGCCGTGCTATCAATGGGAAGAAGAATGATTTCTTTGAAACTATGTTTGAAATCTATAAAGCAGGTGGCTTTCCTTGTGGCTGGAACGGAGAGTACCCTGGTAATGGAAGAATCATCGCTTATTTTGAAAAGAGATAGTTCATACAAGCGAGTTATAAAGAACGAGGATTCAATTCATGAATCTTGTAAAATAAAGTAATCCCAAACTCTCCTAAATACGTGAATGTATTTAGGAGAGTTTTTATTATGTGTTGACGTAGAGATGAAGTCTTAAAGTCAAAATATGTCCATGTTTACTATCTTCAAGGGGTTACAACTGTACATGTTAACAACATGTACATAGGGTAAAAACAGAAAATTAATAATATATTGACCTCTTTATGGTTCGTGCTATAAAATTGAAAGCGATAACAAACGTTTTCTTAAAAATGGTTTCCGTGATCTTTTTGATATTTAGAGATATAACAAGGAATAAGTAAGTCTTTTTTTTAGCGTTTAATGCAAACGTTTTCGTTAATTTCTTACTCCTTTATATCTTTGATTTTTCTATTAAAAGATCATTGAAATAAATAAGTAAAAACATTCAATACGGAGGTGTTATAAAAGCGATTTCTAGATTAACTTATGCAGGGTTACTCATAATGAATTATTCGTAATATTTTAAGAAAGGGTGAATGGAGTGTATATTACAAAAAAATTAATAAACAAGACGTTTTTATTACTTACTGTAATTGCTATGCTATTATCTAGTTTTTCTTTTCAGAGTGTACAAGCAGAATCAAATACGAAAACAACTGAAATTATCGTTCATTATAAGGGGAAGTCTGGAAATATAAAAGATTGGAATCTTTGGATGTGGGCCGAAAATACGAATGGTCAATCCTATGAATTTACTGGGGAAGATGAGTTTGGTAAGTATGCTAAGGTGAAAATAGATGGTGACTATAATCGTGTCGGATTTATAGTTCGTACGAAAGAATGGGAAAAAGACGGTGGTGATCGTTGGATTGAAAATATTAAGGATGGCCGTGCTGAAGTATGGGTTCTTTCGGGCGATGATAAAGTATACGATTCTAAGCCTTCTTCTGAACTTTCTATTCAGAAAGCAACCATTGATAGCTTCAATGAAATCACTGTAACTACCAATGCTCCATTCAATATTAAGGAGCAAAAAATTGAAATTGAGGGCGTTAACATTGAGAAAGTTAGTCCTTATGATACAAATGATGGAGATAGTACTAATAAGATTAAAATCATTACAGAAAAGAATCTTGATTTAAAAAAAACATACAAAATCAAAATGGGAAATTCCATTGAAGCTAATACTGAAATTGGTAAAGTAATTCGTAGCGAGGAATTCGATCATTTATTTTATTATGATGGTAGTGATTTAGGTAATATATATACGCCACAGGAAACAAAGTTTCGTTTGTGGGCTCCCACTGCGAGCGAGGCAAAATTGGTTACTTATAAAAAATGGAATGATGAAAAAGGTACTGAAATAAGCATGGATCAAGGTGAAAAAGGAACTTGGACTGCAAAACTGACAGGTGATCAAAAAGGCCTTTTTTATACATATAAGGTGAAGATTGGGGACAAATGGACTGAGGCCGTTGATCCATATGTGCGTGCTGCCTCTGTTAACGGTGATAAAGGTGCAGTCGTTGATTTAAAAGAAACAAATCCAAAAAATTGGAAGGGGAACAAAAAGCCGAAATTTAAAAATCCGGAAGATGCTATTATTTATGAGTTACAAGTACGTGATCTTTCCATTCAACCTGAAAGTGGTATTAAACAAAAAGGAAAATATCTTGGTGTAACAGAAAAAGGAACGAGAGGACCCGAAGGCGTAAAAACAGGTCTTGATCATATTAAGGATCTTGGTGTTACTCATGTCCAGTTTTTACCGATATTTGATTATGCTTCAGTAAATGAAGAAAAATTAAACGAACCACAATATAACTGGGGATATGATCCGAAAAATTACAATGTACCAGAAGGCTCATATTCTACTAATCCTTATGAGCCCACTGTTCGAATTACTGAATTAAAGCAGATGATTCAAACACTTCATGATAATAATCTTCGTGTTGTGATGGACGTTGTATATAATCATATGTACAATGCGGCTGAATCCAATTTCCACAAGTTAGTTCCAGGTTATTATTATCGTTACAATGAGGATGGTTCACTCGCAAATGGAACAGGGGTAGGGAATGATACGGCTTCTGAACGAAAGATGATGAGGAAATTTATGATAGATTCCGTCGTGTATTGGGCAAAAGAGTATAATTTAGATGGGTTCCGTTTTGATTTGATGGGTATTCATGATGTCGAAACAATGAATACGATACGTAAAGCCATTAATCAAATTGATCCTTCTATTATTCTTCATGGAGAAGGTTGGGATTTAAATACGCCTCTAGCGCCTGAGTTAAAAGCAAATCAAAAAAATGCGGAGAAAATGAAAGGAATCGCTCATTTTAATGACGATATTCGTGATGGATTGAAAGGAAGCGTATTCGGGGATAAGGATAATGGTTTTGTGAACGGAATGCAAAACATGGAAGAACGCATTAAAAAAGGAATTACGGCTGGTATGGACTATGATAAAAAAGTGTATACTTATCAGGATCCTGAGCAGGTCTTGACATATGTTGAAGCACATGACAACCATACATTATGGGATAAGCTTCAGTTGACTAATCCTGGCGACAGTGAGGAAGTACGTAAACAAATGCACAAGTTGTCTTCTTCCATCATATTAACATCGCAAGGGGTTTCATTCTTGCATGCAGGCCAAGAGTTCATGCGTACAAAATATGGTGATCATAATAGCTACAAATCTCCTGATTCTATTAACCGAATGGATTGGGTGCGCCGTGCAGCATTTGATAAAGAAGTAGAGTATATGAAAGGCTTAATAGAGTTGCGTAACAACCATTCAGCTTTTCGCATGACATCTGTTGAACAAATAAAAAAACATCTAACGTTCATTGATGCGCCAAAAAATGTTGTAGCTTATACATTAGATGGCAAAGCAAATGGTAATAAAAACGAATATTTTGTTGTGGCTCACAATGCGAATAGAGAAGCGGTGGAAATTACTCTTCCATCAAAAGGTCCTTGGAAAGTGCTAGTAGATGGTGAACGTGCAGGAAGTAAAGTACTTTATGTTTTCCATGATAATAAGATTAAGGTTCCCGCATTAAGTTCATTTGTTTTAAAAACAGAGAAAACGATTAAATAAGAATAGATGATTTAAAACATCCACTAACCATATCTGGAGAGAAACAGGATTCTTATCATAGACTATAAAGTAAAAGGTAGAAACAATCATACTCCTATTAATAAATTAATTCCAAATATGATAATATAAATTATGGAAAAAAGATGAAAAATTGTAGGGAATATACTAGACTGAAAAGTAGGAAGGTTTTTATTAGACGAACAAAAGTTTAAGAGGAGTTTAAAATGGCTATAAAAGTAATAAGGGCAACAGGTATGATGGGTGGGGCTACAAGAGTAGCTTTAAAAGTGGATAATGAAGTTGTAATGAAATTAGAAAATAATGAAGAGTACACGCTCCCTTCTGATGTAAAAGAAGCGAAGATAAAAGCAAATCAATTATTTTTTGGAAGTAAAGAAAAGCAAGTAAAAAGTGGCGATATAGTCGAAATTAAGATTAATGGTCTAGCGATGCTATTGTGTATGGTATCGTTAATAGCAGTATTATTTGGTTCAAAGATTGATCCTAATGCTGTTTGGTTTGGTGTAATCGGCTGTTTGGTAACGCTTGTCTATTCAATAAATAATTGGTTCACGTTAGAAGTTAAATAACAGGAAACAGCAGAGGTTTTAAAAACTCTGCTGTTTTTTTACATCATAATTGTTTAAATAGTGTTTTGTATTCTAATAATTAGTGAGTAACAATAAAATCGGGAGGTACATCATGAGTTATAAAGAACAACTTGCTATTTTATATAAAATGCGCTTTATGGAAAATGAAGGCGATGATATTGAAGAATTTGAAGAAATATTAAATGAACTATCATTTCATGCAGGAAATGAAGTGATTCCAGAACTTTGTAAAATATTTGAAGACAAGGTAGCGGAACCTTCTGCAGACAGCGATGTAATTGAAACCATTTTTTATATTGCAAGCCGGAATGGATTAGAGGATGGACTTGTACAGTTAGCGAATGGAATAACAAATATGTTACCCCAGGCAGAATTTTGGGCAGATAGAATTCATCGAACACTTTTAAATTCAGAAGAGTTAATTTTGCCATATATTAAAGCTTTACAACAGGTTGATGAGTATACGAAACAAATAGTGAAAGATATTTTATGTAATGTAAAGAGTGAGATGCCGGAGTTATTTGCGGAAAAGGTTGATTTTATATTAAGTCATTCCGCAATCAATGAAGTGAATTGAAACTGTACAAAAGAAATTTGAGTGGCAATAAATGAGAGGAAGGTAGCTATAAAAATGTACTCAAATTCGCTAATAAGAATATAATCAATATCACTTTAGGAGTGATAGAAATGAAAAAAATGAGTCAACTCATTGCACAAATAGAGTCTTTATCTGATTGTCGTGTGCTTGAGCCTGCAGGATTACCGATAATTAATGAGAAGAAGCATATCCTACCTGAGGATGTAAAGGGATTTTACAGTCTTTGCGGAGGAGCGGTTTTGTTCGAGAATGAGGAGTATCCAATTTATATTGTCTCCCCACAAGAATTTATTTTAGCAAATCCAGTAATAATAAGTGAGCTGTGTGAAGATGATATTACTTCCAATTGGTATATTATATGTAATGATGGAAAAGAGGAATACTTAACAATTGACCTAAATCGAAATAGATTGGGGAAATGTTATGATAGCTTCTTTGATCGTCATGGAATTGCAGGGGAATCACAAATCATTGCAACATCGTTTATAGATCTACTTGAAAGACTTATACATAATAAGGGGAAGTATTGGTATTGGATGCAGAGTGATTTTGTATCACTTGGAGATGCTTATGATGGACTCATATAAACGTTCATAAATTTTTAAATAAACAGTAGTAAAAAACTTGATTGTACAATGCCTTTCAAGTTTTTTGATTTGAAAATTGCTAGGATTGTAAAATGTAGTGGTAGATAATCAAAATGATGGGAGAAAGATACGAAAAGGAGAACTGACATGGTGATTTTAAATTAGACTTAGCTTTTCATGCCTAAACAATTACTTTAAATTCAACATGATAATTAATGCCTAATGGAGGAATCTGAAATGGAAAACTGGGAATACAATGAATTGTTTGAAGCCATTAATGAAGCCTATAATGACTTTTTAACTTTAGATAGAGGACAGAAAGATGCAATTGCGAGAACTTGTTATGAGTATATAAATCTCGGAGAAATAGAAGACGTAATTGTTGATACAGCTGTAGGTGAAATAGTGTTAACTCATGATAAAGTTTTTATTGGATATATTGAAGGGATAACAAAGAGATTAAGCAAGTTTAATCCACTAGACGCAATGGGGGAATTAACACAAGAAGAAATAAGAGATTTATCTAACAGAATACATAAAGTATTGGAAGGTCTTGAAAAAGTAGAGATTGATTATAATCCTTCAGCAGAATAGCGCGGTTTATTCTCTTTCGTGCTGAAGAGGAAGTATTTGAAGGTAAACGAGTAGGAGAAAAGCTATATTTGCATGGAGGGATGGGTTTAAATTGATGAATCCTAATGAATTTCGTAAAAGATGGAACCAAAAAGTATATCCATTCGTTCATTATGAAGAAGATAAACTCAAAAATTTAGATATACCTGTAGCATGTAAACATTTTTTATTGAAAGCTGGATTACCTGAATCAGCAGCACCATTTTTGAATTTTGACTCAACAAAAAATGGCAGCTTATTAAGCTTAAAAGAAAAATATAATGTAGATGCAAGTTATGAGAGGAATATATATTTAGGGTTTACAGGTGAAGGAAATATTTTATCCATTAAAGAGCCTTCAGGAATAATCGCATGTGTCGATCATGAAACAATGGAAGAAGTATATGTAAATCAATCTATACCACAATTAGCTGAATGCATGTTGGAGTATAGTGAGTTTATAAAGAGAATAAAAGAAGCGAATGGTAGACATGCATATTTGAATAGAGAATGTAAGAAGGAAGAGTTAGAAGTTATTATTGAAAAACTCATTGAAATTGATAAGGATTGTCTAAATCATAATACTTTTTGGAATGAAGAAATAAATCTTTTTCATAAAGATTAGAACTTATAAAGAGGAACAGGATATGCAGGAGTAAATGATGGGGATGAAAAAAGGAAAGGGGTAATGAAATGATTGCACCTAAAGAATTTTGTGATAGATGGAATGAAAAAAGAGACGGGCCATTAAAAAAATTAGATCGAGATATGTTACAGCACACAAATTTATCTAGTGATACGAGAAGGTTTTTAAGCGAAGCGGGTCTTCCAGCATCAGCTGCTCCATTTATAGAGTTTGATAACGCAACTGAATTAATGCAGAATGTAACTCGAAAATTTGGCATGCCAATAGATTTTGAGTTTTATTGGTTTATGGGTACGACTGGTTCTGGGGATCCTCTATGTATTGATGAAAGAACAAATAAGGTAGTCTATTTACATCACGACAACAATTATGAAGAAATCTTCATTAATTCTTCCATTCATCAATTTGCAGAAAGCCTTCTATTGTTTTCTAAGTTAATTGATGAAGCGATTCACTTAAATGGTGAATTTGCTTTTTTAGATAATGAAATTCCAGAGTCAGTGTGTATTTGGTTTGAAAATGAATTAAGGCGTATCGATCCAAAGGCTATAGAAAAGAATACATTTTGGTCTGAGGAGCTTGAAAATCTTACTGAATAAAGGAGGAGGTAACATCGAAAATCCAGGAGTAATATCTCTATGGCTAGGGAATTTCAAGAGTAAAGAAATGCTGCAAAAGTATGTGGAAATACAATTTGATGAACAGGGAGACAGAATCCCATCACAATTTATGAGAGATTTTCAAATTGATTTTATAAATTACAATGAAGATCTATTGGAAATCACATTTATTGATATTTCAACTACATCTTTACAGTTATTATTAGAAGGCGCATCTTATTATGAAAAGATTATATCTCAATTCATAGATTATTATGGGGAACATATGTTAGAGAGTTATAACACAGTGATTAGAGTGTATGATTTTGAATATAACGAAGCTAATGCTGTTGAAAATAAGCACCTTGTTTATGCTGGCGCAGTTATTTATGAAGAGTGGGAAGAATAATATTGGTGAAGACATTTATGGTCAAAGTATCTGCTGCTTATAATGTGGTGAAACGCTCAAAGCATAATAAGTGTGTTTTAAATTTTTCGTTTAATCTTTAATGAAAAATATAAGGCTACTAGAAATATTCGGAGAGTATGAACGCATGAAAACTTCCTCTATTTAATTTTTTGAAAAGGATATATTTTCTTGTATATCATAATACATTATAGAAAAATGCTGAGAGGGGTGTATGTGATGGGTTTCCCGCCTCAACAACAAGGTAGACCTGGCATTGAATCATTAATGATACCCAGACCTATATTTGATAACCCCAATTACAAACCAGCCGGTAAGCTTATAAATAAGGTAGCACTTATAACTGGTGGAGATAGTGGAATTGGTAGAGCTGTCGCTGTAGCATTCGCGAAAGAGGGTGCAGACATAGCAATCTCATATTTAAATGAACACAGCGATGCAAAAGAAACGGCGTTCTATGTCAAAAAGTACGGCCGTAGTTGCATTACCATTCCAGGTGATATTGGGTATGAGCAGCATTGCCAACAAGCAGTAATGCAAACCATTCACCAATTTGGCCGTATTGACATTTTGGTGAATAATGCCGGTGTACTATACATAAGGAATAGTTTACTTGATGTAGATTCGAACCAACGAGCAAGTACCTTTCACACAAATGTTTTTTCTCAGTTTATTTTTACGAAAGCTGCTTTGCCATACATGAATTCAGGGAGCTCCATAATAAATACAACATCCCTTAGTGCTTATGATGGAGATCAAGATGCAATTGACTACGCGGCATCTAAAGGGGCTATTGTTTCATTTACACGTTCGCTGTCATCGTCACTGGCATCGCAAGGGATTCGAGTTAATGGTGTGGCCCCAGGACCAATTTGGACGCCATTAATTCCATCTTCCTTACCTCCAGAATGGCTTGCCACATTTGGAGACCATGTTCCTATGAAGCGAGCTGGTCAACCGTTTGAAGTGGCACCTGCTTATGTATTCTTGGCCTCCGATGATGCATCTTACATATCAGGGCAAATTCTGCACGTGAATGGTGGGGAAATTGTAAACGGCTAAATACTTACAAAACTAATATTAATTGTTATTGTTCTTTGTTTTAAGTTGGTTTGAGTCTAGTTTGAAGTATACAATTTAAACAGGAAGGAAGAAAAATTGAAAGAAAGGGACAATTGATACTCCCACCCCCACCCCTAAAGGGGCAAGCTGGCTAATGTCAGTGGGATTCTTGCTACCAAAGGCGAAGTTCATTTCTGATATCGCTGACGTGCAAGATTGCGGTGTGCCATCACCACTCTCACGACAGACCATATAGGTTCGTGAGCTACGGTACTGTGACCATACCATACAGCTAGTTGCGTGTTCAAATGTTTTAGCGTCTTGTTCTTGACGACACATATAGTTTTACCGATAGCGTGAATTAGACTATCGAACCTCATACTATATTCTGTTTTCAATGAACACATAAGCGTTTTAAAGACTTGTTCTTGTCTATAGTTGAAGTATACCTAAAAAACAAGTGTTTTTATACGAAAAAGCGATACTTTCATCCCATGCCTAAAGGCGGACTAAAGTCCTGCATGGGCTTTCCCATATCGCGAAATCTGTAATTCAAGAATGGGGTCCAATTGATTATGGTTTCAAATCTCAATTGAGTAAAGTGGAAGTGGCAGCTAAATGAGGATGAGATAGAAGAAGCGGATACAAGTTTAGGAATTTACACGTACTTCTATACAATATTAAATAATGTAGATATTAAAAATAAGGGTTATTTATATTAAGGAGGATAAACATGCGGTTTTGTATGAAATTCGGCGATACGAATTTTATTGGGGTTGTAAATGCGGAGCGATACAAGTCATTTGTGGATGAGGATTGGGAATTTGAAATGTTGCTACAGCATTTTACTAATGAAATGAAAAACGGAAATATTTTAGTATTTCAGATGACTGAAGAAGGTATTGAGCACTCGTGGAATGTAGAAGTAAAAATTGGAGAAGAACCAATAAAGCAGGAGTGCTTCAGAAAAGCAGAAGGGTATATTAGAATAACTGAGAACCAATTATATTTAGTTGATTATGACTGCCTTACAATGGCTGCACAATTTGAAGATGAGAAAGTACCTGATGAAAATTGCTCCAATTATAAAATTGATATCGAAAATGGAGTATATAAAGTGGAAGTTCTTCAATTTTACAATGTAGATAACGATGAATATGTTGGGACAAATGAGAAAGATATACTATTAAATTTTATGAAAGTGCCTGTTTTCCAACAAACAGTAGATCGTGTCTTTTGGTGTAGTTTTTAACGAATGTTTTGGTTATGTTTTGCTAGGGAATGTATTTGTACTTCGGTATAAGTAATTAGCAAGAAAATAGAATAGTAGTATCCGATAGGAGAATGAATAGATGAAAAAAATAAACCATAAATTATTTGGTGAACTTATCTATGATGGATATTGGACCGGAAAACAAAAAATAGCTATTTTGGGTCATGACAAAATAGTTCCTTTAACTATTGATGGGGAAGAACATGATGTATTTTCTGCAATTCAAGAAGAAGCTTATAGCAAATTCGTCGCTGATACAAATAGACTTATACAAGAAGCTGAACAAGCTATATTTGAATATTATCAAGAAGAGTGTTTAGAATATAGAGCTATGTTAGGTGATGAATCTGCTGATGAAATAGCCCCAATTATAATAACTGCCCAACAATTAGGAAATTTAGTTGATCCTATAGGAATTATTATTTTACCAGATTTCGAAGATGGAGTTAGAAGGATAGGGTTAATATTCAATTGTACATGGGAAGAGGACGGTATTGGTGTGAAGTTTGAAAATGAAGAAGTTGCTAAAGTTGGTTATCAAGATATTGTTATTTAAATTGTAGAACGAGAAAACTTACATATGAATAAAGTTTTGCAAGATAAGGGCGTTCACAGTAAGAGAACAGGTTTCTATACGATGGAGAGTATGATAAGGAGAGGCAATATGGAATATAAAGGAATGTCTTCGTTGTGGCTTGGAACGAGTCAATCATTTCAGCATCTTCAAGAATATGTTGATATAGAATATACAGAAGATGGAGATAGTATAGATTCAAAATTTGGAGTGAATTTCGGTTTTGGTTACTATGATGAAGATCAAATCGAAATTATGTTTTATGAGGAACCTAAAATACATATAGAAGAGATTTTACTGGATTTCTCTTATAGTGAGGTAATTATTCCGAGATTTAAAGATTTGATGAAAAAAGTAAATGTAGAGGACAGGATGAATTCTGCTATAGTGCTTTATGATTTTCAATACGATGCTGAGAAAGTAGAAGATACATATGAGGGTTTAGAATTTATATTTATTGGTGCTGTACCTTATAATTAATGATTTTTAGGTATTTAATGAAATATCAAAACATCAAGGAGGAAAAAATGAAAATACAAACGGAAAGTATTATTTATCCTCTCCCAGATGATACGTTGCTAGAAAGAATAGAGGGAAATCTGGAAGTTAAATTCCCTTCAGAATTTTGTATGTTTATTAAGAAAAATAATGGAGCGATTCCCATCACAAAGTATTTTGCACATAAAAACAATCGGTATGTAGTAGAGCGTTTCCTATGTTTATTGGATAACCCAAGTGAAAATCCAAAAGGTATGTATGATATGAAAGTAGTGTTTAGTCAATTGGATGAACGAATTATTTCGGATGAGGATTTAACTGGTGCGGAGATAGTTCCTATTGCGGCTCTATATGCGGGAGATTTTGTTTGTATAGATTATCGGGAAAATCAAATGAGTCCAGAGATTTGTATTTGGTATCATGAGGATTCAGATGAATTTGAACCATTCACTGAAAAAATAGCGAATAATATAAATGAGTTTTTTGAAATGTTATCAGAATAAGTTGAAAAAACTGCAAGATAAAACGTATTTTATGTAAGAAGCTCGTATACATATTTTCTTGATAAAATTATATGATGAATTGGAATCCCTAGTGAACGGAATGTACCTAGGGATTTCGTGTTTTTTAACAATAATATAACTATCAAACGTAAAAATATAAAATAGAAATATAGTACAATAAATGTAATGTAAAGTTTAATTGGAATAGAAAGAACAGTGGAGCGATTTTTGTAATTTGAAAGGTTGGAAGATATGAAAAGTAAAATGAACAGAGAGGAACTTATTGAACTTGTAAAAAAGATCTATAATCTTGATTTACCAGAAACAGAACATAGCGAATATGTGAAACAATTCAATAATAGCGGTGTTCCACATCCAGCACCTAGTGATTTAATATTTTGGAATGATATAGAATTAACACCTGAAGAAGTAGTAGAATTTGCATTAAGTTATAAGAAAGAAAAAGAATAACTTTAATAAGTAGATGAGAGAGTTTAGAAGGAGATTGTATTAGTATTTACATAGAGAAATGTTGTAAATAAGGAGAGGGTTAGATGGAAAGTTCAAAAGTTGTATTATGTATACCTGGTTTATGGAAGAATAGAAGTGAACTTATTGAGGCGATTGTAAGAAAAAGTGAGGGATATATGTTTGCTGGGAATTATATGAGTAAACTAGGGAATCCGAGTATTTTTTTTGAAGTTGATATATATGAACATGACGAGCGAGTAGCAGAAGCGTTTGAAATTGCTGGATACAATTCATTTACTGAGGAAGACCTTGATCTTATTAGAAAACATTCTTTAGCACTGTATTTAATTGGGGAAGGAGGTTCCATTGAAAAGATAAGGAAGTTAGTTGATGCTGCAAATGCACTTGTAAAAGCTGGAGGGCTGGGCGTGAAAGTTGAATCCTCAGGTACTGCAAATACAATTGAAAGTTGGAAGGATATGTATCATACAGATGATGAAGTCCAATTATTCAAAGCTTTTGTAACAGTAGTCGCAGAAGATGATTTTTACTATACGTGTGGTATGCATTGCTTTGGGCTGCCGGATGTAATTACTTTTAAAGATCAAGTAACCCCGCAATATGCTCAAGAATTAATGAACGTTTTTTGTCTGTATAATCTGATTGAAAAGCCTAGCTTAACGGACTATTCTACATTCAGCCTAGATGAAAATAACCCTCATTTTATATTGCAACATACGGAGTGTAAACATTTTTCAGAAGATGAATTGTTTTATAATCAGTATGGTATTTGGGCGTTAGTAAAAAAAGAGTAGTATAAAATTTGTTGTGATAGGAATAGATGGTGCAGGAAATCCGATTTGTTGTAAATAACTAACTGTAAAAATGATGAGAGTTGATATGGATACTGGTGAATAAGAATGGAGTACTTCTAATTTAGGGGCATATTTACTTAGGCATTTACTGAAGAGGTATAAATCCATTTTTGATGATAGATTTGTAGGGGGAAAATTAAGTGAAGTAAAGTAAAGGGGAATATGCGTGTCTATTAAAAATGCAATGCAACAATACTTTAGGTTAAGAATAAAATTAGCGCACGAAGGTTTAGATTTTCTATTAAAAACACCAGTTCTTGAAGAAGTGAATCCTATTCTTTATGATGGGGAAATAGATGAGGAAGGTTATATTCTATGGAAACCAGTAGAAAAAAATATCGTACACGACTTTATTCATTTAGAACAAGAAATGGATATTCACTTTCATCAAACGGTTATTACGTACTTTAATTCCTATTGGTTTGCTGAATTAAATGGTTTTTATAAAAATTATTATATTGAATTAGAAGCGGTATTGCCGAATATTGAATTGCATTCATTTAAAGAACGGTTAAAGGGCTATAAGGGGAACCTTCAAGAGAGATTAAAACATATCCCAATAGGTATTGAAGGTAACGGAATGTTAGTTGTGATTGACAATGAAAATGGGAAAGTGAAATTAGAAGATTTTGAGAGAAGTTCATTTGAAACAATTTCAGAAAATATACAAGAATTGATTTTGAATTTACGTTTGAAGAGGTGATAGTTAGTGTAAGTTTAAAGGAACTCATTTCTCGATTAAGCTTCCAATGAATTAGTAGTGTTTTATTGGCTTTATATCTGTTAATTGGTGTGTATTGTTATAGAAAGTAAAGGGGCGTATTTATATGACAATCCGGTTTTGTAAGGAAGCAGTTGCATACTTAAAACCAATAGTAAAAGAGGATCTTGAGGAAGAGTGCATTACTTTATCTGAAGAAAATAGTTTTGTCCATACATTTTATAATGAAGATTTAATGATTACCTTTTTAGTTGAGGATCATCAAAACGCTTATTTTCAATATGTTCAAAATAAGCATATGTCAGGAGAAGGATTGGATGAGAAGCAGTTATTAGAAATCGGGATCAATAATCTTTATAAATTAGCAGATGAAAAAGAACTACGGGTTCACACGCTATCGGAAGGGTGTTTTGCTTTAATTCTTGACGGGAATTTCGAGGCTAGCTTAATTGTTCTAGACGATTTATGGGAGCACTCATTAAAAGAATTCGTATCAAATGGGTATGCAGTTGCGATACCAGCGAGAGATATTCTTGTTTTTTGTGATTGTAATGCTAGTAACGGGATTGAAAAAATGAGAGGAATAATAGAAAAGGTTTGGGAAGATGGAGATCATTTACTGATTGATAAAATTTTGGTGAGAAGTGAGGGGAAATGGAGTTATTCAGAGTGAAAATGAAGCACATAGGAAAAGGGGAAGAAATTAGTGGGAAATTTTATTAAGAAGATAGGGGATAAAACTTTCATTGCTCAGGCGGAAAAGATCTTCGCAGTGCAGGTAGAAGGGTTATTTCATTTTTTAACTGAAGTAGAAAATGATCGATTAATAGATGGGTTTTCTATACAAGTTGGTTGGTCGATTTATTTTCTTGATAAAAGGGAAGATGGATTTCATATTACTGTACATGATTATACGAAGAATCCATTTGAAGATATGACAGATGATTTGACGATTTCATTATGGATACTATTAACACAAGTGAGTTTTTTAAAACCATTAACAATTGAAGGGGAATTGCTGCGATTTTGTGATAAAATTGTCGCTGCCAAAAATGTATTAAAGTTAGATGATATTTACTTAGAAAGAACAAAAGATTGTGAAAAAGGTGACTCCGGTTGGTATATAGGTCCTATTAATGATGAGGATGATACAGAAGAGTACGAAGCGTTTTATGCATATGAATTACTAAAATTGAAGCCTTCGCTTATCCAAGTATTAACATTACCTTCTGGATTTCTTGTAATCTTTGAAAAAGATGTAGTGAAAGCAGTGGTAGATGAAAATAATGTGAACATTTTGGATAGGATTAACGATAAATAATCTGGTATAGAAAAAAGACCCAGCCATTTGTTAATGTTAGTATCTCAATAAAGTGTAAAAATCGAATCGTGTAGGATGAGCCTTATTACATATTGGAGCAATTACTTAGGGAGGAACATTTGTGGCTTATAAAGATAGTTTATTTCATGTTGTTAAGGATAAAATTATATTAACTATGTTTATTTTACTTACTGTTTTCCATATGATAAATTTTGCATTTTTCTTCTTTTTTGCAGTTACGGTAGCTTTGTTTTGGGACGATCCGAATGCTGATATGAGTACAGAATATGCGCCAATAGTTATGCCGTATTTATATCCAGTTCTCATCGGTGGGATATGTATATTTTTAGCTTTTGTCAGCTGTTATTTCTATCAGAAGTACGCACCAAATTCTAAGTGGAAAAAGGTAGCTGTGGAAGTGCTTTTTCTGATTGTTGCATTTGTCATTCCAAGATTTTTTGGTGCATTTAAAATTCCTTTATTGGACATGCTTTCAAGATAAAGAGTTTACTATTGAGTATTCAAGAAACAAAAAGTCTCAGTAAATCGAAATTTACTGGGGCTTTTTGTTTATCGTTATCTTTTGAGTGAGACAGTTCACGATAAGAATGTAAAAAATAAATAGTATTCTACATATCAAAGATGGATGGTACATGACAACTCTCTTCAATCTGAAAGGTTTCTCTCCTAATATGAGCGAATAGATTGAAAAAGGAGGGAGTTTGTATGGAAGTTGTTGTGAAACAGCGGAAGAAAAGAGGTAAGGGGAAAAAAATTGTCATTTGGTTTGGTAGTATTCTTCTTTTTTTACTTGTTATCGCGGCAGTTTTTGTAAATGCATTCGTGATGAAGTCAATGCCAAAGGTAGAAGGGACGGTTCATGTCAGTGGATTGCAAAAATCGGTTCAAGTAACACGAGATGAAAGAGGGGTACCTCATATTAAAGCTGAGAATGAGCATGATTTATATTTTTCACAAGGATATGTTCAGGCGCAAGATCGGTTGTTTCAAATGGACTTAAGTAGAAGACAAGCATCTGGAACATTAGGCGAAGTGGTTGGGAAGGCGGCGCTAGATAAAGATAAATTGTTCCGAACCCTTGGGCTAAGGCGAGCAGCAGAAGCATCAGTAAGCCAATATACTGGCGAAGCAAAAGATGCATTGGAGTCGTTTGCTGATGGAGTAAATGCATTTATAAAGGAAGCAAAAAAGGACGGGAAACTACCAGTAGAGTTTCATTTACTAGGATACGAGCCTGCTGAATGGACTCCGGTTGATTCTTTAACGATTGGCAAGTATATGGCTTTTGACTTAGGTGGTCATTGGCATGGAGAAGCATTTCGATTTTGGGCACTTCAACATCTTTCGAAAGAGCAGGCCTATGAATTATTTCCAACTTATCCAACGGATGCTCCTAGACTATTAGCGCTGTTAAATAATCTGGATGTGAATGTGGCCAGTGGTTTTGCAAAAGCAATTATTCCACCAGAATCTAACGGGAGCAATAATTGGGTTGTAAGTGGAGAAAAAAGTGCATCAGGAATGCCTATATTAGCAGATGATCCCCATCTTTCTTTGGCGACACCATCGATATGGTATCAAACACATTTGGAGATGAAAGACATAAATGTGAGCGGAGTTATTTTTGCAGGGGTTCCAGGTGTTATGTTAGGGCATAACAAACAAATTGCTTGGGGTGTCACGAATACAGGTCCGGACGTACAAGATTTATATATAGAAAAAAGAAACCCGGATAATCCCAATGAGTTTTTGTATAACGATAAATGGGAAAAAGCTACGATTGTGAATGAACCTATAAAAGTGAAAGGTGAAAAAACAATTCCTTACGAAGTGACGATTACTAGACACGGTCCAGTCATTTCAGAATTTGCTTATAAAAATAAAAATGAGGCTGTTTTTGCGCTTAGATGGACGGCATTGGAACCTTCAGCGGAATTAAAGGCCATATTAAATATGAACAAAGCAACAAATTGGACTGAATTTGAATCAGCGCTGGAAGATTTTCATACCCCTACTCAAAATTTCTTATTTGCATCAACAGATGGCACAATTGCTTATAAAGCAAACGGAAACATACCGATACGTAAAAAGGGAGATGGAATTTTACCTGTTCCTGGATGGACAGATGAATATGAATGGGAAGGTTACATTCCCTTTGATAAACTTCCAAAGGTGATAAACCCAGAACAAGGCTTTATATCAACAGCCAATAATAAAATAATAAATGATGATTATCCGTATCATATTAGTCATATTTGGGCGCAGTCGTATCGTCAAATGCGTATTCAAGAATTTTTACGGGAAAAGGATAAATTGACTACGAAGGATTTACAAACTTTGCAAATGGATCAAAAGAACCTTCAGGCAAGAGAGTTTGTTCCAGTGTTTGTGAAAGAACTGAATAAAGTAAACGTATCAGACGTGGAGAAACAAGGGTTAAAAGAGCTGACAAATTGGGATTTTTACGATAATAAAGAGAAAGCTGCCCCGTTAATCTTTCATTTATGGATGAAAGAAATATCCAATACTTTATTTTCAAAGGAGATACCAAAGGATGTAATGGGTTTATTTGAAGGTAAGCAACAAGTTGTGGATCAATTGATACGGAAGCAGATGAATGGGGAAAACAGTGTATGGTTTTCTAAACATGGAGGCTTCAAAGAAGTTTTACATACATCGTATTCAAAGGTAATGAAAAAGCTTGAAAAACAATATGGATCAGACGTAACGAAATGGAAGTGGGGAGAATACCATAAGCTTTCTTTTACGCATCCTATGTCCCAATCCTCTCAGTTACTTGGTTTTTTTTTCAATCGTGAAAAGGCTGTGCCAGTTGGGGGAAGTAATATTACAGTTCAAGCAGCAAGTTATGGAGATGATGGGATTGTGAATCACGGAGCATCTTGGCGATTTGTAATAGATACAAAGGATATGTCAAATGGTTATCATATTGTAGGACCAGGACAATCAGGACATTTTAAAAGTGACTGGTATCATGATCAAATAGAAGATTGGGTAAATGGAAACTATCATGCTACTACGCTTCGTACAGATCGAATTGACGGTAAAATATTAACTTTAAAACCACAATAAGATTTATCCCGGATTAACGGGAAAGAAGACCCCACCTAAAGCTTCAGAGAGGAATGAGGAAGATAGGTGAGGGATAACTGCCCGTAAAAGCCTGATTGGTTCATCTAACCACCAGTGGGGGATGAAGAAAAAACTCACTGATGAAAGTTGTACTTTATAGGACTCTTACGTTTGTAAGAGTCTTTTTCGTATCATAAATAGCTTTCTTATAAAACGACAGTGTACCATAATTAAAGTATGGAATGTTATAATTTGGGAAGAGAGTTTCATAGTTATACATATATAGAGGTGAGTACATGAGCAATTGTTATTTTGAATTTGTAATACATAAAGAGTCTTGTTTTCATAGACTAAGAAAATTTTTTTACAATCTTAAAGAAGAGAAAGAAAAAGAGATGATAGATTGTAGTGATTCTATGTGGCTAGATTATTTTGAAGAAGATGTATTGAAACAGTTCTGGTGGCCGACTGAAGAAGAATTACGTAACTATCAGATGTTATGGGAACAAACTCCCATAGAAAAACGTTTAACAGATCCTGAGCTTACGACCCCATGGGATTTTGAATCTATGATTGATGCATTTGCTTGTGGAGAATATGAATTAGTCTCTTGTGAAAAGGTATCGAACAATATTGGAAGAATTGAATTTTATCCCTATGCATGGCCATACGGCGGAAGCGATGTGTTTAGAGCGTTGATTGAGTATAGTGGATTCAAAATTATCGATGAGAGCGTATAGAATTTACCATAGTTAAAGGTATAGTGATAGATTTTCTTATTGTAACTATGCATTTAGTTTTGAAAAATCAAATAAACACGGAAATACGTATAAAATTGTAGATAGTTTTCATTTAGTTATATAAGGTTGAAAGAATCCAAGTTACATAACAATCAATGAAATATATGGAATAGAATAAATCATAAAAAGAAGCCACAGAAAGGGTGAGGGAATATGTCCAATTACGTAAAGTCAGAATTTATCAAACATGCAGGCGGCTGTATCGTATCGAAAAATATTTTAGATGGAAATGGAAAATTGAAATGGTTGGTTAGAGATGAATCTGTAAATAGTGTTGATAATGGATGGAGATTTTTTTCGGATATTGATGATGACGATTACGTAAACGATCCGAATAATTTAGTAGTATGCGATTTTAATACGGTAGCCCAAATTGAACCTGCTATTCTAGCGGTTTATTCCTTTCCGGTTGGAAGTGACCTACAATTAGTTGTAGAGAATGGGAAATGTTATTTTATTGATAATATAACAGAAGAAGTTATCGAGTTTTTGTACCATTAAAATAACATCCTCTAAAGAGGAATAATAACTTGTAGCCAGATAGATTCTGTACAAAGAGAAAATGTATATTATGCTACACGAAGTTGTACTGAACTTATTAGTGAATTGTATGAAGTAGGGAATAGATAATGGTTTGGGAGAAGTGAAAATGAAAAGAGAAATGGAGCAGTATTTTCATAAATTATTTAAGGAATGGAAAAACTATAATCATTCATTACCAAAATCCGTATGGATAGAAGAAGCAGATTCTTTTATATATGTAGGGGAACCAGATGCAGAGGAATATATTTTTTGGAAGCCTATAGAAAAAGATTTCTTTCATGACTTTTCTGATATAGAAAAGAAATTAGCAGTACAATTACATCATTCGATTAAAGAATATTATAATTCCTACTGGTTTTTAGATTTAGCAGGTAGTTATTTAGAGTATAACATAGAGCTAAATCCCGTTATACCAGGAATTGAACTTCGAGATTTCTATATCTTTTTACAAGGTTATAAAAAAGCGCACCATAATGAGTGGGGAAATATTCCTATAGGTATGGAGTGTAATGGGCTTTTAGTTGTTGTAGATAATGAAAATGGACAAGTGAAGATAGAAGATTATGAAAAGGGGACTTTTGAAGTTATTAGTAATAGTTTAGCAGAACTCATTTCAATGCTCTAATGAAAGTATATATTATATAGGATTCAATTCGAAATATAAGTTAAGAGGTAATGGATATGAGTAAATCAGTATTAGAAAAAATAGAATTAGTCAAAGATATTTTAGGTGATGATCCATTTAGTTTGGTTATTGGTGAAATTGTGGAAGAAGAAAACCAAATAGATGAAAAATTAGAAGATCATATTTTAAAAGATTATTATTTTATTGCAGGAAAATACAACATATTGAATGGTGGAGTAATTACTGTATACGGCCATCAAAAACTTGAAAGTATTCAGTTTTATGTGGAAGATATGCCAGATGGTGCTGATAAATGGATTTGTATAGGAACAGTAGAAAATTATCCATTATTTATAAATAAAATTGATGGAGAAGTATCTTGTTTGTTTGGAGATTTAATTGATCAAAATTTTGTTATTGAATCCTACGGTGATTTTAGCAGTTTTTTAGAAAATTATTTTTTAGGAAGCAAATATATTGATATTTGGCTGTCTTTTGCTGAAGCGGGTGGAATAATGAATCCCATTGGAAGTAAAGATGACGAATGGTATAAACTGTTAGAATTGAATAGATTAGTTTAAAGGTATTTAGTGGTGAAAACCTTTTTACTTTAGAGAAGTAGAAATGAAAGGGGATGGCTATATGGAAGCAGAACTTGCATATTTAAGAAAATATAAAAGAAATGTAAAGCTTCAATCAATAGATAAAATAGATAATAAAGTCATACCTAGTATTTGGTATGAAATTTTTAAAGAACACGATAGCAACAAGAGAATAAAAATGGTTTTAGAGATTTGGAGAACATACGTAGGAAGAGAATTGAGAAACACAATCTCATATTTAGAAGAGCACCTTCTCAATGTGGAGTTAATAGAAAATAATGGTATGTATTCGATGTTATATATACTGGAGACGTCGGATGGTGAAATAGAGTATTATGAAGCAGGAAATCCTATGGATAGATTTCATAATGAAGTGCTAGAAGTTTCGTGGGATAGAATTCCCATTTCAGTTCGGAATTTTTATGAAAAGGTTCATAATGGTTTTTATTATTATGCGAGCGGTGCTATGGGATTAGTGCCTTTTGAATGTGTTACTTATTTTGATGATGATGAGTGGGGAATTATTGAAGAATTAGAGGCGCCCTTACAAATTGATTTGAAAACAACCTTTGGATTTTTTAAAAGTGGAGCGGGCGGTTATGTAGCTATTGATTATAACAATTGTAAATTTGATAAAGCTACATTATGGTTTGCAAACGATCAGCCAAAATATAATGTTGATTTTTGGGATGTAGTAGATGAATGGATCGTAATTGGTTTTGAAGTGTAGTATGTAGAGGGTTTAAGAATTACTTTTGTGTCCTGAAAAAACGATATATGAATGGATGGTGTATGCATGGAAAAAGAAGGCATGGTCTCATTATGGCTAGGAAACATGGAATCTCAAGATTTTTTAGAGAATTATTTCAGTATAAAATATACAGATGATGGTGATTCCATACCATCACCATTTATAAAAGACTTTCATATTTGTATGTATGATATTGATGAGGACTTTATTGAAAAAGAATTTTATTTAAAGCGAAGTGATAACCTAGAAGCTTTGCTAGCCGGGTGTTCTTATGAAGAAGTTGTGATACCACAGATGAAAAGATTTGCTTCGAGTATACTAGAGATGAAACACAACACAACTATTATGATATATAACTATGAATACAGTGGTGAAATAACAAATAAAAACGAAGATTTTTATACAATGAAATACATAGGGGCAGTTCCATATAAATAATACAACAAAAATAGAAAAAAGAGGATGAGAACATGGAAGTTAGAGAAGTACATTCATTTAATCTACATTCAGAAAAAGAATTTTCTGAAATTCAAGATAAATTGATACATAGAATTGAATTGAAAAATAACTTTCATCTAGAAGATGTAAGTTTAATAGCTGGAGTAGATTTAGCTTATTGGGAAAAAGATGATAAGCACTATGGAACTTGCTGTATTGTTGTTATTGATTATCATACGAAGAAGGAAGTGGAGAAGGTCTATAGTTATGGGGAGGTAACGGTACCGTATATACCAGGTTTTTTAGCATTTCGTGAGTTGCCTTTAGTAATAGAAGCAGCCAAAAAGCTTACTTCTAATCCAGATATATTTATGTTCGATGGAAATGGCTATTTACACTATAAACATATGGGGATTGCGACACATGCTTCTTTTTTCTTACAAAAACCTACAATCGGTGTAGCGAAAAGTTATCTTAAGATTAAAGATGTTGATTTTATCATGCCAGAGAATAAGGCGTTTACTTTTAGTGATATTATGATCGATGACGAGGTATATGGAAGAGTTTTAAGAACGAAGGAGAATGTAAAACCTATTTTTGTTTCTTGTGGAAATAATATCGATTTAGATACGAGTATTCAAATTGTATCGAATTTAATCGGGAAAGAAAGTAGATTACCAATTCCAGTGAGATTGGCAGATTTAGAAACGCATAAGGTGAGAAGAGACAAGAGGGAAAATGATAGGTGATAGGTCTATGTAAAAAGGGATAGGAGGATGATCCCTTTTTTTGTTGTATTCGACGAAATACGACAACGCATAAAAACTTTATTTGCTATGATGTTTTTTGGAATATTTCATTTTTATAATAATGAGTTGTATTAGCTATTCTTTATGGTGTTTTTGGAGAGATTCACTCTACAAACAACATGACAACATTAGTTAGAATCAAAGTGTTTATTTAGAGGGGAATGGATAAGAAGATGGATGAAATGGAGAAATATCGCAAAAAAATTAAGGTAATTTCTTTTGATAGAGAACAAAATAGAATGGTGGAAGTGGAAGAAAGTAAAATGACTTTCGCCGATGTTGGCGGAATGGAAGAGATTAAGAAGAAAATTAATATGGATTTTATTATGCCAATTAAAAATCCTGAATACTTTCAAGCGTTTGGTAAGAAAACAGGTGGAAGCTTATTATTTTATGGACCGCCTGGTTGCGGGAAGACATTTTTAGCACGTGCAGTAGCTGGGGAAATTGATGCGAATTTTATTCATTTGGAACTGCAAGCTATACTTTCTATGTGGACGGGTGAGTCTGAGAAAAATTTACATGAGATTTTTGAGGAAGCACGGAGAACAAAGCCATGTATTTTGTTTATTGATGAATTAGATGCATTTGGAGGGAATAGACAAAAAATGGGTTCTCATCATCAGCGGACACTAGTAAATCAATTGCTAGTAGAAATGGATGGAAGTAATTCTTTTAATGAAGGAGTTTATATTATTGGTGCAACAAATACACCATGGTATATTGACCCTGCATTGCGCCGTCCAGGACGCTTTAATTCTCTTGTTTTTGTTGCACCGCCGACTTATGAGGAACGATTAACAATCCTGGATTTGAAAACAAAAGATAAGCCGAAAACAGAATTACAGCTTGACTTGGTCGCAAAGTATGCAGAGCATTTTTCGGGTGCCGATTTAACATATTTAGTTGAGGATGCGATTAATCAAGCGATTCAGCGTTCATTTGAAACAGGGCAATTACAACCTCTTTCAAATGAAGACTTACTAGAAGCGATGAAAAAACGTCAGCCAACGACTTTAGATTGGTTTTCAACAGCAAAAAATTATGCGACATTTAGCGATGTGAATAAGGATTTTGATAAAGTGCTAGATTATATGAAAGAACACAGATTGAAATAGCAGGTAAGAAGCAGGGGATGAGGGAATGGAAGACAATTTTAGAAGGGTTTATTATTTGCTGAAACTTGGTGATGTTGAGCGTGCCAAAGAAGAAGCGGAACTTATGGTTAGGGAAGATCCAGAAGATGTTTATGGATATCTCAGCTTAAGCTATGTATATTTCTATGGGCTTCATGAATGTGATATTGCAAGTGAATATATAGAAGAAGCGCTTAAATTAGATCACTTAAATGAATTTGTTCTTTTAGCAGGATTAGATATTTTTACTGCGCAAAGTAATTTTACAAGATTAAGAGAAATAGCGGAAATTGGTATAAGAAACTACCCTGAAGAGGGACCATATTATTTCTATATGAGCGAAGCTGTCATGCATCTTGAAGGAATGAAGAATGTACTTGTTTACCTAGAAAAGGCGATGGAATTAGACCCTGAAAATGAAACGTATGTAGGTAGGTATGCTTATATCCTTTTGAAACATTTCCCAAAACGAAAAGAAGAGGGATTAAAGGCTGAAAAGCGTGCTTTAGAATTAAATCCAGAAAATATAACGAATCTTTTCTGTTTTGCAAGTATAGCGAAGGAGAAGAGGAATTTTAAAAAAGCAAGAATGCTAGCTGAAACTGCGATGAAACTAGATCCAAATGATGAAGATGTTAGAGGGATTTATAAAGATACAATTGTAACGAAAAATAAATTTTGTGCTTTTACTATGGGATTTTCACAAATTTTAGTACGAGCTTTTTCTAAATTTTGCTCGTTATTTGGATTTGTATATGATCTAAATCGGTATGTGTATACTTTTTTAATCGTATTAAGTTTTATTGGATGGCTTATTCTTCCTATATATGTGATAGGAGGGTATGCAGGTATTATCTATTTTGTTGTTCTTGTGATGTGTCTTGTTTCTTCTATCATTAAAGGGAAGATATATAAAGAAGCTGGACTAAGTATGCCTTCAGATTGGAGAACGAATCTGCGCCAGAATCAATCTATTAGAGATCGAGAAATCTCTAAAATGAAACGTGAAGTTGGGAAAGTAGAGCCTGTAAATGTATCGACACAAAAGCTGTCACCAGAAGAGATTGAGTCGCAATTAGCAAGTTTTTGGGGAAAAGAAGCCATGTTTGAAAAACAACAAGTCGCAGAGGTAGCGCCCACGGTTGCTCGATCACAATTATCGTCTGAAGAGCATAAACAAATTCAATCGTATTCAGATATTAAATCTCCACGGTATAATAAATGGGGAATCTGTCTAGTCATTATTTTCTCTTTTACTCTTATTTATCGCGCTGAAAAATTATACAACCTGTATCAGAGGGAAACCGGAAATACAACGCCACATATCAGCCAAGAAACAAAACAATCGATTGTTGAATATCAGGATAGAGCGCTCGAAGAACAAAAAGAAAAATTCAATAAGTATACGGTGGAATCTATTTTATATTCATTGAAAAGAAGTGATTTTAGTGAGAAATCCCTTCAGCAATTTGTTGAAGAAGGTTATGTTCCAGTTGTGATGGGAAAGGTTGGCCAACCTAGTGTCGAGAAATTAAAAAATGCACATCCAACTAAATTTTATAAAGAAGGAACAATTACATATGCATTATTGCAAGATGAGGAGGGCACGTTTCTTTTAGAAATCCGAGCAACAAAAATAAGTCACATTTACGGTGAAAGTTGGGATAATAGTGAGCGAGAGATGCAGAGATATCATGAGTTAATTACGAAAATTGATACACAAGGTATTGCAGTAGGAACAAAATAAAATCATATAGGTTACATTGTTTGCTTTTATATAACAAGTAAGGGGGACAAATGTCCTCCTTTTAGTTTTTGCTGAATGTTGAGGAAGGGATATTACTGCTCGTTAATGTGTGATAAATTTAATTAAAAAATAAGAAAGTTTTTTGATTTGTTACATATATTTTAGTGAAAGGCCTTTCACCATTTTATCACCTAGGGGGCAATCATAATGAAGTTTTTGTCTTACCTTACAGTAATTCTGGTGATTCTTGGCGGTTTGAATTGGTTGTTTGTTGCGCTGGATTATAATGTAGTTGAGAAATGGTTTGGTTCTACACCAGCTCTTGTTGATACCATTTATTGGCTTTTTGGTCTTTCTGCTCTTTATCAAATTTATGATCGGTTCTTTACGGACAATTAGCTCTTATAAATTTATGAATGGAGTGTTAAGCGAGATAAAATGCTTAACACTTTTTTGTATGTTTATAAAAGTAAATGCATCTGCAAACGGTTCCATTGCGTCTTGCACCCTAATAAAGCAAAACAAATTGACCGTATATTTTATATGGGTTATAATTCAGAAAGTTTAAAAAATAATAAATATAGAAACAGGGAGGTCATACAGTTGATGGAGAGAGTTTACAATTTTTCGGCAGGACCATCTATACTCCCTTTGCCAGTTTTAGAAAAAGTGCAAAAGGAGCTTTTGAATTATAATCGGACAGGCATGTCTGTTATTGAAATGAGTCACCGGTCTTCAGAGTTTCAAAATATTATAGATGAAGCAAGTAGCTTGCTTCGTGAATTGATGCACATTCCTGAGAATTACGACGTGCTATTTTTACAGGGAGGGGCATCGTTACAGTTTTCAATGGTTCCATTAAATTTAATGAATGAACATAAAAGAGCTGGATATGTCCTTACAGGGTCATGGTCTAAGAAAGCCTTACAGGAGGCTAAGAAAACTGGAGAAGTAGAAGTTATTGCTTCATCGGAAGAAAATCATTTTTCAACGATTCCACATGTTGATGTTTCAATGATTCCGAAAGAACTAGATTATGTACATATAACAACGAATAATACGATTGAAGGAACGAAATATGTTCAATTGCCGAAATTAGAGAATATTCCACTTATTGCTGATATGTCTTCAAATATTTTATCTGAAGAATACGATATAGAGAAATTTGGTTTCATTTATGCAGGAGCACAAAAGAATTTAGGACCAGCAGGACTAACAATTGCAATTATTAGAAAAGACTTAATTGGTAAAGCTGATACTTCTTGTCCGACAATGTTAAACTATGAAACTTACAGTAAAAATAATTCCTTATATAATACACCACCATCCTTTAGTATTTATGTGGCGAAGCTAGTATTAGAATGGTTAAAGGAGCAGGGCGGCGTATCCGCGATTGAAGAACAAAATAGAAAAAAAGCAGCTCTTCTATACGATTTCTTAGATGAATCAAAATTATTTACTTCACCGGTTGATCCTGCATATCGTTCGCTTATGAATATTCCATTTACAACACCATCCAATGATTTAAATGAGCAATTTTTACAAAAAGCTAAGACACTAGGGCTTGTTACATTAAAAGGCCATCGTTCAGTTTGTGGCATGCGAGCGAGTATTTATAATGCAATGCCGGTAGAAGGTGTTCAACAATTAGTAGATTACATGAAGGATTTTGAGCTAGAGAATAGATAGGGAGATGGGGAAATGTTTCGCGTTCAAACATTAAATCAGATTGCTGAAAAGGGCTTGCAAATTTTTGGTGGAGAGCGATATGAGGTTGGAGAAGGCTTAGAACATCCAGATGGTATACTACTTCGAAGTTTTTCCTTACATCAAGAAGAATTTTCAAAAGATTTAAAGGCAATTGCAAGAGCAGGAGCTGGTGTAAATAACATTCCTGTAGAACGTTGTACAGAAAGAGGTATCGTTGTTTTTAATACCCCAGGGGCAAATGCGAATGCAGTGAAAGAACTTATTCTTGCCAGTCTTATTATGTCATCACGTAATATTATAAGTGGGGTTGGTTGGACAGCGGGATTAGAAGGTGAAGAAGTTCCGCAGCTTGTAGAAGCAGGAAAAAAACAATTCGTTGGTTCAGAGATAGCAGGCAAACGACTTGGTGTTATTGGACTTGGTGCCATTGGTGCTCTTGTCGCAAATGACGCATTATCTCTTGGTATGGATGTCGTTGGATACGATCCATATATATCTGTTGAAACAGCATGGCGCTTATCAACACACGTACAACGTGCATTTAGTTTAGATGAAATCTTTGCAACATGTGACTATATTACATTGCATATTCCACTGACAGATCAAACGAGAGGGATAATTGGAGAACACGCTATACAAACGATGAAAAAAGGTGTCCGTCTCTTTAACTTCTCAAGAGGAGAACTTGTGGATGAAGTTACGTTAGCAAAAGCTTTAGAAGAAGGGATTATTAATCATTACGTAACTGATTTTCCAAATGAAAATGTAATAAAAATGAGAAATGTAACGGCAACACCCCATCTTGGAGCTTCAACGTATGAATCTGAAGAGAATTGTGCAGTTATGGCCGCTCGTCAATTACGAGACTATTTAGAAACAGGAAATATCCGTAATTCAGTAAATTATCCAAATGTAGAACTTCCTTATGTCGGAAAGAAACGAATTACGATTATGCATCAAAACGTTCCGAATATGGTGGGGCAAATTACAGGATGTTTAGCGGAACATCATATTAATATTGCTGATATGATAAACCGTAGTAAAGGCTCTTTTGCATATACAATGATTGATATCGATAATGGAATTGATGATATAATTAAAGAAAATGTAGTTGAAAACATAAAGAAAATCACAGGTGTAGTAGCTGTTCGAATGATTGTATAAAGGAGAGAGAGATTTGGTGACAATTCGACCATTCAGGGCAATTCGTCCAGTATCTGATAAAGCTGCACAAGTTGCAGCACTGCCGTATGATGTGTTAAATAGTGAAGAAGCAAGAGAAGTTGTAAAGGGAAACCCATATTCCTTTTTGCATATTGATAAAGCTGAAATAGACTTAGATCCGGCTGTTTCACCATATGATAACAGTGTATATGAAAAGGCAAGTGAAAATCTACAACGTTTAATGCAAGAAGAAGTATTGATTCAAGATGAAGAGCCATGTCTTTATATTTATCAATTAACAATGCAAGGGAGAATGCAGTCTGGACTTGTCGTTTGTACATCAATTGATGAGTATACTGATAATACAATTAAAAAGCATGAGCGGACCCGTCATGAAAAAGAACAAGATCGCATTCGTCATGTTGATATATGTAATGCGAATACAGGTCCAATTTTTTCAACATATCGTGCGAAAGAAGACGTAACAAAGTTAATTGCAACGTGGCAAAAAAATCACACGCCAATTTATCAATTTACTGCAGATGACGGTGTGGAGCATGTAATATGGAAAATCGCAGAAATTGATGCGATTTCTGCATTAGTAGAATCATTCGAAGAGATTCCTTCCTTATATATTGCAGATGGACATCATCGATCAGCATCTGCTGTGAAAGTTGGGTTAATGCGTAGGGAACAATATCCGAACTATACAGGAGAAGAAGAATTTAATTTCTTTTTATCTGTTTTATTCCCTCATGATGAATTATCAATTTGGGATTATAATCGTGTTGTGAAAGATTTAAATGGTTTATCACAGGACCAATTTTTACAGCAAATTTCACACTATTTTTATGTAGAAAGAGCTTATGTATCTCCATATAAACCAACTGAACCAAAATCATTTGGTATGTATTTGGATCAGTGGTGGTATAAACTCACTGTGAAAGAAGAAACATTTGATGCCTATGATGTTGTAAAACGTTTAGATGTTTCTATTTTACAAGATCACTTATTGAGTCAAGTATTACAAATTCACGATCCACGTGCAGATAGCCGCATTGATTTTGTTGGTGGTATTCGAGGTTTAGAGGAGCTAGAGCGCCTTGTAAATCGTGGTGATTATAAAGTAGCGTTTGCTTTATATCCTACATCAATGGAAGATTTATTAGCAATTGCTGATGCGGGGGAAGTTATGCCACCAAAGTCCACTTGGTTTGAACCGAAGCTTCGTAGTGGGCTTTTCATACATTCTTTAAATTAAACAAAAAGACATAAGATTAGGAGTAAAGATAGTAAGGATTAAATATCCCTACTATCTTTTTTAAACTATAAGTACAAATTAAAGATACATAGTAATAATTGACGACTTATGAAAATACGCTATACACTATTCTTTCTTCAACTAAGGGATAGGTTCTAAAGTACCGTAGTTGATTGAAATTCCTCTTCCAACCATAAAATAGTATGAACACATTCTATCCATTTTCATCTTCTATGGTGTAGTACCTGTGCTGTATGAATGGATAACAGGTAGTTATCTACAAAAACAACATGATTTTTGTATTGATCTAATGGTTCTAGATGTAATGAAATTTACGGCATTAAGATTGTTAGGAGGAAATGGGAGTGTCAAATGAAATAATGAGTTACATTGACAATCAGATGGTGAAAATTCCAGGGGGAGAAATAGAATTAAGAGACGATAGAATAAAAAGCAAATGGAAAGTTGAAATAAGACCGTTTCTTCTTGCAAGGTATCCTGTAACTATGGATCTATACTATGCTATTACAAATAAGTCATCCAATTCTTTTGACGGAGATCTAAAACCATTTGTGAATATTTCTTGGAATGATGCAATTTCTTTTTGTAATCTACTTTCACAGAAAGCTGGACTGAAAGAGTGTTATTCTATAAGTAATGATGGTGAAAACATTATTTGTAATTGGGAATCTGACGGTTATCGACTTCCTTCAGAAGCAGAGTGGCAATATGCATGTAAAGCCGGGACTACTGGTTATAGATATGGAGAGCTTGATAAGATTGCCTGGTACAATGAAAATTCAGGGGGCAAAATCCATGAAGTAGGAAGAAAGGAACCGAATGCATGGGGTCTATATGATATGTTAGGGAATGTTTGGGAGTGGTGCTTTGATTTATATGATGAACAAGTGTACGGATCCTACCGAATTTTCCGAGGAGGTAGCTGGGCTGAAGAGGCCAGGGGGTGTGGGGCTTCGTGTCGTCGTCGTAGCCATCCGACATTTTACATTGACGACCTTGGATTCCGTCTTGCTCGGTCTTTTTAGCGCCTACAAACAAGCGGATTTTCGGGTTTTACAGCTTAACGAACGGAGAGCTAAGGTTAAATAAAAAAGCCTGTATCGAAAATTACTTAGTAATCGAAGATGCAGGCTTTCATTTGTAATATTTGTTAATATTTGTATATATTTAATTTTAAATGCGGGCTTTTTCTTGCAAAAAACACAATTGTTTCTTAATGTAATAGTGTAGAAGGATAAACAAGGAAGGATTTAACGAATATGATACATATTTTATTAGCGGATGATGACGGGCATATTAGAGAATTATTACATTACCACTTACAAAAGGAAGGCTATAAAGTTTTTGAAGCTGAGGATGGAAAGGTAGCGCAATCCATATTAGAAAAAGAAAATATTCACCTGGCCGTTGTCGATATCATGATGCCATTTATTGACGGATATACTTTGTGCGAAGAAATTAGAAAGTATCATGATATACCTGTTATTTTATTAACTGCTAAAGATCAATTGGTGGATAAAGAAAAAGGATTTATTTCAGGAACAGATGATTATATTGTAAAGCCATTCGAACCAGCGGAAGTTATTTTCCGTATGAAAGCTTTACTTCGTCGTTATCAAATGCTGAGTGCGGACGTTATCACGCTTCACGGAACAACGATTGATAGAAAAAGCTTTGAGGTAAAATGTAATGACCAAACGATTTTACTTCCTTTAAAGGAATTTGAATTGTTATCACAACTTGCAGGGTATCCTGGAAGAACGTTTTCAAGAGAAGAGTTGATTGAACTTGTTTGGGGGATGGACTTTGAAGGAGATGAACGGACAGTCGATGTTCATATTAAACGTCTTCGAGATCGTTTTTCAAAACGAACAGATGATTTTCAAATTAAAACGGTACGTGGACTTGGTTATAAGTTGGAGCTGAAATAAGATGAAGTCACTTTATTCTAGATTTGCATTGATTACGATTGGGATTATGCTTCTTAGTAGCATCATTGGTTTTTTATTAACCAATGTTTATTATCAAGTGAAATTAAAACCGTATAATAGTGAAAAGATTTTACGTTACGCTGAGGAAGTAAAACATTTATATGAAAAACAGACTGAGGAAAATAAGGATGAGTATTTACATTCTATTGCGAAATTAGGTTATGAGATTTATGTAGTAGATGATCAAAAACAGGGGAAACGAATTGGAAATGCTTTTCGGACTATAAAGATTAGTGATGCTACCATTGACAAAGTCTTACAAGGGAAAACATACAATGGTGTTTCTACCTATCCAACTCGTCTATTTATAACAGGC
The DNA here is from genome assembly GCF_026241455.1 of Bacillus sp. DHT2. Taxonomy (NCBI): domain Bacteria; kingdom Bacillati; phylum Bacillota; class Bacilli; order Caryophanales; family Bacillaceae; genus Bacillus; species Bacillus sp. DHT2. The sequence continues at coordinate 295,665 of NZ_JAPHWH010000001.1, forward strand.
TTTTTTGATAATGAATTAATTAATAGCGTAGGGGTTCCGCTGAAACATGGTGATAAGCAATATGCCTTATTTATTCGTCCTGATATTCAGCAACAATTCGGCGAAATGAGGATTTTCTTAGCGGTATTGCTTGGATTTATTGTTGTATTAAGTATCGTTTTTATTGCAATCGCAGCGCGGTATATCGTTCGTCCGATTCGCATATTTACAAAAGCGACGCAAAAAATTGCGAATGGTGAATATGATATTGAATTAGAAGAAGGGCGAAAAGATGAGATTGGGACATTATCTACGAGTTTTAAAAAAATGACAAAAAGTATAAAAGAGTTAGATCAAATGAGACAAGAGTTCGTTTCTAACGTGTCTCATGAATTTCAATCTCCACTTTCCTCGATTCAAGGTTTTTCTAAAACTCTACAGTCAGAAAAGATGACAGAAGATGAAAGAAAACGTTATTTACAAATTATTGAGGGTGAAAGTAAGCGGATGTCTAGTTTATGTAAGCAGTTACTTACACTTGCTTCTTTAGATAAAGAGGAAAAGGTTCTTCAAATAAAAGAATTTGATGTGCACAAACAAATGAAAGATGTCATTTTTATGTTGGAATGGAAATGGCGTGAAAAAGACATAGCGGTTGAATTTGACGTACCTAGCATAAATGTAAGAGGCGATGAAAATTTACTTCATCAAGTTTGGACAAATATCTTTACAAATAGTATTAAGTTTACAGATCGTGGTGGAACGATTGGATTTGCTGTAGAAGAATTAGAAGCGAGTGTAGTGATTTCAATTTCAGATAGCGGGATTGGTATGGAGCAAGAAGAAGTAGAGCGGATTTTTGATCGGTTTTATAAGGTGGATACAGCGAGGGCTCGTAATGTGGAAGGAAGTGGCTTAGGCTTATCCATTGTGCAAAAAATTGTTGAACTGCACCATGGAGAAATTTCAGTGGAGAGTATAAGAGGAGAAGGTACGACATTTCGAATTGAATTACCGAAATGATGAGAAGGACTGATTTGAAGAGGAAATCTTTAAATCAGTCTTTTTTTATAAGATAAAATGATAAAAATGTTAAAAGAAAATATGTAAATCATTTGAGGTAGATTGTTGGAAGTAGCCATTTGGAAATGGGTACGTCATTTTCGGTTCTGGTGCAAATATATGAAGAAGAACGCGGATAATAGTAGATTCCTAGTGAAATCGTATTTTATGCTATAAGCCCAAACACTTGGTGGATGAACTCTTTTTGATTTTGGGCAGACTGATTCCGTAAATCAATCTGTCCCTTTTTTATACCGATTATGAAAAATGAAAGTGATAATGTAAAGTTGTTATTACAACATATTTTCCACTTTCAACTTAGTTGTCATTAGAATGTTTTTCTACAAAATCAAGGATCCTGGCATTAACTTCGTTAGAGAACTCACCATTGATTGCGTGAGATGCATTTTTCCAGTTAACTATATCGATATCTTCAACATATTTTTTCCCAGTTTCAACTGCTTTTACTGAATTGTGCATTGTACTTTTTTCAGCCATTAATGCAAGCACTGGAACGTTGATATTTTTTAAGTCTTCTTTACTAAATAGATCAGGCGCTGGTGTTTTAAGTTTATAGTTACGCATACCCGACTCGATTGATTTAGCAATAGGCTCATCGTCATTTGTTTCTGCTCCTCCAGATACATAGCTTAACATCTTTTCTCTTATAAACTTAGGTACAATAGGGACGGAAGCTGGAATAGATGCTAGAATCATCTTTATGGGCATTTGCGCAAATACAAAGACTGGGTCCAATAAACTAGCCGTAGCAATATGCTCTGGATTATATCTGGCCAAATTCATTGTTGTCCAACCGCCAATGGAGACACCCACGATATGCACTTTTTCTAAACCTAATCCTTCAATTACTTCATTTAACCATTCTGCTTGTTGTTTTTGGTTTTCAATCACCTTCGTTTGCACACTCATTCCAGGTTCACCGAGTAAATCTATCGTGTAAACAGGCCTTTTCTCCCTTAGCCCTTCTAAATTGGGTACCCACATTGGAGTAGATGCACCACGTCCAGGGAGTAAGAGTATTGGTTCCTTATGTTTGTTTTCCTCTTTAGTAAAGTAATAAGCACGAATTGTGCCATATTTAGTTTTTATATCTTTCGTATCGTTAGGCTTTGGAAGAAGTGCCATTGATTCATCGTAGGCAATTTGAAAGTCTTCCTTTCCTTTTTCAGATGTAAAGTGACCAATCTTATTATCATCTCTCTTCATTTTAGTTCCTCCTTTCTACAAATATATTGATGAACTTTATCAATATATTCATGGCAATAATCCATTAAAAATTTATCTTCTTTAAGCCAAAACTCTCTTTTAGAAAAAAGAAAAATCTCACGTAAAATTAAACTTATATAAGCTTAGCTTGTTGGGTGTGGGGTGATACCCCTATTACGTAATGATTATTACAATTATGATAGTTGATTAACCACACTTTCTAAAAATTGGTCTACTTTTTCTTTTGATGTATCCGGCGTATGATAACCAATCGTAAATGTAAGTCTTCCATTATAAGAGCTTGCCCCCATTGTAAAGAATGGTGCATACATAATAGGTGATGTCATATACCCGTCCTCAGCTTGAACTTCACCAAACTTAATAGGTTCATCTGCTATCACCCCGAAATTTGTAAGTAACGGTAATGCCATCCCCATCTGTAAAGCCTGTTCGTATTGCTGCTTATATATTTCTTTCACCGCAGATAGCTTTATACCTGCCAGTAGCTCCATTCCTGCTGCTGAAGAAAGACCTGGATTTTGAGATTTTATTTTATCCATTGATTGTTTGACTCGAGCTAGAGTCTGATTAAATGATTCATCATCTTCCATTTTAATCACTGGCATTTCCATACCGGATAAGTTGCAAATAGCACCAGTTGTATGATTAGGAAGATATCGGCGTAAATCAATTGTTAAACCGATCATTTTTTCTGCGGTGCGAGGTTCTGCATACACAGTGAAACGTGATAAAGCTCGGAAGTATGCAGTCATGATTGCATCATTCAAGGTAGCCTGTTGTGCTTTTGTCCATTGGATTAGACGTAGAGTTTGCTCATGGCTCAACCGCCGTACCGACATTTTTGGGTATATATTTTTGTTCGGTTGAGATGGAAAAGACCATAACGATGCCTGTTGTTCTTGGTTAGGACGATAGGCACTTTTTACGTCTGGTATTCCAGCATATTTGAAAACAGGTGATTGATCACGAAAACTCTCATTCCCCTCACCAAATTCCTTTATAATTTGATCCTTAGATTTTCCCAGGTAAAGTTGAGTATAAATTGCTCCCAACAAATTAATATATTCCTTGACTCCTGCACCATCTGAACATAGATGGGATAATTTCACCACTAACATATTTGTTGTAGTGCCTCGTAATAATTTTGTTTGAACCATAGGCCCCTGAATACGATCTCCAGATTCCTTAATAAAATCTATTGCCATCATTTCAAGTTCTTGATCATTTCCTTCTGCAAAAAGACAAATAGGTGAGTTAGTACCAGATGAATGTTCCTCCCAGTAAGGAATATCACTTTCTACAAAACGGCTGTTCAAAACCGGCTGCAATTGTAACGTTATCCTTACTGATTGTTCAAGTATGTTCTTTGATATACCTACAGGAAAATAAAGAACTGCATTAATTTGTTGATTTGCCGAATAAAGACCTAATATATAATTCATTCGATCTTGAGGTGTTACTGGATACTTTCTTTGTTCCATAATTTTCTCCCCTTTTTAAGACTATTTTTGGTTATAACCCCGTTCTCCATATGGTTGTAACTTTTCTTCAAGAGCTAATAATTCTTCTTTTCTATTTTTCTAGTATGTCAATCATGAAAGCATCTTTTCCGTACTGGTTCCATTCTTTTTGCAGCTCTTTGTTGGTGGTATACCCATTTCTTTATTGTTATTAACATTTCCTATCTCTTATGAATATAAATAAACATAAATTTATTTCGTTTACACATATATAAACATTTTATAATAACGTTTGGATATTGTCAAAAAACCAAACGAATGGTTCTGTTGCGAAGTTTGAAAAAAGCATAAACAGGTTGGTAAATGAGGAGCAATGTTTAAGAAGTAGCTAGTAATTGTTGAAGTTCATTGTACGTTGAAAAGGCGGAGTCTCTTTGAAGACTTCGCCTTTGTTTATATAGAGCATGAATGGTTTCAATACCTTTTATCGTACGTGAAGCATGACGAAGATTTTGAAATCCTGCGGATTTAGCAAAACGTCTCTTTACATGCCTATGATCCTGTTCAATAAGATTGTTTAAATGCTTGATTGTACAATGGATTGTAGTTTGATAAAATCCTTGTTTTCTTAATTTGTTAAATGCGCAAAGTAATGCCGGCGTTTTGTCTGTAGTGAGAACAGTTGGTTCTCCAAAATGTTTTACTAATCTTTTCATGAAGGCATAGGCAACTTTTTAAAAGTGTTCATTATCTAGGGGACAGCTAAACGGGAGGGCAAATAAAGTGAATTTGTAATGTAAGTAGAAGATTGCGTTTTTTACTCATGCTTCTTTATATATTGAAGAATAAAATTAATATATCAACAAATTGAAAGGAGCAAATAGGATGAATACATTATTATCTGCAAAAAATGTTACAAAAATTTACAATAAGAATCAATTGCCTGGACTGAATAAAGTATCTTTTGATATTGAATCAGGTGAATTTATTGGTATTATGGGTGCTTCAGGATCTGGAAAGACAACTTTATTAAATATACTATCAACTATTGATACACCGACAGATGGAGATGTTTTGATAAATGGTGTCAATATTAAAACACTTAATGATAACAAAACTGCGGATTTTAGGAAGGATCATTTAGGCTTTATTTTTCAAGAGTATTTTTTACTTGATAGTTTAACGGTGCAGGAAAATATTGCTGTGCCACTTACTCTGTTAAACAAATCTCCAAACGAAATCGAATCGACTATAGAAAGTTTAGCAAAGCGTTTTGGCATATTCGAACAATTATCAAAGTACCCTAGTCAACTTTCTGGAGGACAAAAGCAGAGGGTTGCGGCAGCAAGAGCCATTGCGAAACAGCCAAGTATATTATTTGCAGATGAACCAACCGGCGCGTTAGATTCAAACTCTGCAACAGAGCTGCTTCAAAAGTTAAGAGAGGCTAATGAGGATCTTCATACAACAATTTTGATGGTAACCCATGACGCTTATGCAGCAAGTTTTTCAAGTAGAATCTTAATATTCAAGGATGGGAATATTTTGAAAGAATTAAAAAGAAACGAAAAGGGTAGAAAAGAATTTTTTGAAGAGATATTAAAGGAAATCTCAAAAATTGATGAAAATCGATATAACTAAGAGTGTGAAAGGAAGGCATGACTGTGGGATTATTAACAATAGCAACAAAGAATCTGAAGAATAACTTTTCCTTCTATTCGTTCTATTTCGTTTCAGTGGCTTTTGTTTTGATGGTGTTTTTCGCCTTTATTTCTTTTTCCATGAACGATATTATCATGGAAAAGATTTCGTCTGATGGTAGAGTAGAAACAATGTCGAGAACGGTGGCAATCTTCGTTATGGCATTTGTACTATTCTATATGTCATACTCCAATACTTTCTTTATGAAAAAAAGAATGAAAGAACTGGGAATTTATTCGCTCTTGGGGTATCGAAAGTCAACCATGGTAAAATTATTAACCTTTGAAAATATTATAATTTCTTTTACTGCTCTAATTGTAGGTATCGTGCTGGGTGCTGTTGCTCATAAAGGAATTATTGAGGTGGTAGTCAAAGTACTAAAATTAAACATTAATACTTCTGAAGTGCCATTAATTAATCTTGATTCGGTACTATTCACTTTTATTTTTATATTTGCTGTTTTGACTGTCTTATTCTTATCAAACTGGATAATCCTTCGAAAAAGTTCCTTACTTACTTTGGTACGTATGGAGAAAAAGGAAGAAAAGCAGATGAAAGTTAGTACAGCTTTATCCCTATTAGGACTATTCTTGATTTTGGTAGGCTATTTCTTAGCTATTGATATTATAAGAGGAACCGAATCATTGTGGAAAACGATAGGGTTTTCACCAATCGCACTTTTAACAATGTTAAGTGTGGTATTAGGGACAATCTTCTTTATTCACTCCTTTTTACCTTTTGTTATTCAAAAATTGAAGAAAAAGAAAAAATGGTTTTATAAGGAATCGAATATTATTATCATTCCAAACTTTATATTTAAAATCCGTTCGAAGGCAAAGACTTTAATTTTGTTAACTTTATTAGCTGCAGGAACTTTGGCTATATTTGGCGCTACTATACTAACGCTTTACTATCCAATTGCTGCTACAGAACGTATCGTACCGTCAGCTATTGAGTTCCCGTTGGAAGATAAAGAATCGGCTAATAAAGCAATTAAAGCTGTGCAAGATACTGTCGGAAAAGAAAACATGAAATACAAAGAAACGACTATTATTCAAGGAACATCCTCTTCTGAAAATTTGCCTAAAGAATATAGTATGAAGAAAGAACATGGATTTGATCTAATCTCTGAGTCGGATTACAGGGATCTAATAAATTTTCAAGGGAAAAAGGTAGAATTTGAGAATTTAGCTAAACATGAAAGTATTTTAGTGAAATATAGGCCTGAAAAAGAAAAGTTAGATAAAGAGAATACATATACTTTGAACTTAACATCTATAAAGAGTGTGGATGTGAAAGTGAAAGAGACTACATTACTTAACCCAATTGGATTTGCGAATAGTGTAGGAACCCTTATTATTTCTGACAAACTTTACAAAGAAATAAAAGCATTAGGGCTTCCAGAAAAGACTATGATGAGCATTAACGGAACAGATATGAGAGATAACAAAGAAGTTTATGAAAACTTAGCTCCACTATTTAAAGATAATATCTATTTTACAAGTAGTTATCAAAAAAATGATTACATTATCCAGCAGAATAGCTCAACATTCCTGCTCATTAGCTTTGTCACTATCATCTTTTTTATTGCAACAGGTAGCATACTCTATTTCCATAATCTTTCGAGTATAATGTCAAATGAAAATGAATTTACAATTTTACAAAGAATGGGATATAACAAGAAAAAGATAAAAAGGATAATAAGAAAAGAAATCTTTACGTTATTTAGCATCCCTTATATATTAGGGGCAGCGCATAGTATTTTTGCACTGGTGGCATACAAAACTGCTTTAATGGACGATTTATTAGGAAAAGGTAGTGCCTTTATATTACCTATTCTTTTTGCATTAATTATTTTTACTGTGGTTTATATCATTTATTATTTGTTAACAAAAAGAGCATGCTATAAAATTATATTTAACGATAAAAAGTAAAAATTTACAGATAAAGCTGATGATAATAAACAAACATCAGCTTTATCTGTATGTAATCTAGTAAAGGTAAGTGAGTCTATGAAAAAATACTATGAGCAAAAACAAATCTTTATTTTAATGAATCAACTTTGTATGATTATTTTTTTATGCTATGAATTTTTGCAAGGTAAGATTGCAGGAACAGCAAAGTTACTTCCACTAACGTTTATAACAATAATGGTCATATATGGGGCATATATTAGTTTTGTAAACATAAAAGAAAATAACACGCTATCAAAATTCTCCAAATTGCTATTTTTTGCTTCATGGCAATTTTTACTTACGCTTAACGGGAGTCAAATTTCTTATACACTAAGTATACTACTTAGTGTAGTAATTCTATATAAGACAGTACAATTTTTGCTTTTGTTCTTTTTCCAAGATTCTATTTATGCTTATAAAAAAGAGACAGACTGGATTTTAAAGATTACATGTGTATTAACATTGGTTGCGAAATTGATAAACGATAAAATATTTGCCGCTCTATTTTCATGTCAATGGATTTTTAGTTTTATTTGTATTATTTTTCTATTTTTGAAAAATCGAGAACGAATTAAATTTATCTTCAAAAGCGAAAAAAAGCAGTTATTTAAATCTGTTGCTATTCTTATCGCTCTCTTTATTGTATATGCTATGTTGTTTGCAGGAAGCCCTGAATATTTAAGTAATTTAGGGTGGTATATCGTGATCCTGCTACCCTTATTTAGTATTCATGCGATTGCTTTTAAAAGCCATACATTTATGAAGCAATATTTACTTTTAAAGGAAGGTAAAATGATATTCATGTTTTTATGCTTTATTGTTTTTATTAGTTTGCTTGGGCTGTTGTTTAAATTTAGTATGATTACCTATTTTATCATTATACATACGATTTTTTGGTTTGTTCTTCTTTATTTCACACTATTATTTCAAGACATAAAAGATACGATCTTAAATGTGGATGCAGAAGAACCTAAACCCTTGCCAGAAAGCTCTTACGTTCAAAATCTTTTACAGATAGCTAAAGAGGAGAAGTTGAAAAGTGAATTTTCTGATTATCTGCATGATGAAATATTACAAGATATATTAGCAGTTAAAAATATGATGAATAAATCTAATAAAGAAGAAATTCATGAAATGATAGTAAAAACGCTAGATGACTTAAACCAGTCTATACGTGTACAAATGCAAGAATACCACCCAACGTTATTAAAGACACTCACATTAAAAAAGAATTATAGTAATCTGCTTGAGATGATCCAGCAAAAATACGGAATGAAAAATATTGATATATCTTTTAATTGTAATGATAATTTATTCTTAGTTGAACCTTATAATCTTGTTATATATCGAATTTTAAAAGAATTAGTAACAAATGCGTTCAAACATTCTAAATGTTCTAAGTTAGTTTTGAGTTTGGTACAAGAAAATAACAAAATAGAGCTTATAGTAAAAGATAATGGGATAGGTATGGGAAATGAGAAGCATATTCCTAATGAACATAGAGGGTTGAATTCGATTAAAGAACAACTGTTTTTGTTAAACGGTAACATGACAATTTCAGAATGTAATCCTTCTGGTTTATGTATTGATATTTTTATTCCTATGAAAGGAGATGATTCCTATCAATATTTTATTAATAGATGACCATGCTTTGTTTTCAAAAAGTTTGGAGATAGCTTTAGAAGATTATCCTGAGATAGATGAATTCTATTCATTACAAAATGTTGAAAATGTTATCACAATCATTAATGAGTTTAAGCCAGATATTATTTTAGTAGATATAAATTTAAGCAATATTAGTAGCGAAGATGGTTTAGAAATAGCAAAAACTATTTTAGATAGTAAATGTGGCACGAAAATAGCTATATTAACAGGCTATGATTTGCCTGTTTATCGATATGAAGCTCAAAAAATTGGTGTAAGTGGCTTTATTAATAAAAATATTATGCCAGATAAGTTGTTGGAAATTTTAATTAAAATTAACGAAGGTATTTGTTATTTTCCAATGTCTATGGACTATGTTGAAGAATTAACCGATAGTGAGAAACAAATTTTACAGTTACTATGTGGTGGATATAAGCGTAAAGAAATTGCTACTATGTTATATGCTAGTGAACGCACAATTTCAAACCATATTCAACATATGTTTGATAAATTGGATGTTTCATCTTCATTAGAAGCTGTAACAAAAGGAATACAATTAGGATATATTCAACCTCATTATAGAAATCGTTAATGAAACTATGGGCTTGAATCCAATACATTTCATTCAATGGTAATTTTTTGATTGTAATCTTTTGTTCATATTCCGTTCATATTTCTTTTTTAAGATGAGTACATAGAAAGAAATAGGAAGGAGCGAGCGAAATGTTTTTAGCTCTGCGTGAATTAAAACAATCAAAATTAAGATATGGATTAATCGGGCTCATCATGATTTTATTATCATTTTTAGTTCTTGTGATTTCTGGATTAGCAAATGGTTTATCGTATGATAATGCATCATCAATTCAAAATATGGATGCAACAAAATTTGTATTAGCAGATGATGCAGAAAATAAATTACTCCGTTCACAAATAAAGAAAGAAGATGTGGATGATGTAGTAGGGCAAGTAGATGCAAAAGATGCTGTGCCATTTCATGTGAAGGTTTCTACGTATGAAAAGAAGGATAGTTCAAAAAAGGTTGATATTGCAATTTTTGCAAGTGAACGTGACACGTTCTTGGAACCAAAGATTGTGAAAGGGAATGCATTAGGAACAGCACAAGATGAACTGGTTGCTGACGAATCGATTAAAGAAAAAGGCATAGATATTGGCGATACAATTATTGATCCAGTTTCGAAAAAGGAATTCAAAATCGTTGGCTTTACGAAAGATCAAATGTTTAGTCACACACCTGTTGTTTATGTGAATCAAGATGTATGGGGACAAATTGCGCAGCCAAATCAAAAGGATTATAGCGCAATTGCACTTCGTACTGATAAAGAAGTGAAAAATGCACATGTGATTGAGAAAAAAGAAGTTCTTCAAAGTATTCCAGGGTATAAAGAAGAACAAGGAACATTAACAATGATTATTGCGTTCTTGCTTGTGATTGCTGCTTTATTAATCGGTGTGTTCTTCTATGTCATTACATTACAAAAAACGCAGCAATTAGGTGTATTAAAAGCAATTGGAACGAAAAATTCGTATTTAGCAAATACTTTAGTTGTGCAAGCATTATTCTTATCTGTTGTTGCAATGGGGATAAGTATTGTATTAGTAGAAGGATTGCAAAAGATTTTGCCAGAAAGCATGCCATTTTTATTAACAACGACAATGATTGGCCAATATGCAGGAATCTTTATTGTCATTAGTATTCTAGGAACACTTATTTCCTTATATCAAGTGTTAAAAGTTGATGCACTAGAAGCAATTGGAGGTGGCATGTAATGACTTCATTATTAAAATTAGAGGAAGTAAGTAAAGTGTACGGAGAAGGAAATACCGAAGTAACTGCTCTACATCCAATTTCACTTGATGTGAAGGCGGGAGAGTTTATCGGTATTGTTGGTCCCTCTGGATCAGGGAAAAGTACTTTGTTATCAATTGCTGGTGCGTTATTATCACCATCAAAAGGAAACATTTACATTCGTGAACAAAATATTACGCGTTTATCAGAAAAGGAAATGACAGATATTCGTTTAAGAAAAATCGGGTTCATTTTTCAGTTTGCAAATCTTGTTCCCTATTTAAATGTAAAAGAACAATTACTCTACATTGCAAAATTAAAGAAAGAAGACCGAAAAGAATCCGAAAAGCGTGTGGATCATTTGTTAGCTGCATTTGGATTATCTCAAAGAAAAAATCATTATCCAAATCAATTATCTGGCGGAGAAAAACAAAGGGTTGCAATTGCTCGTGCTTTCATGAATAATCCGGATTTAATATTAGCGGATGAACCAACAGCAAGCCTTGATTCAAAACGTGGGCGCGAAGTTGTCGAAATGATGAAACGAGAAGTAAAAGAAAGTCAAAAAGCAGCGATTATGATTACACATGACGAAAGAATGCTGGATGTATGTGATCGTATCTTAACATTACGTGACGGAAAGTTAGTATAGGTAGTATAAGAAAAAGCGCAGGGTGGATTCCTGTGCTTTTTTGTACATGATAATTCGTTTAGACTGGTTTTGGAATTAAATGTTATAATAGTCTTATTATTCCGTCATTTATAAGGGAGGAGGATAAAATATGGAGAAAAAAATCATACATATGGAAGGGCTTATTGTCTTAATAGCGACCATTTATATATATGCATTAAATGAGTTTAGCTGGTTAATATTCTTCTTGTTGCTTTTAGTACCTGATGTTTCAATGCTAGCATATCTTATTAATAATCGTATTGGTGCGCAGATTTATAACCTGTTTCATACTTACATAGTATCAATATTACTGATTTTGATCGGTTTATTTCTAAAATCAGATGTGACTCTTATGATCGGCTTAATTTGGACAGCTCATATTGGAATGGATCGTCTGTTCGGATATGGTCTTAAATATCAAACGGATTTTAAGGATACGCATATTCAGAAGTTATAAAATACAGTAGGAATAAACGTTTATCATACATATGAATCTTTTTATGTACCAAGCTATATTCATTTTAAAATCTAATCGCGACAAAGAGGGATAGGTATATGAATAATGATATGAAACGATACTTAATATGCACGTTCATATTTACATGGATACTCTGGGGACTATTAATTAGCTTGATAAAATGGGACATTACCACATTCGGTACTCCATTAGCAATGATATTGTTTGTTTTCGGAGGTATCATGCCAGCAATTAGTGCAATTAGTTTAAAGAAAAAATATGGATCAAAAGAGGAGTTTAGAGTTTTTATCAAAAACATTGTTAACGCTAAACATCATTTTGCATGGTATATTCTGCTCATTGTTCTAGCTTTTATTAGCTGTTATCTGCCAACGCTATTTGGTGGGGCAACGATGCAAAAGCCATTATACGTTGCATTATTTAATTTTCCAATGATGATTATTGGTGGTGGAGTTGAGGAAATCGGATGGAGGGGATTCTTGCAACCTGCACTTCAAAAAAGGTTTTCTTCATTTTTAAGCACCATGATTGTGAGCATAATATGGGCTGTTTGGCACCTGCCGTTATGGTTCATTCCAGGCACTAACCAGTCTCAAATAAATTTTATATACTTTATAATCACGATAATTGCCGTATCCTTCATATATACTACAATTTATAATGCAACTAAAAGTATTTTTATGTGTCTAGTTTTCCATGCACTTATGAATTCTTTTTGGAGCGTATACGTGCCAAATGATAAGATTTTACCAGCCTGTTCAACTCTTATCTTTGGAATTTGCGTCTTTATAGTGTATAAATTAGTGATAAAAAGAAAAAGTACTTTATTAACAGGTTAACAAAGATAAAGCAAGGAAACCTATTTCGAGTTTCCCTTCATCAAACCTTAAGTCCCCTATTAAGGGATATAACTTACCGACATGTTATATCGTGGATTTTAAATGCTGCTCTCTGGGCACAATTTTATTTTGCGAACGCTGTCTGCAGCGTGATAAAGCAATCTATTCATGATGGGAAAATGACGCAAATGGAACTCGATGTAATAGCTGATGATAAAAAGAATATTCTTGTCGGTGCAATAGAGTACATGGAATTCTCTATAGAAGGAACAAACGAATGTCATACATATAATGCGGGGAATCCTCCAAAATTTGAAGGGGATCAAACGGTATATGTGCGCCATAAAGGAGAAAGGAATTTACATCCAGGTTTAACACGGATTGTTCATTTTTCAGCTAATAAATAGTTTAGAAAAGTAGTATGAAAGTAATAATGTATATCTTCTATATAAAAAGGGCTTTTATGTTATGATAAAGCTCTTTTTTGTGCGTTTATAAAAAAGTAAGTGAAATGTTAGGGGAAATCATGTTTTTTAAATCATTAGAGTCGCTTTACTACAATGAATCAAGTATACTGAGAAATGTTTCCTGAAAATAATTCAGGCTAAAAATCCATTAGGGTTGTTTGGTTACTGAAGACTTTTCTAATAAAAGTGTAAGAGTTATGATTAGTGAACAGATAATGCTTGATGGATATTTGAATTACTATTTTAATTTTAGATAAAGAGTAAATAAGGAGAGTTAGTATGAATTTAGCAAAATTCCCTAGAAAAAAATATACAGAATCATATACGCCAATTGAAAAATTAAATCACTTTTCTGAAGTCCTAGGAGGACCTTCTATTTATTTTAAACGAGATGATTTACTTGGTTTAACAGCTGGTGGAAATAAAACAAGAAAATTAGAATTCCTTGTGGCGGATGCACAGGCGAAAGGTGCAGATACGTTAATTACTGCTGGCGGTATTCAGTCCAATCATTGCCGATTAACATTAGCGGCTGCGGTAAAAGAGAAGATGAAATGCATTCTTGTATTAGAAGAAGGACTTGAACCAGAAGAAAAACCAGACTTTAATGGGAATTACTTCTTATATCATTTATTAGGTGCTGAAAATGTAATCGTTGTGCCAAACGGAACTGACCTTATGGATGAGATGCAAAAAGTGGCCAAAGAAGTAACTGAAAAAGGGCATACACCATACGTCATTCCAGTTGGAGGATCCAATCCTACCGGTGCAATGGGATATATTGCATGTGCAGAGGAAATTATGGCTCAATCGTTTGAGCAAGGGATAGATTTCAATACGGTTGTTTGTGTAAGTGGCAGCGGGGGCATGCATGCTGGTTTGATCACTGGATTTTATGGAAGACAAACAGGGATTCCGGTAATTGGAATGAATGTGAGCCGCGGGAAAGCTGAACAAGAAGAAAAGGTATGTAAGCTTGTGCAAGAAACTTCAGCGCATGTTGGTATTCTAAACAGTATTCCGCGTGAGGCCGTGACATGTTTTGATGAATACGTTGGACCAGGATACGCTTTACCAACACCTGAAATGGTAGAAGCTGTTCAGCTTTTAGCAAAAACAGAAGGGGTTTTACTGGATCCAGTATATACAGGGAAAGCAGTAGCTGGACTGATCGACCTAATTCGAAAAGGTACATTTAAGAAAGAAGATAACATTCTATTTGTACATTCAGGTGGTTCTCCGGCGTTATATGCGAATACATCACTATTTTCCTAATATGTAAGAAAATCAGCACCAAAATAAGTGGTGCTGATTTTTTATGTAAGCTTTACTTGTCTGTCTTAATTAGCTATAAAGAACAAATTGCTCATCTAACCAGTTTACTATTTTTTCAATCATTGGAATACTTATAGAATGATTGATATTTTAGTATAGCATAAATGTAATGTTAGCTGTTGTATCTTGATGGTGTGATTGTACTTTTTCATAAAATGTTTGTTGTCCAAGAGGCGAGACAACAGCATCACTTGCCCCGTGTAATAATAGTATAGGTCGATTATGAATGCGTTCGATAAATTGAATAGGATCCATTTTTCTAATCATATGAATTTCATTGGCGATATTTGAGCCTTGCTTTTGAAAAATCTCTTCAGAAGTTATCCAAGCTCCTGAACCATTTATATTAATAAGTGCATCAATTTTTGAATCTTTGATAAAAGCTCCTGAGGATATGAATCCACCCATTGAACTTCCGAGAACTACAATTTTATGACCTAAGCAGTATTCACTCTCATAGATACTAGTAAATAAATCATTTATATCATGTTTAACAGTATGCAAAATGGTTTTCCAGAAATATTGTTCCATTATCGGTCTAGAAAAATGATTTTCTAAAGCTGTCCGTGAATCGTGATAAATAATTTCTGGAATAATTACGGTATATCCAAAGTTAGTTAAGATGGTACCTAAAAAGATTTGATGATAAATGCTAGATCCCCATCCATGATAGAAAACGATTGTTATTTTTTTATCCTGTTTTGTGGGCTGTAATAAGAGACCATGTATGTTTCCTAGTTGAATGTCTGTTTGATTCAATGTATCGGTTCACCTCCATAAATAAATAAGCGAGGGAATGAATGCCCTTACTGATAAAAGCTTTACCTTATCACTCCGTCTCAAAAAACTCAATCCATTCTCCATCAGGGCCAGAGAAGAAAATGTAACGTGTTCCATCAGGTAATGTTTCAATTTCCTCTGTTAATAAAAAAGTTACTCCTAACTTCTTCAGTCTTTCAATTTCATCTTCTAGAGAGTCTACTTTAAAGCAAATATGATGCACTTTTCCTTCTGTTGGAAGAGAAGGATTATAGCCTTCAATTAATTCAAGAATGGTTTCTTGTGATTCTTCTACACCTAAAAAAGCGAGTTTTAAGTTTGGATTCGGATGTCCCATGCGTTTGATAAGTTTTAGTCCAATAACTTTTTCGTAAAATGAAATAGATGTTGCTATGTTTGCAACCATAATTCCAACGTGTTCAATTCTTCTTACTGGCATGTCGATTCCTTCTTCCCATAAATTTCTTGTGTATCATAATATTGAAAATTAAGAAAATAAGCAAGATAAAAACCTTACAAATTTTATGATGTTCTATGATATAGTGAGAAAGTATGTTTGGAAAGAAGGAAGGAGACAACTCAATGAACATAACTTTACAAACTCCTTCATTAACGGAAACGATGAAAGAGTGGCATCAAGCATTAGCATATGAGATTAAACATTGGAAAACGATAGGCGGTAGTAAGCTATCGATTATAAATGGCCGTTTTTTATATACAGATTATGAGAGTACAGTTTATGTATTTCAGCTTATTTCGGAAGTAAGCTTACCTGATGGTACACCAATCCGAATTGAATTTGATGGTGAGGAAGCAACAGGAGAAGTACTATCTGTACATGGGCTAGAAATTGAGCTGAAATTGAATGATTATATACAAGGTGAAATAAGAGAAGCTAGTTTATATAGTGAACCATGGCAGTTATTAGAAAAATTACAAGAGCGGTTGAAAGAAGTTCGAAAAGATAAGCAAAAGCGTCAGCGTGTAAAACGTCTTTTGGATGGAAAGAGTGCGCCAAAGCATATTGAAAAGATGAAAAATCCGAAGAATGAACTTGCATATCGTTCTTTTTATAATCCGACAACATATGTTTGGGGACCGCCTGGAACAGGGAAATCTTATAATTTATCACGTATTATTTCAGCGCACTATCAAAAAGGAAAATCAGTACTTGTACTTGCTCATAGTAATGCAGCAGTTGATGTATTAATGAGTGAAGTCACAAAGCAAATAGAAAAGAAAGAGAAATGGGCACCAGGAGAAATCGTCCGGTATGGATTTAGTCAACATGAACATATACGTAACCATGAAACATTGTTAGCTTCTAGATTAGTGGAAACAACGAATGGTTCATGGGGAGAAGAGAAGCTTTATTTAGAAGAAATGCGCCAAGATCTTCGTCAAAAGATCTTATCTTATAAGGCAACTGCTTCTGATAAAAAGCGTATGCAAGAAATTGAAGGAGATCTTAGAAAACAAAGAGCGAAAATTAAAGAAGTAGAAAGAGAATATATTGAAAATGCAAAGGTCATTGGTGCGACACTATCTAAGTGTGCAATTGATTCTCTTATTTATGAACGAACATTTGACTTAGTTGTTGTAGATGAAGTGAGTATGGCATATGTGCCACAAATCGCATTAGCTGCTTCTCTTGGTAAGCGAATTGTCGTTTGTGGTGATTTTTTACAGTTGCCACCAATTGCGATGGCAAATCATGAGCTTGTTAGAAAGTGGTTAGGAGAAGATATGTTTTATCATGCAGGGATTGTCCAATCCGTAAACAAGTGCGAGACACATCCGAATCTATTTATGCTGCAAGAACAAAGACGTATGCATGCGGATATATCTAAATTTACAAACTCATTTATTTATAAGAATAGAGTGTTCGACCATCCTTCTATTTCGGCAAGACAAGAATTAGCGAAATTACAGCCGTTTGCAAACGAAGCGACAGCTCTGTTTGATACAAGTTTAATGGGAGCTTACTCTTTAAAAGATGCCGCTTCTGGTTCTCGTTTTAATATTATGTCCGGTTTCGTTGCAATGCAGATGATTTTAATTGGATTATTAGATGGCGTTCAATCGATTGGAGTTGTAACGCCATATCGTGCGCAGTCCCGTTTCTTATCAACATGTATAAGAGAAATATTGCAAAAAACAAAGTATCGAAATACACCTATTCTAGCAGCGACGGTTCATAAATTTCAAGGATCTGAACGCGATATGATGATTTTTGATACAGTAGATAGTTATCCGCAGGAGCGTCCTAGCGTGTTATTCTTTGATCATAAGAATCATCGTCTTGTAAATGTTGCGGTAACGAGAGCAAGAGGAAAGCTCATTCAGTTATCGGACTGTCAATATATGCGGAAAAATCTTTCTAGAAAACAAGCGTTATCTCACTTAACTTCTCACATAGAAAGACACGGAAATGTATATGATCGTACAACATCACGTCCATTGTTAGAACGGAAAATTACAAAACGCTTGAGATGGTTTATGCAAATGAATTTGGAAGAGACGAAAGCATTATTAAAAGACATTCTGTCAGCAAAACAAAAAATTATTATTTCGCTCCCAAGTACAAGACAAGTAGATAAAAGGGTATGGCAGGCGTTAATGCGTACAACAGCGCAGGTAACAATCTATAGCGATGGACCAATTCCATTAAAAAATGTGAGAGTACAAAGGCAAAATAAATCACTCCCATTTGTATGTATTGATGATGAGATCTTTTGGGTAGGTGCTCCGTTAACATCGCAAATGATGTTTGAAGGAAGTCCAGAATTCCCTTATATATGTGCAAGAATGCAGGGGCCTGAAACGATTGGCGTTTTAAAAGGATTTTTAGATATTCGTTAAAATCTGATCGGAATTCCTTGACATTTACTCGGAATAAAACTAGAATGAAAATAATTTAATATAATTTTATGAAAATAAAAACGATTTTCTTATCACGAGAGGTGGAGGGACTGGCCCTATGAAACCTCGGCAGCGGATTCAATATGAATACTGTGCCAATTCCAGCAAGTGAAAGACTTGAAAGATAAGAAAGAAGGCCATTTTTGAATCTGTATGTTCAAGCCTCTTTCTATCTTTTAGAAAGAGGCTTTTTTATGTGCAAATTTAAAGGAGGAATGGGAAATGGGAACAACACAAGTAACGTCACACCGAAATAGTATTACGGAAAGTATAGAAAGAAATAGAGAAAAATACTTAAAAACAAGTCATGATATACATGCGAATCCTGAAATTGGTAATCAAGAATTCTTTGCATCTAGAGCGTTAAGTTTACTTTTAGGAAGTGCAGGATTTCAGCTTCAGCACAATATCGCAGGACATGAAACAGGATTTATTGCACGGAAAAGTTCAGGGAAACAAGGGCCGACAATTGCCTTTTTAGCAGAGTATGACGCTTTGCCTGGATTAGGCCATGCGTGTGGTCATAATTTAATTGGTACAATTAGCGTTGCAGCAGCCATTGCATTATCGGAAACAATTGAAGAAATCGGCGGTGAAATCGTTGTATTCGGAACACCAGCAGAAGAAGGTGGGCCGAATGGAAGTGCAAAAGCAAGTTATGTGAAGGCAGGTTTGTTTAACAATATTGATGCAGCACTTATGATTCACCCTAGTGGAAAAACAGCAACAACAAGTCCGTCACTCGCAGTTGATCCACTTGATTTTCATTTTTATGGAAAGTCGGCACATGCGGCTGCTTCACCTGAAGAAGGAATTAATGCATTAGACGCGGTGATTCAGCTTTACAATGGGATTAACGCACTTCGTCAGCAGCTTCCATCAGATGTGAAAATTCATGGTGTCATTACTGAGGGTGGTAAGGCACCGAATATTATTCCGGATTACGCATCAGCCCGTTTCTTTATTCGAGCAGCAACACGTAAAAGATGTGTTGAAATAACTGAAAAGGTACGAAATATTGCGCAAGGTGCAGCGCTAGCAACAGGAACAACAGTAAAAATCAATCAATTTCAAAATGAAATTGATGAATTATTAGTGACGAAGACATTTAATGAGGTGGTTGCTGAGGAATTAGAAAACCTTGGTGAAGATGTAAATCGTAAAGAGAGACTTGGAATCGGTTCAACAGATGCAGGAAATGTGAGTCAAGTCGTACCAACGGTTCATCCTTATATTAAAATTGGGCCGGATAATTTAGTTGTACATACGAATGAATTTAGAGAAGCAGCTCGTTCGGAACTTGGCGATAAAGCATTAGTTACATCCGCAAAAGCATTAGCGTATGTAGCATATCGATTAATTACAGAAGAAGGAACGCTTGATCAAATTAAGGAGGAGTTTAGAGGGGCGCAGCGAAATCAGTAATGTGATTAGTATTGGAGAAGTAGTTTTCTAGAATTCTATTTAGATAAAAAAGGTTTGGAGAAATCTCTAAGCCTTTTTTAGTTATAAATTGAAATAAATAATGGGAGAAGGATAATATGGATTCTTTGTTATTTGGACTACTGTGAGGAATTATATTTAGTATCATCATGATCGGACTTCAAATTAAATGGAAATTACAATCTATTGAAAGGTTGTTAGAAAAAAATTTAGAGCACAAAAATAATAATTCGGAGGAAATGGATTAAATATATTCTCTATATTTTACTTTGAGAGATGAAAAAGGCTCATTTATGTTATAATAACGAGTTCAGTTTTGAAGTGCAAAATTATATTTAGAAGATAAATTCACAATAAAATTAGAAACCGAATTGACCTGCAAAATCACATTATAATTAGTATATGAAAACGCCCAGAGTTAAAAAAACTCTGAGCGTCTTTTATTGTCTTATTCAATTAGAGTACCCTTTAGCTTAATTAAAATTAAAGACCAAACTCAAACAAAGTTCTAAACATATTGATTTTACACAATTCATTCTTAAAAAAGAGCGTTAACTATACTTGGAGCAACACACTTTATAATTGTAATGGTTTATAAGCCAATGCTTTGTCTATAATTTCTCTGGCGGTTAATTCTTCATCGCTCCAGAAAATATAATCACTTATTTTAGGGTCAACAACAGACGATTCAACCATGTCCAACCAAATTGTCAGCTCCCATTCTTCTCCTTCCCCATCCATAAGTTTTTGAACCAAGGTAATTAACTCGTCTTTACTTAACTCACCTAACTTTATAGTTTTATGGTTAATAGCTCTTTTTACAATGTATTCTGCACCGTAGTCAGCAAAAAATAATTCTTTTGCATATGGATAGGGAACACTATTTTCAAATACAGTAAGTTTATGTTCAAAATCTTTCCCCAAATCTTGTAGCTCTTGAATTTCTAAAACTAATTTTAATAGTTTCTTTTCGTCCAATTCCTCACTCCCTTTGTTCAAGATAACTGCCTCATTAATCTAAGTACATTTCTTCACATTTTCTATATTCATTTTAACATAAAATTACAATTACCCTTTTGATTTATCAAAATTAACATAGCAAATAGCATTATAATTAACATAGTATTTAACGCGTTGACAATAGCTATTGTCAACATGTTATTTGGGGTGTTATTCCTTATGCTAATTTATATGTTAAAAACAGATAAACGTTGATATAACAAGGAATAAGAACAGACCAAATCAGATGTGATTTGGTCTGTTAATTAGTATGCTATTTCGTGTTTTGTACTCGAAAACCGAACCCGTTAATGTTATAAAAGTGAGTCTTTTTTTCTGTATTATTGGATTTTAAGTGATAGAAAATAAATTTTAAATATTTTGATAGATGGTGCATTTTTAATTATAATACAGCTAGATATATAGAAAAGGGGAATTGTTCATGCAAATAACAAATGAACGAGCAATGTTACGATTAATAGATACAAATGATGTAGAAAAATTATTTTCAATTGTGGAAGGAAATAAAGAAATCTGGACGTATTTAATAGCTAAAATGGATAGCTATCAAGATATGGAGCGATATGTTGAAACGGCAGTAAAACGATATGAAAAGGGAACGGATTTACCATTTGTTGTGATAGATCAAAAAACGAATGAAGTTGTCGGCAGTACACGTTTGTACAATATATCAACAGAAAGCAAGACTGTTGAACTTGGTCAAACGTGGTATCATCTGAGTGTACAGAGAACGAGTATAAATACGGAATGTAAGTATATGTTATTGCAATATGCGTTTGAAGAATTACAAATGCTGCGCGTGCAAATAAAAACAGACTTGCGAAATGAAAAAGCACAACGAGCAATTGAACGGCTAGGTGCAGTAAAAGAAGGGATATTACGAAATGAGAGAAGGTTACCAAGCGGTTATATAAGGGATGCGGTAGTATATAGCATCATTGCAAGCGAGTGGCCAATCGTGAAAGATCGATTACTGCACAAAATGGACCTGTATAAATAGGAGGCAAACATGACAAATATTGAAACAAAAAGACTAAAGATGATTCCTTTTACATTAGAACTTGTTGAGGCAACGATAAAAGGCAGAGAAGAGCTGCAAGAAATCATACCATATAAAATATCTTTAGAATGGCCAATGCCTGATTATAAAGATATTTTACCATGGGTTGCTGAAGGCTTACGGAAAAATCCGGAACAAAGTAAGTGGAGTGGACTGATTGTTCATAAGGAAGATAATGTTATTATTGGTGATATGGGTTGTAAAGGTGCGCCCGATCCAACTGGTACAGTAGAGATCGGATATAGTATTGTACCAGAATATCAAGGGAAGGGTTATGCGACTGAAATGGCAAAAGCTTTCGTTGAATGGTTAGAACGGAATGAAGAAGTGCAAACGATTCAAGCAGATTGTTTAACGAGTAATGCCGCTTCAAGTAGAGTGTTAGAAAAAGCCGGTTTTACATGTGTGCTTGAGGAACAACATATGAAATATTGGATTGTAAAGTGAAGTGGAAGAGGTATACGTCCCTAAGAGGGAAAAAATATACCTCTTTTTCTTACAAAATGATTACTTCTTTTATATACTTTTGTTTCATCATTCCCTTCTGTGAAAAAATTCGTTACAATGGAGTTGTATGAGAAATTTTGTACACTAATTAAATTCATAAAATATGCACCACAAAAAATAGTAAATTAAAAATCCTCTATTTGAATGAAAACCCTTTATAGCACGAATCAATTGTTGAGAAAAGTGCCTTCTTTCAAATGAACTCAAATATAATGATTTAAAATAGATTATTTTTTAGAAGTATGGATAATGCACGGGGGCCAGTACAAATGAAACAAAATAAGAAAAGTAAAAAAAGAAGAGTCTTGCAAGTGTTCTTGCTCATGGTTAGTTCTATCATTCTATTTGTAAGTTATGCAGCTTACGATATTTGGAGTTATCGCTTTAAAACGGATGAGGTGGATACAGATGCTGCTATTGTACTAGGAGCAGCTTCTTGGAACGGAAAACCATCTCCTGTATTTCGTGAAAGAATCAATCATGCGATTTCTTTGTATAAGAATGGAAGTATTAAAAAAATTATTTTTACAGGTGGTACTAAATTTGAAGCAGAGCAGGAAGAAGCACGTACTGCGAAAGCGTATGCATTAAAGCATAACGTAAAGGATGAAGATATATTAATTGAAACACAGTCGCGTTTTACAGAAGATAATTTAAAGAATGCGAAACAGGTTGGAATTGATAATGGCTTACATACGTATACGATTGTAAGTGATCCTCTTCATATGAAGCGAGCGATGAGAATAGCGAAGCATATTGGGATAGATGCATATGCATCACCAACGCCAACATCAGCATATAAAACATTAGATACGGAAATTCCATTTTTCTTTAAAGAATTATGTTCTTATATTGGATATGTTGCATCGTTACCTTTGCGTATATTGAAAGGTGATTAAAAAATAAAGAAAAGGATAGACAAAGGTAGAGTGGTTCTACGGAGTATATCCTTTTTTTATGCAAATATGCTTTGGATTTTCTATAACTTTACAAATTATAGAAAAAACTTTCAATAAAAACCTTGTATTTTCATCGGAATAGTGACACAATAGAATGCATAATCAAATATAATCTTATCGAGAGAAGTGGAGGGAACGGCCCAATGAAGCTTCAGCAACCTATCTGTAATAAAAAAGGTGCTAATTCCGAGTAGATAAGAAGGAAAAGAGATGACAACCTTCTTAATATGTAAGGTTGTTTTTTAGTAGGAGGAGAAGGGATGAAACGTTTATTTTTTGCACTTGTAAGTATTGTATGTAGTTTATTTATCATTACGGGTTGCACGCAGACATCAGGGGGCGATCAAAAAGAAATTCGTTTAGGTTTTACACCTGGTCCGTACAGTGATCAAGTGAAAAAAGCGGTACAACCGTACTTAGAGAAAAAGGGATACAAAATTAAAATTGTTGAGTTTAATTCACCAAACGAAACAAATCCAGCATTAACGAATAAGGATATTGATGCAAATATATTTCAAAGTACTGCTTTTATGAAGTCTTACGCAAAAGAAAATAATGCGAAAATTTCAAGTATTATTCAAGTTCCATCAGCACCTCAAGGTGTATACTCTGAAAAACATAAATCATTAGATGATTTGAAAGATGGAATGAAGATTGGGGTACCAAATGATCCAGTTAATTTAGAACGGGCATTACGTATTTTAGAAGGGATTGGCTGGGTGAAATTAAAAGGAAATGTAAATATTTTAACAATTTCCGAAAAAGATATAACGTTTAAAAAGAAAGATTTCAAATTAGTACCACTTGAATCACCACAAATCCCAAGGGCAATGAAAGATTTAGATTACGGCATTATTAACGGAAATCTTGTCATTTCATCTGGACATAAGTTAAAAGAGGCACTGGAATTAGAAAAAACACCTTCACAACATAGAATTATTGTTACGGTTCGTGATGAAGATAAAGAAAAACAATTTGCGAAAGATTTAATTGAAGCATACCATTCACCAGAGTTCAAAAAGATGATTCAGTCTGAAGAACAATTTGAAGGGTTTGTGCTTCCTGACTACTTAAAGTAAAGGAGATCTTGACATGACATTATCATTTATAGAAACAGAAGAACAAGTTCTCGTATTGGAGAAGATAACAGAATTCATTCCGCAATTTGCAGGAAGGGAACATCAACTGAGCGAACTAGGCTCTTTTCCTTTTGAAAATATTAAAGACTTACAAAGTATTGGTTATACAAAGTTAACTCTTCCGAAGGATTTTGGTGGGAAGGCAATTTCATTATATGATTTTGTTTTATTTCAAGAGAAGATTGCAGAGGGAGATGGAGCAACAGCTTTGTCTATTGGATGGCATCTTGGAATTGTGAAGGAACTTGCGGAAAATCGCTCATGGAAACCTGAGATGTTTTCTTGGTTTTGTGAAGAAGTAAAAAAAGGCGCCCTTTTTAACAGGGCGGCAACTGAACCGAAGACAGGGAGTCCTACTCGGGGAGGAAAACCAGAAACATTAGCTGTACAAAAAGGCGATAAGTGGATTATAAACGGAAGAAAAACGTTCACAACGATGGCGCCAGTACTTGATTATTTCATCATATCTGCAAGCATTGAAGGGCGAGATGAGATAGGAGAATTTGTGATTCCAAGACACGAAAAGGGTGTGTTGATTGAAGAGACATGGGATAGTGTTGCGATGCGTGGAACGGCTAGCCATGATCTTGTATTACAGAATGTTGAAATCCCGCATAAATTTTTTACAGATGTAAAAGGTTCACAGGCGAAACCGAAAGGAATTGGATGGTTACTTCATATACCAGCATGTTATTTAGGGATTGCGCAGGCTGCAAGAAATTATGCGATTGATTTTGCGAAAGCATATCAACCGAATAGTTTAAATCACCCAATTAGTTTGCTTCCAAACGTTAGAAGATTAGTAGGCGAATTAGAGCTGGAACTCTTGCAAGCTCGTACTTTTTTATACCAAGTTGCGAAAAAATATGATGAGGTGGAAAATAAACAATCTTTACAAGCGGAATTAGCAGCAGCGAAATATATTGCGACGAATGCGGCGATTTCAATTGTTGATAAGGCAATGAGAATTGTAGGGGCAAAAAGCTTATCTGAAAAGAATCCACTGCACCGCTATTATTTAAATGTTCGCGCGGGTTTACACAATCCACCGATGGATGATGTAACACTCTCATTACTAGCAGATGATGCGTTTAAATCAATTGAAAAGGAGTGAGTGAAAATGATAACGTTACGCGATATCAATAAAACGTTTCAGACGAAAGAAGGTTTATTTCACGGTGTAAAATCAGTCTCTTTGCAAATTGAGGAACATGATATATATGGAATTGCTGGATTAAGTGGTGCTGGAAAGTCTACATTATTACGTACAATGAATTTATTGGAAAAACCAGTTTCAGGTGCAGTTATTGTAAATGGAAAAGATTTAACAAAGTTATCCAAGAAAGATTTACGAACAGCAAGACAGTCAATTGGTATGATTTTTCAGCATTTTCATCTTCTTCATAATAAAAACGTATCGGATAATATTGCTTTACCATTAGAATTGAAATCAGTTTCAAAAGAAGAGAGAGAAAAACGTGTAAGAGAGTGTTTGGAGATTGTTGGCTTAAGTGATAAAGCGCATCATTTTCCTTCTCAACTAAGTGGTGGACAAAAACAGCGTGTTGCGATTGCTCGTGCATTAGCAAATGATCCCAAGGTATTGCTTTGTGATGAACCGACATCGGCACTCGATCCGAAAACGACACGATCTATTTTGCAATTTTTACAAAAGATAAATAAAGAGTTAGGAGTTACAATCGTAATTGTAACGCATGAAATGAATGTAATTAAACAAATTTGTAATAAAGTAGCGGTGATGGAAGAAGGAGAAGTTGTTGAATCTTTCCACTTACGTGACCAACATCTAAAACCAACAACAGAAATTGCAAAACTTCTATTAGGTGTAGAACAAGAGAGGGGCATTGCACATGTTCAATAATGTTATCCCACTGCTTCCAGAGATTTGGACATCACTTTTACAAACATTATTAATGGTTGGACTTTCAGTTGGAGCAGCAATTATTTTAGGTGTTCCTTTAGGTGTAATTTTATATTTTACAAGTAAAGGACAAATTTTGGAACAAAATATTGTCCATCGTATTTTAAACGGCATTGTAAATATTATTCGCTCATTTCCATTTATCATTTTACTAGTGGCTCTTGTGCCACTTACAAGAATATTATTAGGAACTACAATTGGTCCAATCGCTGCAACGATTCCATTATCAGTAGCAGCCATTCCCTATTTTGCGAGACTCGTAGAGCAAGCATTACGCGAGGTTCCAAAAGGTGTAATTGAAGCTGCTGAGGCAATGGGAGCGACGCCACTGCAAATTGTGTGGAAAGTATTGCTCGTTGAAGCGCGTTCAGGCCTTGTATTAAGCTTAACAGTTTTAACAGTAAGTTTTATTTCCTACTCAGCCATGGCAGGTGTTGTTGGCGGAGGCGGTGTCGGCGATTTAGCAATTCGTTTTGGATATTATCGTTTTCAAACAGACGTTATGATTGTTACAGTACTTATGCTTGTTATTCTCGTTCAATCTGTTCAATTCATTGGGAATAGGATTGCTGCAAAAATTGATAAACGGTAAGTATGAAAAAAGGCTTCGGTATACACCGAGCCTTTTTATAGTGAAAGATGAATTGCTGAGGGTATTCTGCTAAGTTCAAAAAATCAGTGTAGTTCATAATGAATCAGAGGTAGATGTGTGGGAAATTAGCCCTATCGATATAGATATGAGAGAATGTAGGAGATCTAAATAGGGAATATATACTTTAAAGGGGGAATAACAGTGGCGGAAATTAAATTTGATATTAAAGAAATTTTTGGAACTTTATCACAATCACCTAAAGGCTGGAATAAAGAGCTCAATTTAATCAGTTGGAACGGAAAAGAGCCAAAATATGATCTGCGTGATTGGGCACCAGAGCATGACAAAATGGGAAAAGGTGTTACATTGACGGTTGAAGAGTTAAAGGCATTAAAAGATATTTTAAATCGTATGGAGTTATAAAGTAAAACTTTAATCAGTGGGGGCTATCCCCACTGATTATCAGCCCTCACCAATCGGAATTTTACGGACAGTTCATCTCCCGCCTAACTTCTTTGCTTTTACTGAATTTTGAGGCGGGAGTGTTACTGTCCGTTAATGCGGGATAAAAACGAAATGATTTGTGCAGAGAAAACCACTTTTGAATCATTATTTCAAAAGTGGCTTTTTGTATGGACGTATATGTCGGAAAAGACTATATAATCTTTACCTCTTTATCTTCTTTCTTGTGATGTTCAGGTACATAGATATATTGGGATACGATAAGGAGAACGCTTATAAAAAATATAGGGAACATACTTGATATAAATAGACCATCAATCTTTAAATTAGTGATTAGACAAACGATAATAATGAGTGATGTAAATAGATGAGAAATGTGTTTTCTTAATCGTATTTTATATACCTCTCGCAATATTTCACAGCATACAAATAGGATGAGCATACTTAAAAAAATTACATTTGTATCATAAATAATGAAACAACAGATTAGGCCGAAAAAAGCTAGGTATTCAATGAGTAATGGAATATTACGTAGCATAAGATGTTACCGTACTAAGTAAGGAAGTGGATCAACGGCATTTGTTTTTTCAAAATTCCATTCCCCATTATGTAATTCGAAATGAAGATGTTGCCCAGTTGAATGTCCAGTATTCCCCATCTGCCCCAACACTTGTCCAGTTTGAACGCGATCTCCAGCTTGTACAGATCGGTTTTTCATATGTGCATAAACAGTTGTATATAATTTTCCTTTTATGTAATGAGTGACGAATACGACGTTTCCGTAGCTGCTAGAATAGTAGGATTTGATAACTTTTCCAGCAGCTGCAGCACGAATAGGCTTATCTCCAGCTGCCGTAAAATCGACACCATAATGCATTTGCCCCCATCTGACTTCGAAGTTTGAGCTAACTTGTCCTTGTGTTGGAAATTTAAAAACAGCAGGTATTGAAGGTGACGCAGACTGTTCTTGTTGTTTATTTTGTAATACATATTGCTTTGTAACATATCCATATCCAGAGCCGAAACGAATTTTATACCATGTACCTACTGTGCCTACTACTTGTATTTGTGTCCCATTTTGCAAAGAACCAATAACAGCAGTATTTGTTCCTGCACCATTTCTTACCCTTAGTTTAGGGGTTGCAACATAATAAGAATTATTTTGTATAGTGATTCCTTTAACGAATGGTTGTGAGTTATGTGATACAAATTCTTTTTTCACATATCCTATTTTTCCGTTGTAAGAGATGAGATACCAGTCATTAAGTGTTTCTTGAACGGAGATAAATGTCCCATTTGGTAATACGTCAAAGATGGATGATTGTATACTTGGTTCTGAACGAAGGTTTAAGGCGCTTGCATTTACGATATGTTGGTTACGCTGTTGATTTAATTTCGCCAAAGATAAATTAGATTTTTGTATGTAACCAATTTTGTTTTGAGCGTTTACTTTATACCAGTCACGTGTAGTTTCGAGAATGGTAACAGGTGTATTGTATGAAATACTGCCAAGGGAATCACCATTTGTTGTATTTTCTTGATATAGTTGGACTTTATCAAGTTTTACATGTCCGATTTTTACGTTGTTTTTTGGTTGTACAGCAGCTGTTTTCATATCCGCTTCAGTAATTGATGGGAGAAGAGAAGTAACCGCGACAGTTGCTGCTGTCAATGTTGTAACTTTCATATTCATCGTATAATGAGCCCCCTTGTATAATTTGTGGTAAAATTTAGAATTATATTACAAGAATAACAGAAATATAAAGAATATGGAAATAAATGAAAGAGATTTTTGTTTTTCTCAACATAAGATTTATTCGTACGATAATATTTGATGGTTTAAATGAGGCGTGGAAATTATCCGATATTTTCTAGGAAGATTAACTGTTTTATAGAATTCACAGACTTCATGTGATAAACGTAACAATTTTGAGAAAATAATGAATCTGTTAAGGAGTTTCGAAATCTTTCTTTTCAATGCCTTTTTTTATGTTTTATATGAGAAACCTAGGTTTCTTATTTATGCTGCGGTATAATAATGTGGAAAAAGTACGAAAAGAGGTAGTTTCATGCTCGAAGTCATTGCAACTTGTTTAGAAGATGTGAAGCAAATTGAAAAAGCTGGTGGAAATCGAATTGAGTTAATTTCAGCATATACAGAAGGTGGATTAACGCCAAGTTATGCTTTTATAAAAAAAGCGGTGAAAGTAGCAAGCATACCTATCCATGTTATGATTCGTCCCCATGCTAAGTCATTTATATATACAACAGAAGAAATCGAAATGATGAAAGAAGATGTTTTAATTGCACAAGAACTTGGTGCAGCAGGTGTTGTTTTAGGTGTATTAAATGAGCAGAATCAAGTTGATGAAAAAAAATTAGCTAATTTATTATCTGTTGTAGATGGGATTAATATCACATTTCATCGTGCGATAGATGAAGTGGATGATCTTATTGGTGCAGTTAAAATATTACGTAATTTTGAAAAGATAACTCATATTTTAACTTCTGGTGGTCAAGGGACGATAGAGGAAAATATACCTGTACTTCATGAAATGCAAAGAGTAAGTAAAGGGGATATCCAGCTCATTGTTGGAAGTGGTGTGACAAAAGAAAATATAAAGCGAATATTGAACGAAACAGGAATTTCAGAAGCGCATGTTGGTACTGCAGTCCGAGAAGGTAAATCTTGTTTTGCTGAAGTAGATCAAAAATCTGTACAAGATCTAGTGGTATTAACAAAATCATTATAATACTAGAGAAGAGGGAAAAAGATGGAGAAAAGCAAGAAAAAAGAAATCGTTTCATGGGTTAAAACAATAGGGATTACACTAGGAATCGCTTTAATTGTACGTGGTATTTTATTTACTCCTTCACTCGTACAAGGTGAGTCTATGATGCCTACTTTAGAAAATAACGAGCGTGTACTTGTAAATAAAATTGGTTTTAATGTACAAGGATTAAATCGTTTTGATATTATCGTTTTTCATGGAAAAGAAGGATATGATTTAGTGAAGCGAGTAATTGGCTTACCAGGAGATACGATTGAATATAAAAACGACGTATTGTACGTGAATGGAAAAGCGGTTGATGAACCATATTTAGCAGATTATAAGGACGAGGTATCGAAAGGGAAATTGACTCCTGATTTTACATTAGAACAAAAAACTGGGAAAACAAAAGTTCCAGAAGGTCAAGTGTTTGTGTTAGGAGATAATCGTCAAGTTTCAAAAGATAGTCGCATGTTTGGTTTTGTTTCTGAAGATCAAATTGTCGGAAAAGGTGAAGCGGTATTTTGGCCGTTGCAACAAGTGAGAGCATTGCATTAAAGAGAGAGTTTACGTATACGCGTTAAAAAAGCATTGAATTTTACGTTCAATGCTTTTTTTATTTGAGAAAAATATTGTTTAAATAGAAAGAATATTTTATAATTTTAAATTATATGTTTGTTTCAAAAAACGGAATTATTGTTCCGAATTACGGAACTTAAGGGAGCTAAGATGAGTGTAAATAAAACGGCAGTAAAGACGATGGATATTTTAGAACTATTTTATGGACATGAAGAGCTAACGTTAACGGAAATGGTTCATCAGACGGGAATGCCTAAAACATCTGTATACCGTTTAATTGGTTCGCTTGAAGAAATGGGCTTTTTACAAAAGACAACAAGGGGAACATATAGGCTTGGATTAGTATTTTTAAGGTTCGGTCAACTCGTTTCGAGGCGATTGTCAGTACGAAATATTGCAAAGCCATATATGAAAAAGCTTAGAGACTCTCTTGGTCAAGCTGTCAATTTAATTATTCAAGATGCGAATGAGGCAATTTATATTGAAAAAATGGATGGAGATCAACCAGTAAGAGTATACACAGAGATAGGACGGCGAGCTCCTTTATATGCCGGAGCATGTCCGCGTATTTTACTTTCGTATTTTTCGGAAGACGATCAAATGCAGTATATAGAGAAAGTGCAATTACAACAATTTGCAGATGGAACGATAGTGGATAAAGAAGAGTTGCAAAGCCTATTATGTAAGGCTAAAAGAGAAGGATATACGATCAGTTATTCGGAACTTGAGAATCATACAGCTGCAATTGCAGCCCCTATTTTTGCAAGTGATGGTAGTGTAATAGCTGGTATTAGTATTTCGGGATTAGAAATAGAGTATAATGAATCGACAATTCCAAACTTTATTACAAAAGTAAAAGAAACAGCGCATCAAATTTCGAAAGAACTTGGCTGGATAGGTGAAAAGGAAGGTATATGATGAAATTTTCAGCACTAGGGGATCAAGCAGTTGTTGTTACGTTTGGAGAAAAAATTGATTTGGATATATATGAAAATGTGCAAAATTTACATCGACTATTAAAGGGAAATCCATTTCTTGGAATGGTTGAGTGTGTACCTTCTTTTACTTCTTTAACGGTTTACTATGATGTATATAAGTTATGGAGGAAAAATGAAAGAAAGGTAGCACCGTATGAGTTTGTATGTGAATACATGAATCGATTGTTTAGTCATAATCAAAATAAAACACAAAAACAATATGATTGTATTTCAATTCCAGTTTGTTATGGCGGGAAATATGGACCTGATTTAGAAGAGGTTGCGGCGTATCATGGGTTATGTGCAAATGAGGTGATTCGTCTTCATAGTGAAGTGACTTATTTTGTTTATATGTTAGGATTTACACCAGGCTTTCCGTATTTGGGTGGTATGCCCAAAGAGCTAGAAACACCTAGAAAACAAACACCACGTCTACAAATAACACCTGGTTCAGTTGGAATTGGTGGAAGTCAAACTGGAATATATCCATTAGAAACACCAGGCGGCTGGAATATTATTGGCCGAACACCGATTGCGTTGTTTCAGCCAAATGAAGAAAAGCCTACATATGTGCAGAGCGGAATGTATTTACGTTTTATCCCAATAACAGAGGAAGAGTACCTGGTTATGGAGGGAGCTAGGAAATGAATGTTGAGGTTTTACATGCTGGGATGTTTACAACTGTTCAAGATTTAGGAAGATATCGCTATCAACAATATGGCGTGCCTGTTGGCGGTGCTATGGATCAGGCAGCATTAAGAATGATAAATATGTTAGTTGGAAATGAAGAGAATGAAGCTGGATTAGAAATTACAATGATGGGACCAAAGCTTCTTATAAAGAAAACGACATTGCTAGCAATTGGTGGTGCGAATATGGAGCCTCTGTTAAACGGAGAACCCATTCCATTGTGGCGACCAGTTTTAGTGAAAGAAGGTAGCATGCTTTGCTTCGGGAAGACGCAGTTTGGGTGTAGGACATATGTGACATTTGCAGGTGGAATTGATGTTGCAAGTAGTATGGGAAGCAAAAGTACATATGTAAAAGCAGCTATAGGTGGACTAGAAGGACGAGCGCTTAAAAAGGGCGACCTTTTTCAAATTGGTACACCATCAAAATTTGCTACTTGTATGATAAAGAAATTGATGGATGAAGACAGAATAGAAACACGTTGGGGTATATGTAATCATGTTCTACCCAAATATAGTCGCAGCCCAATCATTCGTGTTATTCCAGGTTTTGAATGGGATCAATTTAAGAGTGAGAGTTTAGAGTCGTTTTTTACAAAGGAATATAAAGTTTCCAATTATGCTGACCGTATGGGCTATCGATTTGAAGGTGAAAAATTAAAAAGAATAGAACAATCTGAGATTCTATCGAGTGCAGTTACATTTGGAACAATTCAAGTGCCATCTGGTGGTCATCCAATCATCTTAATGGCAGATAGACAAACGACAGGTGGATATCCGTTAATTGGTAATGTCATATCAGTTGATTTACCTATTCTTGCGCAATTGAAACCAGGTGATTATGTCACGTTTGCAAAGACTTCTATAACAGAAGCGACGGAGCTTTACATCGAGCAAGAACAAAATATGAATCTATTAAAGAAGTTCATCGCTTTACAAGCGTAAAGCAGGAGGAGAGATAGCGTATGGTTACCGTTGACTTAAATTGTGATTTAGGAGAAGGCTTTGGTGCATATAAGATAGGAAACGATGATAAAATTCTTCCGTTTGTTTCATCAGTAAATATTGCATGCGGTTTTCATGCTGGTGATCCAACTGTCATGCGTCAAACTGTTGAAAAAGCGTTGTACCACAATGTGGAAATAGGAGCACATCCAGGGTTTCCGGACTTAATTGGATTTGGTAGAAGAATGATGTATATTTCGCCAGAAGAGGTCTATGATTATGTTTTATATCAAATAGGGGCATTAGATGGATTTATAAGAGCGGCAGGAGGAAGGATGCACCATGTAAAACCGCACGGTGCACTTTATAATATGGCAGCCACTGATCAAGAGATTGCGGATGCAATTGCAAAAGCAATTTATCATATAAATCCAGATTTATTTCTGTATGGATTAGCGAAAAGTAAATTTATACAAGCAGCTGAAAAATATGAACTGAAACTCGTGCAGGAAGCATTTGCCGATCGTACGTATCAATTAGATGGAACATTAACAAGCCGAACAGAAGAAAATGCACTCATAAAAAATGAAGATATAGCAATTGAACAAGTGTTGCAGATGGCTAAGGAAAGAAATGTAAAAGCAGTTGGTGGAAAGATTATCAATATCGATGTACAAACAATTTGCATACACGGTGATGGTGAGCATGCAGTTCAATTTGCAGAAAGAATATACAGAACATTTAGATTAAATGATATTTCTATTTGTGCACCAAAGTAGAATAAGGAGGAGATACATAGATGTTGAAACTAATTGGAATATTGCTTGTAGCTGTTGGATTTTTATTTCGCCTTAATACGTTATTGGTTGTAATGGTTGCAGGAATTGTTACTGGTATGGTTGCGGGGATGAGTTTTTATGATGTCATAAGTATGTTTGGAAAGTTTTTTATAGAAAACCGATATATGTCTATGCCAATATTATTAACTTTGCCTGTAATTGGAATTTTAGAACGATATGGACTGAAGGAACGTGCAGAAGCATTGATATTAAAATCTAAGGGAGCAACGACTGGTAGAGTATTAATGTCATATTTTACAATTCGTGAGGCTTCGGCAGCGGTAGGACTAAATATTGGGGGACATGCTCAAACAGTAAGGCCTCTTGTTGCACCGATGGCAGAAGGTGCAGCTCATGGACGTTATGGAAAACTACCAGAAAAATTAAAAGAAAAGATTAAAGCGAATGCAGCGGCAGCTGAAAATACGGCATGGTTTTTTGGTGAAGATATTTTTATCGCAACAGGAGCGATTCTATTAATGAAAGGATTCTTTGATTCTGTAGGAATGCATGTTGGTGTGTGGGATATGGCGCTTTGGGGAATTCCTACGGCAATCTCAGCTTTTATTGTAAGTTGGATTCGTTTTAAACAATTCGATAAGTATATTGAAAAAACGATGAAAAAAGAAGAAAGCCAACAAAAGGAGGCGATATAGGATGAATATTATTACACTTGATACAATCTATTATTTATTAGGTATTATTGTTGCCTTTGTCGCGATTCGTGTCGCTTTTGATCGCCAACATCCAAATCGCTTTGGTTCTAGTTTATTTTGGGCATTATTTTCTATTACATTTTTATTTGGAAATATGATTCCATCATTTTATATCGGTTGTATTGTATTAGCAATGGTCATTTTAGCATCATTGAATAAAGTAACGAAGTCCAATGAAAAAGAAGCACCTACTGAAGAACGAGTGAAACATGCAGAAAAACTGAGAAATAAAATTTTTATGCCCGCTATTTTAATTCCTATTTTTACGATTATTGGTACTTTAACTTTAGGAAAGCTAAAGTTTGGAAATGTATTTCTTGTTGATCCTGAGAAAGTCACATTAATTGCATTAGCTCTTGGGGCATTGCTTGCTTTTGTAGCAGCAATGGGAATCACAAAAGCAAAAATAACAGCGCCTGTACAAGAGGGAAGCAGATTATTACAAGCTGTCGGCTGGGCAGTTATTTTACCACAAATGTTAGCTGCGCTTGGCGGTATTTTTGCAAAGTCTGGTGTGGGTCAAGTTGTCTCAGATTTAGTAGGACAAGTATTGCCAACAGAGTATCCATTCGTTGCTGTTATGGCATATTGTTTAGGTATGATGTTGTTTACAGTTGTAATGGGGAATGCCTTTGCCGCATTTGCTGTTATTACAGGAGGAATTGGTTTACCGCTTATCGTTCAAATGCATGGTGGTAATCCAGCGATCATGGCCGCACTTGGAATGTTTGCAGGGTACTGCGGTACATTGATAACACCAATGGCTGCAAATTTTAATATTGTACCAGCGATGCTATTAGAATTAAAAGATAAAAATGCGGTAATTAAAGCCCAAGCACCAATTGCTATTACCATTTTTGTTATTAATATGTTCATCATGTATGGGCTCGTATATCGATTTTAGTAAGGAGTGGGAATGATGAAGACAGTATTGTTAACAGGATTCGAACCTTTTGGTGGAGAGGAGATTAATCCTGCCTGGGAAGTTGTAAAGCAGCTTGATGGACAAAGCTTTGGAGATTACAAGATTGTTAGTAAACAAGTTCCAACTGTGTTTCATAAATCATTACAAGCGTTAAAGTCTTATATGGAAGAAATAGAACCGGAGCTTGTTATATGTATCGGGCAAGCAGGAGGACGTCCAGATATTACAGTGGAACGAGTTGCAATAAATGTAGATGATGCAAGAATCACTGACAATGAAGGAAACCAACCGGTTGATGTATCTATTGTAGAAGGGGGGCCCGTTGCGTATTGGTCTACACTTCCTATAAAAGCTACTGTAAAAAAACTTCGTGAAGAAGGAATACCTGCTTCTGTTTCTCAAACTGCAGGTACATTTGTTTGTAATCATCTCTTTTATGGACTTATGGACATTTTAGCAAAAGGTGAAAACGGGGCTCGTGGTGGTTTTATACATATTCCATTTTTGCCAGAGCAAGCAAGTAAACATCCCGGACAACCGAGTATGTCGCTTTCAACTATTACAACTGGAATTGAATTATTGGTACGGGTCGCATTAGAAGTAGAAATGGATATTATAGAATGTGGCGGGACCACACACTAAACAAAAGTACAACACCTGCTATGGACAAATGTTATAATAAAGGAAGGATTATACATAGAGGTGAGAGCAATGCAGCAATATGAAGAAGTTCGTTCTGTTATAGAAAAAGCAAATAAGATAACGGTATTAACAGGTGCTGGTGCAAGTACAGAAAGTGACATTCCTGATTTTCGCTCAGCCAATGGTTTATATGCAGATGCTAAAGTTGAAATGTACTTATCTAGAGGATATTATAACCGTAATCCAAAAGAATTTTGGAAGCATTACAAAGAAATATTTCAAATTAATACTTTCCATCAATACAAACCAAACCGTGGGCATCAATTTTTAGCAAGTATAGAAGAGCAAGGAAAAGATATTGTGGTGTTAACACAAAATATTGATGGTCTGCACCAATTAGGAGGGAGTAAGCATGTGATAGATTTGCATGGTACACTCCAAACGGCTCATTGTCCAAAATGCAAAACGAAATATGATTTGCAATATATGATAGACCATGAGGTACCACGATGTGAAACATGTAATTTTATTTTAAATCCAGATGTTGTTTTATATGGTGATACATTACCACAATATCAAAATGCAATACAGCGTTTATATGAAACAGATGTATTACTTGTTATGGGAACCTCATTAAAAGTGCAGCCGGTTGCATCGTTCCCGCAAATTGCAAAAAGAGAAGTAGGGACAACGACTATTTTAGTGAATGAAGAGTTAACGGGTCAAGAGTATTATTTTGATTATATCTTTCAGCAAAAAATCGGGCAGTTTGTAGATCGATTTTAAATGATGTAGGAAAACCGAGATAAGAGGTATTTATCTCGGTTTTTTGGAGTTTAAATTTTCTTAATTTTCTTTAAAAATACTATAAATTATATTATCTATGTGCTTTAATATTATTAATAGAGGAGATTTTTATATCCGGATGAGAAAGTATGGTTTAATTTTTGTTATTTATAAGATAAAGATACTTTAGACCATAGAAAGAGGAGAGCATAATGAAAAAGAAAGAACAGAAAAAGAAAGAACAGAAAAAGAAACGGAAAAAGAAAACCCATATTCCTTTCCGATTAAATGTGTTGTTTTTCTTTGTATTTCTTATGTTTTCAACTGTTATTGTTCAATTAGGTAAGGTTCAAATTATTGATGGTGAGACTTATAAAAATGAGGTGGAAAAAAAGGGAGATTTAACGGTTAGTACTCCCGTTCCACGTGGGAAAATTTTTGATCGAGAAGGTCACTCGATTGTTGATAATAAACCATTACGGACAATTACATATACAAAAATGAAAGGTGTTAATTCAGAAGAGATTTTAAATACGGCAAGACAACTTGCGAAGATGATTGAAATGCCGCAGGAGGCTATAAATAAGTTAACCGAGGTAGATAAGAAAGATTTTTGGATGCAATTACATAAGAAACGTGCAGCAGAAAAGGTTACAAAGGAGGATGAAAATAAATTAAGAGCAAAAAAAATAGAGGGAAAAGAATTAGATAAAAAGGTGGAAGAAATTAGACGTGAGCGAATTACAGCGGAAGAGTTAAATGAACTTACCCCACAAGATATAGAAGTATTAGCTATTAAAAGTAAAATGAATGCAGGATATAATATGACTCCTAAAATAATAAAAAAAGATGTAAAACCAGAAGAATATGCAGTAATTAGTGAAAATTTAGCAAATCTTCCAGGTGTGGATACGACCGTAGATTGGGAACGTGAGTATCCATATGATAAAATACTTCGTTCAGTACTTGGAAACGTTTCAAGTGCTGATGAAGGACTACCGAAAGAGCAATTAGATTATTATTTAGTTCGTGATTATAACCGCAATGATCGGGTTGGAAAGAGTTATATTGAAAGGCAATACGAAGACGCCCTACATGGTATGAAAGCGCAATCGAAAAATATTACAGATAAAGAAGGGAAAATACTTCGTACTGAACAAATTACGAAAGGGAGAAGTGGCAATAATTTAATGCTAACAATTGATATGGAATTGCAAAAGAAAGTTGAGGAAAGCATTGAAAAAAACTTAATGGCGTTCAAAGCTGTAGAACCAATGTTGGATCGTGCCTTTGTGGTAATGATGAATCCTAAAAACGGACAACTTTTGTCAATTTCAGGAAAAAAACTAGTAAATAAAGATGGAAATATTCAAGTAGAGGATTATGCCCTTGGTACAATGACAAGTTCATATGAATTAGGTTCAACAGTCAAGGGAGCTACGCTACTAACAGGTTATCAAACGGGTGCGATCAAACCATTTACTCATTTTTACGATGCACCGATGACATTTAAAGGGACAACAAAAGCAAAGAAATCATGGAAAGATTTTGGTGATATTGATGATGTCAGAGCTTTACAAGTATCTTCTAACGTATATATGTTTAACACAGCTTTAAAGATTGCGGGGATTGATTACGTACCGAATAGTCCGTTAAATGTGAAACAAGAAGTTTTTAATAAAATGCGTTATCATTTTGGGCAATTTGGTTTAGGCGTTCCAACGGGGATTGATCTACCCAATGAGACTGCGGGGCAACGTGGAAGAAAAGATAATACACCAGGATTCTTACTTGATTATTCAATCGGTCAATATGATACGTATACACCGCTTCAGCTTGCGCAATATATTTCGACGATTGCGAATGGTGGTTATCGTATGAAACCACAAATTGTACAAGAAATTAGAGAGCAACCGAATAAAGCTGAGGATATAGGTAAGGTAGTTCAATCAATGGAACCGGTCATCTTAAATCGTGTAGACATGGACATATCCTATATTAATCAAGTGAAAGAAGGATTTAAGAAAGTGTTTCAAGAAGGCGATGGAACCGGTGTAGCACACTTTCAAAATCTACCGTATAAGCCTGCTGGAAAAACAGGAACAGCAGAAACAGTGTATGGTGGTGATAGTAATATAGGTAAGGATGAAAATGGAGATAGAAAAAAGTGTTATAATTTAACCTTAGCTGGTTACGCACCTTATGACTCTGATCCAGAAGTGGCATTTTCTGTTGTTGTACCATGGGTAAACGATGATAAATCAGGGATTAATTCTAAAATTGGAAGAGAAATTTTAGACGCATATTTTGATTTGAAAGTGAAAAGAGTGGGTGGAAATCCAGTGCCTATGGAACAGCCGAATAAACAGCAATAAAAGATTTTTACATTTACATAGAATAACAGGACAGTGAGGCATTTTAGGGGATGAAGGAAAGCCATGGAGCAGATTACTAGAAAAGAGTGGGACAAACTTATTTTGCTTGTATTCGTTATAATTGTTATAATTCAGTCTTTTACATTGTGTAAAGTAGAATTTGTGTATTATCCTTTTTCTAAAGCTAAGATTTTAGAATAACAATTCATCCGAAAAAGAGTCCTAAAAGGTAATGGAGCATACCTGTTAGGACTCTTTTATTATGATATTCTTATCGTTTTAATAAAAAAACGGTGTTGTTTCACATCAAAATACCCTTTTTGTAGGATAAGTTGATGTATTTTGTACAATTCATTTACATATGTTTCAGTTTTAAAATCAGGCACTTGCCAAGGAATTGCTTGTAAATAATAGACGAGAGCACTGATATCATAAAACCTTTGAACGGGAAACTCTTCTTTATATGTTAAAACTTTAAAACCATGTTGCTCGAGTTCACTTAGAGCAGTTTCTAAATTCCAATTTGTAAATTCAGAATTGAGTGGTGCCCCTAGTGCTTCATTGATTTCCGCACAATCTAAGCCACCTACTTGCTGCGTAAGAAAGATGCCATTTGGAGAAAGGATCCTTTTTACTTCGGAAACAGAGTAGGATTCGTGTTGATTTAAAATCAAATCGAATTGTCCATCATCAAATGGTAAAGTCTCATCATTGGTTACTTCTAGAACCTTTACACCTAAAGGTTCTAAATTCTTTTTTGCTAATGGGATATTTGGAGAATACCCTTCAGTCGCATAAATAGAAGGAGGGAATGGTCTTAGCATGGATAAGAATTCTCCACCACCTGTTCCCATATCAAGCATAGAATTCGTGTTTTGAATAAGGGAAAAGGCCATGCTACCGTAGGACCAAGAAAGTAATTGACTCTTCATACGATCAGTTTCTGTAATAAAAGAAAAATCCCATCCAGTAAAGCTTGCGTTTGCATTTTCTAATAAGGTGAAAAATAATTTATCATTCTTCATGTTAAATCCTCCTGTTTATTATATTCGAAATAGGGTGAAGATAATAAACAGGAGGAGGACCTCTAATTACAATATACGGTTGTTACGTTTCATGTTCTAGTATTTTCATATGAAATCACTCCTGGCAAAAGTATGTTGTTTTACCTTCTAGATTTATGAGTATAATACCTTCTAAAAGTAAAAAATAAAATAGATGTAGCTGTACAGTGGTAATAAATAAAGTCCCATAAACGGCCGTTTTCGGTATTTTTTAAGGAAACTAGATTGGATATATATGTTAGGATAGAGAAGAAATATACTTAAGCCAACACCAATAAAGGAATCCACGTTTTAGACTACCTAATTTGTGGATTCTTTTTATTTTAACCTAAATATAATTCGAAAAATATTGTATTTTTATGTGTTTCTTACCGAATTATTTTTTTACATTGATGTTGGAACAATAATGGTGTATGACGCATAGTATAAAACATATACCGTATAACATACACCAAGAAAAGAGGTGAATGAATGGATACTTTATTGAATTCATTAACGACAGAGCTTAGGAGAGGAACTTTAACGTTAGCTGTTTTAAGTCAATTACAAAAGCCCCAGTACGGATATTCACTTGTTCAATTGTTGGAACAGTCAGGTATTAATATTGATCAAAGTACTTTATATCCATTGCTACGCCGCTTAGAAAAACAAGAGTTAGTAACAAGTAGTTGGGATACATCTGAGAGTAGACCGCGTAAGTACTATGTTCTAAGCGAATATGGTTTGGAGATTTTTTTACAGTTAAAAAGGGAATGGATGGACAATTCTAAAAAACTCTTAGAAGTGTTAAAAGGGGAGAAAGATGATGAATCTAATTGAGATTTATATACAAGAAGTGACTCGAAGACTGCCTGAAAAAAATCGTGAAGATATTGCTCTCGA
This sequence comes from Bacillus sp. DHT2, assembly GCF_026241455.1. Lineage (NCBI taxonomy): Bacteria > Bacillati > Bacillota > Bacilli > Caryophanales > Bacillaceae > Bacillus > Bacillus sp. DHT2. The sequence continues at coordinate 337,329 of NZ_JAPHWH010000001.1, forward strand.
GTTAAGATCAACCATTGAGGATATGTTACTTGATGATTACAGTGAAAAAAATATAAAAGGGGTCCTTGAAACATTAGGGAATCCCGCTATATTAGCTAGTAAATACCGCGATCAACCAATGCATCTTATTGGTCCTTACTATTTTGAGACATATGTTACGTTATTAAAAATGATTTTACCGATTGCTGCTATTATTTCTCTAATCTCGATCATTCCCGAATATTTTATAGGGTATCATGGCGAAGAAGCAGTAATTAATGTGAGTTATGATATTATTGGTTTTTGTATAGGGAGAATCGTTGAAGTAGGTATGCACGTCTTTTTCTGGCTGACACTTGTTTTCGCGCTTATTGAACGAGTAAATCATTCGAAAGGAAGTCACCCATTCACAACAAAGTTTACCAAATGGACAGCTGATGATTTAAAAAACACACCTTATATTCCTAAGAAAAAAGTCATCACGAAATTCGAAGTATTTGGAAGTTTATTATGGACTGCTATTTGGGCAACAGTTTATTTTTACGCAAATCATCTTGTAGGTATATATCGAAGTAGTACACACGGACTTGATTTTGCGGCTCCAGCTCTTAATCAGGATGTATTGCTTCAGTATTGGCCAATCGTTCTTGTTGTAATCGGTTTAGAAATAGTATTATCTATTTATAAATTAATTAAGGGACAATGGACAAAAGGAATAGCAATATTTAATACAGCTTTCCAGCTTATTGGAACCATTGTATTCATTGTGATAGTAACGAATCCAAATGTAATGAACCAAGATTTTATTACGTATACAGCTGATTTATTCACTATTACTACTAAACAACTTGAATCGCGGATAGTTGGCGGTGCAATTTTCTTCTTTATGTTATCTGCGGCAATCAGTGTATTTGATGGTATCCGCAAGGCTAAAATTCATTAATCAGCATTCGTCTATTACAATAATGGGGTTTAGTTTAACAAGCCATCCCTTAAAAAAGTCGGATTCTTAGCGTACAGGTGAACTGTACCCCATAAAGAAAAGACACTCTAATGAGTGCCTGATCTTAACTAGCAACCGAATCCGCCACCTGAACAGCTGCATCCAATAATGATTAATAGAATGAACAGCACAATTAGTAAAGCGAATCCGCCACCAAAACCACCACAACTACCACCAAAGCTCATAATATTTCCTCCTTGAGTAAGAGGGGCCAACTGGGATGCACATGTGTTTTAACGGATACACATTACTTTATGTTTTTAAACAATATATGAGCAGGTCCTTTAAGAAATAAAGAAAGACACCCTTACGTGGTTCAGCCAAGATACGTGTATTATTCTTCAATTCTTTCTAGTAGCCAATCTTGGACTTCATCTTTCAAATCCATTCCCACGATGATCTTACCAAGGACTACACCTTTACCGATTAAATTTATATCTATGTCTATAGATGGTTTTAATGGATTCATTGTGTATGTAACTGTTTCGATATGGCGAACTGGGATACGAACAATCCCAATGATTCCAGATGTAAGTAAATATCCATCCTCTGTAATCTCAATTACGTTATTTTTCCATGTGAATTTGTTATCAGTTATTGCTTTTGGATTTTTCGCACCAAAAATACCCATGATTTCACTCCTAAATGGGGAATCGTCTTAAAGAATCTAACGAGACCATTTTTTCTGAATTAAAATGGTATTCTCCAAGTAAATTAATATGTTCCCAACCTAGAGGTGACATATGGTGCAATAAGTCTCTGTTAAAAATATCGGAATTAATAAAATTTCATCAAGTAATATACTTCCCTGACGTTATCTGTCAGGGAAGTTATATTATAATAGGCTATATCAATAGTGATAGGAGTGTTATTGGATGCAAACAAAAAAGGTTTATCTTTATGTATTTAATACAATGTCAGACTGGGAATATGGGTATTTAATTGCTGAATTAAACTCAGGAAGATATTTCAAAAAAGATGTAGCACCTTTAAAAGTAGTTACAGTAGGAACGAATAAAGAAGGTATTACTACGATGGGAGGGCTGAGCATACAACCAGATATGTCCCTTGATGAATGTACTCTTGAGAGTAAAGACCTTTTAGTCTTACCTGGAGGGAATACTTGGAGAGAAGATATTCATCAACCTATCTTAAAAAAAATTGATGAAGCCTTAAAGATTGGCACTATTGTTGCTGCAATTTGTGGTGCAACTGAGGCCCTCGCGAATATGGGATACTTAGATTTTAGAAAGCACACAAGCAATGACTTAGAGTATATTAAAATGGTCTGTCCTAATTATAAAGGAGAAAAGTTTTATGAGATGAGACCTGCGGTATCTGGTGAGAATTTGGTTACTGCATCAGGAGTAGCACCTCTGGAATTTACGATGGAAGTACTGAAAAAATTAGATGTATTTGCATCTGATACATTACATGCATGGTATAACTTAAATAAGACTCATAACCCTGAATACTTCTTCCAGTTAATGAATTCAATAAATAGATGAGCTGAAAAAATCAACTTAGCAGTTTTATATTAGTTCAAATAATTACCATGCTTTAGACGATGTCAAAGCATGGTTTTTGTGTATAACTTAAAAATGTTTATAGAAGTAAAAAAATTACAAAGCACTCCTGAAGTTGTTATAAATAGAACTGGTAACTCAATCTCTTTTTAATATTGAAATTTCCTTAACGTTGTAAATCCGCATTTTCCTGACGATACCCCATTTAAGAAAACCCTATATCAGAGCCATTTAGTGACCTTAAAGATGTACATCCAAATGCTTTTTCAACAAAAAGAGTTTCTATCCATCCTAGAGCAAGAGATTGATGAATTAGCCATGCAGTTTGAAGAGTATGAGATTCTCCGTTCTATACCGGGAGTAGGATGTAAGATTGCGGCTACGCTCATCTCCGAAATCGGGGAAATTAAGCAGTTTAGTCACCCTAAAAAGCTAGTGGCCTATGCAGGAATTGACCCCAGGATCTATCAATCAGGTAAGTTTACAGCTACCATAAACCGCATCACGAAAAGAGGCTCTTCCAAGCTACGACAAGCTTTATATACAGCCGTTCAGTGTGGATTAACGAATAATCGAAACACCAAACTCAGAGAGTTTTACGACAAAAAAAGAAGTGAGGGAAAACCTCACAAAGTAGCGATAATAGCCTGCGCCAACAAGCTATTACATTGGATTTATGCCATTCTCAAGCATAAAGAGAGTTTCATAGCATGACAAATAACTAATAATTACATTAATTAAAAAAACTTCAAATTGTTGTTTTGAAGTCTCTTTGTCATGCCTTTTTTTTATTGTATCATTACTTATGAATCAATATTAAGCCAAAAGTATTGACTTATATTAGCTGATATAATTGAATAAATGAATATTAACTACATGTTTAAATGACTACACTTTAACAACATTCACTTTCCAGCTATTTTGCAGTTTTCGAATAAAGATGATTTGACCAATGTGATATGCGTTATGAGTGGATACATTTCCAAGTATCTCCCACCACTTCGCATGTGCAGGGAAGCCATTTACTTCACTCTCAACTTTTTCTTCCGTTAATAAATCTTGCCATTGTAACAACACCTCTAAAAGTCGTTCTTTTAAGTTACTAAAACTTTTATTTTCGGGAATTATAAAACTTTTATTATTATCACCTATGGAAGGTACAGCATTAACATGAGATTTTTGGTACCTAGTTTGCCATGTTTCATTCCAATAAAGTAGGTGCTGCACAATTTCAGCAATACTATTACAATTTTCGTTAGGCTTCCAAAATGCTTCTTCCTCTGACAAATTTTCGACCGATTCAGAAAATGGAAGGTACCAGCTAGGATCATTAGCATTAGCTAATAACTGATCGGATAAGACGTCTTTTGCATGAAACATGCTCTCCACACTCCTAATAATTTTTTTCTGATTTATTCAAGTTAAAAACCAAAGTAGTGGTAAAATTCAGGCCTCAAATGTAATAAATCGACTACCTAGTTCTATTAATTCTCTTATATTAAGTTAATCCCTTCATTATTTTTTCATAAGGGGGTCCTACCACATCGCCATCAAGCTAAGGTTTTAATATACCCCCTAAATGAAAATTTTCTTTTTCTACAGGTAGTTACTTTGAAAAGGCAGCTTATTTTTTCGTTTTGAGGGCGTTTATTTTTCTTAAGCTGATGAATATGGAGTCCCCCCCTAGTTAAATAAATTTCGACTTAGAAACAAGTGATTTTAACAACGTTAGGAGTGTTTCATGCAGCACAATGTCATTTATGTTGTATCGCAAGAAGAAAAATCACATTAGAAAAGAGCCGGAATTCATCCTGTTAAGAGTAAACCGAATCTTTAATATTTAAAGGACGAAAAAAAGAAACATAGAAGTGAAAAACCTCTGTGTTTCTTTTTGATTCATATATTTATTGGAAAATACTTTGAACTTTCAGGCATAGATATTTCTTCTACCCTATTATAGAAGCTATTTTGAACGTAAGGGATTTGTAAGGAATAGGTAAGGAAAAAGAGATTTTCATTGTGTATGATCAAAATATAAAGAAGCATGAAAGGCGGAACAGATATGACTTATATATGAAAAACAAACCAGTTAACAAGAGTGTTTCAAGGAAAAGAAGTAATTTCTGTGGTTAACATACATGTGAAAAAAGAGGGATTTACCGTTTGTTAGGACAGAATGGCGTTTGTAAAAATAATCATTATGAAGATGATTACGAATTCAATGTTGACCTTTTGTCATTGGTGGAGATGATAACTGTGTGGTTAGTACGAAACAGCAAGCAACCACCTATCCAATATGAATAGAGGAGAGGAATGTCTTATGAAAACACGTAGTCAAATTACATTTGCAAGTGTGGCCCTCTTAATAGCTGGAAGTTCCCTATTATACACAACGCCAACCTCAATTGTAAAAGCAGAGCCCACTCAAAATGTATCTAGTTCTTTACAAACAAGCACTCAACGAGATCGTAATTCCGTCAAGCAAGCAATGCGGGATATATTGCAACTTGGAATCCCGGGGATACTTGCTAAAACTTCTGAGGGTGGAAAAACGTGGGGTTATGCCGCTGGGATAGCGGATCTGAGAACCAAGAAACCAATGAAAACAGATTTTCGCTTTCGCATTGGCAGCGTGACGAAGACGTTCACCGCAACAGTTGTACTTCAATTAGCTGGAGAGAACCGCCTGAATCTAGACGACTCCATCGAAAAATGGTTGCCTGGTGTCATTCAAGGAAACGGATATGATGGTAACCAGATTACTATCCGGCAGATATTGAACCATACAAGTGGTATCGCTGAATACTTAAGGTCAAAAGACGCTGATATGATGAATACAAAAAAAACATATACGGCTGAAGAATTAGTAAAGATTGGGCTTTCTCTGCCTCCAGACTTTGCCCCAGGAAAGGGCTGGTCTTATTCAGACACAGGATACGTATTACTGGGTATCCTTATTGAAAAAGTAACCGGGAACAGCTATGCGGAAGAGATTGAAAATCGGATTATTGAACCGCTTGAATTGTCGAATACATTCCTACCGGGCAATTCAAGCGTTATTCCAGGCACCAACCATGCCCGTGGATATGTCCAACCAGACGGAGCAAGTGAGCTAAAAGACGTTACTTATTATAACCCAAGTATAGCTAGCTCGGCTGGAGATATGATCTCTACTGCTGACGACTTAAACAAATTCTTCTCTTACTTACTCAGTGGCAAATTACTGAAGGAACAGCAATTAAAACAAATGCTTACTACAGTTCCTACAGGAAGTGCTGAAATAAGCGGATATGGTCTTGGAATCTATGAAACTAAGCTTCCAAACGGTGTCTCGATATGGGGACACACAGGTAGCATTCCAGGGTTTGTTACTCTTGTTGGGGGTACACTTGGAGGCAAGCATACGTTGGCCGTCAATTTGAACAGTATGGGTAAAGCTAACTTTAAAAATATTTTACTTGCTGAATTTAGCAAGTAGGCAAAAAGGAAAACAGGATGAATTTTTTCATGATTTTTATAGTTGAAAATATACCTTTCTGGTTCAAAAACCCCCAACTTACTCTAAAAAATAATTTTTGGGTTTTTTTGGAATTACGGTGGCACCCCAATGTTATTCAAGGAAAAGAAGTAATTTCTGGGGTTAACATACATGTAAAAAAAGAGGGATTTACCGTTTGTTAGGACAGAATAGCGTTTGTAAAAATAATCATTATGAAGATGATTACGAATTCAATGTTGACCTTTTGTCACTGGTAGAGATGATAACTGTGTGGTTAGTACGAAACAGCAAGCAACCACCTATCCAATATGAATAGAGGAGAGGAATGCCTTATGAAAACACGTAGTCAAATTACATGTGCAAGTCTGGCCCTTTTAATAGCTGGAAGTTCCCTATTATACACAACGCCAACCTCAATTGTAAAAGCGGAGTCCACTCAAAATGTATCTAGTTCGTTACAAACAAGCACTCAACGAGATCGTAATTCCGTCAAACAAGCAATGCGGGATACATTGCAACTTGGATTCCCGGGGATACTTGCTAAAACTTCCGAGGGTGGAAAAACGTGGAGTTATGCCGCTGGGATAGCGGATCTGAGAACCCAGAAACCAATGAAAACAGATTTTCGCTTTCGCATTGGCAGCGTGACGAAGACGTTCACCGCAACGGTTGTACTTCAATTAGCTGGAGAGAACCGCTTGAATCTAGACGACTCCATCGAAAAATGGTTGCCTGGTGTCATTCAAGGAAACGGATATGATGATAAACAGATTACTATCCGGCAGATATTGAACCATACAAGTGGTATCGCTGAATACTCAAGATCAAAAGACTTTGATCTTATGGATACAAAAAAATCGTATGCGGCTGAGGAATTAGTAAAGATGGGGATTTCTCTGCCCCCAGACTTTGCCCCAGGAAAGGGCTGGTCTTATTCAAATACAGGATACGTATTACTGGGTATCCTTATTGAAAAAGTAACTGGAAACAGCTATGCGGAAGAGATTGAAAATCGGATTGTTGAACCACTTGAATTGTCGAATACATTCCTACCTGGCAATTCAAGCGTTATTCCAGGCACCAAGCATGCCCGTGGATATTTCCAACCAGACGGAGCAAGTGAGCTAAAAGACGTTACTTATTATAACCCAAGTATGGGTAGATCGGCTGGAGAGATGATTTCTACTGCTGACGACTTAAACAAATTCTTCTCTTACTTACTCAGTGGCAAATTACTGAAGGAACAGCAACTAAAACAAATGCTTACTACAGTTCCTACAGAAATAGCTGAATTAGGAGAATGTGGTCTTGGAATCTTTGAAACTAAGCTTTCAAACGGTGTCTCGATATGGGGACACGGAGGTAGCATTCCAGGGTTTCTTACTTTTGCTGGAGGTACACTTGGAGGCAAGCATACGTTGGCCGTCAATTTGAACAGCATGGGTAAAGCTAACAGTCCTGACCCTTTTAAAAATATTTTACTTGCTGAATTTAGCAAGTAGGCAAAAAAGGAAAACAGGATGAATTTTTTCATAGTTTTTATAGTTGAAAATATACCTTTCTGGTTCAAAAACCCCCAACTTACTCTAAAAAATAATTTTTGGAATTACGGTGGCACTTCAATGCTATTAAGCTAATAAAACAAAATCTTCCCTAAAATGAAAAAATACGTCATCCGCTCCTATTGGAGTGCCCCTGAGAAAGAGACAATAAAAAACACCTCTCTAAATCGTAAGTATCAGTTATGATTTTAATGGAGGTGTTTTTCGTATTATGGATACAATTTCGCTTTAGCTTGATTGGCATGGGGTACCGCCACACATCCATCAACTTAAGAATTTTATAACACACCCAAAACGAAAAAATGTACATTTTTTTGTTTTGGGACACTTGCTTTTCTTATCTTGATAGTGATGTGGTGAAACCCTTTAATTGTAATCATCATTTTGATAATCGTTATCTAAGCTGAGCACTCTTCCATTTGGACGATATTCTATGTGAAAGGTATTATGTTATTACTTGTACTGAGGCTCTTCTTGTTCAATTTGCTGAAGACGAGGATTTAAAGATTCAATAATTTCTTGAGTTTGTTGTGCTGCACCTTTATATAATTGTTTTGCTTCCTGGTTATCAGTATCAAGAACAAATCCTTCTAGGCATGCTTGAGCACTCTTTAATCCAGCGATAGTTTGTTTAAGTTTAGTGCTTACTGTCATGTAGTATTTCCTCCTTGTAAATGTACTTCAAAATATAGAATGCCTATTTTGTTATCATAGTACGATTTCCAATTTTCGGTGTATAACGAATTACAGGAATTATTAATGGTTGCATAACCATTTAACGATGCAACCCTAGATTCTCTATGTTTTGGGTAACTTTGCAACAGAACCGTTTATATGCTCCCATCCCAAGTGGTGAAATGTGTTCTAGTAATTCCTCATTGAAATCATACTTACTCTTTAATACTTCTATAGTCTTACTCAAATAAACGATATTCCATAAAGTCTTGATGGCGATGGGCGGGACTCCAATTAAAGTTTTTTAAACCTAATTGGACTTACCATTAAGAGAGCGAGGATTAATGTAATCCATGCATTGCTATATAAAAACAATCCCATACCAGCCAATGGTAATCCTGCAGCTGGAATAGGTAATCCCTTAAAATATCCAATGGTTGGTTTAACACTAAATTTTGCTAATCTTAAAGCACCCATCGTTGGGAAAAGGATAAATGCCAAAGAAGTTAAAATAGATGGTGTTGCTATCGAATGAAATAAAAGTGCAGGAGCAACTCCGAAACTAACAATATCAGCTAAGGAATCCAACTCTACACCAAACTCACTGTTCACTTTTAATTTTCTCGCAATCCTTCCATCAAGAAGATCTAAAACAGCTGAAAAGAAAATAAAAATGGAGGCTGCTTCCAAATAGTCACTCATATTCCTGGTAATTGAAAAAACACCGCACAATAAATTTCCGATCGTAAATAAATTGGGTACAGCTTTTACTATCTGATTGAACAAGGTTGTCCCCCCCTAAGTTGATCAAACTTCACATTTATGTAGCATTTTCTATATATTCTTCCGTTATTCTTAAAAATATATGACCACTGTACGCCAAGTAAATTTCGACAAGAGAAAGGCCGATTTCCTGTACGTTATGTTGGTTTATAAAAATGTTTGATCATGGGTAAGTCTATTACTGTTGATTTACCTAATATAAAAAGCCTGTTTTTGAAAAAAGATTAATCAAAACAGGCTCTAAAATAGAAAAGGGGAAAGAGGAGAGAGGTGAAAACTTGAAAAGTGTAATTTGATGTAAGGTTCTCAGTTTATGAATATAGAATGCAGTAATCCCCTTGTTAAAAGTAATTTTGATTATATTGTAATTATGATGCATGAAATTATTTTAGTGTAAACAAAGAAAAGGTACCTCCTGCTGCAAGGTACCTTTTCCAAGGGATATAACTCATCATCTAAACAATCGATGGTCATTTTATTGAGAAATAAATCAATTACTTAACAATAAAAGGAAAATGATTGTAACAAGCGAATGAGATTTAAGAAGAATTTACCGATATATGAACTTTCTTCTATTACATTAGTTTAAGGAGGACTATAAAAATGTCTGATCTCTATTCTCGTCTTTCCAAAAATGATGCCGCTGTTCTTCTAGTGGATCATCAAACTGGTCTTATTTCCAGTCTAGTGCGTGATTATGGTGTTGATGAATTTAAGAACAATGTTTTGGCTCTTGCTAATACCGCTAAGTTTTTTGATTTACCAGTTATTTTAACAACAAGCTTTGAAAGCGGACCGAACGGCCCACTAATGCATGAATTGGTTGAGCTCTTTCCTGGTGCGCCAAAAATAGCTCGGCCTGGACAAATTAATGCATGGGACAATGAAGAATTTGTTAAAGCCATCGAAGCAACAGGTAAAAAGCAACTAATTATCGCAGGGGTTGTTACTGATGTTTGTGTTGCGTTCCCAGCACTATCTGCTGTAAACGCAGGATATGAGGTATTCGTTGTAACTGATGCATCAGGGACTTTTAGTAAACAAGTTGCAGATGCTGCCCTTATGCGTATGGCTCATGGAGGAGTCCAATTAATGAACTGGTTTAGCGTTGCAGCAGAATTACATCGTGACTGGCGAAATGACGTTGAAGGTTTTGGAGCTTTACTTGCTAAACATCTTCCTAGTTATCAAAATATCATGGAAAGCTATATGAGAGCTCAAAGAGAGCTTAGCAAGTAAAATGACTTAATTAATAGTTGTACTGTTTCATTTTTTTCGTTTTGGGGAGCAACCAATTTTTTAACTTGATGGTGATGTATGGTGACCCCTATTAGGCTTGATAAAAATAAAGAATGCCCTTGCTTCAGTCAAGAAACAAGGGCATTCTTCATTTTTTAACTGATAATCCATATACAAGTGTTTCGCTAGGAGTCGTAATACTAAAACCTGTCATTTTATAATCAAGCTTTAATGTATTTCCTATATAGTCTTTTGTAAAATCATCCATTTGAATAATAAGTTGCTCATCTTCATAAGCGATTTCATTTGGATTATACTCATCGAAAATTAAATCAACATCAACAAATATACTACAAGAATTTGTCATTGTACCTCTAATACGTACGATGTTTTTGTTATTTGCGTTTAATTTATGTAATACGGCTTTTGCCTCATCAGTTACGCGAATGTTCATGGAATCCCAACCTTTGTTTATAGTTCTTATTCTATTATTGCAAAAACATTAGAAATAGGGAAGTAAAGGGTTTCAATGAATGATAAACGTATAGGGATTACGATTTGAAAAGTAAGGATGGAACCGTAAATGTTTGTGTTAAGCATAACTCGTCATCACTTATTTTCTCAACTTCTTGATACTTTATCTCATTCTTTTGGTAGAACTTTTTCCAAAAGTTCACCGCTGTTTTATTGTTTTTTAATTGCATTACATAATAGGTTCCTTTGTGCTGTTTTAAAAGTTCTAAAATCGCTTGATCTGCTATCTTTTTTCCGCGGTAGGCTTTTAATAAGAAAAGATCGTTAATGCAGAAATCTGTTTCAGGATCTGTGAATGGTGATTTCGCGAATAGTAGAAACCCGACATATTTTTCTTCATATGTAATGAAGTAAGGAGAAAGCTCATCTCGGTTACAAATAAGTTCAAAAGCATCAAATTCAAAAAATCCATTTTCATTTGGATGAAGGGTAGGGGAGAATTCAGATAAATCATGTAAATATAGAGCATAAAAATTCTTTAATATTTTAAGTTGTTCTGTGGAGACAATTTCTAACGCGACGTTCATTTTAATCCCACCCTTTTTTAAATAATTCCTCTATGCAGTAAACCATTCGACATAAAGAAAACATATCCTTTGAAGGTGAAGGATTCATTCCAATAAAAAAGGTCAGCAAACATGATTGATGTTTGCTGACCTTTTATCACTTAAAGTTCACATTTATCAAGAGGAATTACTTTTGTTTTCTTTGTAAATTTATATCCTAACCACATCGCAAGGAAGAGAGGTAAGCCGATATAGGAAACAAGTACACCATTCCAATCGATAGACTCACCTATAAATGCTCCGTAATTTTGTCCTAAAATGACAATGACACAAAGTGCGAATGCGAAGATTGGACCAAATGGGAACCATTTGGCTTTATACGGTAAATCATTTAAATCTTTTCCTTGTGCAATATATGCTTTTCGGAAACGATAATGACTAATAGCAATTCCGACCCATGCAATAAATCCGGACATTCCAGATGCATTTAATAACCAAATATATACAACACCGTCGCCGAATAAGGAAGCTAGGAAAGCGGCACAGCCAACTACTGAAGTTGCGATTAACGCGTTAACAGGTACGCCGCGGCTATTTAATTTACCTAAAAATTTCGGTGCTTTTCCTTGTCTTGCTAAATCCCAAAGCATACGAGCTGATGCGTACATACCTGAGTTACCAGCAGATAAAACTGCAGTTAAAATAACTGCGTTCATAACAGAAGCGGCAAATGCAACTCCTGCTTTTTCAAATACAAGTGTAAATGGACTTACTGTTACATCGCTAGCTGCAAGACTTTCAGTTGTATACGGAATTAATAAACCGATAACAAGTATTGCAAAGATGTAGAATAATAGAATACGCCAAAAGATTGAGCGAATTGCTTTTGGAATGCTACGCTCTGGATCGGCAGTTTCACCAGCAGCTACACCTAATAATTCAGTTCCTTGGAATGAAAAACCAGCAGCCATAAATACACCGATAATTGCCATAATACCACCGTTAAATGGTGCATCTGCAACAGTAAAGTTTTTAAATCCAACAGGTTCGCCACCCATAATACCAAAAATCATCATAAATCCAACGATTAAAAAGATAATAACAGTAGCTACTTTAATAAGTGCGAACCAATATTCCGCTTCACCAAACCCTTTAACAGATAAGTAATTTAAAAGAAACATAATGACTAAACAAAGGCCACTCCAAATAAGGGAAGGTGTATTTGGGAACCAAAACTTCATAATTAATGTTACGGCTGCAAGTTCAGCGGCAATGGTAATTGCCCAGTTATACCAATAATTCCAGCCGAGTGCAAATCCAAGTGATGGATCGACAAATTTTGTCGCGTATGTGCTAAAAGATCCAGTGACAGGCATGTAAGCTGCTAATTCAGCTAAACTTGTCATTAAGAAGTAAACCATAATTCCGATTGCCGCATATGCGATGAGAGCTCCGCCAGGCCCTGCTGTGTGAATGACACCACCACTTGCAAGAAATAGTCCGGTACCGATTGTACCGCCGAGAGAAATCATCGTAAGGTGACGAGATTTTAACCCGCGTCTTAATTCACCTTGTCCTTGTGTAGATTGTTTTGTAGAGGTAGCTTGATTCGTTGCGCTATTCATGTTCAACACTCCTTTTCTTGTAAGATTAGGAAGGAACGGGGAGAAAAATACAAAAAACCGCCAAAGGAATTTGGCGGAACGTTTCACAAATAACCACCCCATCATACCCTTCCGTTAAGATAGCACCCCACGTTTACACGGTACTTTGTAAACGTGACAGTTCTGTTCCTGTTTGGAGACAGCCCCAGCTCGTACTTCCAGAGAAGAAATACAAACTTCGGCAGCATTTCCTTTCAAACGGAGTCATTGACATTCTCTGTGTCTAATCCGTTCTACTAATAAAAGCCGCAACCTCTACCTCATCGGATTGATGAGGATTTATTTATTGCTGTGATTTTTAATATATGGCAATTGTAATTAGTTTCTGAAAATATTGCAAGGAATTTTTGTAGGAAAATATCAAAAAAAATCGGTTATTGTATAGGAAACGTTTCAAAATTCCACCCGAACCTACTTGATATGTAAAAAAATGAAGAAAAAATTGTTATACAAATGTTTCGCAAAAAGATATGGAAAATCCTCTAAAATTAAAAGAAAATTCAGAAAAAATAAATTCGACATTGATTATAAGCAAAATAAAGAGTGCTAAAGAGATTAAAAAAGGTAAGCAAACTTATCATTTGCTTACCATAGTATTTCACACCACTTTATAATTATTTCTGTTTTAAGGCAAAACTCGTTTTTGTCCAGTCGTATATTCAACGTTTTGTTTTGTAAGCTGGGAGTGATTTCTAACCGAAATGAATAGTGCAATGATAACGACAAGACCCACTGCAATATAGGAAAGGTTAATAATTGTTGGATCCACTTTAAATGATGTAAGCAGTGTCCGGATATTTGTAAAAATAATCAGTCCACCAACGAGTACACCAAGTAAATGTGAAGGTACAATTCGTACTAACCATGCAGCGATTGGTGCGGCGATAATGCCGCCGAGCATAAGAGCAAATACCCAAAACCAGCTTACTTGTTCCCAGCCTAATGAAATGAAAAATCCAATAGTTGCAGCTAATGAGACAGGAAACTCACTCGTATCAACGGAACCAATGACTTTTCTTGCTTCATTTCCACGTGCGAGAAGTACTGGTGTAGTGATAGGTCCCCAGCCACCTCCACCAGTTGAATCAACAAATCCCGCAAACAACCCGAGTGGTATAAGTTGCTTACCAGACATACGTTTATTTGATTGGACAATTTGTTTTTGAATAATAAATCGTAATAAAATATAGACACCTAAAGTAAATAAAAAGATAGAAATGTACGGTTTAATTAAATCACCCGGTAAATTGCTTAAAAAACAAGCACCAACAAAAGCACCAACTGCACCTGGTAATGTTAGTCTGGAAACAGTGTATTTATCAACGTTTCCAAATCGAATATGAGATACGCCAGAAGCTGCAGTGGTAACAACTTCAGCTAAATGAACGGATGCGGAAGCGACAGCAGGTGCAATGCCAAACATTAATAATAATGAGGAAGACGTTACTCCGTAAGCCATTCCAAGTGCCCCATCAATCAGTTGAGCAAAAAAACCAATAATAGCAAAGACAATTAATTTTTGCATATAAAATCCCCCTGTAATAATAAATAAAAAGGCTCTTTTCTCGAGTGAGAAAAGAGCCTTTGGTTTTTCCAATCAGCTTAACGTTAATTTTTTATTATTATAATGCATATTAATCTCATAAAGCAACTAGGTTTTAAAAGTTTTTTAAATTGATTGAAATAACAGAACAGTTATATAATAAAAGGATGTAAATAAAGGGAGGGGAAAATTATGTTAGCATTTGATCATCTCGTTCATACCGTTAGGTGCACACCAAAGGAAGCAGAAAAGCGAATGGAGGAGTTTGGATTTCATACGGTACAGGGCGGAGAACATACAAACTGGGGGACATGGAATAGTTTATGTTATTTTGACTTATCTTATATTGAATTTTTAGCAGTGCAACATGAAGATACAGCGAAACAAGCGGATAATCCACTTGTTCAGGAAACTGTAGAGAAATTACGAGATAGAGAAGGAATGCTGCAAATTGCTCTTCGTACAGATCATATTGAAGAACTTGCGGTAAGGTTCATGGAAAAAGGGTTACAAGTTAAAGGGCCGTTTGAAGGAAAACGAATGAGAAATGACGGTCATCTTATCAAATGGAAAATGTTATTTGTGGAACAGGAAGATAGTGGACCGAAATTACCTTTCTTTATACAGTGGGAAGAATCTGATGAGAGTAGGAGATTCGATTTACAAGAAGTGGGCGTCATTGTCCCGCATAGCAACGAGGTAAAAGAAATTCAGACAATATATTATGCTGTGAAAAATGCACGTGCAACAGTAGAAAGATGGAAAGAGATACTCGAAGTACAAGTGACTTTACCTGAAATTCATCAAGAATGGAATGCGCTTTGTCAAAGTGTATTGCTTGAAAATGTAAATGTGCAGTTTTGTGAACCTATTAGTGAAGGGTTCGTGCAAGAATGTTTGTTAAAATATGGAGAACTTCCTTTTGCGGCTGAATTTCAAGGAGCAAATACACAGAAGAAAAAACAACAAATTTTAGGGAATGTATACATATATTAATTGGAGTGGTCTATGTGGAAGAGGTGCTAAGGGAGTTAGAACAACAATTGGATTGGCCTCGTATAGTAAAATGTACTTTGATTCCAAAAGGTTTTTCATTTGATAAAAAATATAAAATTGAATTAGAAAATGATGAACGCTATTTTATTAAAGTGTGTGATATGTCAACTAGTGAACGTAAGCGCGAAGAATATGAATATACGCGTCATTTTGAATCATTAGGTATACCGATACCAAAACCAGTTCATTTTATAAGGCTTGTTAGATTAAATCAATGTGTACAAGTATTTGAATGGGTTAACGGAGAAGATGGTGAAGATATACTTGGAAAGTTGACTGAGAAAGAGCAATATTTGGCTGGAAAAAGGGCGGGAGAAGTCTTAAAGACAATTCATACAGTGAAGAAAAAGAATGTAGAAGAATCTTGGGAAACAGCTCGATGGAATAAATACGAGAGATATTTGCAATTATTAGTGGAATACGAGGTGGATTTTATTGACTTGCAATCGGTGTTAACCTTTGTAGAAAATCATAAGAATTTATTGCGAAATCGTCCTACTGTGTTTCTGCATGATGATTTTCACCCAGCAAATATTATGATTCATCATAATGAATTTCGTTCAGTAATCGATTTTGCGAGGTTTGATTTTGGGGATCCCATTCATGATTTTTATAAAACGGCCTTGTTTACAATTGATATAAGTGAACCATTTGCTGTTGGACAAGTCCATGGGTATTGTGATGGGGAGCCGTCACTTCATTTTTGGAAACTATATTCACTGTATGCAGCGATGATTTTTCCAGCAGATATTGTTTGGGCACATAAAGTAACACCAAATTTATTAGATGGAATGAAGGGGAGGTTGAAGCGGATTGTAGACGATCAGAATGATTTTACTTCTTATATTCCAAATTGGTATAAATCTTTTAATAAAGATATAATAAATATAGAATAGTTGGGGGTGTTGATTTGGATAAAATAGCGGTTATTTCAGATATTCATGGTAATATTCCTGCTTTAGAAGCAGTTCTTAAAGACATCAAATTAAAAGGGATAGAACGTATTGTGTGCTTAGGTGATCTAGTAGGGAAAGGACCACATTCTAGTGAAGCAATTGAGATTATTCGGAAAGAATGTGAGCATGTTGTAATGGGAAATTGGGATGATTTTATTACAAAGCCTAGTGATTTCGAAACATTACAATGGCATCAAAAACAATTATCAGAACAGCAGCGGAATTATTTAAGGGAATTACCATTTTCAATTGAATTTATAATGAGTGGGAAACTAATTAGAATGTTCCATGCATCACCTAGAAGCCTATATGAAAGAGTTCAGCCCGGAGCTCCAATGGAACAACGTGTTAGTTTATTTGAAAATAGTAATCTTACAGAAAACATTGAAGGTGAAAGGAAACCGGATGTCGTTTGCTACGGAGATATTCATCAAGCTTATGTGCAAAATTTTCGTGGGAAAACTTTGTGTAATGCAGGAAGTGTGGGTAACCCACTTGAGATTACGCAAGCCTCTTATTTGATTTTTGAAGGTGTATATGGCCAAAAAGAGGCAGCAAGTTTCTCAATTCAACTTGTAAGAGTTCCTTATGATATAGAGCTTGCGATCCGATTGGCTAGAGAAGAAGAAATGCCTGAGATTGATGCGTACATACAAGAATTGACGACAGCTAAGTATCGGGGATTAAAGTAGAATTAGACAAAATATATTCGATAAATCAACATACAGTTCTGTATAAATACTTAAAAATATTAACTATAGGGGAGGGAATATTCCAAAATAATTATTTCGAATATTTAAAATAAAAAGTTAGATAAATGATTGGGAAAGTAATTATAACTTCTAAATAGAGAGAATTAGAAATAGCGAAATCATTAGATACAATGATTTTTCTCCAAATAGGCATGGTTAAAAATCCTTAGGTTGGCAGCTCATGTCTGTATTCAAAAGGTGTATAGTAACCTTAATAAATGATGAAATATGCTAAAAGTTAAAAACTAACGAGGGAATAGAGATGAAAATACAATTAAAGGCGGATTTAATGTTACTATTGGTTACATTTTTTTGGGGGGCATCCATCTTACTTACAAAAGTTGGCCTCAATTACATGCAAGAATATAATTTAATCTCATTACGTTTTATTATTGCTTTTCTTTTGTCAGGTATAGTGTTTTATAAGCATTTAATCAAAATTGATTTTAGAACTATTAAATATGCTTTTATATTAGCTGTTATCTTGTTTATAGTTTATATTTTTGCGACTTTTGGTACAAAGTATACATCGGTTTCTAATGCTGGTTTTTTAATGAGTCTTACAGTGATATTTATTCCAGTATTATCATCTATCTTTTTAAAACAAAGACCTGAAAAAAAGTTATATTGGGAGTTGTTTTAACAATAGTAGGGATAGGGTTATTAACGTTAAATAGCCAATTAAAAATAGGTTATGGCGATATATTATGTATTTTATGTGCTCTATTTTATGCAGTCCATATCATTATTACTGGAACAATAACGAAGCAGGTTAATTCAATTAGCCTTGGAGTTTTACAACTTGGTTTTGTCGGTCTATTTAGTAGTATTTTCTCAATGTTTATGGAAAATCCTAAACTTCCTAGTACTGTTGAATCATGGTTTTCAATCTTAGTATTAAGCATATTTTGTACAGTAATGGCTTTCATTGTTCAAATCATTGCACAGCAATATACGAGTCCTACACATACAGGTCTTATTTTTTCATTAGAACCTGTTTTTTCAGCGGGTTTTGCTTTCGTTTTCACAGGTGAAACTCTCACAGCTAAAGGTTATTTAGGTGCAACTCTTATATTATTAAGTGTAGTAATCGCTGAACTAGATTTTAAAAGTTTATTAAAAACAAATTATAAAAAAATATAGGATAGATGTTTTTTATAATACGTTCAAGTTGAGAATATTCATTTATATCATTTTAGCTCATATACATCAGATTTACTTTTGATAAGTAGTTTTATGCTAATAGTTAGTGTTTGTAGCAAATATGGTATAATTTTTATAGTAATAAAAATCAACGATAAAATCTCTTAATGTTTTGTAAATATTTAACTGAGGTGGACTATTTTTGAAAAAAATATGCTTATGAATTTCTAAAAATAAAAACTTTAAGTAAATCACATTTGATTATAGTAACAAAAAGGTGTTTTCACGTCTAGAAAGCACCTTTTCAGTCCACAGTTATTTGTTATAGTTTCATACTTGTTTTCGTAGTCTAAAGCATTTTTCATGGAGCGTTAATGCTCCATGAAAAATGTTTTTTTATTTTTGACAAAATTCAATGGCGGTATGTAAACGAGAAATTCCGTCATCTATTTGATTGATATTTACTTTCCCATACGATAACCGAATATAGCCATCTTTTGCTCCAAAAATACTGCCAGGCATAAAGGCTACTTGCTGTTTTAAACTTTGCATTATAAGCTGTTTTTCGTTAATAGGCTCCTTTAATTTTCCCCATATGTAAATCCCGCCATTAGGATTTGAAAAAGAAATCTTATCTTGAAGATAATAATTTAGGGCATCGACAATGACATCTCTTTTTTGTGCTAACTGATTGCGTAATTGCGTTATATGCGTATCAAATGGAACAGTTTCAAAAAATTGCTGCATGAGCCATTGAGGAAATATACTCAGTCCTAATTCCATTTGATGCCGTGCATCTGATAACCTTTCTACTACTGACTGTGGAGCAACAAGCCAACCGATGCGAAGGCCCGGTGCAATCATTTTGGATAGTGAATGCACATAGATGACGGTTCCATTTTCATCAATGGATTTTAAAGTAGGGCAAGGCTGTTTATTTTCTAATGCTAATAAACTAGATGGATCATCCTCAACGATTGGAATACGTAGGTCTGCACATAACGATAAAAGTTTTTTTCTTCGATTTGGATGAAGCATCGTACCTGTTGGGTTTTGGAAATTTGGATTTAAAAAAATCATTTTAATTCGGTGCTTTCGATATAGTTCATGCACATCTTCAGGATTCACTCCATGTTCATCAACAGGTAACGGGAAAATACGAATCCCCGCTGATTGGAAGAGGGGTAATGAATAGCAATGTGAGGGGCTTTCAAAAGCAACTGCATCACCTGGGTTTAATAAGCATTGAACGATAAGATGAAGCGCTTGTTGTGCCCCAGAAGTAATCATAATCGATTGCTCTGTTGCTTCAATTTTTAGATAATCTCTCATATATTTCGCTGCCGCTTGTCTTAATGGTAGATAGCCTAGTGGATGATCGTAGCTAAGTGATTGCGTTAAAGGTTGCTCACGTAAAATGCTTTGTAACTGTTCATGGGGAAACAGGTTACAACCAAGTTCTCCATTTGCGAAATCAATTATATTTTCATTTTGCTGGACTTGTTCTCGAATATGTCGAAGTAGTGGTAAATTTGGTAAAAAAGTACCACCTTCTACGAATCCTCTCCAGTTCGGTGTTAATGTTGGAGAAACGCCCCACATATGTGTACTTACACGTGTACCTCTTCCAGTTGTGCTGTCCACAATTCCCATAGCACGCAGTTCATTATAAGCAGTTGTAACAGTACTTCTGTTTACATTCAGTTGGATTGCTAATTTTCGTTCCGAAGGGAGAAAACTACCAGGAGGAAGCTCTCCGTACATAATACGTCTTTCAATAAAATCAACAACTTGTTGATAAATCGGAATCTTACTGTGGGTATCTAACTTCCATTCCATTTATAACGTCCCCTTATTCTTTATCTAGTTTTATTATAACAAATTGGCTGGGTGAAAAAACAGCCAATTGGACGGTGTGGTATCCAGCCAATTTTACTATGCTAAGGTAGTGGAAGGGGAGATTCGGATGAAACGATGGCAAATGGAATGGCTCCTAATATCAGTTGCTTTAGTATGGGGAGCGAATTATACAATTGGAAAATATGGAGTGGCGTATATGTCATCCATTCAATTTAATAGTTTACGATTTTTAGTTGCATCTCCGGTATTATTATTGATTACATTTTTTATGGAACGATCGCTACGAATTGAGAGAAAAGATTGGTTAAGATTATTAGTAGTTGGGATAGTTGGAACAACATTGTATCAAACATTATTTATGTTATCTGTAAAATATACATCAGCAACAAATGCGTCACTATTAATTGCGATGTCACCTATTTTTACAGGGATTTTAGCAGTGTTACACAAACAAGAACGTTTTTCGATGAAGATTCAAATCGGTTCTTTAGTATCCTTTAGCGGCGCAGCACTTGTTTTATTAACAGGGCATACGAATCAATCGACATATGAGTATGCTTGGCTTGGAAATCTAATTGGATTAGTTGCTGCGATTGCTTGGGGTTGGTATCCAATTCTTGCACAGCCACTTATTACAAAATATTCGGCAATGCGAGTAACATCTTGGTCTACATTAATTGGCATTGTGCCACTTGTCGTATATTGTTTATTCAACGTAAATGCACTAACATGGCCGACAGATACGTTAAGCTGGGGTTCATTAGGTTATTCAATCCTCTTTGCAACAGTCTTTGGACTAGCGATGTGGTACGTTGGTATTAGCAAAATTGGCTCTACAAAAGTAATGGTCTATATGTATCTTGTCCCGTTGTTTGCTGTCATTTTTGCCGCAGTAACAATTGGAGAAAGAATAAATACGATGCAATTGCTTGGCGGACTTGTTATATTTATTGGTTTGTACGTTGTGAAAAAAGGAGCGGTAAAAAAGCCCGCTTTCAATTTGAAAAAAGTAAGTTAATGTAAAAATGACCTCTTTCTATGAAAGAGGTCATTTTTATTTTTGTAAAGATAGCGCTTGTTTCACTGCCCATTGTTTTATAATTTATATAGAAATATACGTATGGAATTGTAACATAGGGCTTTTTTCAAAGCCCTATGTTTATTCTAATTAGCTTCAATTCTAAGTGCTTGAATATCACGACAGTCCAAAACAATTACAGAGCCAGGTTCTGTTGTGTTATCCACAAAGGTTGCGCAAAAATTATCTGGATTAAAGTTAGTGAAAATAAGATCCTCTAGTGTTGTTCCTGTAAGAAAAACATCTACTTCTGTACCTAACTGTAATCTTTCTAATTGTTCGCAGGCACATTTTGTATGCTTAGTCATATAAAAAACCTCCTTTTCTCGATTTACTATTAATATATTAATCAATCAAATAGAATGTTTGGATTAATAACCCAGTAATACTAATTAGTTTACTAGTTTATATTTTTAAATGTACAGGGCGTGGAAATGAAGGAAGCTGAAGACGCAAAAAAGGTTACAGCATTTTATTATACAAATCAAAAAGTAGAATCGGTAGAGGAACGTATGTGGTTTGTAGAGTTGTTTTTATCTGATGAATTACGAGTAAAAAGAAGGCGATACTCTTTAACGATATGGAAATGTCTACTTGTTACGGAGTGGGCGGTGGTATACGTATTATTTCGGATATGCGTGCTCTATTTCGCTGATAATTGTCTAGGGAAATCGGAATTGAAACGTAAAATAGAAAGGACAGATATTGCAGTTAAAGATGTATTATAGGGTTTTATGAGATGAAAAAGTTAGTTCCTCTGTAGATTTGGTTTTATTTTGTTAGTTTAATAAGCTAATTATTATATTATAGAAAATTAACAATATATCATGGTAAAATATACTATATAAATATTGATTATTACATAGATTGGAGAATGGCAGAATGAAATTAAACTTACTAAAAGCGGGGGTACTGACTAGTTTTATGCTTTTATGTTGGTCTTATGAAGAGGTTCCCGCTTCTGCAGCATCTACGTGTGGGCCGTACGGTCAAATTAAGCCGAATCAAAATCCCTCTCGTCAGCACATGAATTGCTTACTAACGAACGCAGCATTAAAAGCAAATGTTCCTCCTGAAGTTGTAAAAGCTGTGGCTGCACAAGAAAGTGGCTGGAAACAATTTGATGGAAACGGCCGGCCAATCATAGCGCAAGACGGCGGAATTGGGATTATGCAAATTACAAATCAGTCCAAGTACGATCAACAAAAGTTAAAATACGATATTGAGTATAATATTCAAGCGGGTGTTGAAGTTCTTCGTGGTATGTATCAGCGAACGGATCTTCCTAAGATAAAGTCTGCTGGACCAGAAGTAATTGAAAACTGGTACTTCCCTGTTATGGCTTATAATGGAACAAAACCTGCAAATAGCCCTTTATATAAGGCTAATGGCCAGAAAAATTCAAACGCTTATCAAGAAAAAGTATTTGCTATTCTTGAACAATACAGTTTTTTAAATGATACGAAATTGGCACAGTTCCCTTTCCGTACAGCTGATTTCGAATATGACCCTAACACTAGCAAAAATATTGTATTTAAAAAGAAAGAGTACACACTAACAGGTTTACATCCCTCTACATACCATCTTAAAACAGGCGACCAAGTACTTGTAACAAGAGATGGAGTGAACTTAAGATCCAAACCCACTTCCGCATCAAGTGGGAAGCCGTTAAGTAAAAATACGAACTTGATTATTCAGGGGAACTTTGCATATGATGAATCTTTAAACAGTAATAATCAGTTTGTATGGTATCCAGTCAAAACGGCAGATCAAAAACTAGTAGGTTATATTTCTTCTGCGTACATTATGAAAAAAGGTGTACCTTTACCTACAAAGGTGAATGCGGTCACAGATAAAGATAAGGTAGTGACAGGAACAGCTGAACCTAATTCTAGTATCTCTGTAAAATCTGGAACGACATTTATTGGTAAAGGAAAAGCGAATTCACAAGGAGTATTCTCAATTGTGATACCTTTACAAAAAGCAGGGACAAGAATAAGTGTAATAGTAAAGGATAGTGCAGGCAATAGCAGCCCATTTACAACAATAAGCGTACTAGATAAAACACCTCCAACTATCCCAAATGTAAATAAACTGACCAGTAAGGATACAGTGATAACAGGAACAACTGAGCCTAATACAGATGTGAATGTAAAAGTGGCTTCAACTCTTATTGGTAAAGGAAAGGCAAACTCAAAAGGACAGTTTTCAATTAAGATACCAGTACAAAAAATGGGAACGAGAGTAAGCGTAGTAGTAAGAGATAGTGCGGGGAATTATAGCCCATCCAAGGTAATAGAAGTAAGTAAGTAAGTAAGTAAGTAAGTAAGTAAGTAAGTAAGTAAGTAAGTAAGTGAAATATGTAAAGTATTTACAAGTAGGATCGAAATAGATCGGTCCTACTTGTATTGGCTCTGTTAAAGTAAAATGTTCATAAACGATATTTAAAACACCACCTGTTTGGGTGTAAGTAGTTCAGATAACATGGAGAAAAAGCCTAATCACAGTATAAATAGCGCATGATTTTGCAACACAATTTGCATATTAAATAATAGTATATTTAGCATATAAAAACGCTTGGGATTATCCAAACGTTTTTATATACTATGTTTAAGCTTTATTCAACTAAAGCACCTTTGTTCGTATTTCCTGTTGTACAGATAAGAAGCAGATTTTATGAATTGGCTTATAAGTTGAAGATAGGATAGATTTTTAACAGTACTCCAACAGAAGTCCCCTTCCTCAAGCGCGTGCAGGACATAGTCCAGTGGTAGGGAGGGGATGAATGTTGGTCGTGCACAGCACGAAGTTTTCATTTCCTCTTTCTGTAACTTCATGTATATTAGTAGTGAGGGGAACGTATATTCGTTTCTTTGTTTTTAGGGATCTGAAGCACTACAGTGAAAAAAGAGGAAGGTGATGACAATGTTGTTGAGCCAAAAATATGAAATTTTACCAACGAAAGAACAGAAAGAAATGTTAGAACGTTGGCTACAATATTGTCGTCAAACCTATAACTCTGCTCTTTTAGATAAACAGAGAAAATATAAAGAAAATAAGCAATTGTATACACGTTCTGACATGCAAAAGCAACAAGTAATCGATAAGAAGAGATATCCTTTTCTGAAAGAAGTGCCATCACAGCCCTTACAAGAAGTATTTTTACGACTCAAAAAGGCATATGATGGCTTTTTGAGTGGGGATACAAATTATCCTAAATTGAAAAAGTATAAAGACTATAATAGTCTCACTTTCCCTCAATTTGGATTCAAATCGAATGGGAAACACCGCTTTGTGATGTCATTTTCAGATAACGGAAATTTATATAACAAACAGTTAGGAGAAATAGAGATTCATCTGCATCGGCCGATAGAAGGAACGATCAAACAGTTGATTCTGAAACGCCAATCGAAGAGATGGTACGCTATTTTTAGTGTCGAAAGACAGGATGTACCTCCCTCTATTGATATAGAAAATGCAATTGGTATAGATGTAGGACTGAATCAATACGCTGTTCTTTCAAATAGAACGGTATTTGAAAATCCAAGATTTCTTCTGCAAAAAGAAAAACAACTGCGCAAAGCACAGCGTAACCTTTCGAAGAAAAAGAAGGATGCTGCGAACTATAAGAAGCAAGTAGAACGAATTCAGATCCTTCATGAAAAGGTAGCGAATCAAAGAAAAGATTTCTTACACAAATTAAGTTATCATCTCACGCAAATGTATTCGGTGATTTGTATAGAAAATCTTGATATTCGAAAGATGGTTCGGAATCGAAAAGTTTCGAAGTCGATCTCTGATGCAGGCTGGGGCGCTTTTCGTAAGATGCTTTTGTATAAGTGTGAGAAATTTGGCGGTTTACTTGTGAGAGTAGACCCAGCGTACACATCACAAGATTGTTCTAGCTGTGGGAATCGTGTGAAAAAATCACTTTCGATTCGGACACATATTTGTACAAAGTGTGGAACGGTGTTAGACAGAGATTATAATGCAAGTCTAAACATTTTGCGGAAAGGATTAGAGCAATTACTTGTGAGAACGACCGAAGAATGAAACTGTAGGGCAAGGTTGTGTCCAAACAGTATAAACGACGCCTGTGGAGAGTATGTAAGACTGCTTGGGTTCCCAAGCAGCAACGCTCTATGAAACAGGAAGCCTCTTCTTCAAACGACTCGTAAGAGTGTTAAGGAGGGGTCATTCACTGAGTGAATAGAGGTCTATGTTAATATGAAAATATAAATACTCATAAATCAGATTTAAAAATGTAACTAGTTAAAAAAATCTCAATTTATTAGAGGTGAAAGATATGGTGGAAGAGAGAAGAAGTGTTACAGGATATGAAGAACAATACGATGTTACCCGATCTGGTAGAATTATAATAAAAAAAATAACCAAGTTCGTCATAAAAAAGGAGATGAATATGGGTATAAGTATGTTCATCTACATAAGAAGGGTACTAGGGAACTCTGTAAAACATTTGATGTATGGCGAGAGGCGTTCCATGATGCGGACATAAGTGAATATAAAGGTATAAAATAGGATTCTAAAAAATAAAAATTATACTGCTTGTACATGAATATTTGAAAGGGGTGAATTTAGTTATGGAGCAGGTAATAGCAGAGTTTTTTTCTCCAAGTAAAAAATATAAAGTTCAAATAATAAAACGAAAAGATGACTTATATACAACGGAAGTCTATCGGTGGATGGAGGATTGTGGATATGAGTTTTGGAGTTTTATGTCTCAAGGGCTGTCTTTGATAGATTGTGAAGAACATGCGCGAAAGATAGCTATTGAACAGTTGAAAGAGTGTTCTAGAGAAAATCTTAATACAGACGTGTTAAAAGATTGAATTAATTAGAATTGAAGTCTTTATCATGTCTGAGTGTGATGATTAAGATAGGAAAGTTAGAAGCTGCTAAAAAGGTTCGTAATATACACGTTGATTCCACTTAACCGTTTACTACGTTCCTTATAGGTAATCCCTTTCTTTTTTTCTCTTTTGGCTTGTTCAATCAACCTTTTCTCAATGGAATTCTCTAATTAAATAACAATAATAAACGCAGAGAAGGGATAGCTTAATCGCTATCCCTTCATCTTAATTTCACTATCTAATCCCATTGGTTGAAGAAAGTTGTTGTCTGTTTTTATTGAGTGTCTTCATCGCTTTTGTACTCCAAAATATCACCTGGTTGACAATCCAAAGTCTTACATATCGCTTCTAATGTTGAAAAACGAACCGCTTTTGCTTTCCCATTTTTCAGAATGGAAAGATTCGCCATCGTAATCCCAACCCTCTCCGAAAGCTCCGTTACGCTCATTTTCCGTTTTGCTAACATCACATCAATATTAATAATAATTGCCATATCCTCCACCTCAGACCGTTAAATCATTTTCTGATTTTATATTAATAGCTTCTTGTAAAAGTCTTTGGAGAACAGCAGCAAAAACGGCGATCACCATAGAGGCGAAAATAATGACCAATCCGATTGGTATGATACTTGGAGGGTCAACTCTTTCCGCTATGAGATAGTAGAGTGGCATACCTAGCAAGTACAAGGTACTGATCGTGATGGTACAGTATTTTATATTCTTTAAAACCTTTACCGATAATTCCGAGAACGCTTGGTTCTTATCAATATAGCTTAAAAGTTTAAAAGCTTGATACAGAGCAAAGTAAAAAGGTATCGCTGCCGCGTACATATCGATTAAAACGAGAGATTTCATATAAGCAATATCTGGATACAATTCTCCAGCAAAATTCCCGAACTTAGGCACCAAAAATATGCACAATGCAAGAACTGGGATTCCTATAAAAATAACAGCTAGCTTTAAAAAGAGTGTCGTAACTTGTTTCATAAAAAGCACCTCGCTTATTTAATGACAACATGATTTTATCATGTGATTTATCGTTTTACAATAAATTCATATTGTTTTTTATTATATTATTATTGTTATTGAAATATCCTTTTAATTTTGACAAAAATAAAAAGCATTTCTCATTACAAAGAAATGCTCTTACTTTAAGATGTTAAATTTACAACTTGTTCAACAAAACTTCCAAATAGTTTAATAAAGTAAATCAACAACGAAAGATAACAGAACCTTCAAATGAAAAATCTTCATGTGTTAAAAGAAATTAATAACTTATAAAACAAAAAAGTGAGATGAAATTTGTGTTTTGGGGTATTTGCTTTTCTTAGCTTGATGGTGATGTGGCGAGACCCCAATATGTAAAATAACTTAATAATCTATCAAAAGAATTGATCTCGGCATATGGTTTTATTTCGGTATCATTCTTGATCATATAAGGATTGAACCATATGCCCTTTATATTCGCATTTTGACAGCCACCAATATCTTTTTCTATGTCATCTCCAACGAATAATGCTGCTTCCGGTTGCACATTAAGCTTATTTAATGCTAATTCAAATATACGTTTGTCAGGTTTACTAAATCCCACTTCTTCAGAAATAATTATTATATCAAAACAACTATTTAAATTGGTGTTAATTATTTTAGCCTTTTGTCTCTGAGTTGAGCCGTTTGTTATAATTGCAACTTTAACATGCATCTTTATAGTATTTATGATATTTATAGTATTTTGGTTTATAGAAAAACAATGAGGAAAATTATTATTCCAAAAATCTTGAATGTAATTCCATGGCAATCTATATTTTGGTGGGAATTCCTCAAAAAATGATTCCAAAACTTTTACTTTGTCACTGTAGCCATAGCTTCTTTTATCATATTCCTTGAATTTCTGCAACATTTCGTTTTTTACTGAATGTTGTTTAACATCCCCATAGCACTTCTCTAAAATAATTGAAAACAAGTTATCTACTGCCTTATCCCTATCAAGTAAGGTATCATCTAAATCAAATAGCATTGCTTTATAACCCCTCAAACAACTTCACAGCCTTTCTCACATTATATAAATAATCCCTAGTGTTATGGTGACGAATCACTTTAAGGATGATTTTTCCATATATTTTTGATAGATCGAACTAGCCACCACTGTATCTAAAAAAGCTACCCCAACTGATTTAAATAGAGTAATTTCATCAGAGTTTGAACGTCCTTGTTTATGACCTAAAATAATATCCCCGAGCTCACTATGTACATTTGAAAAATCCCATTCATTTTTTTCGCTTGCAATCAAGAAATCACCAGCTTCATGCTGTACACCTTCTAATGTATCTACAATAATTTTATCGCTGCGCTGTAATGTAGTGAAATCGAGTTCTTGCATATGAGGTTGGTAAGAACCGATTCCATTAATATGAGTACCAGGTTTAATGTATTTTCCATCAAACACAGGAGTAGTGGAGGTGGTACTACAAATGACAATATCAGCCATTGCAACAGCTTCGTCAGCTGATTCCATAATTTCAATGGATCCTTTCCAATTTGGATATAAGGAGAGTAACTGATTTTTAAATTCAAATGCTTTTTGCATTGTACGGTTTACAAGGAGAATACGAGTTAGAGAACGAACTTCCATAACAGCTTGTATTTGCCCGAGTGCTTGAGCGCCGCATCCGATGACAACGCAGATGCTAGCATCTTGACGAGCGAAATGATTTGTCGCAATACCACTCATTGCTCCTGTGCGAAGTGTTGTTAAATAGGAAGCTTCAATTGTCGCGACATGATCTCCAGTATTTGTTTCTGTTAAAACGATTAAGCTTTGTAGTGCTTTTTTCCCTTTTTGCGTATTTTGAGGGAAGATACTAACGATTTTCGTAGATGCAAACTCAATTGGAGCTACATAAGAGGGCATATAAAGGGAGTTTGCCTCTTCTTGAGAGTGTTGTATATTTAGCCTTACAGGTGTTGTAATCTCATTGTTCATATAGTACTGGAATGCCTTTTCGACGTCTTGCAAGCAATCTTTCATTTTATAAGTTTCTTGTACCATTTCTTCTGTAATATGAATCATTTCAATTATCCTCCTTTTAATAGAAAAGGGGGAGTTGAAAATCCCCCAATTGACTAGGCTTGTATATCTTGCTTTTGTACATTTTCTGCAATTTGCTTTGTTGAAACGGCAGTGATAGCGATTAAAGAAATGCAGCAAGTAAGTACAATATATAAAGCTACCGGAACCCAAGAATTGTTATACACATTCATTAAATAAGCAGCAATCATCGGTGCTGTCCCACCAGCTAATGCAGCTCCTAATTGATAACCTAGCGTAACGCCAGTATAGCGTACTTGAGTGGAGAAAATTTCAGAGAATAATGTACCTAATACGGCGGTTACAGGTGCCCATAAAATACCTAAACCGATAACAGTTGCGAGAATGATAGAGAAAGTTGTTCCTTGGTTTAGTATTAAGAAATAGGGAAAAGCATATAAGAGAATTGCAATCGTGCCCCATATGTACATTTTCTTTCTTCCAATTGAATCTGAAAGTTTTCCCATAATCGGAATCATAATAGTAGTAATGAGCATAGCGATTGTAACTGCGTTTAAGACAGTTGTATTGGGTAGTTTTAGCTGCGATGTCCCATAAGAAACAATGAATGTCGAGAAAATATAGAAGGGACCTGTTTCCGCTACCTTTGCTCCTGTAGCGATAAGTACAGATTTCCAATGATGACGTAAAGTGTCAGCAATAGGTAGTTTTGAAATATTTCCGCTTTCTTTTGCTTTTTTGAAATCTGGTGTTTCATCTAATCCGTTTCGAATTCATAACCCTATGAATACCAATACGGCACTTAAAATAAATGGAACTCGCCATCCCCACGTTACAAAATTATCACCAGAAATCATTGTCATGAAAGAGATCGCAGCAGTTCCGAGTAACATTCCAATTGTTACACCTGTTTGAGGGATGCTACCAAAAAGTCCTTTTTTTTCCTTCGGTGCATATTCTACGGCTAATAGTAAAGCACCACCCCATTCGCCGCCAATTCCTAATCCTTGAATAATTCTTAGTAATATTAAAAGAATAGGAGCTAGTATACCGATAGTTTCGTATGAAGGAAGCAAACCAATGCATACTGTCGCCCCTCCCATCAGAGATAGGGTTAACACAAGTGTCTTTTTTCGTCCGATTTTGTCACCGATATGACTAAAGATAATCCCTCCAAGTGGACGGATAAAAAATGGAATACCAAAAGAAAGATAAGAAAGCATGAGTGCGACAAGGGGATCTTCGTTTACAAAAAACAATTTGTTAAATACAAGTGTGGCAGCAGTTCCATATAAGAAGAAATCAAACCATTCGATAGAACTACCAATTAAACTAGCTATGAGTGCTTTTTTCTGGACAGAGTTTTGTTGATTCATCAGTTCACCTCATTTGTTTTTAATATTCTAATTATTAAAAATATTTTATATAAAATGTTTTTATATGTCAAAGTTTTAGGACGTGGAGGAAGTATTGTTATAAATAGTAAATATTATAAAGTGATGTTTTTCATTAGAATGGAAGGGGTCTATGTAATAGTAGATATTTGTATTTACCTAGTAATCAGAAGTGTAGATAAAATGGGGAATAATAGGATGAGAGGAAGAGAGAAATGAAAGTAAGACACCTTCAAGACGAAGATTATGTAACGATTCATTCCGTGCTTAATGAGTGGTGGGGCGGGAGAAATATGGCTGATATGTTGCCGAAACTTTTTTTCGTTCATTTCCGAGAAACAAGTTTTATTATCGAGCAGGATGGGGAGATTACAGGATTTTTATGTGGATTTTTCTCACAAACATATAGCGATGAAGCATATGTTCATTTTATTGGAGTAAATCCAAAACATCGAAGAAAGGGCATAGCTTCTACATTATACTCTTATTTTTTCGATGCAGCTCGCGCAAATAATCGTCATATTGTAAAAGCGGTAACTTCTCCGGTAAATAAAAAATCAATTCAATTCCATCAAGAAATTGGATTTGAAATTGAAATAGGTGATGGGGAAGTAGATGGAGTATCTGTACATACAAATTATGATGGGGATGGAGGGAGCAGGGTATTATTTGTGAAGAAGATGTAGAAAAGTATTATGAAAACTTTCATTTACATGGTGAGACATGGCGAATCACCAAAAACAGAAGAAAATGAAAGAACAAGAGGGTTAACTGAAAAAGGGAAATTAGATACTTATCGAATAACTGATATATTACAAGGGGAAGGTATTGAGGTTTTTGTTTCAAGCCCATACCACCGATCCATCCTAACTATTCAGGAGTTAGCTAAACGTTTAGGGCAAGAAGTTTTAGTATTTGAAGATCTAAAAGAGAGGGTTTTTTCTGCTGAAGACAAGC
Organism: Bacillus sp. DHT2; assembly: GCF_026241455.1. Classification (NCBI taxonomy): domain Bacteria; kingdom Bacillati; phylum Bacillota; class Bacilli; order Caryophanales; family Bacillaceae; genus Bacillus; species Bacillus sp. DHT2. The sequence goes on from NZ_JAPHWH010000001.1 coordinate 368,957, forward strand.
GAATATCTGATAAGGAATTATTACCTTTGTTAAAAAAATCATTTTCTGATCCAAACTTCGCTTTAAAGGGAGGAGAGTATAATGCAGTTTGTCAGAACCGAGCTATAAAAGTTTTAAAAGAATTATTAAAGACTTATCGGGGCCAGAAAGTAGTATTAGACACTCATGGAGCTGTTATGACTTTGATGATGGGGTATTATGACAATCAGTACGATTTGAACTTTTTACTACATACATCAAAACCGGATATATACAGAATGGAATTTCATGATCAGGAATTGGTGGAAGTTAATAGGTTGTGGAAATGTTAATAGAAGTGTTTATTTACCCTACTATCTAAAATCGTGGTTTGGAAAAAGGATATTTGTATAATGGAATTCTCTTGAAACTATTACTACACCTATTCGCAAACATAGTTACATTTATAAATTTTAGAGGTCAAAAATGTTAGCAATTTCATTAATTTTCATGGCTTTGGGAATTGAAGAAAAGCAACAACATTTTTTATAGAGCATAATAAGCAAGCACCTTTTTTTCATCACCCCCGTAACTTTTTAACTAGGAAAATCGTTATATAAAATGAATGTTAAATTTATAGGTTATGAAAATGAATGGGGGAAAATTATGAAGGTCCTTATATTAGGAGGTACTCGTTTTTTAGGAAGAGCTTTGGTTGAAGAAGCATTGAGTAGAGGGCATGAAGTTACCTTATTCAATCGTGGCACGAATAAAGATGTATTTCCTGAAGTAGAGCAGTTAATCGGCAATAGAGACAGTGATGTATCATGTTTAGCAAATCGAAAATGGGATGTTGTAATGGACACATGTGGATTTGCTCCCCATCAAATTAAAAAAATTGCTGCTGTACTTGGAGACAACATCGAACATTATACTTTTATATCAAGTATCTCTACTTATAAAGATTGGATTCCATTTCATATTAAGGAAGACTATCATGTACAGTCTATGCCGCCTAGTGATAAGTTGAAAGCGATTGAGGCAGGAGAAATCTCACCTTACGAGTATTATGGAGCGTTGAAAGTTTTATGTGAGGAAGAAGTAGAAAAGTATTGGCCGGGGCGTGTTTTGCATATAAGAGCAGGGCTTCTTGTTGGAGCATTTGATTATTCAGATCGACTTCCATACTGGGTTCAGCGTGTAGCGCAAGGTGGAAAAGTATTGGTGCCGGGACGCTCGGACCGTCCTGTTCAATTGATTGACGTAAAAGATGTGGCAACTTGGGCGTTCGATATGGTGGAGAACAGAAAAGTAGGCAAGTTTAATGTAACAGGACCGAATGATGAGTTGACGATAGAAGAACTATTAAATACTTGTAAAGAGGTAACAAATAGCGATGCTGAATTTGTGTGGGTAGAAGAACAATTTTTACTAGAGAATAACGTACAGCCATGGACGGAGATGCCTTTATGGATTCCTGAAACTTTCCCGTTAGAAGGGGAAACAGAACCATGGAAAGGTGGTTTTTTCATCAGTATAGAAAAAGCTGTTAACGCTGGTCTTTCATTCAGGTCTATTGAAGATACTATTTGTGATATATATCAATGGGAGAAATCGAGACAGGATACAGAACGAAAGGCAGGCATATCAAGAGAAAGAGAGGGAGAATTGCTAGAGGCGTGGTTTCAGAAGAAGAAATTTTGATGAGGGAATATATTTATCAAACAGAGGAGAATTTATTTAGGAAATCGGCTCTTCTAAATTAGGAGTTCTCAAAATCTAATATGCTTGTGTAATAAAAATAAGGTTTAAAAAATTCATTTTTGCCCCGTCCTAAAATTAGACGGGGTTTTACGTGTTTAGGGATTTAAAATCAAATGAATGTAATTTTGATTAAGAAAAGTAAAAAAATTCTAAATATATACTTGAATGAAGTATATATTTTTGTTAGATTTATCCTATGGATAGAACAAGTCTAATTAAAGGGCATTTAGAGATGTGTGTGTTATCTATTTTGTCAAAGGGTAAAAGTTATGGATATGAAATTATGAAGGAGTTAGAAAAACACAATTTAAAACTGAAAGGAGTAGGAAGCATTTATCCCATTTTGACTAAGCTCAAAGATCAAGAATGTGTTCACACTTACCGTGAAATGACAGAGAGTGGTAAGGTTAGAGTTTATTATGAAATGAATGAAAAAGGGGAAATGTATCTTCAGAAAAAAATCAACGAGTGGTTGGAGTTACAACAGGATATAAAATCCCTACTGCAAAGTGGTTTGAAAGGAGAACATTTCGAATGAACATGAGATTGAATATGGAAGAAACACAATTCTTAAATGAAGTTCTTGAAGAGTTAAAACAATACAAAGTAAGTTCAAAGAACAGAAAAGTTATTAAACAGCAACTTTTAGAACATATTCACGAATGTCGTGAACACGGCCAAAATAGTCTAAATGATTTAGGAGATACAACAACATTTATCAAAGATTTTTTAGAAATACATGAAATTGATCTTCATTCTGAAATAAAACAGATACGAAAATCAAAAAATAGAACAGGCATTTTATATGTGATTGGATTTTTCACTTCAATTGTTACCTACCTCATTTCACAACTTCTACTATCTATGTTTTTAACAGAATCATTCAACCTACTTCATACTAATAATTCATTTGACTATAATATTTTGTACCAGATAGCAGATAATTCTTGGTGGAATTCTCTGTTAATGATTACTAGCATTTCTATTTCTATATTAATGGCCACGTTGGTAGTTTTTTATATACGAAAGGTAACGATAAGCAGGTGAAAGTTAATATGAAAATACTAAAATTCATGGTCATTTTTATATACTTATTATGGAATATGGTTATTTTATTTCTACCAGCCTCGAAAGTTTCCGCAGAAAAAGATATTAAGAATGCGATAGATAACTACGTAGAAACCTTTTTAAAAGAACATCGAATTCCAGGAGCCTCGATTGCTATCGTTCATGAAAATGATTTATTTTATTCTAAAGCTTGGGGTGTAACGGGGGAAACTGAAGAAAAAGTAACTGCTGAAACGCCCTTTACTATAGGATCGATAAGTAAATCATTAACAGGTTTAGCCATAATGAAATTAATTGAAGAAGGTACCGTTAACCTAGAAGATCCAGTCAAAAAATATATTTCGTGGTTTACACTGAAAGATAAAGAAGCAACATCCAAAATAACAATCAAACATTTGCTTACCCATTCAAGTGGAATTAGTACTTATTCGGGTTTAGCAATATCAGACAAAGAATCTGACGGGCTCAACGCTATAAAAGATAATGTGGAAAGTCTATCAAATGTTGCGCTTACCGCTCTACCTGGAGAAAAGCATCAATATAGTGATGCGAATTTCTTAATTCTTGGTTCTCTTATTGAAGAAGTTACCAATCAAACGTATTCTGACTACATGAAGCAGGAGATTTTTTTACCATTAGGTATGAAGAATGCAGCAGCTGATCATGATACTGCATATAAAAAAGGATATCTTGCTGGTTATCAATCATGGTTTGGGATTCCTAGAAAAAGTACGGTAACATATGATAATGGGGGAACACCGTATGGGTACATAACGGCAAGTGCAGAAGATATGGTTCAATACATCAAATTCCTTAGTCGACAAGAGAATGACAATTTTTTAACTGAAAATACTATGAATCTTTATGTATCACCTCATATTCAAACTGGTGAAAACCGTTTCTATAGCCTAGGACTAAGAATTACAAATCCAGATTCTGAGGAGAAAATGATATGGCATTCAGGCTCAACTCCTGATTCGCATGCTGAAATGTTTTTTATACCGAAAACAGGTTGGGGTGGCGTGATTCTCACCAATAAAAATCATATTCTGGAAGAAGAGGCGCTTTTCTATTTGAAGCAAGGTATTATAAATATAATAAATGGAGATGAACCTGTTGATATTCCTTCAAATACTCCTATTGTTCAATTAATTACAATTGGGGTAATATGTTTACTTTTTCTAATGCTTGTTTATTTGTTGGTAAAGATGAGATCAAAAAAAGTTCGTAAAAGAAGCATATGGTACATTTACGGTATCATTTTCTTGGTGCTATCTATTGCGATAATCCCGGGATTAACCTATATTACGGATTCTCCATGGCATGCGATTTATGTGTTTTCGCCAGATTTAGCTTATTTATCAATTGGAGTAGTTATCTTGTTTGCTCTTAATGGATTGTTTTCTATCATGATCGCTTATAAACAAAATTTGCAAGTGAAGTATATTAGTAGTTAAATATCAAATCATATAAAGGGGATACAGAATAATGGATCTTACATTCAAATCAGAAAAAACGTGTTTTAACTATCGAGTCGGTGCAATATGTAAACATAATAATAAAATGTTAATGATTCAAAATGAAGGAGAAGATTTCTGGTATGTACCGGGTGGACGAGTACAGATGCTAGAAAGCAGTGAATCGGCAGTGAAAAGAGAGCTTAGAGAGGAACTAGGAGTAGATGTTGATGTGAAGAGTCTGCTATGGATGGCTGAAAATTTTTTCACATATGATGAACATCAATTTCATGAAATCAGCTTTTATTATGAAGTGAATTTACTGGAGCTGCCTGCAAAGGGAGAGGATTCTTTCTTTCTTGAAGAAGACGGCAAAAGGTATGTATTTCAATGGGTACCTTTAGAGCGTGTAAGTGAATATAACTTGAAACCGGATTTTCTAAAGGATAAAGTGAATGATTTGCCTATTCATATGGAACATATTGTTAGGAGTGAATAAAAAGAGATAAGAAGAAGGGAATTGGGACTTTACTTATAACTAATAGGATGATTATGGGGGGAATAACAAGAAAAGTATAAGCTTACAAAGTCTGTATGAAAAAACAATATTCCTAAATATGGAATTATAGTATAATAGAAGAGAAACACAAGGAAATGAGGGGAACAGCTATGATTACATTGCAACAAAAGCTGGAGCAATACACACATATATATGCACAGTTAAAAGGGGAACTAAAATGGAAAACTAGTGATTCTCGGACAGGGATGATGATTGCCGCTATGTATGCAGGCAGTGATAAGTTGTTTCATCTTGAGCGTTTTTTAGAAATCAGTAATTATATTAAGGATCAGGTAGGGATGTTTTCCTATTTAAAGTCCTATCATCGCTTTGTGGTTGCCGCAACATTAGATATTCACTTTACACATTACAAAGAAGCGTTTCAGAAGTTTCTAGACTTATATGAACGATTAGTCGCTGGTGGTTTTAGCCGGAGTATATTTACTTATTTGGCAGCAGCTGCGCTTTTACCAGAAGAAACTGGACAGCATGACGTACGCATTCAGCGGTCAATGCAAGTATATAAGCGCATGAAAGAGGATCACTTCTTTCTTACAAGTACAGATGATTACCCGCTCGCTATTTTACTAGCAGGACAATCAGAGAAAGTAGAGACGCTTATGAATCGAGTGGAACGTCTCTATCAGAAGCTGGCGGCAGCTGGTATGTACAAAGGGAATAATCTTCAATTTTTAAGTCATATTCTTTCTCTAAAGAAGGATGTCAGTGAAGATATTTTAGTAGCACAGTGCACAAACATATGGAATCTGCTAAAGCGAGAAAAGGTAAAAGTAAAACAAATGCATTATCCGGCTATCGGGCTACTAGCGTTGCTTGAGGATGGAGAGAAAGAGGTTCATTCTATTCGAGCATTCATTGAAAAATTGCAGGGGGACAAATTATTCCGCTGGCATACGGATGCAAATATTCTTATTGCTATCCAATTGTTCGTAAGTCAGAAAGGTGCGGAAAGTCAGGCTGCCAACACAGGTTTACAAACAATGATAGAGGTTCTTATACAGGCACAGCAGGCTGCTATGATCGCAGCAATTACAGCTTCTACAGCAGCGGCATCAGCTAGCAGTGGATCATAACGTGCAATGCGCGGCATGAACTTTTTCAAAAAGGGTTACATAGACTGAGAAGTCGCTTGTCTGCTGACAAGCGACTTCTTAGTCTATGTTAAATTAATGAGGTAAGCGTCAAATATTCCCCACCTACTTTTTGTAAATAGCCCATGAGATAATCTCCTTACATACTATATGTTACATGTGGAGTTTTTTAATCCAAATTTGGCTTCTCCACCAATTTTATCCCGCTATTTTAGGACAGTAAGACTCCCACCTCAAAATTCGGCAAAACAAAGAAGTTAGGTGGGAGATCGACTGTCCGTAAAAGCCCGATTGGTGAGGGCTGATTAAAGTTTCACTTTATCGAAAGATGTTAAATCACTAAAAAATATTTGCATTTTTAGGAAGTTGTATATCGGTTTCATATAAGTGCAGTAAGTATAAGAAATGCTATTCAATAACTTTTTCTAGTATCCCTCTATCATTTAAATCTCCTGTTAATGATAAAATCTTTTATTCTTAAAAAAACATAAACTTCAATAATATGAAAGAAAATAAATGAACATATATTTAGAAAATTATAATATATTATATGGTGTTTTTTTCTATACTGTATACAAGAAACATTACAATTATCAATTTTATCCCGCATTAACGGATAGTAACACTCCCACCTCAAAATTCAGCGAAAGCAAAGAAGTTAGGTGGGAGATGAACTGTCCGTAAAAGCCCGATTGGTGAGGGGTGATAATCAATGAGGGGTGGAGAAAACCCCCACTGATTAAAGTTTCTCTTGATTACAAGCATCAGTTTTCGGTCGTTAGCACATTACAAAATGGAGGTTGTTACAATGAGTGTAAACGTAGAACAAGTTAGATTGGCAAATGATGATGAAACTTATAGAAAGTTAAATATTCATCCTACAGAACCGCAGCCAAAAGAGGATGGCATGCGCACAGATGGAAGGGAGGGTTCTTTTGAGTGGTGGTATACTGATGCCGAATTTGAGGACGGAACAACTGTAGTGACTACCTTTTACACCAAAAACCACTTTGATGTTCTTGGACCAGCATGGCCTACAGTCCAAATTGATATTACATATCCTGATGGCACCAAAATCCTTATGTCTTCTCAAGAGGCTAAAGGCAGCAGGCTTAACGCTAAAAAAGATATTTGTGATGTCAATATCAACAAATCCTACCTCAAATACCAAGATGGACAATATGTCCTTCATTTTGAAGAAGGATATATTAAATATCATGCTACAATGACGTCAAAATTACCGATGTGGCGTCCAAACACCGGTCATTGGTTCTACGGAGACCAAGATGAGCACTTCTTTGCATGGTTTATTGCTCAACCATCCGCGACAATCGAAGCTACTTTGACTATTGGTGATAAAATGATTCAATTAAATGGGACTGGTTACCATGATCATAACTGGGGCAATATCGGCATGGAGAAATTGATGAATCATTGGTATTGGGGAAGAGCTAAAGTTGATGGTTTTGACATCATTGCTTGCGATATTATTGCTGAGAAGAATTATAACTACAAAAGGTTGCCTGTGTTTATGTTAGCCAAAGATGGAAAAATAATATCGGACGATCAATCTCTTACTAAAATTCAGAGAGAAAATATTATAGAACATCCCGAAACTAAAAAGTTTATGGATAATCATTTAATATACCTTCAACCTATTTCAAGTTTTGAGTCTTATACAGTAGAATTTATTAGAAATAGGGATATTGTTTCAATAAGTTTATTAGACAATTTGGATTCTACTCAGGCTTTGATAGCCAAAAAGTCAGGGGCTAATCCTACCTATACTCGTATCTTAGGGGATGTCCACCTGACTCATGAATTGAATGGTGTGAAAAAAATTTATAAAGCTGAGGGTTTATGGGATCAAATGTTCTTCGGGAATAATAAATATGCTATCATCAACAATTAGCTAAGAGAGAATGAATAGCTTCACTTTTCACTCATAATTTGTGAAAGATCAGACTGTTTACAAAACCTTGTTTTTCGAGCTTATCTAGATCGAGCGCTCTTTTTATTTCCTGTTTGTGAAGTTTCGGAATACGAGTTGAAAGCATATTGGTGTCTACTATTATGTCAGTCATACTATGGGGGAGTTCCCGAAGATGAAGTATCAAATGATTGGGGCATTATCGAAGAATGAGATGAACCCATTAAAATTGATGTGAATTCAACCTTGTGGTTTAAAAATAAGCCACCTAAGTACAATTTAAATTTCTGGAATGTTGTCGATGAATGGATAGTAATTGGTTTTTAAGTATAATTTGATAATAAATTCTCTACTTAGTTATGATGCTTTAAACGCCCCGATAAAAGTGTCATATCACTCGTGAAATATTATAGAAAAAGCGAATCTAAGGAATTAAACTTTCTTTAGATTCGCTTTTTTATTTTATCCCGCATTAAAGGACAGTAACACTCCCACCTCAAAATTCAGCGAAAGCGAAGAAGTTAGGTGGGAGATGAACTGTCCGTAAAAGCCCGATTGGTTCAACTAATAATCAGTGGGGGATGGAGACCCCTCACTGATTAAAGTTTCACTTTATATGCTCAAGTTGATAAATTTGTTTTCTTTTAACAAATTAGTATAAAAGGAGGTTGATTATGGGAACAACAGAGCATGCTAGTATCTTCACTTAATAAGCACGAAGCACATGTAGTAAATAATCTTTTCGATTCAGTGGATTATAATCTACTCGTTTTCGCGACGGGAAATTTGATTCGATTTTACTATATCCGCAAGGTCTAGCGATAAAAACACCTTCGCCTTCAGTGAAAGAATGTAGGCCGCGCTTAAAATTTTCCGTTTTGGCCATAGGCAGAGTTCCTGTTAAATAAAAGGAATTGTTATGCAGTACAGGGTCTTTAAAAGTAGCGTGTATTGCCGATAATTTATACATTGCTGTGCTAATTGAATTTGTTGGTACTGTTAATTCAAATTCATTTACTGGTTCGTATACATTTGTTCCAGCTTGCTTTAAAGCATCCACCAAGACAAGAGGTGTTAGTTTTCTAAAATCACCAGCTGTCGTTACGGGACTTGCATAACCGGTATGGGTTAATGTTACGGCAATGTCAGTGACTTCCCATCCATATAAGCCTTGTTTTAACGTTTGGAATACAGTGTCTTCAATGGCTTTATGAAATGCTAAAGGCAATGAGCCAAGCTCGACTTCTAAGTTATAAGTGATACCAGAACCTGGTGCACTAGGCTTCATGTGAAAACCAATTGTTGCATAGAAAGGGTTATTCTTTTCACCCATTATTTCTAGTGCATTTCCGATTCCAATTGGTTTTTCTATACATACAATTCTTGTGTCTGAGAAAGAAACATTTAAATTATATTTTTCCTGTAAAGTTGTTTCAATCACTTCTTTTTGAACTTCACCAAAAAGCCGAATATAGATTTCATTGTGAATATCATCTTTCACTACTTTTATAAGTGGATCTTCTTCTGAGAGTTCTACGAGTGCTTGATATAGGTTGTGATTTTCCCCTTTTGGCCGTGCTTCAATTGCAGCTTCCATTTGAGGTTCTGCAAAGTGAATATCTTTCATTTTATCTGACCATTCACCGATCACGTCACCGATTCTAATGTCGCTAAGCCCCCATACTTTACAAAACTCTCCCGTTCCAGCAGTAGGGGATTGAATAGCACTTCCATTATGAAATATATGAAGCTTTTTGATTTTTTCTTTGTGTGAAAGGGTCTTTAAGTCACTTTGTTTTCGATTAATATCAACATATTTTCTTACGTGTAAACAGCCTGAGAATATTCGTACGTAAGCAATTTTTTCCCCGGTAAGTTCTCTTTCGATTTTAAAAATAATCCCAGATAAAGGTGTATTTATATCATTGTCACAATTATTTTTGGGAATCATTACTGAGATACCTTCGAGTAATTCAGTGATTCCTATTCCAGTCATTGCCGAACCGAAAAAGATTGGATATACAGTTGCATGCTGAATTTGATCCCATAATTCATTTCTTAAAGTGGCTGTAGTTAATACTTCGCCATTTACATAGGATTCAAGTAACGATTCATTATGTGTTGCTAGAAGTTCAATATATTCATCATATACATCAGCATGTACTTCATTTTGAATCATACATGCATCTTTTGTCCCTTCATTTTTCACTTTATATAATGGAAGTACTTGATTGGTAAGCATTTCCCGTATTTGTTGGATCACTTTAGTAGTTTGGGCACCACTCCGATCAATTTTATTGACGAATAGTATGGTCGGAATGCGCAGTTTCTGCAGAGTTCTCATTAAAATTTTGGTTTGTGCCTGAATGCCCTCAACTGCAGATATAACTAAAACGGCTCCATCTAGAACACGAAAAGATCGCTCCACTTCAGCAATAAAATCCGCATGGCCGGGTGTGTCAATTACATTTACCTTCAGATCATTTATAAAAAATGAAACGACAGATGCTTTAATTGTAATACCACGTTGCTTTTCTAACTCCATCGAATCCGTTTGTGTGCTTCCTTTATCTACTTGACCGATTTCCTGAATCACATTAGTTTCATAAAGAATACGCTCAGTCAAACTCGTCTTTCCAGCGTCTACATGCGCTACAATCCCTATATTTATTGTTTTCATGTATTAAAATCCTCATTTCGTTTTTCATGTTCATTTCCTCATTTCTTTTCGTAATAAATTGCCGCATTACAATCACTCTCCAGTCTTTCATGATATTTCTATTATAGGGAAATTTTCCTTATTTGTAATCTGGTGAAATACTTAATTTTGGAAAAATGGCAAGGTAAGATTACTAATGAGGTTGATATTAAAGTTTCACTTCTTATATACATGCGATTTATCATAATTACACATTTTTAAATGATTTGTGCACGAATACACGAATGAATGAAATGAACCATCACGTGTAATTGCAGAACAGGTGGGAATATTGTTAGAGAGAAATTTATAATTTAATCGGAATGAATAAAACCTCTTTGTAAAAGGAAAGAGGTTTTATTTTTTTATGTAGGCAAAAAATAAATAAGTGAAAAACAAAATGGTTGCATTTAAAATTTTAATCGGGTATATTATTTGATGTATCAATTATTGATATGTCAAATAATTATGTGTTGCCTTTGCAAAGGAGGGATAATTTGACAAATTCATGTTCAAAGGAAGCGATTATTTTATATAAATTACACTTTCTTAATAAAGAAGTGAGTTCAAAGTTTGAAGGTTGTACAGGTATGAGTCAATCTAGGCTTGAGCTTATACTTCAGTTATATGAAGTAGATGAAATTAGTCAAAAAGCACTTCAAAAAGAAGTGAATATTGATAATGCTGCGATTACAAGGCATTTAAAACAGCTTGAAGCAAATGGAATGATTACACGACGTAAAAATCCAGATGATAACAGGATTACTTTAGTCTCTCTTACGAAAGATGGACGAAATAAAATTCATGCCTTTCAAGAAGAGAAAGAGCGTTTTGCAGCTTCAGCGCTAAAAGGTTTAAGTGAAGAAGAGCGAGATAACCTTTTAAATATGTTAAATCGCATTGAAGCAAATATTCAGGAAATCTAAATATAAAATTGAAAAAGGGAGATTACATCTATGAATAACGTAACGAAAATCAATGATTTTACAGAAATTTTAACAGGACGTCGTTCAATTCGCAAATACGACCCAGCTGTGAAAATTAGTAAAGAAGAAATGACAGAAATTCTGACTGAAGCAACACTTGCACCATCTTCAGTAAATATGCAGCCTTGGCGTTTTCTTGTAATCGATAGTGAAGAAGGAAAAGCAACGCTTGCACCTCTTGCGAAATTCAATCAACTTCAAGTAGAAACATCTTCAGCAATGATCGCTGTATTTGGTGATTTACAAAACTTTGATAATGCAGAAGAGATTTATGGCACAGCGGTTGAACGTGGGCTTATGCCAGCTGAAGTGAAACAAGCTCAAATGCAAAAGCTTTCTGCGTATTTCTCTTCAGTTTCACCAGAAGTAATGAAGGATACAGTATTAATTGATGGTGGCCTTGCATCAATGCAATTTATGCTGGCAGCTCGCGCTCATGGATATGACACATGTCCAATTGGTGGTTTTGAGAAGGACAAAATTGCAGAAGCTTTCGGATTAGATAAAGACCGTTATGTACCAGTTATGTTGATTTCAATTGGAAAAGCAGCTGATAGTGGATACAAATCAGTTCGTCTGCCGATTGATAAAATTGCTCAGTGGAAGTAATTTTATAAAGATACGTAGAATATGAGAGGGGAAGCACTATGATTATCATTCACGCAGTATTTCAAGTGGATCCAGCAAAACAACAAGCATTTTTAGAAGAAATTCAACCGTTGATTCATGGTTCAAGAGAAGAAAGTGGAAACGTATCATATGATTTATATAAAGATACTGAAAAAGAAAATGTATATACAATGGTAGAAGTTTGGCAAGATGCAGAAGCGGTTGCTAGCCACAATACGAGTGAACATTTTACTTCTTTTGTTAGTAAAGCAAATCAATTTTTGACAGCACCATTAGATATTAAGGTTTATGATGGGCAACGATTAAAATAAGAAACACCTCCTCGATTACTCTAAAATAGAGCCCTCGAGGGGGGATTTTATTTTTTCTTTTTCAATGTTTTTTGATAGGCATAGAGCTTATTTACTTCTTCTTTAAACTGCCTAAAAAGTTCATTATTTTCTTGATTCGCGTAGCGTACTGTATTGTACGCTTTTATAATTGTGTCAACCTGAATAGAGACATCTTCTTCTGTCTGAATTCGCTCCATCCACGCGTCAACCGTTTCACCACGCTTCCGATTTAATGGTGGTGTTAATTTTTTTTCTAGTTTGAAAATTTCTTTGCGAACTTCATTTTTTGGTGGTTTATTGTATCGTATTGGTTTTTGGTTTGTTCCTTCTTTATCTGTAATCAAAATAGATTCGAAAATAGGGATATTAGGTAATTTAAAATACTCGCGCTTTTTATATACTTTCCAAATGATATAAAATGCGATACAAGTGATAATGATAATTGTAATACTATTTACAATTATTGGGTCAAATTCTTTTGGACTACCTTCTTCAATTTGTGGTTTATTTATATGTCCCTTATTATTCCAAAAATCATCTGTATCTTTTAATTCAGCTGCTGAGAACAGTGGGCTTAAAGCAAAACCAAACCCTAAAGCGATTTTTTCAACAATATAAGATAAAATCAGACGAATATACGGAAATATTGGGATAAGCAAAGCGCTGATGATTCCAATAGTAATGATAGAAATAAAGCGTACTAGTTGTTGGTTTCGATTTGCTCCAGTCAGCCAAAAGGTTAGTAGAATATGTAATACTAGTAACATCAACTTCCATAAAGGCGGAAATGGAGGATAAAATAACGCTGAAACTACAAACCATACAATAGCACCAATTGATTTTTGGACTGGAGAACCGAACTCTGTTGCATGTACGATAAAAAAGAATAGCGGTAAAAGTATTGTACCTAAAACAGAAAACGATAGAAAAATAGCGCAGCCAATAATTTGAAGGATTAAGAGTATGATTAATCCTATATTTTTCTTTTTTATAAATGCATTTAAAGCAAATAATGCTACGTAACTAACCGATAAAAATATCACTATACTTATCATTTCATCTCTTTCCGTAAGTAGAGAAAGAAGCAGAAGGAGAATGAAATCATGAACGTATTGTAGTAGCATTTTCAAATGGTTCCACCATCCCTTCATGATGAATGAGAAAAGTAGGCTGCATTGTGAGAGGTACATGTTCCTTAGGAATACCGAGATAAATCATTGTGGAAGAACGCTCTCTTTTTCGCATTATATAGTGAAGAAATCCTTGCTGTGGTAGTAACGTACTGTCATCTGAAACACGAGCTAGCTCTTCTAATGCTTTCGCATAGTGTATATGCCCCTCATTTACTGGTAAATGTATAGGGCCCCCCTCTACTAAAACACTAATAAATAATTCAAACGGAATTTGATGTTTTGTTGCGTATTGACAAATATATGTTGCAAAAGATATGAGATCTTCAATATTATGTTTCCAGCCGATTCCTCGTTCGGCAGCTAACGAAAGGCAAATTGTCCAGCTATAATTTTTAACAGGTTCATATCGTTTTGCTTGTAAACTTTGCATTTTTGCAGATGCCTTCCAATGGATGGAGCGAAAAGATTCACGTTCGTATTGCTTTACGCCAATAATTGATGTTTCATCTTGGAAAAAGGAAAAGTTTGTTTTATAAGATCCCGTTAATAATTGTTGAATTTCTTGTAAACCAGCTACCTTTTTGGGAGTAGGGTAAACGATAATTTCCATTTTTAATTTATCTAAAATTGGTAAATGTACAGATATGATTTGAAATGGATCTCCAAGAACACATTCAAATTGTTCAATTTGAAACACTCCTCGTTTTGTAGCTGTTAATGTTAACTCCCAATTTTGCTGTGAATGAGCAGGTTGGGAAAATGGAAAAGAAAACAATGTCTTTGATATTTTTGTCATCCCTTGGTCCGTATGTGGAAGTAAGAATGGGTTTAAATGAAAATAACATGCACCATTGACAAGTGGTAATTTAGCTCTATTCTTCAAACGGATATGTAATGTACCGGTCTCATTTGGAAAAAGACGAGTGGTTTGCTTATCATTTATTATTTGGAACCGGTTCTCAATATAAGTGACATATCGATAAATAAAAAATGCAAACAAATAATAAAAGAAAAATAGAAACATGAAAAATCGTTGCGGTAGCACAAATGTAAATAGTGAAGCGATTGGAATAGTTAATTGAATAATATGAGTTTGAAAAAATAAAGGAACAGTTACAACGCGTTGTCCATTCATGATTGCTCAATCTCCACAGGAACGTCTACGTCAGTTAAAATACTTTCAATTAACTTCTGTTTTGTTGTTCGCAGCGCACCCTCCATTGATAAAATGAGACGATGTTTCCATACGTAAGGAAGTAAGAGTTGTATATCTTCAGGCGTACAGTATTCACGACCATGTAAAAAGGCCAATGCTTGTATCGCCCTGACTAAGGCAAGTGTTGCACGCGGGCTGACACCGTTGGCGATATAATCATGATTTCGTGTAGCGTTGGCTAGTTGAATGATATAGTGCTCTAACGATTCAGATACGTATATTTCTTTTGCTTTTTGTTGTACTTGTAAAATTTCTTCTAAATTTATAACGGGGCGAATGGCATCTAAAGGCTTGTTATTTCGAAAACGGCGCATCATTTTTAGTTCATCTTCTGGAGAAGGATAGCCAATTGAAATGGTCATTAAAAAACGATCTAGCTGTGCATCCGGAAGAGGAAAAGTCCCTTGTGATTCAATTGGATTTTGCGTTGCAATAACAAAGAAAGGTTTAGGAAGAGGCGTGGACTGTTTTTCGAGAGTTACTTGGCGCTCTTCCATTGCTTCTAATAAACTAGATTGTGTTCTAGGCATAGCCCGATTTATTTCATCTGCTAACAATATATTTGTCATGACTGGTCCAAATCTTAATTCAAATTCACTCGTTTTAGGATTGAAATATTCAATGCCTGTCACGTCACTCGGAAGTACATCGGGAGTGAATTGAACACGAGAAAATCCGCCGCCAATACTTTTTGCAATTGTTTTAGCGAGTAATGTCTTTCCAGTACCAGGTACATCCTCAAGCAATACATGACCATCCGCAAGTAATGAAACAAGGAGTAAATCAACCACGTTTTCTTTTCCGACAAAAACAGAACTTATATTTTCTTTTAATTTATTTATCATATGTATCATCCTTTCAAAAAGTAGACAAGTGTATTTGTTATATTTTAACAAATTTTTCTGAAAATTAATAATATTTTTATATAGAATAAATATAAAATTTCAAAAAACAGATTCGTTTTTAGCTGTATTTATTTGGAATACGATATACAATATCGATATACGATGTATCGTGAGGCGATATATCATATATCGATGTATCGGAGGTAGTTATAATGAGTGTGAAAGCGCAGAAATATATTCCATTAACAGAGGCGACGTATTACATTTTGTTGTCATTAGTAAAGCCTCTGCATGGTTATGGGATTATGCAAATGGTGGAAGAAATGACGAATGGAGAAGTAAAACTCGGACCTGGTACGTTATATGGGAACACGACAAAGTTATTGAAAGAAAAACTAATTGTGGAAGTAGCATCTACAGATAGAAAGAAATGTTATGTGTTAACCCCATTTGGTAGAGAAGTGTTAGAACTTGAATTTAAAAGGTTACAACGTTCTGTTCAAAATGGGGAAAATATTCTAGGGGAGTGAAGACAGTATGGAGATTAAGAAGACATTCAAATTTTTTGCGGCGTGGAACCTAGAAAAAGAAGAGGCGTATTTAAGAAAAATGCACCAAAAGGGCTGGGCATTCCAAAACTACAATTTTATGTACACATTTAAGAAAACAGAGCCGAAGGATGTTGTTTATAAAGCCGATTTCAAACTAGATAATCGAAACTCACAAATGAATCAAAAAGAATACATTGAAATATATGAGATGTCTGGCTGGAAGCATGTAACAAGTTTTAAGAAATGGCACTATTTTTCTAAAGAAGTAACAGATGATGATGAATTACCGGATATTTATTCTAAGAAAGAAACAAAGATTGAAAAACTTATGGATTTAACGAGATTTTTTGCACTTATCTTTGTCATTATGATACCGGGGATGTATTTGAATCTCTTAGGACCTTCAGAATCTAATAGTCCTATTTGGATGAAAATTATGATGGGGTTTTTCGGATGCATGTATGTGTATATATTTGTAAGGCTATTTTGGAAGATAAGAAAATTAAAAAAAGAGGTTTTGTGAAGGACTCGGTTCTAAAACAATAGTACAGTTGCATCTCACTGAGCGTTACTTTGAACAGTTCCTGACGATTGTATATGACCATAGGATCCATTTATCCATCCATGCTACTACATATAATAATTGATTTGCTTGTACTCGTTCGATTAGTTGTATTAAAAGGGGAAGTAATTTTACAGTGAGTTGAAAGAATAGATGAAGAATAAAATTAAAAACGTTACTTGGAAAACAAGTGGCGTTTTTTATTGGTTTCAGAAAGAGTTGTAAGGAAATTTTATAGGAGTATATGTAATTTTTTTGTTTATTTTTCAGAAAGATAAGATTATTCTGTTATAATCATTCGTAAATGGGATTAATTGTATATGGATATAGTTAGGGGGAAGAAATGTGCAAAGGGTATATAAACTGACATTGATATGTATCATTTTTATCTTTTGTAATGCTTGTGGTACACAAACAGAAACAACGAAAACAGAGAACAAGAATGTAAGCCAGAAAGAAAGTAAGAAAATAGATAATGAAAAACAGGTTGTTCATTCTATTCCTGTTACATTTGAAGAAATGACGAAATATCCGAATGGAAAATATAACGGGAAGTATAAAGTGGGGTTATTGGACATATCGAAAGAATCGGAACCGATTATGAAAGAGGTAGCTCATGATACGGAAGAGAATGTAAAATCTGCCGATTTGAAGAATAAATCTAATAGTGAGCAAGCGGACTTATATGTACATACGATGTATAGCTTGTTAAAACAGGAGATTATACCATTTGATAAAATGCCATTACAAATTTTAGAAATAGGCAGAGTTGAGGATGAAGAAAAGAAAAGCAATGGAACAAAGGGAGAGCAAAAAAATAAAGAGGACAGGGGAAACTATAATATTGAAATACTATTAGATGCTAGTGGGAGTATGGCTGGTAAAATCGATGGAAAAATGAAGATGGATATTGCAAAAGAGGCAATTCAGCAATTTGTTTCTGATTTACCAGAGGCTGTTAATGTTTCGTTACGAGTATATGGACATAAAGGATCAAATGATGAGAAGGATAAAACGGCTTCATGCGGAGCAATTGAAAATGTATATACTTTACAAAAGTATAATCAAACAACGTTCCGTCAATCATTAGATGGGTTTCAGCCGGTAGGGTGGACACCGCTCGCTGAAGCAATTAAAAGATCTACAGAAACGTTCCAATCTGCAAAAGCAAATGATAAAAATATAATGTATGTTGTAAGTGATGGAGTGGAAACATGTGGAGGAAATCCAGTTGAAGAGGCTCAGAAAGTTTCGAATTCAAACATAAAACCTATTATGAATATTATTGGATTTCAAGTAGATCATGAAGCAGAAAAACAATTAAAAGAGATCGCGGAAGTAAGTAAGGGGAAATACGTAGTAGCAAATAATGCAAAAGAGTTACAAGATCAGTTTAAAGAAACAGGAAAAGATATTACGAGTCGTAGATTAAAGGCTGGTGGAGCTCAAGTAGATTTAAATATGGCTAGCGTCAGTGATAAAATGAAACTTGATGAATATGAACGGAAAACGAAAGAAAATATAAGAAGCGTTCAGATTGCTATGAAGCATACGGTTACAATTCTACATAAAGACGAAAAAATGAGTCAACAACTAGCTGATGAAATAGAGAAAAAGATAAACGATTTAACCGAGAAGCAAGAGAAACAAGTGGAAATGGCATATAGTCAATTCCAAGAAAAAATAAAAAAGCATTATGAAGAGATGAGTAGGTCGATTAAAAGCGAGTAATTGATAGATAATCCAAAAGGTAATGAGAGATTTTATGTTACCTTTTGGATTAGGAAATATGAATCAAGTTTCCAAGTGTTAGAATGATTGGTTTTGCGCAGGTTTAATAAATTGTTCTGGGTTCTCAACAAGCCCGCATACTGCACATTGGACACGATAGGAAGGTCCTTGATATGCCATATGAAAAGCATTCATTGTTTCGTTCGTATATTCTTCTTCAATTTGACCAGTTTGTGGATTTAATTTTACTGGTTTTATTTGCTGCTCAAGAATATTAAAGCGAGTGCGATTTGTTTTACAACTTGGGCAAAGCATTGGTTCCATATGTATACACCTCCATTTTTAGCATCTCTTTATATGAAGAAATTTATTCAAAAGCAAAAGTTATTGATGTACAAGCAATTATATTTAACCATCCCTGTAAAAAAAAGTTTCTCAACATAAATCGTTGATTATTATATTTAAAATTCAGAAAAGATAAAATATAATAAAAGTATGAACTGGTTATGTCCAAACCAATCTCCTGTTTTATGCCAATATGTTTGAGACCGAGAAATCGGTCTTCTTTTTTTTGTTTATAATTATGAATACTGTCATATAAACAAGGTTTTCTACGTCCTTTGTCGAATTTTTAGAAGAGAATTTGAAAGGGGGATTACAATGAACTTAAAAATGAAATATGTCATTTTATATGTGGAGCGATATGAAGAATGTCTTCGGTTTTATAAAGATCTTTTATGCTTACCGATAAAAGGCGAACATGGTACATACATTGAGTTTGATACCGGAGCAACAATTTTAGCGATGAATAGCAGAGAGAACGTACGGGAGTTAACGGGATTATCAATTCCAAAGGGTGAATCAGAATCCTCTAATTTTGAAATTGGATTTGTTGTGGAGGATGTTAACGAAACGATTTCGGGATTAAGAGAACAAGGTGTAAAAGTATTGGTGGAGCCAATCACGAAACCATGGGGACAAACGATTGCTTATGTGTCAGACCCAGATGGTAATTACATCGAAATTTGCAGCTCATTAGAGTAGAGGGAGAAAAGGGAATGGGGTTTCCAACTTTAGAAACAGAGCGTTTAAAATTACGGGAATTAACATTATTAGATGCTGAAACAATGTTTTATTATTTTGAAAAGGAATCTGTTATTCGTTATTTTGGGATGGAGTCTTTTCAAAATATGGAACAAGTGAAAAATACGATTCAAACTTTTAGAAAAAGGTATGAAGAGGGAAATGTTTTACGCTGGGGGATAGAGCTAAAAGGAACAAATCAATTAATTGGTACATTTGGATTTCATTTAATCAATCCAAATCATAAGAGAGCCGAAATTGGCTATGAATTAGATGATACGTATTGGGGAAAAGGGTATGCATCTGAGGCTTTACAGGCAATTCTTACATATGGATTTGAAACACTACAGCTAATAAGGATTGCAGCAGTTGTGTATACAGAAAATGAGGCTTCACATCGATTACTGAAAAGAGCTGGTTTTCAGGAAGAAGGATTACTTCGAAAATATATGATTCAAAATGGTGTAGCTCATGATACTGTAATCTATTCATTATTAGAAGAAGAGTGGAAAAGATAATGAATTCAAACGAATTAGTAAAAGTGATTGCTGAAAATACAAGTAATCGTTTTATTCTAGGTATAGATGGTCTGAGTCGTTCGGGAAAAACAACATTAGTCAAGCAGCTAGAAGACGAATTGAAACAAAAAGATATTCCATTTCATATTTTTCATATTGATGATCATATTGTGGAGCGTAGCAAGCGCTATAATACGAAACATGAAGAATGGTATGAGTATTATCAACTACAATGGGATGTTGAATGGTTGCAACAGCATTTGTTTCATAAATTAAGAATGGCAAATCAGCTAACCATTCCGTTCTATGATCATCAAACGGATTTCTGTGAAATGAGAGAGCTAATCATACCTAATCCTTGTGTGATCGTAATTGAAGGAATATTTCTTCAGCGTAAAGAGTGGCGAGAATACTTTGATTACATGGTGTATTTGGATTGCCCAAGGGAACAAAGGTTTCTTCGTGAAAATGAAGAAACACAAAAGAATCTCCTAAAGTTTGAACATAGATATTGGAAAGCGGAAGATTTTTATTTAAAAACGGAATTTCCGAAGCAAAATGCTAATTTAGTTATAAAATGAATGTTCCTACCCATTCATAGATAATTATAATTGTTAAAAAGCTAGCAAAATGCTAGCTTTTTGTATTTCTAATATTTGTATCATTTTTAATACGACGTGACATAATACCAATTTTTCTCGATTTTTGTGATTTCTTTATATTCGCTATTAAAATCATTTTTGTTTGGTTTTATATCATTTGGTGTGTAAATAAACCCTGAAAAGTTATCTAATATACCACGATAAGTAAAAAAGAAAACTAAGGTACCATTTTTATTATGCTGTATAAGTACATCTCCACCGCCTTTTGAAGTAGCTGCAAATCGTTCAGGTAAATGAATTTGGCTACTATCATGATTAATATTAGGAGCTAACTCTTTGCGATTTATAAGTTCTACAACTTCTTTACGGTTTTCTTTGTAGAATATAAAATCTAGTTTGAGATAGATTAGTGTAAATGGTGTACATAGCCAAATAACTATTATCGTTATTTGAATAATAAAAGGTTTCCAACTTTTATATTTGATAACATGTATAATCGTAAGGATTAACATTACGAAAAACCATCCGTGAATTGCTATTGATAAAAACGGCATAGCAAATGGTGTAAGAAATTCTACTAAATACCATTGAAAAAAATGATAGAAAATAAGAATGAGACCACTTGTTATTGTAATTTTTGTTAAGTTTTTATTCATATTCTGTATGTCCTTTCCATCCTGAAAAACATATCATTTTAGTGGGAATGTTCCGGATTATTGTATTTCTATTATATTATAAATTAAATATGTAGTGCAACAAAGGATAGATAAGGCATAAATGTTTTTTCCTTATCTATCCTTTTCTTGGTTTTATATAATGAGCAATATGTTAATTTACGAGTCTTTTTTGAAAAGTTTAAAATTCTAAAAATATGAAAGGATAAATTCGATATTTATAGAATTTAAAATAATAACAAAATAAGGAGGGATACAATGGAAGTATTGAATTTGACAAGTAGAAAAAAGGAGACATATGACGTTCAAATCAAGTATTCATTACTGTTTGAGTGTGCGCTCGGGATTGCGGCGATCACTCATAAAAGGCTGATTGATACGTTAGAAAAATCTCAAAGTGAGTGGGAGGAGATAAGACAATCATTATCAGCGGAAATGATAGAGCAGTTACATTTCGTGGAGAAACATAACACGTGGAAAGCCTTGTTACAACTATTATATCAAGAAGATTTTACGAATTTACCTGAGTTTATCCAGTATGTAACCACGTTATCAGAAGAAGATTTAAAGTATATATGCATTCCATTTGTCGGCTATACATATCAAGAAAAAAGAAGGAAGGCAGCAAATGGAGAGATGAAAGCAGTTCAGGACTTAAAAGAGTTAACAAGTAGCAATCCATTTTTTCCTGCTTATATTGATTTCATCTGTAAAGCGGATATAAAAATGCTTAAAGAGCATTTCATTGCAGTGATGACAGGCTGGTATGAAGCTATTATTGAACAGGAAGCAGAAAAGCTATCACTTATACTAAAACAAGACTATGAAACGAAATGTAAAATGAACGAAAAGATGAAGGCCGAAGAATTTGTTGAATGGGCAACAGGCGGTGTTACCTATTCTCCAGAGCCAAGTGTACATCATGTTCTTCTTATTCCACAATACACGTATCGACCTTGGAATATCGAAGCAGATATAGAAGATACAAAAATATTTCATTATCCAATCGCAAATGAAAGTATACATCCAGAAGATCCATATCAGCCAAGTTATTTTTTAGTTCATAAACATAAGGCTTTAAGTGATGAAGCAAGATTGAGAATTGTAAAATTGTTATTTGAAAAAGATCGTACATTGCAGGAGATAACGGAACAATTAAATCTTGGGAAGTCAACAATTCATCATCATTTGAAAATTTTAAGATCTGCGAAGTTAGTTGATATTCAAGATGCAAAGTATATTTTGAAAAAGAAAGCACTAGAGGCTATATCGAAAGAGTTGGAATTCTATTTAAATCATTAATTATAAATTTGTACATCCAAAGGTAAAAGATAAAATAATTTTACTTTTATAGAATATACACAATAGGAGGAGAACTAAAAATAAAAGTTGGTGCAAAATGGGGAGAAATATTTTAAAAAATCGATCGTTTTTCTTTATGTGGATTGGTAGCGCGATTTCTGAATTAGGCGGTGCATTTGGTACCCTATGTAATTCCATTCTTATTTATCAATTAACGGGCTCGAAAATGGCCTTAGGAAGTATGTGGCTACTTTACTTTATCCCATCGCTTCTTTTACAGCTTGTCATTGGTCCTTTCATTGATAAGTGGAGCCGGAAATGGATTATGTTTGTATCTCAGTGGACACGTGGGCTAGCTTTTTTACTCCCTCTATGTATGATAATCATTGGAAATATAGAAACATGGCATATTTTTGTTGTACAAATAATCGTGGGGCTTATCACCCCATTCTATGTACCAGCCAATCAAGCGATTACACCAATAATTGTATCAAGGGAAGAGCTACAAACAGCGAACGCTTATATTGATGGTATGGTTCGTCTTATGATGTTTTTAGCCCCTGTATTAGGGGGAATTGTTATTGAGTTTATAGGCGTAAAGCTAACTTTATTTTTCGTTTGTTTATTTCTATTTATAAGTGGTACTTTACTGTTATTTATACAGGAACATAGAGTAGCTCAAACAATTCGTAAAAGTTGGCTAAAACAATCTATTGAGGGATTCACCTATTATTTTAAACAACCCATTATCGTTTGGTTAGGTGTTTTTCTCACATTTGTTCAATTTGGAGTCGGTGTAACGATGGTTATCAACCTTCCATATATAATAGATGAGCTTTCGGCAAGTTATGCTGATTATGGATATTTTATGGCAGGTTTTCCCCTTGGATATGTAATTGGCTCTATACTTGTTGGGAAAGTTCAGTATCATAGTCGACGTCTTCTCATGCTTGGGGCGCTATTGGTAGGAGGAATCACATATATTTCACTAGGCCTAAATCATAGCATCATTTTAGCAGTTATGATTGAAGTTGTAGCGGGCGTATGCATGGCGTTTTTTAATGTCCATAACACGACAATATGCCAGCAAACTGTGCCAAATGATATGATGGGGAAGGTATTTTCGGTACGCTTATTTTTAATAAGGGGTGCGATGCCACTAGGTGTTTTAGTTGGAGGAGTATTGAGTGAGATATGGGGAGTAAGAACGTTATATATATTAATTGGCTCTATCATATGTGTAACTTCTTTAGCTGGAATAGTCCTTCCGTATTTTAAATTTCTCAATGAATCGATTCGAGAAAAATCAGCTTGAAACATTTTAATTGAAAATGATTATCGAAATCAATTATAATAAAACAATAATATATTTATTTGCATACAAAGGGAGTGGGATATATGTTTATCGAAACGAAAACAATTACAGTTAAAGAAGGAACTTCAGACCTTGTTGTTCAGCGTTTTTCTGGAGAAGGTATTATTGAAAAATTTGAAGGGTTTATCGACTTAAGTGTTCTTGTTAAAAAGGTGAGAAGAGGGGACGAAGAAGTCGTAGTTATGATTCGCTGGGAATCTGAAGAAGCATGGAAAAACTGGGAGACAAGTGAAGAGCATTTAGCAGGGCATAGAGCAAGTCGCGGAAAACCAAAACCGGATCATATTTTGAAATCGGAGCATGCGGTATATTATGTGAAATCATCGAAATCTGCTTATCAGCAGTCTTAATCAAAAAAGGAAATAAATTTTGTAAAATATAAGACATGGAGTGTCATAAAGTTTTTTAATATCAATGTTTTGTTTATAATATATGAAAAAAGTACATCACACATAGTGGTGTACTTTTTTATTCACTTGGTATGTGTAAATGTGTAAACAAACACGAATAATATTAAACATGTAAACAACATGAGAGAAAATCCTTTGGAGACTCAATCTTAACTTGCCGTTGATAGGGTATTACCAGTATTTTTGAAAAGATAAGTTAAGCTAAATAGACATGAAATGATAATTTTATCCACATATAGTGTGAATGTACATACCTCCACATGATACAACCTGTTGGACGGCAATGGTAGATTCTATACAAGGAATTGGATATATGAGCACTTGAAAAAGAGAAGCAATTCGTATGTCAAATGTTAAAAGATTGCATACAAGTATCTTGGGATTTTGATGACAGAACTCTTTCGTATGATTTTCAATAGAAAATGGAACAAAAGAAACTTTTATCTTGTCTATATAAGGGAGTCAATTATAAAACATGAGGAAAGGTGTTTATGCTTATGCAAATAAGCTTGAGGTGTTGAGATGGAACATAAGGTTATTGAAAATTGCAATCATGATGAAATTGATAATGTTATAAGAGAACATTGGCAAGACGTATGGAATTATTCATTCATTATTACAAAAGATACACATTTATCAGATGATATAACGCAAGAGGTGTTTATAAAAGTATTTAAAAAGTGGGATTCATTTCGGAATGAGTCCTCTGTTAAGACATGGTTATTAAAAATTACAAGGAATACAGCTTTAAATTATTTAAAGTCCTCCTATTTTAAGAGGATTTCTTTAGTAAGTTTTTTTCGACATGATAAGGAATATCCGTCAGCAGAAAAACAATTTTTACAAAAAGAAACTATGAATGAAGTTTGGGACACCGTATTAAATTTGCCCCAAAAACATCGTGAAGTATTAATACTAGATGCAAAATATGAATTATCTTATGATGAAATTGCTGAAACATTAGGCGTGTCTATTGGAACTGTGAAATCTAGGCTACATCGCGCTCGTGCACGAGTTTCAAAAATATTATCGGAGGATGAATTATGAACAATGATAGAAAGCCGGATTGGTATAAAGAATTAAAAGGTGGGCCTATGAAACAGCCTCAAGACGAAGAGGAATTTATTTATAAAATAAAACAATCTATATACCAAAATAGGGAGGAAGGTTTCCCTAAAATTAGAAGGCCATTTCGTATAAAGACATTCACTGTTGCAGCTGTTCTAGTTTTTACGGCTGTGCTGTTTAACTTTCAACAATTCTGGTTTGGAAAAAATGAACCGCCTGTGCAAAGTAGCACTCAAATTGAAGTTAAGATGAAAGATGAATCTAATCAAGATCAATCACTAAAACAATTTATGGATGAATTAAATCAAAACACAAGCTTAAAAAATAAGAACGATTTATATAGAGTATTGGATGAAGAATTTGTTTTTAAGGGAGAAAAGTATAGTAAAAATGAATGGAAGTTTGATGATGATATTTTTCATGATTTACAAGTAGCTCTTGCAATGGGGGGAGAATTTGTGAATGATACGAAAACATTATATAAGATACCAAGTGGATTGGCAGAAAGTAACCAAACGAAGCAAGAACGTTATTTATATGCTACTGTTGTTGGTGAAGAAACAAAAATTTTAACTCAACCAAAACATGATTCACGCGTTTTATATCGGGTATCTAACGAAACTGTAAAAGCATGGATTCCGGAGAAAGTGAAGAATGATGGATATATAAAAATAACTACAATGAATGGTTATACTGGCTACGTAAAAGAAGACCATGTATCAATAGATATCCAGTATTCTTTCATTTTTGAAAAACAAAATGATGGTATGTGGAAAATAAAGAGTATAGATTCTATATGGTAAAAGAGAAAGGTTCACTTTATTGAACCTTTCTCTTTATTTTTTATTCTCTTTTTGGAGAGTATCCCACTCCTTTAAAATTTCCGCTGCAACAAGTGCTGCACTATTTCTTTCAGAATTACCACCAGGAATAATGACAGAAATAGCAATATGCGGATTTTTAGTAGGGGCATATGAAATAAATAGAGAATGATTTATAACTTTCTCTTGTTCATTCGGCGAACTTGTTATTCCCGTTTTACCAGCAACGTCAAAGGGTAAGTTTTTAATTTCTTGTATGTTTTGACTCATTCCACTTTGTAAAACATTCCAGAATCTTGAAGGATAACGATTTGAACTTTCTAAAATTGGTTTAAATTCTTTTGTTTTTTTATCACCGTTTTCCATAATTGCATTCACGATTTGAGGTTTGTATTTGTCCCCTTTATTTGCAAGAGCAGCCGCATATTGAGCGAGTTGGAGAGTAGTGTGTACTTCATTTGCGCCCCAAGAAGCATTCAATAAAGCAGAAATCCCACTTTCAAAATTACTAGATGCATGTAACTTATATTGTCCTTCTTCTTCAAAGGGCAAATCAATCCCAGTTTTGGAGCGAAGACCGAATTGTTTTAAATAACTCGTCCACACGGTTGCCACTTTTTCTAAATTTCCATTATTTTGATTGAATAGTGGAATTGCTACTTTTGCTGTCATAAATGTATTTGATGAGTTAATGATAGCTTGACTCGGTGTAATTTCACCAGTTGGAGTTCCAGCAGCATTGGTGATGTTATTTTGATTATTATACTGAAAGCGACCTTTATCTAAATATGTATCTTCAGGCTGAAAAAGCTTTTCGTTTAACCCAATTAATATAGTAAGCGGTTTTATAGTTGATGCCATATTTACATAGGAATCACCATACTTTAATTTTTGGATTGTTTTATTTTGAGCAAGTAATTGGATGTTTTCTTTTTCAGACGATGATAAAGGAGTATTGAATATATTTGGATCAAAAACTGGCGAGTTAGCCATAGTTAATATTTCTCCTGTTTTAACATCTATCACCACAGCATAACCAGCAGTAGCATCAGGGGTTTTCTGAATTTGGGATCTTAGTGCTTTTTCAGTTTTTTGCTGAAGTTTATAGTCCAGTGCTAGCTGAATATCTTTTCCTCTTTGAGGACTTTGTATGTTCCATAAGAACTTTTTATTTTTTATTTTAAAAGTGAGAGTTTTTCCTGGTTTCCCTTTTAAATCGTTTTCATATTGAAGTTCAATTCCGTTTTTACCAACAGGAACATAATTAGAATCCGAGTTATTTTTTTCATAGTCAACATACCCAATTACTTGTGAAGCAATTTCATGATGTGGATAAACACGTATCCACTCATTTTTTACTTTTATATTTTTGAAGTTGTTTTCGTTTATAAATGCGAATTCTTTATCATTTAAGTTTGCATGTAATCGTATTTCATTTTTATCATGATGTTTACAAGATTTTTGTAATTGTGAATTTATATCATCTACTGAAATCTTATGGTTAAACTTGGATGAAAACTGATTTAGAAAATTTGATATCTTCGCTACTTCTTGATCGGCTGGACAATCAATATTATAGACATAATACAAAGATTTTACTTTTTTATTTGTGGCTAGTATGACTCCATTTTGGTCAATAATTTTTCCTCTTTCAGCTGCAGAAGTTTTGATAGTAAACGAAATAAAACTCGTTTTGAATAAAAACATCAAAATAACTCCTAAAATGAATGAAACTGCTAAAATTATCCACCTCTTTGATTTTTTATGTAACATAAAATCCTCCCTTACCCAGATTCTATTCTATATTAAAATTTATTATTTTTTTTGTAAATGTGGGAACAACTTTATCATTTGGATTGTCTATTAAGTGTAGTAGCGCTTTTAGAGAAGTAAGCTGCTAGGAAAGGAGCAATGAAAATGAAAAAGAAACTGATATTAAAAGTAGGTCTATGCGCAAGTATATTAGGGATTAGCCAATTTGCCAGTTCAATATTTCCAGTACAAGCTGCCGAAAAAGTAGAGCAAATAAAAAATAAAGATCAAGAGAAAGATGTATCCATTTCACAATTGTATCCAAAGGTCTGGATGCATACAAGCATTGGAGTGGTAAATGGAACACGTATTCCTGCAAATGGTTTAATTCTTGAAACGTCTAAAGGACTAGTACTAATTGATACACCTTGGAATGATGATCTTACAGATCAACTGCTTCAAATACTAAAAAAGCAATTTCCTACAAAAGAGGTCACAGAAGCAATTGTGACTCATGCTCATGACGATCGTATAGGAGGAATTAAAACGCTGACTAAAAAAGGCGTCAAGGTACACAGTACGGCTTTAACTGCTGATTTAGCAGAGAAACAAGGTTTTGATAAGCCTCTTGGAGACTTGAAGAAACGCGATAATATGCGATTTGGTGATATAAACGTGGAAACATTTTATCCAGGAAAAGGACATACACAAGATAACATAACAGTATGGTTACCAAAGTATAAAATCCTATTTGGAGGATGTTTAATAAAATCACTAGATACGCAAGAGATTGTACAAACTCCAGGTTCATATGTATCTAATTGGTCAAAGGCAATTAAAAAAGTAGAAAAGAAATACAGCGATATAAATATTATTGTACCAGGACATGGAGATCCCGGAGATAGTCGTTTATTTACTCATACGTTGAACTTGTTAAAAAATAATGAAAATTAATAGGGTGTGACGGCCACGTAATATAGAGGAATAGCCTAATTTTTGTTTTAGATATATTAATAAAAAATAAGGGGAACTGCTTATGATTGAATGCAGTTTCTCTTATTATTTATCCCGCATTAACGGGTAGTAAGCCCCTCGGCTTAAGAGGCAGAGAGAAACGAGGAAGAGAGGTGAGGGCTAACCATCAGTGAGGGATGAAGAAAACGCCCACTGATGGAAGTTTCACTTTATGTAAATAGAGGAACGATTCCATTTTCATCTATTCAATTCATTAATTGAATGAACCGCTACCTTTTAGTTTTCTTTGTATAAAGATCGAATAACACATATGCGTGAATTTGTATATGAAACTGTAATCTGAATGAAACTCATTAAAAAATGGAGGATATATGAAAAAGCAAACAGGAAAGAAGCAGAAGACATCGATATCTATCCGATTAAACATCCTATTTTTCTGCGTATTTATACTATTTTCGGCTATTATTTTTCAGCTAGGAAAAGTACAAATTGTTGATGGAGAGACCTATAAAAATCAAGTAGAAAAAAATGAAAATGCAACAACGAGTATACCAGTTCCCCGTGGGAAAATTTATGATCGAGAAGGGAAACAGGTTGTTGATAATAGAGCACTTCGTACGATTACGTATACAAGATTGAAGGGTGTAAGCTCTGAAGACATTTTAAAAACTGCAAAAGATATTGCAAATATACTTGAAATATCAGAAGAAGAAATAAATAAATTAACGGAAGTAGATAAAAAAGATTTTTGGATGCAATTAAATAAAAAGCGTGCTAAAGCAAAGATCACGAAGCAAGAAGAGGAAAAATTTAGAGAAAAGGGTATAGAAGGGAAAGAGTTAGACAAAAGAATCGAAGAGTTAAGACGAAAACGCATTACAGAAGAAGAATTAGGAGAGCTCACGCCACAAGACTTACAAGTGTTAGTTATTAAAAGTAAAATGAGTTCTGGTTATCAAATGACACCACAAGTTATAAAAAAAGACGTGACAGAGCAAGAGTATACGAGGATAAGTGAAAATTTAGCGAAATTTCCAGGGATAGATGCGACAGTTGATTGGGAACGAAACTATGTAAATGGTGATTTATTCCGTTCGGTATTAGGTAATATAACAAGTGCTGAAGAAGGGTTGCCAAAAGAACACTTAGATTCTTATTTGGTCCGCGGATATAATCGGAACGATCGCGTGGGGAAAAGTTATATTGAACAGCGATATGAAGATGTATTACATGGAACAAAAGAAGAAGTTAAAAATAATATTGATAAAGCAGGAAATGTTGTTCAAACGGAAACAGTCTCTAAAGGAAAAAGTGGTAACAATTTAACTTTAACAATTGATATGGAGTTACAAAAGAAAGTAGAAGAAAGTATAGAAAAAAATTTAAAAGCTTTTAAGAGTTCTGAACCATTAATGGATCGTGCTTTTGTTGTCATGATGGATCCAAAAACTGGACAACTTTTATCTATGGCTGGTAAGAGATTTGTAGAAAAAGATGGGAAAGTAGAAGTAGAAGATTTTGCATTAGGTAACATGGTAACTTCTTATGAGTTAGGATCAGCTGTAAAAGGTGCTACTTTATTAACTGGATACCAAACAGGAGCTATACAACCAGGGACTCAATTTTATGATGCACCTATGAAGTTTAAAGGTACGAGAGTTAAAAAATCATGGAATGTATCTGGATTTGGGAATATTAATGATTTAAGAGCTTTACAAGTATCATCTAATGTATACATGTTTCATACAGCGTTACAAATAGCTGGAGTGAATTATGTACCAAATAGTTCATTGGATATTAAACAAGCAGCATTTGATACAATGCGTTATTATTTTAAACAATTTGGTTTAGGGGTTCCAACAGGAATTAATTTACCGAATGAAATAACTGGACAAACAAGACAAAAAGATAGCCAACCTGGATTTTTATTAGATTTTTCTATTGGACAGTA
This sequence comes from Bacillus sp. DHT2, assembly GCF_026241455.1. Lineage (NCBI taxonomy): Bacteria > Bacillati > Bacillota > Bacilli > Caryophanales > Bacillaceae > Bacillus > Bacillus sp. DHT2. The sequence goes on from NZ_JAPHWH010000001.1 coordinate 400,020, forward strand.
TGATACGTATACACCACTACAATTGGCACAATATATTTCAACTATTGCGAATGATGGATACCGAATGCAACCTCAAATTGTCCAAGAGATTCGAGAACAAACAACAAAAAAAGAAGAAATTGGAAAAGTTGTACAATCTATAGAACCTGTTGTGTTAAATCGAGTGGATGTGAAATCGGAATATATTGATCGAGTAAAAGAAGGGTTTAGATGGGTATTTCAAGAAGGCGATGGAACTGGTGTGAAATATTTCCAAAAGGCTCCGTATAAACCAGCTGGGAAAACAGGAACAGCTCAAACAGTATATGGAGGAGATAGTAAAATTGGAAGGAATGAGAAGGGAGAACGTATTGAGTGTTACAATTTAACATTAGTTGGATATGCTCCATATGATAATCCAGAAATAGCATTTTCTGTAGTAGTCCCTTGGGTTCACAATGATAAAGGCGGTATTAATTCATTAATTGGAAAGGATATATTAGATATATACTTTGACTTGAAAAAGCAACGTATGAATGGTGAAGCTACTAATATAGTGAATCCTAATCAGTAATAGTGAAATTTCGTTCTCTGTAGGGAAGGTAATGATTACTAGGATCCAAGTTATATTGTTTATCCAGTTATTCGCGGGCAGTAAGACTCTCACCTCAAATTTCGGCGAAAGCAAACAAGTTTAGGTGGGACTCAATTGTCTGTAAAAGCCTGGTTAGAGCGGGCTTATTAAGGTTGTACTTTATATTAAGAAGCTTTTTGAATAAAAGAATTAAGGTGAATTTGTGGAATAGCAGCTAGTATAGTTGCTATTTCACAGGTTTTTAATCATAACTTTGTTACCAAGATATAGAACATTATTAAATCTCAGGTTCATATTAATCAGTAGAAAACGAGCGGATGTACACTATTTATAGCAAGTTACTCATGTAAAAAGGATTATAAGAATTATTTAAGCTATTTTGATTTATTTAAAGGAGAAGTTTGAATTGAAAAAAATATGGATACTACTTTTCTTTTGTTTCACATTTATATTGGTAGGATGCAATAAAGGTGAAACTTCAGAACAAGCATTTGAAGCATATATAAAATTATGGAATGACAAAAAATTTGCAGATATGTATGATCAACTGTCAAAACACGCAAAAGAATCCATTTCAAAAAAAGAATTTACAGAGAAAAATGAAAAAATTTACGAAGGTATTGGAGTTGAGAATTTAAAAATTAAAAGAGAGAAAGTAAGTAAAGATGAAACGGAAAGTAAGGTCATTCTTTTTACCGTAAGTATGGATACTGCAGGAGGAGAAATTTCTTTTTCACATGAAGCAACACTTGTGAAAGAAAAAGATGGAGATAAGAAATCCTGGAAAATAAATTGGACCCCAGACTTTATCTTTCCAGGGATGAAAAAAAATTATAAAGTCCGTCTGCAGACAGAGCAAGGAAAACGCGGTGAAATATATGATCGAAATGGAAAAGGGCTTGTAGTGAATGGAAAGGCAACTGAGGTTGGAATTATTCCAGAAAAATTAGGAGATACTGCAACACAAACGAAAGAAATAATAGCGCAATTACTTAATATGTCTATCGAAGAAGTCGATCAGAAGCTTACAGCGAAATGGATTAAACCAGATTCCTATGTACCAATTGGTATTTTACCAGAAGGACGAACACAAAGTGATTATATTTCGTTGGAAGGTGTTTCGTCTCGTCCAGTAAAAGTCCGTACATATCCATTAGGAGAAGCGGCAGCACACTTAACGGGATATATAGGAGAAGTAAATGCAGAAGAGTTAAAATTGCTTCAGAAAAAAGGATATCAAGCGGATGATTTAGTAGGTAAGACAGGATTAGAAAAAGTCTTAGAAAATAAATTGCGCGGTGAAAAGGGTGGACGCGTATTTATGGAAGATGAGAACGGAAAAGAGATTAAAAACTTAGCAAAAACAGAAGCAAGAGATGGAGAGAATGTTACATTAACAATCGATGCCTCAATTCAAAAAAAAATCTATAATGAAATGAAAAATGAAGCAGGATCTAGTGCAGCGATTAATCCAAAAACGGGTGAAACAATTGCCCTTGTAAGTAGTCCAGCTTATAATCCAAATATAATAGTTAGAGGGGCATCAAAAGCGCAACGTGAAGTATGGAATAATGATTTGAAAAATCCAATGATAAACCGTTTCACACAGGCAGTTGTACCAGGATCTGTATTTAAAACAATTACAGGGGCAATTGGTTTGGAAGCAAACGTTATAAATCCAACGGAAGAGTTTAAAATTGAAGGATTAAAGTGGACAAAAGATTCATCATGGGGAAATTATTATGTAACACGTGTGAAAGATGCTAGTCCGATTGATTTCGATAAGGCAATGAAGTACTCTGACAATATTTATTTTGCACAACAAGCTTTAAAAATAGGAAAAGATCAGTATGAAAGCATGCTTAAGAAGTTCGGATTTCATGAAAAATTGCCGATTGAATACGAATTTCCTATGTCAATCATTGCAAAAGATGGGATAAAAAACGATATTCAACTGGCAGATACAGGATACGGTCAAGGACAAGTATTAATGACACCTCTTCATTTAGCTTTAACATATGCACCGATTGTAAATGAAGGGAATATTCCATCTCCACATCTGATACAAAAAGAAGTGAAGAATTGGAAAGAGAATGTGATTTCTAAAGAAAGTCAAAGAATATTAAAAAGTGCGTTAATAAAAGTAATTAATGATTCCGATGGTGCCGGGAAAATTGCTAGGATTGATGATATGACTCTTGCTGGTAAAACAGGTACGGCAGAACTAAAAGAATCAAAAGAAGCAGATGGAAAAGAACTCGGATGGTTTGCAGCTTTCGATGCAAATGCGCCAGATATGATTGTTACAATGATGATTGAAGATGTGAAAGGAAGAGGGGGTAGTAATGTTCCAGGTGAAAAAATAAAACATATTTTTCAGAAGTGATACTTAGATTTTATCATTAAAAAGAACCCTTTTAATAAAGAGGGTTCTTTTTTAAGTAAAAATACATTATTTAATCAACTAATTTAATTTTTTACTTCATCATACAACTCTAGCCCTTCTTTCACATTCAAGCCATTTTTGACGATGCCATGAATCGCTTGAATCATCGCAGCTGGATGTTCTGACTGCCAAATATTTCGTCCCATATCAACTCCAATCGCACCCTCTTGCAATGCTTGGTATGTAATTGTTAAAGCGTCTTCGATCGAATCTAATTTTGGGCCACCTGCAATGACGACTGGGGCAGGGCATGTGCTCGTAATTTTTTCAAATCCTTCGCAGTAATACGTTTTAATAATATCAGCACCCATCTCCACACATACACGCGATGCAAGTGCTAAAAAGCGTGCTTCTCGTTTTTGTAGTTCTTTTGCAACGGCCGTAATACCGAGAACAGGTAAACCGTAATCATGAGCCTCGGAAACTACGTTTGCTAGATTTGAAACAGTTTGTGTTTCATATTCTGAACCGACAAAAACAGATACACCAACTCCGACTACATTTTGCCGCAGTGCTTCTTTAATTGGTGTAACAATGGTCTCGTTTGCTAAATCTTTACCAACGACAGTTGGACCGCCTGAAACACGTAAAACCATTGGTGTTTTGCAGTCTTTAGGAATGCAGGAATTGAGTACACCCCTTGTTAAAAAGAGAGAATCTGTATAGGGAAGTAAGTTTTTTACTGTTTCTAATGGTTGTTCTAATCCATGAATTGGACCTAAAAAGTAACCGTGATCAATTGCTAACATAACTGCTTTTCCATCAGGCAGAATCGTATTTAATCGATTTTGAAATCCCCAAGTCATTGTGAATCACTCCTTCGTTAAATTTGGATTTTCTGTTTGTACAGTATCTTTTTCTTGTAAATGTGGTGACTTAATAAAAACAGCTTTAAAGATTTGATCTGAGTGGTTAATAAGATAGTGAGATTCATGAGGGCGAACTTGCAAGACGTCACCTTGTTTTACAGGAACTCTTTCATTATCAATATAGAAATCAATTTCACCTTCTAGGGCATAAAAAATTTCTTCGCATGTAGTATGATAATGATTTTGAAACTCTTGCCCAGGCTGAATGACTACAATGCCAAGGTCAATGTTAGGGCCCTTTATTAAATATTTTGGGCCGTTGTTACCAAAGCGATAGGAGAAATCCTCTTCATTTACTTTGAGCATATTGTTCACTCCTTTATGAATGTGTTACAGTGCACCTGGTGCAATCCACATATGTGATGTGAAGCCTTCATCCGCTAGCGGGAGTTGTTTTTCATAAACAGATTTCCACGTTTGATAGAAATTTTGATATAATTTATAATTTTCAGCATTCGGTTCATAGGTGCTTTCCCACTTTACAAATTCCTGAGAGATTGTTTCCATAGAGTCATATATTCCGGCACCAACTCCTGCCGCAATTGCTGTTCCTAAGGCGGCCGCTTCTTTTACAACTGGTACTTTAACAGAAATTCCGAGAACATCCGCAACAATTTGGGGCCAGAGCTTGCCTTTGGCAGCACCCCCAGCAAATATCACTTCAGAAGGGAACTTTCCTGTTAATGATTCTATTAATTTTAAATTTCCAAGTGTTATAAATGCAGCATTTTCTTCGAGTGCACGGAACAGTTCTTTCTTTCCGCATTTATTAGCATCTAAGCTTAAATTAATGAAAGAAGGTGCGGCATGGCGCCATGAAATGTAGTTCATTACATTTGAAAATATAGGAATAATGCCATATGATCCGACTGGCACATGTTTTGCTTGTTCCTCTAATAATTCATAAGCATCTACACCTAGTTTAGTAGCAAGTTCTTGTTCTTCTTGGCAAAAACCATCTCGAAACCATCTCATCACAAGCCCAGGGAAAAAAGCGATTGTTTCATATTGCCAAAGTGTAGGGATAGCGTGGCAATTGACGCGAATACGAGCATTTGAATCTGTTTTTGGACTTGTTATATTTACTTCTTGTTGCCAAAAGCTCCCTCCGCAAATAAATGTTTGTTCAGGATGTACGACTCCCGAACCGAGTGAAGCCATCTGGGCATCTCCGCCCCCAGCAACTACCGGTGTTCCTACATGTAAACCTGTTAGTTCTGCACTTTGTTTTGTGATATTACCAATAACTGTCCCCGCTTCATTTACATTTGGAGAAAATGATAAGTTTAGACGGCATTGCTCAGCAATCGAATTATCCCAAGTTCTATTTTCTAAATCAAAAATACCAGATGTACATCCATTGGAAGGGTCTATTTGTAATACCCCGCACAATTTATATAAAATCCAATCGTTTAACATTGTAAAGGAATAGATTTTATCATATATATCAGGTTGATGTTTTTGAATCCAAAGTAGCCTAGGCAGAGCGCCAAGTGCAAAAGTTTGCCCTGATTTCATATATAAATCTTCTTCAAGATAGGAGCGGATCTGTTTTAATTGACTTACTTCAGAAGAAGCACGGCCATCAACGTTCGCACATGCCCATATTTCTTGCCCACTTTTATCATATAAAACAAATCCTTCGCGCATACTTGTTGCACTAATCCCTTTAATAGAAGAAGGGGATATGTTGCTTTTTTGAAGTACATCTTTTGTGCATTCTTGAACGAGTTTCCAATTCTCTATCACATCAAAATTCATAGAACCAGGATAACGAGAGTCGGGTTTATGAACCCACTCTTTTTGACTCACAGCAAGCTGATTTCCTTGTAAATCGAAAAGGACGGCCCTGATACTACCAGTACCCGCGTCATAAGCTAATAGAGAAGACATTATGATTCACCTTCCTTTCTTAATAGGGAGAGTGCTGTGTCCTCATCGGTAATTAATGTATGAATGAATCTACCTTTTAAGGCTCCGTAAATTGCATCTATTTTTTCTTCACCGCCAGCTACACCGACTACGTGTTTCATCTTTTGAAGAGCTGAAAGAGGTGTACCAATTAGGCGGTCGTGATGGGGAAGTTCTAGTAATTCTCCATGTGTATTATAAAATTGTCCTAGAATATCTCCGGCACCATTTTGACTTCGTATATAGGTCATTTCACGAAGCGTTAATTTTTCTTCTTTTACAATGGTTGCATCATGAGATAAACCACCAATACCAACTATTGCTGTATTAGCAAGTGAAGCGACATGTAGCATATCTTTAACGGCTGGTTCGGAAAGGATACTTTGTGCCATTTCGGTTGTGGATGCTAAAAATGGCGTAGGAATGATATGAAGTTCGCCTTGCATGTGATTGAGATAGTTTTGTTTTCTAGGAAGGTAATGATTTACACCACCTGTAAGAGTAACGATTGAAAGTTGTATAGATGCTTCAAAATGGATGTTTTCTAACATTTTTGATATCGTTTCCCCCCAACCAATGCCGAGTAAATCTCCTTGTTGTAAATATGTTTCTACATATTGCGCTGCAGCTTTCCCTAAAGAAGAAGGGGAATTTTCCATTAGCGTAGGGATAATAAAAGAGTCTTTTAAATGAAATCTTTTAATTAGTTCACGTTCAATGCTTAAGCAATGTAAACCCGTACCTTTTACATGAAATGTAACGACACCTTCAGCTCGAGCTTTATCTAATAACCGAACGACCTTATTTCGTGAAATGTGAAGCAAAGAAGCGATTTCCTGCTGCGTTAAATGATCTTTATAGTAATACCAGGCTACTTTTGTTAACAAATTTTCTTCAAAGTTCAACTGTGACATTCTCTTCATCCCTTTCAACAATTGACCGATGCTTAAACATATGTGCTTATTTTTTTGTTTATACCGATAGAAGTAGTAATTGTGTTCAAGAAAAATTTGTTCTAGATATGAAAAAAGGGATATACAATGCTACAAAACAAGTAGAACAAAAAATCATTTTCTCAAAAATTGTTCTGTATAAAGGCAGGTGACAAGATGTGGAGAATGCCCCCTTATTAAAAGTGAGGCAAATGAGTAAATCATTCTCAGAACAAAGGGTACTAAAAGAAGTGAATTTAGAATTAGACTATGGCGATGTATATGCTTTAGTTGGCGGAAACGGTGCTGGGAAATCAACATTGATGAAAATATTAACAGGTTTATACTCTTATGATGCCGGGGAGATGTATGTAAAGGGAGTAGTGCAAAGTTTTTCTAATCCAGCGGAAGCACATTTAAATGGTATTTATTTAATTCCACAAGAACCGTTAATTTTTTCTCATATGACAATTGAAGAAAATATATGTATCGGAATAAAAGCAAAGAAGAAGGAACTTCGTACAAAGATAAAAGATTTGATAAAAAGTTTAGGGTGGAACATAGAACCGAGTGCAATTGGAAGTTCATTATCAATTGCACAGCAACAATTAGTAGAAATATTAAGAGGATTAATAAGAGAAGCAGAGATTCTTATTTTAGATGAGCCAACATCGACATTAACAATTCATGAAATAAAGAGTCTTTTTGTGCTGATAAAAGACTTAAAAGAAAAGGGAATCGGAATGATTTATATTACGCATCGTTTTCCGGAAATCTTTGAGATTGCGAATAAAGTAGCTATTTTGCGTGATGGAATGATAGTGAGTCAAGGGGATGTATCAGATTATACATATGACATGCTAATGGAGGGATTATTGCCAAAAGATTATAAACAAGAGGAGAAAAAAGTGGCACCTCAAGAAACGATGAAACTTTCTCAACAAGTATTAGAGGTAACAAATCTGTCGAGTTATGCATTTCAGAATATATCACTAAATGTACATGCTGGAGAGATCGTAGGGATTGCTGGTGTTGTTGGATCGGGTAGAACGGAATTAGCAGAAGTGTTATATGGGATAAGGCCCATACGGTCAGGGGATATTTTATTAGAAGGGGAGTCAATTGCAAAGTGTTCTACGAGCAAACGATTAGATAAAGGGATGGTATATGTTCCAGAGGATAGGGCAGGGAATGGTATTTTTTCAATTCGGTCTGTTAAAGAAAATATAACGGCAGCTTCTTTACACCAAATGAGCCCATTCTTTTTAAAGTATAAAAAAGAAAGCGCTTTAACAGAGTTGTATATGAAAAAGTTTCGGATAGTTGTTTCCAATGTAGATGAAAAAATGACATCTTTATCAGGTGGAAACCAACAAAAAGTTGTATTAGCAAAATATCTTGCTTGTGAACCTAAATTAATTATTCTTGATGAACCAACGCGCGGGATTGATGCAAAAGCAAGATTAGAAGTATATGAGGCAATTCAAAGTTTAAAACAATCAGGGCTTGCGATTTTATTAATTTCCTCAGATGTAGAAGAAATTGTTCAATTAGCAAACCGGGTATATGTGATGAGGAATGGAAAACTTGTTTCTCATTTAGAGAAAGGAGAAGTTTGTATAGATGAAGTTACACGCCTTGCATATGTGGGAAGGGAAGGTGTAACGGAATGAAACGTTTTTTAAATATAGTTAAAATGCATGAAACATCCATTATTATTTTATTACTTATTTACATAGCCCTCGTAGGAATTATTAATCCTAGTTTTGTTCAGTTTAGTTCGCTTTCTTTAATTATGAAATCAAGTCTTATTTTAGTCATACTAGCTATTGGTCAATCATTCGTATTATTTACTAAAAATATTGATGTTTCAGTCGGTTCTATTATGGGATTAAGTGCAGCAATTTGTGGGATGTTTTTGACAAATGGTAATAGCATCTTAATTTCAATCATTGTTGCAATCTTGCTTGGAGCTGTGATTGGAATGATAAATGGCGTTGGGGTTACGAAGTTTCGTGTACCGGCAATTATTATGACATTAGGAATGTTAGGGATTATTAGAGGAGCGATGTTGATCTATACAGGTGGCAAATGGATTGAAGATATTCCTAAGTCTTATAAACAGATGTCTTCTGTCATGATACTAGGGCTTCCAGTTACAGTATGGATCATTTTGGCTATTTTACTATTATTATATATCTTTTTAACGAAAGCACCTTTTGGAAGATATTTTTATGCTGCCGGAGATAACGAAGACGGAGCACGCCTCATTGGAATACCGGTAGACAAGGTGAAAATATATGCATTTATTATTTCTGGGATGAGCGCAGGGGTTGCAGGGTGCATATTTGTTATGAATATCGGCTTTGTGCCAAATCAAACTGGTACAGGAATTGAGTTACAAGTAATTGCTGCCGCTGTTCTCGGCGGAATTCATCTAAAAGGTGGAACAGGTTCTATATTTGGAGCAGCACTGGGAGCGATTTTTTTAGAAGTTATAAGTAGTTCACTAGTCTTTTTAAAAATACCTGCTTTTTGGAATAGTGCTATATCAGGATTCTTACTGTTACTTATTATTATATTAGACAGCATCTTAAAAAAATGGAAGGGAATAAGACAGTTGGAAGAAAGAAGGATGAATCTATGAAGTCTGCACGTGGATTTTTAAGATGGGAAGGAGTTCTTATTGTATTACTTATTATAGAGTTCATTCTCTTTGGTTTGTTAAACAGTGATTTTTTAAATATTAGTAATTTACTTTTCAGTATGAATGACTTCGTTTTTATTACGATTGCCGCAATTCCAATGACTTTTGTAATTATAACAGGTGGAATCGATGTATCTGTAGGATCGATTATGGGGCTTACTTCAATTCTTATTGGTGTACTCTGGATGAATGGAATTCCGGTTATTTTAGCTGTAATTATTGCCTTGTTTATCAGTTGTCTAGCGGGTTGTATCAACGGGGTGATTATTAAAACGACAGAGGTAGAACCTCTTGTTGTTACACTTGGAACGATGTTTTTATATTCAGGAATTGCACTTGTTATCTCGGGTGGCTCAAATGCCAGTGGATATGAAGGGATAAGTGGTTTATCGGATTCTTACGTGCAACTTGCAAATGGAAGTTTTATAGGAATTCCTAATTTAGTATGGTTACTTGTCGTTTTGACTGTTTTGTTTACACTCTTACTTCATCGAACAAGGTACGGACGTTATGTCTTGTTGACAGGTGCGAATGAAAAGGCAGCACAATATTCTGGTATCAAAACAAAAAAAGTAGTTATTCTTGCCTATATTCTTTCTGGGTTAGGAGGTGGATTAGGAGGAGCTTTTTTAACAGCATATTTTGGCTCAGCTCGAGCTGATATTGGAAGCGAGACAATTCTGCCGGTTATTACGGCAGTTGTATTAGGTGGGACACTCATCACTGGGGGAAAAGGAAGTATTCTTGGAACAGTACTAGCAAGTATATTTATTGGAATGATGCAGTACGGTTTACAAATGACAGGTTTAACGAACGAACAGTCAAATGTAGTTATTGGTATTATACTTATCCTCTCTGTTATTATTAGGCATTTCAAGTTACAGCAACTCACTATGTGGAAAAGAAGGAAATTGCATAAGGGGGAAATGTCATGAAAAGAAAACTGGGGATTTTTATCATTATATGTGTTTGTATCATCGGTTTAATCGCATGTTCTAGCAAAACAGCAGACAAGAAAAAAGTAGATGATGTGAAATTTGCATTCATTCCGAAATTGACAGGGGTTGGCTTCTTTACATCAGGTGGTGAAGGGGCAAAAGAAATGGGAGATACATTAGGGGTACAAGTGAAATATGATGGGCCGTCAGAGGCGAGTGTATCAGGGCAAGTGAAATATATAAATAATTTTATTAATCAAAACTATGATGCGTTAATGGTTTCATCTACATCGGTTGATGGACTTTCACAATCATTACAACGCGCTAAGAAAAAGGGAATGACAGTTTTAACATGGGATTCTGATGTGAATCCGAAAGATCGTTCATTTTATATAAGCCAAGGAACGCCGGAGCAACTTGCAAATCTATTAATTCAAATGACTTCATCACAAATTGGAGATAAAGGAAAAGTAGCATTCTTCTATTCAAGTCCGACTGTAACAGATCAGAACCAGTGGGTAACAAAAGCAAAAGAAATCATAAAAGAAAAATATCCGAAGTGGGAAATTGTAACGACGCAGTACGGAGAAAATAACGCACAAAAATCATTATCAGTTGGAGAAAGCATTTTAAAGACTTATCCAGATATCAATGCGGTAATTTGTCCAGATGCAACGGCACTTCCAGCGATGGCGCAAGCTGCTGAAAACTTAAAAATGGATAAAAAAGTAGTTGTGACGGGATTTTCAACTCCAAACGTAATGCGTGATTATGTAAAACGAGGAACTGTTCAGCAATTTGGGTTATGGGATGTAAAACAGCAAGGTGCACTCGCAACATATGTGGCAAATGAAATTGTGGTAAAAGGAAAGAAATTAAAAGTTGGCGATAGCTTTGAAGTTCCGAATATAGGTAAAGTAAAGGTGGAACCGAATTCTATTCAAGGTTATGACTACGAAGCAGATGGAAATGGAATCATTGTATTACCAGAAAGAGTTGTATTTACGAAGGATAATATTGATAAGTATAATTTTTAATATTGAAATGAAAAACGTCCGGTATTTTTATCGGACGTTTTTATTATGCCAATCTTTTAGAATCTCTTCATCAATTTGTCCAACTGCTTCTTGTGTACCATCACCTTTTTCAATTCTAACCTCAGCCCATTCTGTATTACTAACGACATACCAAAACCTTTTCGTTCCTTCAACAGTAATGATTTTTGCATTTTTGTTCCCGACATAAACTTTAGTAATAGCGTTATCACGAATTGTTCCAGCATAAATGTAAGGGATTTGATGCATGGAAGTCCATCTTACAGGGCTATTCCATTCAGTTCCTGTAGTTCTTATCCAATTCCACTTGCCATTTTCCTTTTCAAAATAAGCAATGAATATTTGTTCTCCTTGCTGATTATGTTCTGTAAATATTGCTACGGCATCATTTTCTTGTGAAACATTCATTTCTGTATGAATGAGAGTGTAGGAATTGTTCTTTTGTCCAAAATGCATTTTTTGCATCTTTTCATGGAAGTACATATAAAAGGATTGCTCTTTTGAACAGCTAATAAGAAATGTGATTAATATGAGGAAAGTATAGGTTATATTTCTATTCAACTTGCTACCTCCTTTTATTTTGAAGGATAAGTCTTTTTAGCAGAATAAGTAGAAATGTCCTAATAATTGTATTTATGTTAAAATTATTCTGAATATTAAATTATGTGATTGGAGGAATCGATTTGCTTACACAAGAACAAATCTCCAACTTATTTAGAAATTTTTCTATAAAAGAAGGTAAAGGATCGAGCGGTTTATACGAACATTTATCATTGGAAATTTCAGAAGATGAGGAAATCCTTACATTAGCGTCACACGCACAACTTGGTCAGCCAACTCCTAACTTATTACTTGGTGCCGTTCACTATTTATTACTGAAAGGGAATAATCATGTATTAAAACAATACTATGGTAGCCTTGTTTCTGCTCCAGAAAAAAATCTAGAACATGCTTTTCAACATTTTAAAGATTTTTGTCAGATTCATAGGGAAGAGATAATCAATATTTTAAAAACAAAGCTAGTGCAGACGAACGAAGTAAGACGATGTACATATTTATATCCGAGTTTTTGTTATATGTTTAATAAAGTGAATAAGCCTTTAGCGCTAATTGAAATTGGGACAAGTGCTGGTTTACAGCTGTTCTGGGATCAATATAGATATTCTTATGGAACAGGAGAGGTGTTTGGAAATAAAGACTCTAAAGTTCATTTAAAATCAGAAATAAAAGGGGAGAATCAGCCATTTTTCTTACAACAAAGTCCACCTGTCGTAGAAAGAATCGGACTTGATTTACATATAAATGATTTAAATAATGAGGAAGATTATTTATGGTTACGCTCACTTATTTGGCCTGAGCATAAAGAACGACTTGAAATGTTTGATCACGCAGCAGCTTGTTTAAAAGAACAAACTGTAAAATTAATAGAAGGAGATGGAGTATCTCTTCTTTCAGACATTGCAGAACAAATTCCAGAGGATTCGGTGATTTGTGTTTTCCATACACATGTAGCGAATCAAATACCAGAGAGTGTAAAACATAAATTAGTAGAAAAAGTTAAAGAAATTGGTGCGAAACGAGATGTTTTCCATCTTTATAACAATATGTGGGATAGAGATCTTCATCTTGATTATTTTATGAATGGGAAAGAATACAATGAAACTGTTGGAGAAACGGATGGCCATGCGCGTTGGTTTAGTTGGAGGTTGGGCGATAAATCGCTTTGTTAGATTGATATTTTAACGGTGTATAAAGAAGGGACAACTTACATGAGTTGTTCCTTCTTTATTGTAATACATAAATTTTCATGTAAAATGAACCTTTTGTGAGAAACGAGCGAATATAGTGTGAAAGATTGTTTAAAACATGAGAGGGGAACGAGAATTGGATGAAATAGAACTAAAGGAATGGTTACAGAGAATGGCCTTTGGAGATCAACAAGCCTTTCAGGTTATTTATGAATTTACATGTAAAGATATTTATAGAACAGTAGCTTTTTTAGTAGTAGATAAGCAGGATGTAGAGGATATTGTGAATGAAGTGTATATTCAAATATGGAAATCTGTAGTTAATTATGATGTGAATCGGTCTTTCTGTTTTTGGTTACACGGATTAATTGTAAAGCAAGTACAGGGTTGGCGGCGTAAATCATGGCGACGCTTTCGTATTTTTGAAAAAAAGAAAATGTATGCGCAAGATCAGTTTTACATAGTAGATGAAGATATTTTACATAAAGAAACACGTAATGAGTTAGGAGAACTTGTACAAAAGCTTTCATATAAGCACCGTGAAGTGATTATTATGCGTTATTTTCATGAATACAGTTTGGATGAAATTGCAACGCTTCTTAATAAACCTGTTGGTACAGTGAAATCTCGATTACATACAGCATTGAAGCGTTTACGAATAGAAATGGAGAATGTACCAGCTATACAGGAGGGCGAAGTGAATGGATTTTGAAAAGCATTTGAGGGATGAATTACAAAGGAAATCCGAAGTAATGGAGCCATCTAGTAATCTGCGAAAAAGGGTGAAAAGCTCTTTTGATACATACTATCAAGAAAATGAGAAGGGGAGACGATCAATGAAGAAAAGGCTGTTAGTCGGATTAATAGCTGCTGCTGTTCTTATACCGACGGGTACTTTTGTAGGACCTACTTTGGTTAGTAAAGTTATTGGTACTCCAGAAGAGGCAAAGGAACAATTTGGTGCAGTTGAAGAAGAATATAAAGAATTCAACGAAATATTTGAGATAGCAAGTCAATTGTTCACTAAAGAGGAATTTGAAAAATTTTCTAAGCTGTGGAAAGAATCACAAGCATTAAATAAAAAGGCAATTGTAGTTGATGGGGAAAGAACAAGTCGAAGCACAGCTCGACTTAGTAAAGAAGAGTTAAAAAGATATGATGAAGTAAATGAAAAGTTACGACCTTATGAGGAAAAAATATATGGAAAGTTCAAATATACGATAAATGAAGCGCAAAAATTGGTTAACTTTCCTATAAAATATCCAGCCTACATACCAAAAAATTATAGATTATATGAAGAAGAGGCAAGAGCGGAAATTACTTCTGGGAAGCCGAAACCGTTCATAATGCTGACTTATGTGAAAGGTGAATTAAGTTCAAAAAGTGGTAGTTTTGAAGATGTAGTCCAAATCAAACAGTCTGAAATTTTTGAAGTGAAAAAGACACCACATGAACAAAATTCAGATGATTTCGATGAACAACCTTTCGATCGACTATCAAACTATACAATCGATGGGTGTAGGGTAACATTAGGAGAATATAAATTTGGAAATATAATTGGTATGAGAATAATTGTACCAGCAAAAAATGATAGAAGTGAGTATCGAATTTTTGTCACTGATAGCAAGTTATCAAAAAAGGAGCTTGAAAAAGTATTATTTTCAATGGTGAAATGAATAGATAGTGCAAAGTAGCTATTCAGGAGTGAATGAATTAAGAGTTCTATATTATTTTGCTATATAGAAGTAAATAAACAAAAATGAAAGTAACTAGTTACTTTCATTTTTGTTTATGATAATATGTTAGTAATCACTTACTTACATATTGGATGGGGGAATTAGAATGGGAAAACCAACAGCGAGAGAAAAAGTTATGGAAGCAGCGACTTTATTATTTGGTGAAAAGGGATATACGGCCACAACAATTCGTGAAGTTGCAGAAAAAGCAGGGGTAAGCGAGTTGACAATTTTTCGTAATTTTAAAAACAAGGAAAATTTATTTCGGGAAAGTATTATTTTGCGAACAACCCCAGTTGCTTTATTAGAGGAATTAGAAGAACAGTTTACAGGTGATTTAAATAAAGACCTTACAAAGATTGCAGAAACATACATTCAGGTAAACTTACCAAAATTAAATTATATTTGGGCAGCATTACTAGAATCTAGACAGAATAGTGAAATGAAACGATTACTTCATGAATTAAATTCACATTTAGTTGACCATTTAGAAACATATTTACAGCTACTTGGAGAGAAGGGACATATTATTACATGTAACTATCGTTTAATAGCGAACATGTTTTATGGACAATTATTCCTATATATTATGAATGTTAGTATAACGGAAGAGGATATTCAATTAGAAGAGTACATAGAGACATGTGTAACTCTATTTATTAACGGGATTTCAAATAAGAAAAATTAAGAGAGAGGAAATGGAAACATGAGAAAATTATTTGCGCTATTTGCATTAGTTGCAGGATTCTTCATGGCAATTTTAGATTCAAATATTGTAAATATTGCATTGCCGGAAATGACAAAAACATTTCATACGTCTATTGATACAATTTCTTGGATTGCAAATGGATATAATGTCGCTTTTGTTACTTGTTTATTAATAGCAGCTCGTCTTGCGGATCAATTTGGCCGCAAGAAGCTGTATGTTATTGGTTTATTAGGATTTTCTATTAGCTCACTCATGTGCGGAATAGCATCATCTTTTTATACATTGGTAATTTTTCGTGTGTTGCAAGGAGTATCTGCCGCTATCATTGTTCCTGTTGCGATACCGCTTGGACTTGGACTTGTGCCAAAAGAAAAACAAGGTATGATAGGGGGAATTATGGGGGCTTTTGGCGGATTAGCTGCAGCGATTGGTCCATCACTTGGAGGTGTTTTAACAGATAAACTAAGCTGGAACTGGGTATTTTTTATTAATGTTCCAGTTGGTATTCTATCCTTAATCTTCGTCTTGCTTTTTATTAAAGAATCATATGATCATACAGCTAGTTCTAAAATAGATTGGGCAGGTATGGTTACTTCATCATGTGCATTGTTTTTACTTGTATACGCTCTGATACAAGTAAATAACTCGAGTTTAAGTCCGCTAAGTGTAAGTCTTCTCTTTGTTATTTCTTTTATAAGCTTTATATTGTTTATCTTTATTGAAAAGAAAAGTAAAAATCCGATGTTACCCCTATATTTATTCTCATATAAAGAGTTTTCGTTTTCAAATCTTTCATTATTTTTTGTAGGCATGGGTTTAATGAACTTTTTATTTATTTTTGCATTTTATTTAGTTCAAGTAGATGGAATGAGCGAGCTTCAATCAGGGATGATTATTAGTACACTTGCGATAGTATCAATGGTAGTTACCGCGATTATGACACCCATTGCTGCAAAACATGGAAGTAGTGTTATCGGTATTATAGGAATTATCGCATTTATAATCGCTTCGTATTTATTTGGTCATATGGAATCAGGCTTTTCAAATTGGGATTATATTTGGCGACTCGTGGTTGTAGGTTTTGGTGCAGGGTGTACGCTTGCTCCATTGACAACAACTGCCGTTTTAAGTGTTTCAACCGAAAAATCAGGTATTGCGTCAAGTATATCTAATATTTCTAGAACAGTAGGAAGTATAGTAGGTGTAGCGATATTAGTTGTGATTTTAAATCATCAATTATCTATCGAAAAAGAAGAAATAAAGCAACAAGTGAAAGCGATGATTCAAAAAGGCGATCAAACAGACTTTGAAAAACAAAAAATACTACACGTAATACAAACAAGTGATGAGAAGAAATATGTAAGCATGGAATCAGAGGAAGGAAATAAACTCTACGAACAAATTAAATGGAAATATAAATACGGGGTTATTCGTAGTTTTAATAAAACTTTTTTAATAGGAGCATTTATTTTCTTTTTGGCACTTATTTGTAGTGTGCTAGAAATATATATGAAGAGAAAGAGAGGGAATAAATTAAGAGCCACATGTTAAAAGGAAGATATAATACAATAACACTATTTACATAATATAATTATGGTTAAGATGTTTAAGGATGCTATTATTTATTTGATAACCCTCATGTCAAGATAGTAAGAAAGAGATAAAAACAGTGTGTGAAAATGTTTGAAGTGAAAGTTTACCATAAAAAACTTTAAAAAGAACGTTAGTTCGTATATACTTAATACAATTGAAGTAGAAGGGAAGAGAAGATGATGATTCATAAAGTTGGTCAAATTATGCTATATGTAAATAATCAAGATGAGGCTGTGCAATTTTGGACAGAAAAAGTAGGTTTCCACTTAGTTGCTGATGAAGATAACGGTCAAGGATTTAGATGGATTGAAATCACGCCAACAGAGAAAGCAGAAACGAGTATGGTTCTACATAATAAAGAATTAATTGCGAAGATGCAGCCTGAATTAAATCTTAGTACACCATCCATGTTGTTTTTCACTGAAGATATCGATAAATTATATAAAGAGTTTGTAGAGAAAGAAATTACAGTTGGAGAACTTGTAAATATGCCGTCTGGTAGAGCGTTTAATTTTGCTGATCATGAGAAAAATTACTTTGCAATTATGGAAAAGAAGTAAGTATAAAATTGACTAACTTGATCTTTAAACGAAACAACACCATTTTATAGATGGTGTTGTTTTATAGTTTTTGAGCAATTATTTATTACAAAATGCAAATGATTATTTACATTTTGTTGGTAATCATTTACAATGAGAGTGTTTGAAAAGGAGGGAAGTGAAGTTAGGATGCTTGAAAACAGAGTTAGAGAATTACGGGCAAGATTTAGGTGGACTCAGCAAGACTTGGCTGATGCAATTGGAGTGACGAGGCAGACAATTGGGTTAATTGAAAAAGGTGATTATTCTCCCTCTGTCACCATGGCGTTAAAAATAGCTGCCGCGTTTCAACTTACAGTAGAAGATGTTTTTTATTTAAAGGGAAAGGAATGATTATAATGAAACAGGTTTTAAAATCTCCGCTTATAGGGGCCGGTATATTTGTTTTGATTATTGCATTTTTACTATTTTCTCTTATGAGTACACAGGTCGTTTTAGCTAGATTATGTTTTTGGATTCTAGTGACGGTTACTGTTTTCTGGTTCATTCTCACAAAGCTTTATAATCGAAAGAATTCGGATGATAAGATTAGATTATTTAGCTTTATACCATCCGAATTTCGTGAAATAGATGAAGGGCAGCAGTGGGTAACTTATAAGGCTTGCCGAAATGTATATATTTACTATAGCGTTGCACTTCCAGTAACGGCAGGGATCTTCTTCTTTTCTCAACATAATTTTGTTCCATTACTGTGCATTGGTGTATTAGGTGCAGGCCAATACATGGTCTATTGGTTAACTACTATTCTTATTTTAAATCGTATTTAATCTAAAGAAAAAAGGGGATGAAACAATATGCTAGAGTGGGCTCAAAATGCAGGTGAAATGTGGCAATATGTCGTTTTATTTCTATTAGCTTTTGCTCCATGGATGGATGTATCAATCGTTGTACCACTTGGTATCGCATGGGGATTGCAACCATTTGCAGTAGGGGTGACTGCATTTGCAGGGAATCTTATCTTGGTTCTATTATTGGGATTCTTCTTTAAGCAGTATGCAAAATGGCAAGCGACAAGAAAGTTAAAAAAAGGTATAACAACACCTTCTAAAAAAGAAACTAGATCAAGGCGAATATGGGAACGATATGGTATTCCTGGTTTGGCATTGCTTGCTCCCATTCTCGTAGGAACTGATATTGCAGCCGTATTAGCTTTAACATTTGGATCTAACAAGACACACGTCATAAGTTGGATGACAGTCAGTCTAGCGGTATGGACAATCATTTTTGTAGTTGCTTCGATGTATGGATTTAGCCTTTTACATATTATTTAGGATGATATAAAACTGTCTATGAATATAGTAATGAAGTAAGAGGGATGAAGAAAAAACGTCGTAGATTGAATATGGAAGTCAAAATAAGAAGAAGTGTCCAATTTAAGATTATTAAAGTATGAATTTTCCGATCGATTATTAGGATCTAATAGGAATGGATCTAGGTTCTTCTCCGATTACACTGATAGAAGTGACTAAGGGAGAATAATGGAATATGAAAAAAACTGTATATATTGCATTAGAAAAGATCTCGTTAAAATATAAAAATTCACTATATTGTAAGGAGAGAAAATAATTGAACCTAGGTAATCCGATAGCTATTGGGAATACAGCAAAGATATATCTTTATGATAATAAAATTGTGAAAGTGTTTAAAAAACACTTTCCAAATACAGAATCGTTATATGAAGCAAAGAAACAAGAATACGCTTATTCATGTGGGCTCAATGTTCCAAAGGTACTAGAAGTCACAGAAATAGAGAATAGACAAGCAATTATAATGGAATATGTAAAAGGGAAAACAGTAGGTGATCTCTTAATTCATAATATGGAACGAGCTGAGCATTACATAAGTATTTGTGTTAATGCACAACAAAAGGTGCATGCTGTTGTTGTTGATTCGGATTTACTTGAACCGATGTTAGAAAAGCTACGTCGTCAAATTGAATCAGTACAGAATCTAGATGAGAAACAAAAGGGTAAATTGTTAAGGAAATTGGATTCAATGGTATTTGAACCTAGGCTATGTCATGGGGATTTTCATCCATTTAATTTGATTTTGAGTAATGATAATGTGAAAATTATTGATTGGGTGGATGCTAGCGCGGGAGATATTCGTGCCGATGTCTACCGAACATATTTGTTGTATGCCCAGGCTTCAGTAGAGTTGGCTGAAATGTATTTACGTATATATTGCAAAAATGCTGGTTTATCAAGGGATGAAGTTATAAAGTGGGCTCCTATTATTGCTGGGGCAAGATTGTCAGAAAAAGTATCTTCAGAAAACATAGAACATCTAAAGAGATTAGTAGACCAGTATTGTCATTAAGGAACACGATAGAACTAGCATTTCTGTAATGATCAAAATTTTTTAATGCGACAGTATTAGATAATAAAACCGTTCAAAATTTTCGAACGGTTTTTGGTTGTTATATTATTTTTTAACTTATATATTGAGAAGTTATGCTAGATAGTTATTTCGATTTGATTTCCTTCTGGATCACTAATTACGCTCTCATAATAGCCATCTCCAGTGAAACGTGGTCCATTTAATACAGGATATCCAGCTTCTTTTAATGCTTTGGTTAGTTGATTCACATTTTCTTCACTACCAACAGAGAAAGCGATATGGGCATATCCAGTTAGGTTAGAACTAGGTTTATCTCCTATTCCTTTCTTTCGCATAATTTCAAGGCGTGCTCCAGATTCAAAAGTAATAAAATAAGATTCGAAGTGTTTAGCTTTATTGTGATATAAAGAATTTGCCTCTCCATTAAAGTATTGTGTATAGAAAGTGCGCATTGCCTCTAAATCATTTACCCAAATAGCTATATGTTCGATTTTCATTTATTTCACCTGTCCTATTCCTATGTAAATTTATATAAGTTAATTAAGTATTGTGGGCTAATAATCAGTGAAGATGAAAAACAACGATTAGAGTTTCACTTTATGAAGTTTGAAATGATATGTCAAGAAATAAGGATGACTGCTCAGACCCATCAAGCTAAAATTAAGTGATTTTCAAACGGCAGCACAAATTGCTACGCAAATGGGGATGGCTGCTAATACAGTTCACAGTGGAAAAGGTTTTAGTCACGCAAGTTTACAGCACCACTATTTTTATTTTTTCGAAATAAAATCTTGTCATTTTCCCTATGTCAATTTTATTTGTTGGTTTTTTTGAACATTAAATCAAAAAGAATCATATAAGTGTTTTTGCAAAATCAAAAGGAGCTATCTCATGTGAGAATAACTCCTTTTGAAAGTCATCAAATTATTTTTTGGATTTTGTTAGTTCTTTAGTCCCGCGTGTTCAATAATGCGATTCATTGCTTGAATTTGCCCCAAATGATTTGCTTCATGCATTAATGTAAGGCCGGCTAATTCTCCAAAGGTTTCCAATCCCATAAATGATTTTTCCAGCGTTTCATTTAACTGTTCAGCAGGAATTTGTTGGAGACGAACTAATTGATCTTTCAACTCTATAATGAGTTTATCTACGGTAGGTACATCTCCCTTCCAATCAGCCGGCTTTGTACCGTTTCCAAATAATTCGATATAATTTGCAGGAAGATGCGTCGTTTTATGTGGAAAGCCGAGCATAAACTGTTCAGTAACCGTTAATACATGGCCGATATGCCATTGGATCGTATTGTTAAAACCGTCTGGCTGTACATTTGTTATTTCCTTCGAAAATGATTCTACGTTTTTAATAAAATAACTTCTTGTCATCGCAAATTGTTTAAATATTAGTTTATTCATACCTTACACCCCTTTCAAATCCCTCTCATTCATTACCGTATTAAAAATCTGGATAAATTAGAAGTGACATGAGATAAAGATCGATTATATTCTATACGAATCATTCATATTGTGTAAAGCGGAATGACTTTATAAAAGTTATTATTTGTTCATTTGTATATAAGCACGAATCATAAAATAACTAATATAATCAGGAAGCTGTTCTTTAATAGCTTTCAATCCACCTTCAGCTTGCGTACTTCAGCGATATGAGAAATTATTGTTTATAGATGCTTTCTTGCATTCTTTTGGAATTTTAATGATTTTTAACTTGGTTGATTTACTCATTATAGATTGGCTTATATTTTGTTGGATTACCCCGAGATTTGTTGTTATTCCTAGTACAGAAGGGATGAAGGGATATAAAGATTATAAGATACATCTAAGAGGAGCAATGATTGGTACGCCTTTTCTAATAATAGTTAGTTTATTCATTGCAGCAATTGCTATAAATATTTAGTATGAGGAATATATTATATTTTACTTTACTTTGAGGAGATAAGGATGGACATTTTTATTAGAAAACTAGAAATACATGATTTGAATGGAATTCCTGAAATTGATGATAGTTTTACGGTTGATTCTAAGCTATTCCTTTCATTAGTAGCGATGGATCAACGAATAGAATACACCGTGCAAGAAATACAAAGCTATGAGAAAAATTATTCAGAAGATATATATAAAGAGGATCAAGAGAATGATTTAGATTATAGTGAATATGTTAATAATCCAGATAAGATAATTTATTTGGCGTTTATGAATCACCAAATAATTGGAATGATTATAGTAAAGAGAAACTGGAATGGTTTTGCTTACGTGGAAGATATAAAAGTAGATAAGCAGTTTAGACAACTTGGAGTTGGTAGGAAATTAATTGAGCAGGCAAAGCATTGGGCGCAAGCTTGTGAAATGCCAGGAATCATGCTGGAGACACAGAACAATAATGTTAAAGCATGCAAATTTTATGAAAGTTGTGGCTTTGTTATAGGAGGCTTTGATTTTCTTGTATATAAAGGCATTCATGAGCAAAATGATGAAGTTGCAATATATTGGTATTTGAGATTTAAAGACAGTCCGATATAACCTATAGCGCTTCACGCGAACAAAGAGTGTCTTTAGAGATTTTTATGGCACTCTTTGTTCGTTATTATGCTAAAAAAATTCTAAAGATACAAGGAATAGGTTAGTTCACCGTATGTGAGAATTTCATCATTGGTAAACCCCTGATTAGAATAGAATTTTTGACCCGAATCATTTTCAGGATGCACAGTTAAGCGAATACGATGGCAAGATGGATGAACGATTTTTAAATGGTTAATTAACGCTTTTATTGCCGCGGCTCCAAATCCTTTTCTTTGATGTCCTTTGTCGATAAAAAAATGAAACAGCCAAAAGTCCTTTTGACAATCTAGTTCGTAATGTAGATTAAAGAAACCAACCATTTTCTCGTTATGATAAATTCCAAAAGGTTCAATCATTCTATCATCCGGCCTAATATACGCTTTAGCAAGTGCAATAGCAACAGGTGGTGTAACTTCAGAAACAAACTTTTGTTGTTCAATATTTACAGAAAGCGTGAGAGCCTCTCGCCAGTTGTCAGAAGTTATTTTTTTCAGAGTTACTTGAGACATAAGTTGAAACCTCCAGTTTAAATAGGGAATATGGGAAGAGCTATTGAACAAGCGTATTTTGCCCAGCAGCAATTCTCCATGTTTCTTTTTCTTTAACCATCACATAAACAGCTAAACTGCCTTGTTCATTTTCTATTATTTTTCCTTCAGAGGTTGTTGGGTATTGTCTAATATGTGCGATAGCTACATCAGAGCGAATAAAGTTAATACTTTCAACTGTATAACAAGCGTATGAGTCCCGAAGAGGTCCTGGTAAAAGAACTTTGTGTGTCTCATTGATTTGCTTCCAACCTGAAAGCCGCTTGCCAAATACATTGACCCATGTGGCATTTAAAGTGAAGTAGCGATCTAATTCATCTGCATCATGTGCATTAAATGCACTTTCTATTTCGGTGATCGTTTGCTGGATTGCATGTATTTCTCTTTGCTGATGTTCTTTTGAATCATAACCTTTAGACATATTCATTCCTCCAATGTTGGTTTGATATCTATAGATTACTAAAGTAAAGGTGCTATAACATCCAGCAATAGTAGCATTTTCTGAGGAGAGACTTATACGAAGGTATGATGGAAAGATGGTTTTATATACTTATATTTATATTTTTCTCTAAATCGTATTCGTTATCTCAATGAGTCTAGGATATTATAACGTTATGAATAAGGAGGTGAAATATGTTATTTCAAAAAGGGAGTTTATCGATTAGATATGTTATAGAAGATGATGTGAATACCATTTCAAAATGGTTAACAAATCCAGAAGTTTTACAGTATTACGAAGGCAGAGATAATCCGCAATCTCCAGAGCAAGTTCGTACTCATTTTATTCATGACCCAAAGAGTGCTGAGAAAAGATGTTTAGTAGAACATGCTGAAGAACCGATTGGTTATATACAAATTTACCTGATCGATTCAGAATGGAAAAAGTTATATGGATATAGAGAAAATCAAAATATATGTGGGATGGACCAATTTATTGGGGACACAGCATATTGGAATAAGGGAATCGGTACAGAGCTTGTGAAAGCAGCAATTACATATATCACCGATGAGTTAGGGGCAGAAGCAATTGCGATGGATCCAAGAGTGAGCAATGAACGTGCGATTTGTTGTTATGAAAAGTGTGGATTTCAAAAGATAAAAAGGTTAATAAAACATGAACTTCATGAAGGGAAACTAGAAGATTGCTGGATGATGGAGTATAGACGATAAAGGTATGTAGTGATTTTAATTTTATTAAAGTTACATATTATTAATATATATAAATCTGCATTAAAAAGGGGAGCGATGTGTGATGAAGAAAGCTTTGGTAGTAATAGATGTTCAAGAAGGTATATATACAGCTCTACCCTTTGGATTTAGTATTTAAAGGGGTGTTATTTATTTTTGATGGGTTTTATAAGGATTATAGCTATTTTTCAAGATTAAAAATTGCTTTCCATTTTGTAGATTAATTACAATTATACTACGCCCTCCGCTATGCTTCGGTTGTGACATAATAAGAGGGCGTTAATTATGAATAATAAAATTTAATTAGGTAGGTGTGAATGTTGGTATATAAAGTGGGAAGTTTTAACTTTTCTGAAAAATACGACTGTTGGGATGGGTCTATAAACGTAAATTGTTCCGTTTCGTTTTTTGAACAAAAAAAAATTGAGATAAAGGGGTATTTAGAGAGTAATCAACCTTTAACAAAAGAATCTTATAATACGCTATGTTATTTAAAGGAACACTTTGATATTGTTTATGAAAATATACTAAAGGGTCTATTTGAATTGCAATGTAAAGATTTAATGAGTTACGAGATATATAATGAAAATGATCATTCCTTTAGTCCCATTACTTTTAATAGTATGGAAGAAATCCATCCTTATATAGGAACTCCTACATTTGAGATTTTACCTGACTATACGAAGGATAACTATGCTTACTTTGCAATTTCATTTGATGAAGGTTGCTTGCTATCTATTGAACATGGTCTCATAGCTTTATTTTTTAAAAATGATATGATTCATATTCAGCCTTCTGATTCATATTGTATGCTTCAGATGCTTATGGATTACGAGGAAGATTGTACAAAGTGGCAAAAAGATTTTTGGTTAGTGTGTTATGAACTAGCTAAGAACAATCTATTAAACGATAGAGAATTGGTTAGAGCCAAGTGGTTGAAAAGTAAATAACCCTCTTAGTTTTTAAACAGAAATCTTAAAAACAAAACTGATGATAATTTTTAGCGTTATAAAACCTAGCAGCATAGCGTTATGTTGCTAGGTTTTATTTTCTGTTATTGTTGCTTTGAATAAAGTCACGAAACTTCACTTCTTTCAATTAAAGAATTCTACGAAAGCTTCAAACAAATTTTTTATAAAATGGAATGTTTTTTGGTTAAAGTTGTTGAAGTTCATGCAATTATTCCTGATATCCGAAATATTGAAGGATTATAAAAAAGATCAATCTTTTTTATAAAAGAATAATCCGATTAAATACTATAAGAGCATGTTTTGATTAATCTTTTTTTCAAAACACGCTCTTTTCTTTTGTTCTTCTATTACGGTTAATAGCATTAATTTGATCAAACTTTATTCGAAACCTACAGTTTTAGATTTGGGAGGAAAGAGAAGTGTCATCAGATTTGATTAAAGGGAAATTAGTACATATGTGAGGTCATTTATGAAATGCTGCATTTCGAGAGTTTTTTCTCAATATTCAATTGCAGTTGGCTCTACAGGTAGCTTAGGCTTTCAAGTAATTGTACATATGTCAGTGGATGTAAAAGGGTGGAAGGAAGAATAGTTAGTGTAAAAGAAGGATGTCATTACCAGTATAATGACATCCTTCTTTTTTATTTTTTCTTATCTTTATCTAAGATGTTTTGTTCTTCAGCAAACTCAGTTCCATACGCGAAGCGGCCATTCATATTAATTCGTTCATTGTTGAGCCGTTCATGCGTATGAGAAAAACGATGCACAAACACTTCAGATAATGTAAAGACAATAGCGGATAGAATACTACCCCATGCAATCTGCATATAATTGTCCAATAAAATATTACCGAAAATCCACACACTTAAATATGTTAACAAAAAGTCAGCCATAATAGCGGCGGAATTGCCAATACGATTCAAAAGGATTTTATCAACAAACATATAAGAAACGATTGTTACAAACAGGCTAAAGGAAATAACATCAACAATTGTTGCATCAAAAAATAAATCAAGTCCGATAGCAAAAGCAATGATACACGATATAAATTTGATAAGCACAATCGTAAAATTGCTCAAATTGCACACCTCCCGTTTTTTATATAGTTTTGGTATAAAACAAGAAGTTCATACATTTCTTATGTATGTACATAGCTGCAAATAAAATTTTTTCATGTTGAACATCTTGTCAAAATATTAAAAAAATAAACGAAAAATGTTATAGTAAAATGAGAGTGTATGACATTTTTAGGTAAGGGGGGATCCAAATGTGGATTACTTCAGAAGTAGAAATTCCAGATGAACTATTTGATAATCTTGAACAAGGAAGGCTTGTATTATTTGTCGGAGCAGGAGTTTCTATGAAAGGGAAATCAAACTTACCAAATTTCGATGATTTAGTTGATGAAATTGCGGAAGCTTTATATGTTGAAAAGCGTGAAAATACAGAACCGCATGATTATTATCTTGGAAAAGTTGCGAAGACGAAAGATGTACATCAAGTTGCACAAGATCTTGTTGATGTGAAAAATTCAAAACCGAATCCATTACACTATGCCATTCCACGGCTTTTTTCAGATGATATTGATGTTCGCATCGTTACTACAAATTTTGATCAGCATTTTACAAGTGTAATTCGGGAAATGAATCCAGATATTAATATATATTACGCACCTGCACTTCCAACAGGTAGAGCGTTTAAAGGTTTAGCATATATACACGGCAATGTAGAACAGGAAAAAGAAAATTTAATATTAACGGATGGCGATTTTGGAAGGGCTTACTTAACAGAGGGTTGGGCAAGAAGATTTTTAGTTGATTTATTTTCAAATTATACGGTGTTATTCATCGGATATAGTCATAATGATCCTGTCATGAAATATTTAGCAACAGGTTTACCACCGAGTACAAAACGTTATGCATTTGTTGCACAAGGAGATAATACATATCACTGGGAGCATTTAGGAGTAAGGCCCATTGTTTATCCAAATAAGGCGAACAATCATCAGGCACTTGTTCAAGCGGTGAAGCGCTGGGCTGAATTAATGGGAGATAATTATATTACAAAAAGAATGCGGATTCGTGATATCGTGACAGTTCCACCATCAGTTGAACAAGAGCAATTATCATATATAAAACAATCAGTAAAAAAAATTGAAACACTCCGGTATTTTATAGAATTTGCTCGCGATTATGGATGGGTAGAATGGTTAGAGGCAGAAGGCAAAATCCAAAATTTATTTTTGCTTTCCACTATTCATAGTGAAGAGGATGAATTGTTGGCCGAGTGGCTCGTCAAACAATTTCTTTTTAGCCACCAAAAAGAATTATTTCAGCTTATTTATAAAAATCACTCAAAAATTTCTCCTTTGTTATGGCGAACGATTTGTACGTATTTAAACGAAGCAAAAGAGCCAATTGAACCGCTATTATTCGCAAAATGGACATTGCTCTTACTGGAAACAGCAGAAAAAAATAGTAGCTCTATAGAATTGGTTTCATATTTGTTACATAAATGTTCCTTTCCTGATCATAAAGAAATTTTCGTCTTATTGTTGGCGTTTATTTTGGATGGGAAAATTAAATTAAAGCGTGTCAGAAGATGGGAACACGATATGCAAGATTCAATTGAATTAGAGGAGACAAGCCGTTTACCAGTTCCCGTATTTGCATTTGTACAAAGAATCTGGGATGAAAGAATGAAACCGCATATCGCATATTTTGCTGACCCAATTATGGTTATGGGGTTAGAAAAAATCCAAATGTTATTTTTAAGGCAGACTGCACTGCAGAAAAAGGACGGTGTGACATATAATACAGTCGAATTTTCAGAGCATGATTTACAGCCGAAAGATTTTACATTTTTAATTCGTATTGTAAAAGAATGTCTCGCCTATTTATGTGAAAATAATAAGAGAAAGGCAAACTACTATATCGCCCAAATGATAGAAACAGATAGTATAGTACAAAAACGGATTGCAATAGCTGCGATGAGTAAAAATTTATTTGTAACTGACGATGAAAAAATCAAATGGCTACTAGAACAAAAATTACTTTTACATGTTACATATAGGCATGAAGTATTTAAATTTTTAAAGAAGCATTATCCATTTACCTCGGAACAAAGAAAGCAAGAAGTGTTACAAAAGGTTATGAAACACCTTGTTAATGAGAGGGCTTTTGATGTTTGTCTTATTATGGATTTACTTTATACATGTGATCCAAATAGTAATTGTACAGTACAAGCATATAAAAAAATGAAACAAAAACATCCTCATTTTTCCCCAGAACGTTACGGTGAAAAACGAGTAGAGGATGCTGTACAAAGTATTACATGCAACGTAACGGCCGATGGATTATTGCAGTTGAAAGACCATGAAATGATGAAACAAGTTAGGCTTTTTTCTCATGATGGTATTTTTGAACAGCGTCATTTTTTAGAAATGTTATCAAAAGCATGTAAATTGGATACAGAGTGGAGTATTTCGCTTGCGTATCAATTAGTAGGGGAAAGTAATGTAAGTAATGAAGTATGGTTTGTCTGTATTCGGGCATGGAGAAATAATCGTAAGCTTACAAATCAACAAATACAAAAAATCATTCCACTCCTGCAACAATTTGTAAGAAATACATCTTTTCATTGGTTAATTAGCAGTTTTCTTTATGAAATCAGCAATCGATTAGAAGAATTCCAAGAGAATAGTATACGTGTGGTGAAACGTTTTGCCTTTTCTTTATTTCCTCAAGTAATGAAAGGTGATCCGAATTTTAAGATAGAAGAGCATGATTTTTATAATGAATCTATTCAACATCCTATTGGAAAGATGACGTCAGTATTATTAAAGTTACTAGCATATGACCACTTATACGATCGGAATATTCATGAATACTTGTTTTTATTTGAAGAACAAATGCGAACATTTTCACAGAGTACAAACTTCATGTTTGCACGATTAACAGCAGATATAACATTTTTATATCATATTGAGAAACAATGGTGTAGAAAAAATTTGCTACCTTATCTCGATTTAAAAAAACAAGAAAAATCAATAAAATATGCATGGGCAGGACTTTGCTATACACAAATAAATTTACCGTTATTTACAGAGATAAAGCGACATATTAAATATGCAGTCGAGCATTTATATTTGTTACATCCACATACAAAAGAAGTATTCTTAAAGTGGCTCAGCTTTGTTTTTATAAAATGTGTATTATATTGGGAACAGCGAGCAGATTGGTTATATCCGCTTTTTATACAGGAAACGGAAAATGACAAAATTAAGTTTATGGAACATTTATGTTATTATGTGAAAACATTAAGCGTGAGAGAACAACAAAAATTTTGGGAAGCTTGGTTAGCTGGATTTTTAATTGAACGTCCAAAAATGAGTTCCGTAACTGGTAGGGAATATGTCATGTTTTTACGTTTTGTATTATGTATGGATGAAGTTGCCGAAAAAGGATTACAAACAATTCTTACTCGTTTCTCTCCACCATCAGAACGTTACGATCAAGCGGAAATGAAACAACTATTTTTGTCTATTTTGGAAAAGAAAAATAATATGAAATATCATGTAGAAGCCTATGGTGAGTTGTTTTTTTCGTTATTACAAAACCTTCATGAGGCAAATTCTTTTGAAAATGAAATCATTGAGATTAAACAATTGTTAACAGAGTACCAAGTGGAGAAACATTTGCTAATATCTATTCAAAACGAAATGATTCGTATTGGACTTGTGACGACAAATTTACAAGATTAATAGTGGGTAAAGAGTGGAATTTTTAAAAAATAACTAAAAAGGTGTTGACAGTATTTAAAAAAGCATTCTATAATACGAATCATAACTTATTCAATTTCAAAAACATTTGAATAAACAAAGTGCAATGAAGAGATCACAGTAGTGAGGATCTTACTGTAACAGAGAGCTGATGGTTGGTGTGAATCAGTACAGGGATAATCATGAATTACAGTCTTGGAGCATCTTTTTCGTAGTAAAGATTTGTTTTCTTTATGAAGGAAAGGCGGTCAAATGATCGTTAACAGTGAAGAGAGGTAGACGAAATAAGTCTACAACTAGGGTGGTACCGCGATAAATATCGTCCCTACTGATTGGATCAGTAGGGACTTTTTGTATTTTTGTGGCCCAACTTGAAAATGGAATATAACATGCGGTGAAAGGAAAAGAAGTAGTAGTTGTTTCCCTGTAACAGAGAGCTGGTGGTTGGTGTGAACCAGTACAAAGACAAGTGCGAATTACAGTCCTGGAGCATCTTTTTCGTAGTAAAGATAATTGTCTTTATGAAGGGAAAGACGGTCGAATGATCGTTAACAGTGAAGAGAGGTAGACGAAATAAGTCTGCAACTAGGGTGGTATCGCGATAAATATCGTCCCTACTGAGTAGATCAGTAGGGATTTTTTGTACACATAAAAGGCGGAATCGATCTCATAATAAGTTTTTGTGGAGTTTCAATTCAGAAAATAGGGAATTTTTATTCTCTTCACATAGTTTTAAACATTAAAAGGAGGATTTTAAAATGGCAAATCATGAGTTAGAACAATTACGTAAACAGGTGGATAAAATCAATTTACAGTTACTAGAGCTTTTAAATGAACGAGGTAAAATTGTTCAGAAGATTGGGGAACAAAAACAAGTGCAAGGTACGAAACGTTTTGACCCAGTTCGTGAGCGTGAAGTACTGGATATGATCGCAGAACATAATGAAGGGCCATTCGAAACTTCAACAGTTCAACACATTTTCAAAACGATTTTCAAAGCGAGCTTAGAATTGCAAGAAGATGACAACCGTAAAGCATTACTTGTTTCACGTAAAAAGAAAAAAGAAAATACAATTGTTGATGTAAAAGGTGAATTATTAGGAAATGGAACACAAACATTCATCATGGGTCCTTGTGCGGTAGAAAGTTTAGAGCAAGTTCGCCAAGTGGGGCAAGCGATGAAAGCACAAGGATTAAAATTAATGCGCGGCGGTGCTTTCAAACCGAGAACGTCACCATACGACTTCCAAGGATTAGGGGTTGAAGGCTTACAAATTTTACGCCAAGTAGCTGATGAATTCGATTTAGCGATTATCAGTGAGATTTTAAATCCAAATGATGTAGAAATGGCTCTTGATTACGTTGATGTCATTCAAGTTGGGGCACGAAACATGCAAAACTTCGATTTATTAAGAGCTGTGGGTAAAGTAAATAAACCTGTATTATTAAAACGTGGTTTAGCAGCGACAATTGATGAATTCATTAATGCAGCTGAATACATCATCGCACAAGGAAATGATCAAATTATACTATGTGAGCGCGGTATCCGCACATACGAAAGAGCGACACGTAACACATTAGACATTTCAGCAGTACCGATTTTAAAGAAAGAAACACACTTACCTGTTGTTGTGGACGTAACGCATTCTACAGGACGTAGAGATTTATTATTACCTACTGCAAAAGCAGCACTAGCAATTGGAGCAGATGCAGTCATGGCAGAAGTACATCCAGACCCAGCAGTTGCATTATCTGATTCTGCACAGCAAATGGATATTCCAGAGTTCCATAAATTCATGGAAGAGTTAAAAGGATTTAAAAATAAATTATCTTAATTTCATATTGAATATGCGTAGAAAGGGAAACAGTAGTGCTTATCTCCCTGTTTATAGAGAGCTGATGGCCGGTGAGAATCAGTACAAAGATAAGCATGAATTACAGCCCTAGAGCATCTTTTTCGTAGTAAAGATCATATCTTTATGAAGGGAAAGACGGTCTCATAGATCGTTAACAATGATAAGAGGTAGACAAAAAAATAGTCTACAATTAGGGTGGTACCGCGATATGAATCGTCCCTACTGAGCGCTCAGTAGGGACTTTTTTGTACAAAAAAATAATAAAGGGGTAAGAGAAATGAGATATATTACAGCTGGAGAATCACATGGTCCGCAGTTAACTGTTATTTTAGAAGGTGTACCTGCAGGATTATCGTTACAAGCAGAACATATTAATAAGGAATTATTAAGAAGACAAAAAGGGCATGGTCGCGGGAGACGCATGCAAATTGAAACGGATACAGTAGAGATTGTAAGTGGTGTGCGCCACGGAATAACACTTGGTTCACCAATTACATTAATCGTAAAAAATGATGATTTCAAACATTGGACGAAAGTAATGGGGGCTGAACCTATTTCGGAGCAAGAAAGTAAAGAAATGAAACGTACAATTACAAAACCACGTCCAGGACATGCTGATTTAAATGGTGCAATTAAATATGGTCACCGTGATATACGAAATGTTTTGGAACGTTCTTCTGCAAGGGAGACAACTGTAAGAGTAGCTGCTGGTGCAGTTGCAAAACAAATTTTAAAAGAATTAGGTGTGCAAATTGCAGGACATGTTCTTGAGATTGGCGGGATACAAGCAAATCGTGTAGGCCGACTACTAATAGAAGAAATTCAAACAATTACAGAAAATTCACCTGTGCGTTGCCTAGATAAAGAGGTAGAGCAAAAGATGATGGATGCTATCGATACTGCAAAAAGAAGTGGGGATTCAATAGGTGGAATTGTAGAAGTAATTGCGGAAGGGATGCCAATTGGTGTTGGTAGCTACGTACATTATGATCGTAAATTAGATGCAAAACTCGCGGGAGCAATTATGAGTATTAATGCTTTTAAAGGTGCTGAAATTGGGATTGGATTTGAGGCGGCAAGGCAGCCAGGAAGCTTAGTGCACGATGAAATCCTATGGGATGAAGAAAAAGGCTATACAAGAAAAACAAATCATGCAGGTGGATTAGAAGGTGGTATGACTACAGGAATGCCAATTGTAGTAAGAGGTGTAATGAAGCCGATTCCTACATTATATAAGCCACTTGCGAGTGTAGATATTGATACGAAAGAAACATTCCAAGCAAGTATTGAACGATCTGATAGTTGTGCAGTACCAGCTGCAAGTGTTGTTGCAGAAGCTGTGGTTGCATGGGAGCTTGCGGATGCATTAGTTGAACAATTCGGAAAAGACCGCATGGAATTAATCAAGCAAAATATTACGCAGCATAACAAATATGCAAAAGAATTTTAAAAAGGATGGATGCCAGATGAAGGTAAAAGAGCAATTATCATCATTACAGCCATATAAACCAGGTAAATCGGCGCAGCAAATGAAAGAGATATATGGGGATCATTCATTTGTAAAATTAGCATCAAATGAAAATCCATTCGGTTGTTCACCACGTGTTATAGAAGAGTTGCAAAAAGCATGGCATGAACATGCCTTATATCCAGATGGAGGAGCTGTAGAACTTCGCCAAACAATTGCAGAAAAACTACAAGTTCAAAAGGAACAAATTATATGTGGAAGCGGACTTGATGAAGTCATTCAAATTATAAGCCGTGTGGTACTTTGTAAGGGTGATAATGTAGTAACAGCAGGAGAAACTTTCCCGCAATATCGTCATCATGCAGTTATTGAAGGGTGCGAAGTGAAAGAAGTAGCTTTAAATAACGGTGTATATGACTTAGACGAAATTTCTTCAGAGGTTGATAACAATACAAAAATCGTTTGGATTTGTAATCCGAACAATCCGACAGGCACATATGTAAATGAGCGAAAATTGACTCAATTCATTGAGGGAATTAGTAAAAATACGTTAATTGTCATTGATGAAGCGTACTATGAATACGTAACAGCAAAAGATTTCCCAGAGACATTACCGCTTCTAGAAAAACATAAAAACATTCTTATACTAAGAACGTTTTCTAAAGCATATGGATTAGCATCATTCCGTGTTGGGTATTCGATTGGACATGAAGAGTTAATCGAGAAATTAAATGTTGTACGTTTGCCGTTTAACGTATCTTCATTGGCACAAAATGCAGCAACGATTGCCTTAAGCGATGAGTCATTTATTGAAAAGATAGTACGTGTTAATACAGAGGGGCTGCAACAATACGAAAGTTTTTGTAAGAGAAATGAAATTCCATTCTATCCGTCGCAAACAAACTTCATCTTCTTGCCGGTAGATGATGCGGGAGAAATTTATGAAGCTTGCGCGCACGCAGGGTTTATTATTCGTCCGTTTCCAAATGGTGTCCGTATTACAATCGGAACAAGGGAACAAAATGAAGGAGTGATTTCAGTGT
Organism: Bacillus sp. DHT2; assembly: GCF_026241455.1. Lineage (NCBI taxonomy): Bacteria > Bacillati > Bacillota > Bacilli > Caryophanales > Bacillaceae > Bacillus > Bacillus sp. DHT2. The sequence continues at coordinate 434,604 of NZ_JAPHWH010000001.1, forward strand.
TAAAACAACACTTTGAAAATAAAAAACATAAGTCTCGAGATGAGGCCAATGTGTAAAAAGGTAGTATTAATTGGAACAGGATTAATAGGAGGCTCTCTCGCATTAGCAATTAAGAAAGAGCACGATGTAACGATAACAGGTTATGATTTATTTAAAGAGCAGGTAGAGCGTGCGAAAGAATTACATGTATTAGATGAAGTAGCAATAGATTTACAGCGTGCATGCGAAGAGGCAAATTTAATTATTTTTGCCTCTCCAGTTGAAGAAACGAAGAAGTTATTACACAAACTAGCGTCATTTCGTTTACGGGATGATGTAATAGTGACCGATGTTGGAAGTACAAAAGGAACAATTATGAATGAAGCGGAAGCTTTATTTTCAAAGAAAGTTTCTTTTATTGGCGGACATCCGATGGCAGGGTCTCATAAAACTGGTGTTGAAAGTGCAAAGGCGCATTTATTTGAAAATGCATTTTACATTTTAACACCGATGAATCATGTGCCAAATGATCAAGTGGAAGAGCTAAAAGTATGGTTGAAAGGAACAGGATCACATTTTCTCGTCTTAAATACAGAAGAACACGATTATGTAACAGGAATCGTTAGTCATTTTCCGCATCTTATTGCGGCAGGTTTAGTAAAACAAGTCGAGAAACATGCAGGAGATAATCCACTCATTCATCAACTAGCTGCAGGTGGATTTAAAGATATTACACGTATCGCATCTAGCAGTCCGAAAATGTGGAGTGACATTGTAAAGCAAAATCGTGAGCATTTAATGGTATTATTAAAAGAGTGGATCTCTGAAATGGAAGAGTTATATAAGACGGTTTCTATAGGAGATGCAGGCGAAATACAAAACTACTTTGCAGATGCGAAAGAATATCGTGATTCTTTACCAGTGAGAAAAAGAGGAGCTATTCCTGCCTATCACGACTTATACGTCGATGTTTTAGATAAAGTAGGGGCATTAGCTCATATTACGAGTATTCTTGCGCGAGAAGAAATTAGCATTACGAACTTACAAATATTGGAAGCGCGTGAAGGGTTGCTTGGGGTATTACGTATTAGCTTCCAAAGAGAAGAAGATCGTATGAAAGCAAAACTAGCGCTTGGAAAAGAAGAATACCAAACATATGAAACAATTTAAATGAGAAGGTGAAAACGTGAAAGAAAGAACAATACAACCTGTTAATAACGGATTGAATGGAACCATTACAATTCCTGGTGATAAATCCATTTCACACCGCGCTGTTATGTTTGGCGCAATTGCAGAGGGAAGAACAACAATTAAAGGCTTTCTACCTGGTGCAGACTGTTTAAGTACTATTTCTTGTTTTAAAGAAATGGGAGTAGACATTATGCAAAACGGTGATGAAGTTATTGTAATCGGAAAAGGAATTGAAGGTTTACAAGAACCAAAAGCTGTATTAGATGTTGGTAATTCTGGAACTACGATACGATTAATATCAGGAATATTGGCAAACACGCCATTCTTTTCTTGCGTACAAGGTGATGCTTCTATCGCAAAAAGACCGATGAAACGCGTAACCAATCCATTAAAGCAAATGGGCGCAAACATTGATGGCCGAGAAGACGGGACGTACACACCGCTAACAATAAGAGGTGGAGCATTAAAAGCAATCCAATACACTTCCCCAGTTGCAAGCGCACAAGTAAAGTCAGCTATTTTACTTGCAGGTCTTCGTGCAGAAGGTGTAACAGCTGTTACAGAACCGCACATTTCACGCGATCATACGGAAAGAATGCTTGAGGCGTTTGGTGTTACAGTAACTCGTGAAGGGAAAACTGTAAAACTAGCAGGTGGCCAGAAATTAACTGGAATAGACGTTCAAGTTCCAGGTGACGTATCATCAGCGGCATTTTTCTTAGTAGCAGGAGCCATTATTCCAAATAGTAAAATACAACTACAAAATGTAGGAATGAATCCGACTCGTACAGGTATTATAGATGTTTTAGAGAGAATGGGTGCTACGTTCACTATAGAACCAATTAACGAAGGAGCATCAGAACCAGCTGCAAACATTACTATTGAAACATCTTCACTAAAAGGAATCGAAATTGGCGGGGATATTATTCCAAGATTAATCGATGAAATTCCGATTATCGCATTAGCGGCAACGCAAGCTGAAGGAATTACGGTTATTAAAGATGCACGTGAGCTAAAAGTGAAAGAAACGAATCGTATTGACACAGTTGTTGCTGAACTAACGAAACTAGGAGCTCGTATTGAAGCAACAGATGACGGAATGATTATTTACGGTAAATCAACTTTAAAAGGCAATACAGTACATAGTTACGGTGATCACCGCATTGGAATGATGCTTGCAATCGCCGGCTGTATAGCTGAAGGAAAAACAACGATTCAAGATGCAGAAGCAGTAGGTGTATCGTATCCTACATTCTTTCAGGAATTGAGCAAACTACAAACCGAATTGGAAAAAGCATAAAGTGAAACTTTATATGGTATACAGGGGACATGATAAAAGTAATTAGTAAGTACAGCTTTTTGTTTTATGGTAAATCTTTATTTGGAAGATAGTGTGTGTTATATCGAGATATAATAATTATAGAAAGGTCGATGTATATTCCATCGACCTTTCTGATTTTTTAGATAGGATTTTATCCGCATGAGTACGAATGTAATAAAGGGAATAGGAGGAGAAAGTCATGAAAGTAATTGAATTAGCAGAGCGACAATATAGAGAAGCGATTGCTTTATCTGAATATGCCTTTCAATATAAGGTACCGGAAGATCAAATTGAAAAGCGTCTTACATTAATGAAAAAACACCATCAACTATTTGGAATTTTGGAAGGAGATCAACTCGCAGCAAAACTGCACCTTCTTCCATTCGAAATAAATATTGGTGATGAAATGTTTAAAATGGGTGGAATTGCAGGAGTAGCGACATACCCAGAGTATAGACGGAGTGGGCATGTAAAAGAATTACTGAAGTATGTGCTACAAAAAATGAAACAAGATGGATTTAGTGTATCAATGTTACATCCATTTGCAGTTTCATTCTATAGAAAGTATGGATGGGAACTATTTGCCAATCGTTTCATATGTTCCATGACGAAGAGTGATTTAGTGATGCAGAAGCATGTGAAAGGGAATGTGAGACGTTTTAATAAAGATTCACATCCAAAAGAAATAGAAGCAGTATATGAGCAATTTGCAAAGCGATTCGTTGGTATGCTAGTTCGAAGTACGGATTGGTGGACGCAAGCAGTTTACCATGATTTGACGGCAGCGGTCTATTACAATGAAAAAGATGAAGCTACTGGTTATATGCTGTACAAAATAAATGATTCAAAAATGACAGTGGAAGAATTTGTACCGCTAAATAATGAAGCTCGAAATGGACTTTGGAATTTTATTTGCCAACATGATTCTATGATAAAAGAGCTTAAGATGATACTAAGTGAAACAGAGCCATTACTTTATACTTTACAAGAGCCTCGAGTGAAGACTGAAATTACTCCTTATTTTATGGCTCGAATCGTAGATGTGGAGCAGTTTTTAAATCAATATCCATTTGTTTGGAGTAATCAACAAAATAATGTCATTTTACATATTTCAGACTCATTTGCCTCATGGAATAATGTGACGGTTAAATTACAAAGTAAAGAAGTAGTAATTATTAATAAAGAAGAAACAGAAAAATGGAACAGTAGAGGAATCCATTTAAATATAAATGATTTATCAGCAATGTTATTCGGATATAAGCGTCTATTAGAGTTATACGAAATGGACCATATTTTAGGGAGTGAGGAAGAAGTAAAAACACTTGAACATTTGATTCCATTACATAAGCCGTTTATTTATGATTTCTTTTAAAATTTCAAATAAAAAGCACGATTTGAAAAGTGCTTTTTATTTTGTTGAAATAGAAAGATGATTAGATATACCTTTAGATGCCTAAGTATGTTATAGTAAGTGAAGTATGTATATAAAAGTATCGAAATTGGAGGAAACACATGATTACAGTTAGTAACGTAGGATTGCGCTTTGCGGACAGAAAATTATTTGATGATGTTAACATAAAATTCACACCAGGTAACTGCTACGGTTTAATCGGAGCAAACGGTGCTGGTAAATCAACATTTCTAAAGATTTTATCTGGAGAAATTGATCCATCAACAGGTGATGTAAACATCACGCCAGGTGAGCGTTTAGCAGTATTAAAACAGAACCACTTCGAATACGAAGAGTTTCCTGTATTAGAAACAGTAATTATGGGTCACACACGTCTTTACAAAGTAATGCAAGAAAAAAATGCAATTTACATGAAAGAAGATTTCAGTGATGAAGACGGTATGCGTGCTGCAGAACTGGAAGGTGAATTTGCTGAGCTAAACGGTTGGGAAGCTGAATCTGAAGCTGCAATTCTTTTAAAAGGCCTAGGCATTGGAGAAGACGTTCATGACAAAAAATTGTCAGAATTAACAGGGGCAGAGAAAGTAAAAGTATTACTTGCTCAAGCATTATTCGGTCAACCTGACATTCTATTATTAGATGAGCCTACCAACCACTTAGACTTAAAAGCGATTCAATGGTTAGAGAACTTCTTAATGAACTTTGAAAATACAGTTATCGTTGTATCCCATGACCGTCACTTCTTAAATAAAGTATGTACGCACATGGCGGATCTTGATTTCGGTAAAATTCAATTGTATGTTGGTAACTATGACTTCTGGTATGAATCAAGCCAATTAGCATTAAAACTAACACAAGATGCAAATAAGAAAAAAGAAGAGAAAGTAAAAGAGTTACAAAACTTCATTGCACGCTTTAGTTCAAACGCATCTAAAGCGAAGCAAGCGACTTCTCGTAAAAAATTATTAGATAAAATTACATTAGATGATATTAAACCATCATCACGCCGTTATCCATTCGTTGGCTTCACACCAGAGCGTGAAGTAGGAAATGACTTATTAACTGTAGAAGGTCTTTCAAAAACGATTGATGGAGAAAAAGTGTTAGATAATGTGTACTTCACATTATCAAAAGGTGATAAAGTTGCATTTATCGGACGCAATGATATTGCGATGACAACATTATTTAAAATTCTTATGGGTGAAATGGAGCCAGATAGCGGTTCATTTAAGTGGGGCGTTACAACATCTCAAGCTTACTTCCCAAGAGATAACTCTAAGTACTTCGAGAACAGTGAATATAACTTAGTTGAATGGTTACGTCAGTTCTCTCCGCAAGATGAAACAGAAAGTTTCTTGCGTGGCTTCTTAGGTCGTATGCTATTCTCTGGTGAAGAAGTAAAGAAAAATGTTTCTGTATTGTCAGGTGGAGAAAAAGTTCGTTGTATGCTTTCTAAAATGATGTTAAGCGGAGCAAACGTATTAACACTTGATGATCCAACGAACCATTTAGACCTTGAGTCTATCACAGCATTAAACAACGGTTTAATCGCATTTAAAGGAACATTACTATTTACATCTCATGACCATCAGTTCGTACAAACAATTGCAAATCGTATTATCGAAGTGACACCAAACGGTGTAATCGATAAAGAAGCAACATACGATGAGTTCTTAGAAAATGTAGAACTTCAAAAGCAAGTAGATGCAATGTATCAAGGGAAATAATCTGTAAAACAAAACCCTCGCACTTAGAATAGAGCGAGGGTTTTGTTTTTTTACTATATGTACATCAATTAAAAAACCGACATAAAACCCCTTTTTTTAGGTGGGGGAGAGCTTCTGGCCATGCATAGAAGCGGTCAGGGCCTTTTTCTGCCACATGCGAAGTAAAAACAGAAAGAGCAAACGAGTGTAAGTTACTTTTTATTCTGCATAGCAGGGATTTGTATATATATAAATGTGTACATTTTTTTCAATATTCATGAAATTATATTGAAAAGAAGTTACATATAATGAAAAATTACATGTCTTTCCAAACGGAACCGGTCTGTTCAGATTAAATATATTCTTTTCGTATCACAAAGCTAATGTTAAATGTACAGGAGAAATAATGGAATTAAATGTTGTTTATAGAAGTTAATAATAAAAAATATGTATGTGAATTATAATTTTTTACATATAAAGGACGCAGTAAGAAGAAATTTTCTCAGAATGAATAAATTAGCAGCAATAAATCCAATTGGTAATTTTGGAAATAAGAATGTTTGCGGAGTGAAGAATAAAAGTTTATAGTGGGGAGTGTCCTAATAACCGGACGGATTTTTAGAAAGTTAGATAGAAATAAAAAATGTTACAAATGCATTTTATTAAATATATATCTAGGTCAACATATTTAATAAGAAATAGTTGAATAAATACAACCTTAAACTTATAATTACTAATATTCTTCATAAGGTTAAAGAAAAGTGAGGGTTGTTTTGGGAAAGTAAATTCAAAACAGAGGTAGACTTATAAAAAATAAACCTTGGATGATTAAAAGAGGTGGAGAGATGAAACAATTATTATTAAAGAGCAAACGTGTGTTAAGTAATCATTTTGGGTTCTTTATTTTTGCAGTTGTTTTATTCTGGTTAAAAACATATGCAGCATATGTTACAGAATTCGACTTAGGAATATCGAACACAATCCAAAAATTCTTGCTATTTTTTAACCCGCTAAGCTCAGCTGTCCTATTTTTAGGACTTGCATTATTTGCAAAAGGGAAACGATCTTATATTTGGTTAATTATTATTAATTTGTTACTGTCAATTATCTTATACTCAAACGTAGTATATTATCGCTTTTTCAGCGATTTTATTACGTTCCCGACATTAACACAAACGAATAACTTTGGAGATTTAGGTGGTAGTATTTTAGCGTTATTACATCTATATGATCCATTATATTTCTTAGACACAATTATCTTGCTTGTGTTGGTAATAACAAAATTCGCTAATCCAAAACCAATTCGTGTTGCAAAATATAAATTGTCACTTGTATTTATTATGGGGATTTTGATTTTTAGCATCAACTTAGGTTTAGCAGAATCTGATCGTCCTGAATTACTAACAAGAACGTTTGACCGCAACTACATTGTCAAATACTTAGGTGCGTACAACTATACAATTTATGATGGCATCCAAAGTATGAAAGCATCGACAGAACGTGCTTTAGCGGATGGAGATAGCATGACAGGTGTAAGAAACTATATTACATCGAACTATGCAAGCCCTAACCCAGAGTATTTTGGTAAGGGGAAAGGTATGAACGTTATCTATATTCATTTAGAGTCGTTCCAAAACTTTTTAATTAATTACAAGTTGAACGGACAAGAAGTTACACCATTCTTAAATTCATTTACACAAGATGCAAATACACTGTATTTTGATAACTTCTTCCATCAAACAGGACAAGGTAAAACATCTGATGCGGAGTTTATGTTAGAGAACTCACTATTCGGTTTACCACAAGGGTCTGTATTTACAAACAAAGCTCATAATACGTATCAAGCAGCACCAGCTATTTTAGGACAGCAGGGCTATACATCTGCGGTGTTCCATGGTAACTATAAAACATTCTGGAATCGCGATGATATTTATAAATCATTTGGATTTAATAAATTCTTTGATGCATCATATTATGATATGAATGAAAAAGATGTTGTAAACTATGGTCTGAAAGATAAACCATTCTTTAATGAGTCTATTCCAATGTTACAAACATTAAAACAACCGTTCTATGCGAAGTTTATTACGTTATCAAATCACTTCCCTTATCCAATTAATAAGGATGAAGCGACAATTGAACCAGCAAAAACTGGTGATTCATCTGTAGATACGTATTTCCAAACAGCACGTTATTTAGATGAATCTGTAAAAAGCTTTATGGATTACTTGAAGCAATCTGGTTTATATGACAATTCGATCATTGTGATGTATGGAGACCATTATGGTATTTCAGATAATCATAATGCAGCGATGTCACAAATCATGGGTAAAGAAATTAATTCATTTGAAAATGCACAATTACAACGTGTACCTTTAATCATTCATGTTCCAGGAATGAAGGGCGGAGTTCAACACCAATATGGCGGAGAAATCGATGTTCTTCCAACGCTGTTACATTTACTAGGTACCGATACAAAGAATTATATCCAATTTGGTACAGATTTATTATCACCAGAGCATCAACAAGTTGTTCCATTCCGTAATGGTAACTATGTAAGTCCGGCCGTTACTGCGCTTAATGGAAAGTATTATGACACAACCACTGGAAAACCAGTAGAAGCAACGGATGAAATCAAACAAAATGAAAAAATGGTTCAACAGAAACTTGAATTTTCTGATGAAGTTGTAAACGGAGATTTATTACGATTCTACACACCAGAAGGATTTACACCAGTAGATCGTTCGAAATATAACTATAATCATCGTGATAAAAATAAGACGAAAGTAAAAACTACGCAAGAAGGTTAAACGTAATAAAATAAATCAACGTTAGTCTCCTTATAAGGATAAATATCCTTGTGAGGAGGCTTTTCTATTTTGGAGACATTTGATAATTTCACATACCGTATTGATAGAGTATAATGAATGTATGAAAAGAGCACAATTATTGCACACTACAGAAACGATAATTTGGACTTAATTTAATGGGAGATACAAGATACTATATTAGTAGAAAGTGATTGAAACAATCTAATTTTGCAAAGTTAGTATCTATACTTGTAAAATTAATAACTTCTATTTTCTAAACAAATAAAAATAAAAAAAGACTTGATTTTCCTATAAAGAAAATCAAGTCTTTTTTTATTACATACGTTTATCATGCCAGAAGTTTAATGGGAAATGTTCATCTTCTTGATAACTTTCCAGTTCATAACCTTTTTCTTTTAGACCTTTAATGATCCCAGGCACAGCTTTTACTGATTGTGGGTGAATATCATGCATTAACACGACCTCGATTGGATTTGTAGCACCAGCAAGAACATTTTGTACAATTTGCGCCGAGGCAGCATCTACTGGCATTTTATTATATCTCCAGTCTAAAGAGTCAATTGTCCAATCCCAAACCTTAAAACCACCTTCAGCAACTTTATTGCGGAGCACTTCATTCAATCCTGGCATTGAGCCATATGGTGGACGTGTTAAGATAGGGGATTTTCCGATAATCCCAGCAATTAAACTTTGATCTTCTTTCATTTCATCCACATAATGTCCTTCAGTATATAGCTTTTTGTAGTTATGTGTCATACTGTGCATACCAACATAATGTCCTTCGGCTAATTCTTGTTTCACAAGATCTGGAAATGCTTTAACGTTTGCTCCAATTAGGAAAAATGTAGCTTTCGCATCTTCTTTTTTCAACATTTCTAATAGCTCAGCAGTGTACTTTCCAGGACCATCGTCAAATGTTAAGTAAGCAACTTTTCTAACTTGCCCGTTATATTGTTTTGGAGCTTCTTTCGGAGCTAGAGCAGTTTGAATTTCACTTACAAGTTGAACAGATTTTGTTTCATCTTCCGTACTTGCCCGAGCAATATGAGTTGGACCGTACATTGCTTCGTATAAAAATAATACCCCGACGCAAATTAACAATGCCCTTTTTACTAAGGTTGTCATTCGAATTCCATTGTGCATAGTTTTCCTTCTCTCTATAATAGTTCTACTCTACTATATTAGCAATTTTAGGTAGGTAAATGCAAAAAAAGATTTTTACAAGTACAAAAAAGTTTGTAAAAAAGTATGCAAGATTTTGTTGTTTTTACTGTGATAATTATTCTTGCTTAGCAGGTTTTTGAGAATGAAAAGAGAAATGGACAAAAAACAGAAATGCGTTGGTTAAAAAATCTAAATTCTATAATTGTACATATGCGTTTTTAAAATGAAAAAGGTGTGATAAAAGTGAAAAAAATAGCTTGTTTACATGCCCATCATTCAAATATTGAATATATAGAAAGAGCATTTGAAGTATTGGAGGTAGAATTAATTCATTTTGTGGATCCCATCTTGTCAAGGAGGATAGAAAATGATAAGGGGTTTGGAAGGGCTCAAGCTCAAAACAAGTTGAAAAATCAGCTGAAATGGATAGCAGAAAGTAATATAGATGCAGTTTTAAGAGAAGTGAATGTCAGTTCCATAGTTAATCAGTTTTAATTTTTTTGCTACTGCTTGTGAAGCGAAATTATCCCAAGAAGTGCTATAAAGAGGAATACGACCTTCATTTTGTACGGCTTTCGCCCAAGTTGCTACAACATTATAGCCATATCCTTTCCCTTGGAAGGACACTAATGTTTCTACACTTGCTTCAGCGGCTATAGTTGTACTTCTTGCACTACAGCATATAGAAACAATCATCTCGTTTTCAAGAATTGCAAAACAAGGTTGTCGCCATTTTAACTGATGTAATAAATTTGGAAAGCTGTATTGAAGAAGTTCTTTATTTGTCTCCGTAATCTTTATTGCTCGGATAGGATTATCTAGCTTATTTGGAAATACAAAAGCAGGCCCTATCCAGATTTTATGTATCGGCTGTTCTCCGCTTAGTATGTGCATAATTTTTGCTAAATCTATGTGATTAGGATGATTGGTAAATAATTCTTCAATCTCATTTGTTAGAACGTTGGGTAGATCAAAGCGATATCGTCTAATCGTACCATCTTTTGTATGACCAAGAAAAAAACGAGGTGCAACTGTGCTTTCAGGTTCGTTAATACTTGTTATTTTTCCAAATTGATTATGAGAAAATAAAACTTCAGTCTGAATAGACATTAATTCAAAATTCGAAAGCAATGTATCATTCACCCCTTATTCATTGCATATGTGTAATATTATATAACATAAAAATCAAAATTCCTTCTTTAGTTAGGTAAGATATTTCATTGCATCTTTTTTTAGGTTTATTTAATTTCACATACCGTATTTAAAAATAAAAACTAGGAAAATAATAAATAATGTCGAATATATCGTAAGTGCGTATTTAAGGCAAGGAGAAATAACATAAAAACGAGGTGCCCAAATGATATTAGAAGAAGTCATGCATCAGCTTGAGGAATGTGGAACAGAACAAAATCGTAAAACATATAAGAACCATGGGGCAAAAGAGCCACTATTCGGTGTTAGTTTTGCAAATTTAAAACAATTAAAGAAGAAAATCAAAAAAGATCATGAATTAGCCATGTCATTATGGGAAACAAAAAATATGGATGCAATGACATTAGCTACAATGATTGTTGATCCAAAAAAATTCACGTCAGAGCAGTTGGATGAATGGGTACAAGAGGTTGATTATTATTGTTTGATGGATGTACTCATGTCAGCTGTAAGTTCGTCTCCAATTGCAATAGAGAAATTGAAAAAGTGGACAGCATCTCAAGATGAATGGATTGGTAGAGCGGGTTGGTCTTTACTCGCTCATGTTGCTATAAAGGATAAATCGTTAGAAGATGAATTTTTTCTACCATTTTTAAAAGAAATTAAGGCTCATATACATACTGAAAAAAATCGAAAAAAAGAAGCAATGAATAGTGCACTTATTGCGATTGGAATTCGAAATGATGAGCTTGAGCAAAAAGCAATCACAATTGCACGTGAAATTGGAAAGGTTGATGTTGATCATGGTGCCACTTCATGTAAAACACCTGAAGCAGAGGCATATATTATAAAAGCACGGGATAGAGAAAGAAATAAAAAAAGAAAATGAAAGAAGGAGAACAGCATGAAAGCAATTGACGCTGCACAAAAAATTATTGAATCACAATTTCCACATTGCGACGTCGCTTTATTAGGAGGAAGTATTGCAAGGGGAGAAGCAACCAAAACATCTGATCTTGATATTATAATATTGGATGATAGTCTATCTCATTGTTATCGTGAATCTTTTTTTAGCAATGGTTGGCCAGTTGAAGTGTTTGTACATAATTTTAAAACATATAAAGAATATTTTAAAGGTGACTGCAAGCGTGGGAGACCTAGTTTACCACAATTAGTTTCGGAAGGGATTATTTTAAAAGGGGAGGAAGGAATTGTAACTAGCTTAAAACTGGAAGCACGGCAATTATTAGATAAAGGGCCTGAAAAATGGACAGAAGAACTTATCAGACAGAAGCGTTACTTTATTACGGATGCACTAGACGATTTTATTGGTGCGACAAAGAGGGAAGAAGAATTGTTTATTGCTAATCTTTTGGCTGATTTAGTTCATGAATTTGTACTTCGAGTAAATGGACAATGGGTTGGCAATTCTAAATGGTTTATTAGGGTGTTAAGGAAATATGATACATCATTTGCAGAAGAGTTTGTTGCAGTTTTTGATCAATTTTATAGAACTGGGGAGAAGAAGAAACTGATTGCCTTTGTCGAGAGCACTTTAGAAAACTATGGAGGCAGATTGTTTGAGGGATTTTCTGTAGGGAAATAAAAGGGAGATGGAGAAATGAATGTACCAGTTATTAAATTAAGAGAATTTACATTAGACGATGTAGAAGATCGATATCAATGGTCATTAGATAAAGAAGTAACAAAACATTTAGTTGTACCTGATCAATATCCACCGTTTACACGTGATGAGACAAAAAGATGGATTGAGATGTGTATGAATCGAGAAAATGGGTATGAACAACGAGCTATTGTTACTAGAGATGGTGTGCATATCGGCTGGGTCGATTTAAAAAACTTTGATACAACGAATAAAAATGCTGAATTAGGAATTGCAATTGGTAACAAAGAATATTGGGGGCGAAGATATGGTATTGCGGCGCTATACAGCATGTTACAAATTGGATTTTATGAATTTGGTCTAGAGAAAGTGTGGCTACGTGTTGATGCGGATAACATAAATGCGATAAAAAGTTATGAAAAGGCTGGGTTTGTTTGTGAAGGAATCATGAGAAATGATAGATTACGAGAAGGTGCATTTATTAATCGGTATCGTTTTAGTATGTTGAAAGAAGAATATGAAATTATTAATAAAAAAGTTTTGAACATATAATATTATTATGTAAACAAAAGTGGATTAAGTTTAGAAATTTAATGATGAGAGGATGCATACAAATGATTCGAGTTTTATCAGACTTAGATGCAGTACAATATTGGAACTTACGCTTACAAGCACTACAAATGAATCCAGAATCATTCGTGACAACTTATGAAGAAGCGATGCAAAAAGAAAATCCTGTTGAGGAAGTTGTTCGAAATTTAAATTCAAAAACTAGTTACACATTCGGTGCTTTTAATAAAGAGAATCAACTAATGGGTGTAGTAACGTTACTAACGGAACAAAAAGCAGCATATAAGCATAAGGGGCATCTTGTTGCCATGTATGTAGATCATCAAAGTAGGGGGAAAGGCTTAGCAAAATGCTTAATTCGAGCGTTAATTGAAAAGGCAAGAGAACTAAAAATAGAGCAAATTAGTTTAGGGGTTGTTTCAGATAATGAAGCAGCAAAAAAATTGTATCAATCAATGAGTTTTACAACGTATGGGATAGAAAAAAAGGCACTAAAAATGAATGGCATATACCGCGATGATGAACATATGGTTTTATTTCTCTAAGCGTATATGATGTTTAAAAGTAAGAAGCGTATTGCTTTGTTTATCGTGTCAATTGTTTTGGTTGCTAGTGCAATGTACCAAGTTATTTGTGTAAATAATTATACGGAAGTACCTGGTAAGATAATTGAAGTTAACAATCATGATATGCACATTTTTGCAACAGGAAAACGTGAGGATAAACCAGTGATAGTTATGACAGCAGGAAGTGGAACAACTACACCGTATGCAGATTTTTATCCACTGTATAATAAGTTAGAAAAAGAAAATAGAGTAGTTGTGTATGAGCGACCTGGCTACGGATACAGTGAAAAAACAGAGAGAAGTAGGGATATTGATACAGTTGTAAGCGAATTGCATGCATTATTAATAGAGTCTGATGAGAAACCTCCCTTTATATTAGTAGGACATTCAATGGGAGCATTAGAAAGTATTCGTTATGCACAATTATATCCAAATGAAATTGAGGGATTAGTTTTTATCGATGGAATTAGTCCGGAATACGCACAGAATTTTGAAATGGATATAGGTATGAAAGTTAGTTGGCACACAATGAATACAGCTAAAAATATCGGCATATTGCGTACGTTATCATTGTTTGGAATCATGGATAACGTATTTATAGATATCCCTAATTTACCAAAAGAATTACAAGAACTTAAAATTTCAATGGCTCTTAAAAATACAAATAATCGAAATATGAAAGAAGAATTAGAGTGGATGAGTAGAAATGGTAAAAAGGTAATAGAACAAGGGGATCTAGGAACTCTGCCAGTATTGCAATTTTTCGCAACAAATAATGGATATGAAAATTGGGAGAAAACGCAGAATGAACTGTTAAAAATATCTTCAAGAACGGAACAGATTATATTTCCAAATACAAAGCATTATATTCATCATGAAAAGGCACATGAGATCAATGAAAGGATTAAGAGTTGGATAGGAGAATTGCAGTGAAAGATTTATATGTAGAAAGGGATATGAACCCTTACGTTGCAGTGTTATATGCTACTGTAAGTGATACATTCAAAAGATTAAGAGAATTAGTAAAGGATGTAGGGAAAGAAGAACTACATTACAAAGGTTCTTCTAATGATGAAAATAACATTGGGCAGATTCTTCAACATCTAGCAGTTGTAGATTTACATTGGGTATATCGCTTGAAAGGTGCGCAAGTTCCATTATCATTACAAGAAAAATATGGTCCTATACTTGATGAAAAAGGAGAATTACCTAATACAACAAAAGGTTCTTTGCGAGAAATCATGCGAGATTATGAAGGTGTTCAAAATATGTTTTATGACGAATGTATGAAGCTAACAGAAGCAGACTTAACACGAGAAGTATATTATGGAGATGGTGAAACTGCTACGATTAGGTGGGGAATCTGGCATATAGCTGATCATAATCGGTATCATCAAGCTCATATAAGTCGATTGCGGAAATTGTACCGATATGATTCTAGATAAATGTACAAAGATATCACTTGTAGTATGAAATTTATTTTAAATTAATTGTGTTCTGTTATATAGTAGAAGAAAAAATGTATAAGGGGTTTTAGGATGAAAGCAATTGCAGCGGGGGTATTGGCATCGTTTTTCTTTGCCTTTACATTTATTTTAAACCGTGCGATGGATTTACAAGGCGGAAGCTGGATTTGGAGTGCATCGTTACGATATTACTTTATGGTTCCACTACTTTTAATTATTGTCATGTATAGAGGGAATTTAAAGCAACTCTTTCAATATATGAAAAGTAATCCGAAAGAGTGGTTGTTATGGAGTATTGTTGGCTTCGGTCTTTTTTACGCACCACTTAGTTTCGCAGGTGCATTTGGACCAGGATGGCTCGTTGCCTCAACATGGCAAATTACAATTATAGCAGGGATTTTATTAACACCATTATTTGCAACAAATTCGCTACATAAAAAAATTCCAATGAAAGAATTGATGATGTCTGCTGTCATATTATTAGGTGTGCTTCTTATGCAAGTGGAACATGCTTCTTCTTTAGGGATTCGTGAAACAGTTTTATGTGTGGTGCCCGTAATTGTAGCAGCATTTGCTTACCCGCTTGGAAATCGAAAAATGATGCAAGTATGTAAAGGAGAGTTAGATGTTTTTCAACGAGTTCTTGGAATGACACTCGCAAGTTTACCATTTTGGTTTTTGTTATCAGGCTATGAGGTTTCTACAAATGGATTACCATCAAGTGACCAAGTTTTTCAATGCTTCATCGTAGCAATTAGTTCTGGTTTAATTGCGACTGTATTATTTTTCTTTGCAACAGATCTTGTAAAGGATGATCCGCAGAAATTGGCAACAGTAGAAGCAACGCAGTCAGGTGAAGTTTTATTTGCATTACTCGGAGAATTAATCTGGCTATCTGCTCCATTTCCATCATCATTATCATGGATTGGAATGAGTTTAGTTGTTGTAGGAATGATTCTGCATAGTTATGTTGCAGTTGTTATGAAAAAGGAAGAAAAGATAACAGCATAAAAAATGAAAGATAGAAAAGGAATGGATTCGTAATTATAAGGGTCTGTTTTTTTTTGTTTCGTTTGAAAAATATGAATTGATGGAAACTAAAATTATATATTTTATCCACGTATGAAACTATTTTGATAAAATTATAATATAGTTGTTAGTAAAGGAAGTAGATTTTTAAGTTTTGGTCGATAAGAAGCAGTGACTTTACAAGCAATGGATTACTCTAAAGGGAGAGACATGAATGATGAATATGGAAAAAGATATGAACTTAACAAATAATAACAAGGATAATACCGTTACGTTATATATTACTAGACATGGAAAAACAATGTTAAACACTAGTGAACGTGTACAAGGCTGGGCAGATTCTCCATTAGTAGAGAAGGGCATTGAAATAGCGAAGGGTTTAGGAAATGGACTACAAGATATACCTTTTGTTGATGCGTATAGTAGTGATAGTGGCCGTGCAATTGAAACTGCTAACTTAGTACTAAAGTATAGTGGACAATCAAAGTTAAAATTTGAACAACGGAAAGATTTACGTGAATTGAATTTTGGGATTTTTGAAGGCGATAAGATTGAAAATATGTGGAAGGCTATGCAAGATACTGCTGGTGTTAAAGCAGTATCTGAATTAATGAAGTTCTCTATTAAAGAAATTACGAATTTCATTGCAGAAGCAGACACTACGAAACAAGCTGAAAATTGGGAAGTATTTTCAACTCGTATAAAAAAAGAAATCGATAAAATTAGTGAAGACACCGCTAAAGATGGAGGAGGTAACGTTTTAGTCGTATCTCATGGACTGATGATCACTACATTAGTAGAAATGCTTGATAGTAGTAAAACAAAAATGGGAGTAGAAAATGCAAGTGTCACTAAAATTCTCTATAAAGATGGGGCATATAAAGTCGAATCTGTTGGCGATATGAGTTATGCTGAAAAAGGAAGAGAAATTGTGGAATTATAAAAATGCGCGCATACAGTCTTGATAATGCTGTATGCGTGTTTTCATTATCTTTTGTATATACTAACTAAATGATAAAAATAATATGATATTTTAGTTTGTGTTACAAAGGAGCATATGAAAATGAATGAGAAGTATTATAAAGGTTTGATTATGAGACCTATTAAGGAAAGTGAAGTGGATCAGTTTTCAAACTTAATGAAATATGTGTTTCAAGTTTCTAAAAAGATGATTAATGATGAAGAAAAGATGGTACAAAAGAAAAGCCATCAATTAAAGCCAGGGACTGCATTAGGCTGGTTTGATCATGATAAATTAATTTCTCAAATTGTTGTTTTGCCATTCCAAATAAATATCCATGGTGTGATTTATGAAATGGGAGGAGTTACTGGAGTTGGTACATATCCAGAATATGCAGGGCATGGATTAATGAACTCATTAATGAAAGAAAGCTTAAAAACGATGAGAGAAAATGGACAATATATTTCTTATTTGTTCCCTTACTCGATTCCTTATTATCGCAAAAAAGGCTGGGAAATTATTTCTGATATCATCGAATACCAAATTAAAGATACACAGCTTCCTAAGTATCGTGGAAACATTAGTGGCCGAGTAAGGCGAGTTGAATTGAAAAGTAAAGAAAAAGAAAAAGTTTATGATGAGTTTGCTAGAAAAACAAATGGAGCGATGGTTCGAAATACACTTGCATGGGAAGAACGATTTCGTGAGGAAACAATTGATTTGCAATTAGCAATTTATTATACAGATGAAGATATTCCACATGGCTATTTATTTTATCGTGTCCTTGAAGAGAAGTTTTATATAGAAGAAATGATTTACTTAAATGAAGAGGCGAGAAGAGGGTTATGGAATTTCATTAGTGCACACTTTTCAATGGTGTATTATGTTAAAGGAAAGACATGCGTTCATGAACCGGTTGCTTTCTTACTTGAAGATAGTGAAATAAAACAGACAATCGCCCCTTACTATATGGGAAGAATTGTCGATGTAGTTGGTTTTCTGAAACAATATCCATTTAAACATGTAAAAAATGAAAAGCTAATTTTACATATAGATGATCCAATGTTGGAGTGGAATAAAGGGACTTTTTCTTTAAAGTGGGATTATGACAAACAATTACATATAACATATGAGAAAGAACCAAATAATATGGAGGGAATGTCCTTAACGATTCAAACATTAACAACTATGTTATTAAGTTATAAAAGCCCTGCATTTTTGTATGATATCGGAAGAATAAAAGGAAGTCATGAAATGATAGAGGTGCTTGAGAATTTAATTCCGGATTCACCGCCATGCTTTTTTGATTATTTTTAAACGATTGAAAGCCTTCTTCTAAAGTGAATACAAAAGGGGGCTTTTATCATATGTAGGTAATTCATACATGTTCAATTATTGCACCTTTAATGGGGCAAGAAAAATGTTACATGTTTACAGCAGTCGTTTCATCATTCCCTAGCTTTTTACGATACCACAGTTCACAAGGATACAATAATAGGTGGAAAAGCATATGAACAATGATAGCGGCAATTAAACCATTCGACCAGAATTGCCAGCCACAAAAAATACCTACCCACAAATTTCCTAATACAGCATAAGAATATAGCCATCTTGATTTTTTCATTCCTTTTACACCTAGAAAGTGTGTGACTGCAAATAGAATACTAGATAGGATAATTCCAAGAACTACAATAATCTGAGTGACAGCATGAAAAAAACTCATCAACGTGATGAAAAGTGACATAAGACCCCACCGGAAGATGATTTCTTCAACAACTCCGCCATATAGGACTCTGGCTCCTAATCCTACACTATGGCGCTGATGTTCAATTTGTAGAAACGTTTCTTTATCAATAACTTTTCTAAAGAATCCATAATATATAATAACGTGTCCGAAGGAGCAAATTACTCCAATTAGAACTGCTTCACCAATGTTGCTCGGTAAAATAATATTTCCATCTTGGATCTTTGATAAGAAAAATGCACCCATTCCGGAAAAAAGTAAAACGAGTAGAGTATGGATAAAAAGACTTAGGTAGATAGAGGGTGTTTCTGGAGTGTTTTCTAACTTTTTGTTTATTTTTTGTTCCGCTAAGCTCATTGTAACAATTCCTGGTATAGCAATGCTGAATACAAAGATCCAGTTGAACATATGGTTTCATCTCCCTTGAAAATAGACTAAGAAAGACCTTTTATGTATGTTGACGCTATGCAAAGTTGTGATAGTCTTTCATAATTCTTCTTTTTATAGACCGACCAGTCGGTTTTATTGTATAATATTTACCATAATAATACAAGTGTATATGGAGTAGTGCTATGGTTCAGTTGTCTAGGATACATAAGTCAGTATGAACAGAATTTTTTAGGAGGTCTCTTTGGCGTTTGGATTAAAAATTAAGAAAAATATGATAATATATTGATGAGATTTAAAATTCAATTTGATAGTTTATAAGCGTAGAGAGAACCTTATGGGGGAGTAATCATGAAAATAAACGACATTGTGGCAGAAACGCAATTACCAAATACAATTGAAACTGTATCGAATGATTTACAGGCATTAGGACTTAAAACAGGAATGACAGTGATCGTCCATTCTTCTTTGAGCTCAATTGGCTGGGTATCTGGTGGGGCCGTCGCCGTAGTTGAAGCTTTAATGAATGTAATTACTGAAGAAGGTACGATTATCATGCCAACTCAAACGTCGGATTTGTCTGATCCGAAAAACTGGCTAAGGCCACCCGTTCCAGAAAACTGGTGGCAAATTATTCGAGACAATGTTCCAGCGTTTCATCCGGATATAACTCCAACACGCGCGATGGGGAAAGTTGTAGAATGTTTTCGTACATATCCAAATGTAAAACGTAGTAAGCATCCGTTAAATAGTTTTGCTGCATGGGGGAAACATGCGGAGGCTATTATAGCGGAGCATTCACTTTCAATTAGTTTTGGAGAGTACTCACCACTAAAGAAAATATATGATTTAGATGGATATGTATTGTTGATAGGTGTAGGCTACGATTCTAATACATCGATTCACTTATCTGAAATACGTACAGGTGCACGTGAATTGGTGAAAGTGGGGGCGCCTATTATAGAAAACGGTGTCAGAGTATGGAAAGAGTTCGATGAAATGGACTATGATTCTGACTTGTTTGTTGAGATTGGAAAAGAGTTTGAACATATAAACGCTGTAACAATTGGTAAAGTGGGAAATGCAACGTGTAGATTAATGAAACAACGAGAAATTGTTGACTTTGGTGTACAATGGTTTCGTTCGAAAAATAAGTAAGGGATGGTTATGATGAAGGGGAAAAAGATTTTAATTACGAGTGGTGGCTGTTTAGAAAAATGGGATCAAGTACGTGGTCATACGAATTTAGCAAAAGGTACAATCGGAAAAATTCTTGCTGAAGAAGCGATGTCAAAAGGAGCACATGTCATATACTTACATGGTTATTTTGCTGAAAAACCGAATGCTACAAATAGCGAATTAGAATTACATCCATTTGAAGGTATTATTGATTTACAAGATAAAATGAAAAGTATCATTACACATGAGAAAATCGATGCTGTGATTATGGCGGCAGCTGGATCGGATTGGATTGTTGATAAAATTTGTGATCAAGAAGGAAATGAACTTGATAAGAATGGGAAGATTTCGAGTGATATAGCACCAATCGTTTATTTTCAAAAGGCACCTAAAATATTAAAACAAATTAAACAATGGGATCCGGAAACGATTTTAGTTGGATTTAAACTTGAAAGCGATGTCACAGAAGCTGGATTAATCCAACGAGCAAGTGAAAGAATGGAACAGGCAAAAGCAAATCTGATGATAGCAAATTCTCCGCATTCACTGTATTCACATGCAGCCATTCATCATGTGATTGGAGAAGATGGCAATGTTTGGGTTTGTGAAGGGAAAGATGAAACAGCGAAAGAGATTGTAAACAGGTTAGAAGATTTGTGTAATCGTGTAAACGAAATAAGTATTGGTCATATGTAAATAGAAGGAGGAGCTTATGCTTTTTAAAAATATAAAAGTTATTGTATTAGATTTAGATGGCACATTATTAAATAACGAAAAGAAGGTATCAGAGAGAAATATAAAAGCGGTTATGGATTGCCATAGAAAAGGTATACATATCATTTTTGCGACAGCAAGAGCTCCTCGTTCTGTAAAGCAGTTTCTTCCCAAGGAATTACAGAATATTGGCATGATGGTGTATTACAATGGCGCTCTATTACGGGATCAAATAACAAAAATGAATTACCATTACCCAATTGATGCTATGTATACCGCAGAAATTATCAATTTTGTTACGCAGAAGGAACCTGATTCTTTCATCGCTATTGAGGTGGAAGATACATGTTACATTAATCAAAATATAAAAACAAATTTTATAACAGCAACAAAGCCTATTGTGATTACAAATGAAGAAATGAAGCAACGCTCTGTATCTAAAATACTGTTACACTCGTTTTCTCATCATGAGAAATTAGAAGAACAATTTCGACATAAAGTAAATGTAATTTGTACAGATCAAAATCAGCTTGTCCAAATTATGGGGCATAATGTTTCGAAAGAGAATGCTGTGTTAAATTGGTGCCAAAGGCAAGAGATAAGTGCAGAGCAAGTCATGGTATTTGGTGATGATTGGAATGATATCGGTTTGTTCCAAGAATGTGGTTATCCAATTGCAATGGAAAATGCAATTTCAGAGTTAAAAGAATTAGCATATTATATTACGGATAGTAATGAAGAGCATGGTGTAGCATCTATTCTGGATCAAATAAGGAGCGATGCAGGTGAAACAGTTATTTGAGCAAGCGATTCAATTTCGGAATGAAAAAAAATATGCACAAGCAAGGGACATACTCATTGGGTTAACTAACTTTACTCAAAATCCAGAAGTCCTCTATGAATGCGCTTGTATACATGATGTAATGGGACTTGAAACAGAAGCTGTTCCATTTTACGAAAAAGCAATTGTAAATGGACTTAAAGGAGAATCATTATGTGGGGCATATATTGGACTCGGTAGCACATATCGCTGTATTGGTCAATATAATAAAGCGATTGTTACGTTAGAAGCTGGAATCAAACAGTTTCCAGACAATGATACCATGAAAGTATTTCTTTCCATTGCCAAATATAACATTAAAGAATATGAAGAAGCAATGAAATTATTGCTTGAAACTGTTGTAAAACTAGAAGGTGTAAAAGAATATGAACGAGCTATTTTGTTCTATAAAGATCATCTTAATGAGATTTTTAAATAAAAAGGTGGGATTATATGAGTAAATCCATTTCACGTAAAAGAAGAAATATTTCGATTGGTTTTATAGCTTTAATTGTAATATCAAATTATCTAGCATATACACTTCCTATTGTACCCGCTGTACCGAAGGAAATGGTGTTAGGGTCCTTGTTAGATTTTCTTATTGTCATTCCAGTCATTACGTATTTCTTTATTATACGTAAACGCTATTCGTTAACTTATATATTTCCAGTTGTAATAGCAGGCTATATTGCCGCAAGATTTGTTATTCCAAGCGATTATTTACAGTCGTTTTCGTTTGTTTCTTATATTTTAGTGGCAGGAGAAATTGCGTTTATAGGTTTAGAGTTATTTATGCTGTATAAGATTGCTAGAGCTTTGCCTACGGTTATACGATGTTATAAACAATATAAGAACGAATATCCATCATTCTCCTTTGCAATTGATAAAGCCTTTGATACTGTGTTGAAAAGAAATACTGTAGTAGATGTTATTGTTTCGGAATGTAAATTATTTTACTACGCTTTATTTTCGTGGCGTACAAAGATGCCGGAAAGTCAGCATGTTTTTTCATATCATAAAAAGAGCGGAGCAATCCCGTTTTATATTATGCTGATTCACGCAACATTAATTGAATCAATTGGATTTCATTATTTACTTCATCAGTGGAATGAGGTAGTTGCTTGGGGCTTACTTATTGTAAATATATATGGAATTCTTTATTTTTTAGCTGAGATACAAGCAATTCGTACGAATCCATATATGATGACGGAAATGGAAGTAATTATCCAAGTTGGATTTGGGAAGAAAATCATAATCCCATTTACTCAAATAAAGGAGATTACATTTTATAAAGGCGAGGTATTAACGAAGGAAGAAGGAAAAGAAGTATTCGAAGCAACGGTAATGGAATTTATAAAGGAACCGGCTACTTTTGAAATAAAATTAAAAGAGCCGTTAACAGCGCAGTTATTATATGGGTTTACCAAAAAGGTGAATCGTGTACATGTAAATGTGGATGATGAGCGTGAATTTTATGAAGCGATTGTTGGAAAACTAGTGCAAGATGGAGAATAAAAGAATAGGAATCAGTAAAACCGGCAAGCGAGAGACTTGCCGGTTTTCATCGTAAAAGATTAGAAAATATGATAAAATTAAGAGGTAACTTATGGTATGGTTGGTTGTTCAATTATCACTTCTCCGGATAGAAGGGAGGTGATAATAAATGAGTGAAATTGCGTTGTTACTGCAAGGTGGATTATTTCTCGTTGCATTGTTAACGTTTGTTGTCGTATTAATTGACAAGCTCAAAAAATAACAACCCACCTATGCCAATAGAATGTGGGTTGTCTCGTTTGTAAGAAACAAATAGGATAAATGAACAATCCAATCTGCTAAGTTACATAGACTGGTGTGTAGCCGCACACTAGTCTTTTTTATTTATATACAATTTATAATTGTTTTATGTGATTGTATTGTTCTTTTCATACTCATTATAGCATAGTGTCTTTTCATCAAGAAAGGAGACCGTATGTTCTGGTTTGTAATTAGATATGAGTTTTTGGGCTTTTTTGTTTAAATAACTTATCCATGTATTGTTTTAAATTCTCAATATAGAATTCTTGTTTTTCTATATCATTCACTCCAACAATTGGAGATGGAAGTTGATATTTTTTTCTAGAAAGATGGACAACAACATCAAAAATATCAAATAGACGAATGAAGCAGAATAGACCATCTTTGTCACTTAATAAAATAAAGTAGTGATTATCGCTAGTTGTATTGAGGGTATTCCACAATGAACTTTTACTTAGATCACGAACAATGCTTCGTTCTTTTAATTCGATAAAGTCAACATTCGATATAATAGTAGAAATATCAATCGCATCTGGATCATTAAAATAACCGTCAATTGTATGTACTGCGAATGTATAAGCCATTTTTAAGATACTCATTTTATATTTACGGTTATCTAAAAGTAATTCACGTTGAATTGAGCTTGCTACTTTTGTTACGCGCTCTTCTTTCCAAATTTCATTGTGTAATGAAATATCATGTTTTTTACATAGTTTCATAATTAATTCATTAGAGTAGTATATTTCATCGTTTGTTTCAACTTCTTCAGTTTCTGCCGCAGCTAATTCTTGACCATATTCATTCGTATAAAGAGGAGAATCAATTTGTTGCTTCATTTGTTCGATTTTATATTGAATCAGTTTATGCCGAATTAATGGTCGATCCACGTTTGTTATGAGATGTTCATAACAAGTATCACAAATTGAATTTGTAAAATAATGTCCACATAAAATCTCTGGGATAACATGTTGTTCACTAAGTTCTTTCGTTTCTTTTCTGCAAATAATACATTGCGTCATATTTATCACCTTTTACCCTGCAAATTTGTATGTAATCTCATTGTAGTGTATTTATTCGCATTTTGGAACATTGAAGGTGAAAATAGCATGTAAAATTCATGGATGTTTTGATACAATATAGGG
This sequence comes from Bacillus sp. DHT2, assembly GCF_026241455.1. NCBI lineage: Bacteria > Bacillati > Bacillota > Bacilli > Caryophanales > Bacillaceae > Bacillus > Bacillus sp. DHT2. Next base: position 459,355 of record NZ_JAPHWH010000001.1, read on the forward strand.
AAGTGCTAGTTTAAAGGAGGACGTTTTTTTGAAATCGAAAGTGCACTTTTGGACATTAGAAGTGCTAATGGTTGTAGGAATTATATTTATTTGCACAAAAATATCATTTTTATTTCAACCGATTGGCATATTCATTTCCACTTTATTTTTCCCGATTTTAATCGCTATGTTTTTATATTTCATCTTTAATCCAGTGTTAGTGTTTTTAGAGGCGAAAAAAGTTCCTAGAAGTTTAGCGATATTGTTGTTATATGTTTTTATCATTACACTGGCAGCAGTTGCAATTGGTGTAGTCGTTCCAACGATTTCACAGCAGCTAATGGACCTAGTGAAAAACATGCCAACATATATTAAAGAGGGGAAAGTATACATACAAGAATTATCTCATCATAGGCTATTTGAATGGCTGGCTACACAAGATTATGTATCAATTGAAACGATTGAAAAAAACGCAATTGAGTATTTAAAAGAGATACCCAATACAATAACGTCGAGTGCAACGGCTTTATTCGGTATTATTACAAACGTTGCATTAGTCGTATTTACAGTACCATTTATCTTGTTTTACATGTTTAAAGATGGTCATGCATTTCCAGGAAAAGCTGTTAGTTTTTTACCAGAGTCGTATCGTGAAGAAGGACTTCGTATTATAAAAGAAACAGGTGAAACGTTGTCTGCCTATATTCAGGGGCAAGCGCTCGTTTGTTTATTCGTCGGTGCATTTACATTTATCGGATATGTCATCATTGATTTGCCATATGCTTTTGTTTTAGGTATTATAGCGGCATTTACAAATATTATCCCGAATTTAGGACCTTTTATTGGGGCAGCACCAGCTGTAATTGTTGGATTATTTGTATCTCCAATGCAAGCATTCTGGGTAATTGTTATCGTAACAATTGTACAACAATTTGAGAGTAACATCATTTCACCGCGTATTATGAGTTCGAAATTAAATATCCATCCTTTAACAATTATTGTGTTAATTCTTGGTGTAGGTAATTTCGCGGGTATTGTTGGGATGATTTTAGCAGTACCAGCTTACGCTGTGACAAAAACAGTTGTTTCAAACTTGGTGAGATTATTTAAGATGAAAAGAAATAATCGGAAATAAAAAGAATTCATATGAATCAAGAAGGATACATTGCTTGTTAAGCGATGTATCTTTTTTGATTTTATAGAGGGGAGGTATCACGAGTGGCGTATTACCAAAAGAAGACAATGAGAAAGTGATAGCTTTTGTTCATTCCTGATCAAAATGGGAAGATCAAGAAGAAAAATATTTTTTGCATGATGACGCCAGTATTCATAATTTTTTGTTTCAGCATGAAGTGTTGAATGGAATTATTGATCCTTCGCCGATGGTGGGGTCATTATTTTATGATTTTACATACGCATTTTGTTCCTCACCAAATAATCTAGACACAGAGACGTTATTTACGGCATTTTCGCAATTGAACGATTTGAAGGTCGAAAACTCAAGATTAATAGAAGAGGTAATTGCACAAGTATATACCCGCATTGGGGTGGGGGCTGTGCGAAAGTTCATCCGCATGATTTAAAAGATTACTTGAAGACGTGGGAATACTAGAGAAAATTACTATCTTGTTATAAATGAGGATGAAAGTTAACTTTAGGTATCACAATAAAAACACCTAGTTTTAAATGGGAATTAGGCGTTTTTATTGTGTGATTTTTTCGTGTTTATTTGAAAAAAATAGCCTTTTAAAATATCATACATTGGACTATGTGGAATCCCTCTCAATAATCCAAATCATTTCTTTACAACGCGTCATTAACATCTTAATCCTCTCCTCTCATAAGATTTAAATCGCATCATTATAGATGTGTATAATATTTGCTTCTACGATCTCGAATGTCATCCATAATCTTTTTATATTGCTGTTCTTGCACAATTTCAGCTTCAGATAATCGCATCTTTTGAATGGTAATCGTTAAAAAGAAAACATGAAATTTCATAAATGAATTCCTCCTTTCGTAAAGGAATTATAGGTGACTACAATAAGGGACTTGACGTTCTTTCACTTCATCCATAGCATTTTTAATGTGTTGATCGTGTAACATTTCGAACTCGGAAAATTTGTTTTTGTGAATTGTAATCGTTAAAAAGAAAACTTGGAATTTCATAAGGTGATTGCTCCTTTTTATATAAATTTTTAGTACATATGGTTGTAATAAGAAATTTGACGTTCTTTCACTTCATCCATCATTTTTTTGATTTGCTGTTCTTGTAAAATTTCAGTTCCAGAGACTTTACTTTTGTGAACAGTAATGGTTAAAAAGAATACTCGAAATTTCATCAGAAGATTGCTCCTTTTATAAATTAATTTTTAATACATTTGATTATAATAAGAACTCTTGCGATCTTTTACTTCGTCCGTAATCGCTTTTAATTGTTGTTTACGTAAAATCTCAGTTTCAGATAAAGATTTTTTCTGAAGAGCAAACGTAAAAAAGAAAATATGAATCGCCATAAATGAATTCCTCCTTTCGTAAAGGAATTACAGGTGACTACTGTAAGGACATTGACGCTCCTTTATGTCATTCATAGTCTTTTTAATGTGTTGATCGTGTAACATTTCAACTTCAGATAATTGCTTTCGTTGGATTGTAATACTGAAAAAAAGTACGTGAAAAGTCATTGAATATTTGCTCCTTCCGAAAAGAAATAGTGTTAGAGATTAAAAAATCGCACAAAAAAGCCACAGGAAGATATAATTCTCCTGTGACAGGCATGAAAAAGCCACAGGAAAGTATACGACCTCCTGTAGCGAATTTGCTAATTAAAGAAAATACCGAACGATTTTCAATTCTCCATTAGGGTGGTCGAATTCATATTTAATTGTAAAATAGATGCAACATGTAATTGTAATTTCATCATTTTATTCGACCTCCTTTTAGAATTTTTTTCTTACGTTAGTAAGTATATACAATTAATGGATAATTGTAAACATAAAAAATGAAAATTTTTAATTTTGATTAAAATGCGTATGTTTTGAAAGGAAGTTTTGATAAGGTATTGAACATACAAGTTATCATTTAGGACAGGTAGTAGATCGAACAAAATTATTAAAGGGAAAGAAGTTTGATTTTTGTCAAAATGGTTTGAATGAAAAGAACTTGAGGTTCAGTATAGAAAATACAACGGTTTTATAAAGAAGTATCATTCTTTAAGGTATGATACTTCTTTTTTGCGAAAAAATTATGGAAAAATATTGAATGGAAATATATTCTTGTGATATGGTTAATTACATAAGTAATGAACCTATGAACCTAAGGGGGAAGGTATGAAACAATCTCTTGAACAAAATAAGTTAATATACATACAAATTGCAGAAACCATTGAGTCGGATATTTTAAAGGGAATACTGCTTGAAGAAGAAAAGGTTCCGTCAACAAATCAATTTGCAAAATTGCTGCAAATCAATCCGGCGACAGCGGCGAAAGGAGTAAATTTGTTAGTCGATGAAGGTATTTTATATAAAAAGAGAGGGGTTGGGATGTTTGTTGCAAAGGGAGCGAAGGAAGTGGTACTAAAGAAGCGACAAAGTGCTTTTAGGAATGAATTTTTGCCTAAAGTGTGGAAGGAAGCGGAGGTACTTGAAATCTCTAAAGAAGAGCTAATCAAAATGATTCAAATGGTTACAAAGGGGGGAAAAGAATGACAATTGTAGTGAAAACTGAAGAATTGACAAAACAATATAAGAAAAAGATGGCTATAAATGGATTAACCTTTTCATTGGAAGAGCATAAAATATATGGTTTGCTTGGTAGAAATGGAGCGGGGAAAACAACGCTACTTCACCTTCTTACTGGACAAATCGTTTCAAGTAAAGGTAGTGTATCAATATTTAATGAAAATGTGTATGAAAATAGTCATGCATTACAAAATATTTGTTTTGTAAAAGTGAAAGAAGAGATTTATTCGAATTATAAAGTGAAAGAAATTTTTAAGTTATGTAACATGTTTTATAAAAATTGGGATCAGAAGTTTGCGGAGGAACTTGCAGTAAAGTTTCAAATAGATGTAAACCAAAAGTACGATAAATTATCACATGGCATGCAGACTGTTGTCGGAATCATTAAAGGATTAGCAAGTAGGGCACCTATTACCATTTTTGATGAGCCGACTACCGGTTTGGATGCAGCGCACCGAGAATTATTTTACAGTATGTTGTTAGAAGACTATGGCAATCATCCCCGAACAATTATTTTATCAACGCATTTAGTAGAAGAGGTAGCGCATGTTGTAGAAGATGTGCTGATTTTGAAAGAAGGAGAAGTAGTTGTTCAATCAGCAGTTGAAGATTTATTACAGCAAGGCCATTACATATCAGGGCGAAAAGATAAAGTGGATGAATTTATGATAAATAAAAATGTTGTATACCGAGAATTGTTTGGAAATAAAAGGATTGGTGTTATATGGGGAGAGCTTTCTAAAGAAGACTATAAATATCTTGAAAGTGAAGAGTTAGAAATTGAGGGAGTGTCGCTTCAGAAATTATTTATTTATATAACGGATGGTGACGTAAAGTGAAGATGCTAATGAATCAGTTGAAATTACACATTAATTATCATTATAAAGCTATTTTAATATTTTGGATTGTAGCGTTAATCATAAAAGGTTCAACGAGTTTAATAGATATAAAAGATATACGAGTTGGCTTTTTACAAGATGTTTTCAACAATCCTTCTATTGCCATTATATTTTTTATTGTAGTGAGCACTTTCTTTATACAGCTAGATGTATTTCGCTTAGCTGTTTCGTTTGGGACAACAAGGTTACAGTTTTTCATTGGATCAGTTTGTTATATTGCTTTACAATCAGCGCTTTTTTCACTGTTTCAAATGGTTTTCTTACAGGACTTATTTTATCGTGTGGAAAGTGCTAGTTTGATAGGAGGTTCAATTGAGCAGTTTTTTGTACAGTTTTTACTTTATGTTACTATAGCGAGTCTTTTTCAAGGAATTGTTATTTTTCAGCAGAGATTTAACTGGATTGGATGTGGAGTTGGTTCAATCTTTTTTATAGGCTTAACAAGCGTATGTTATGACAGTGGACTAAAATTGACCCTTACAAAAACTGAAGTTTTGATGAATATACCTTCGTTCATAATCATTTCCAGTGGGCTAATTGTGTTTTACTTTGTGATTAGTGGCATATGTATTCGGAAAATTTCTTTAGAACAAACGGTTTAATAAATTGTATAGTAGTGTTAGATAAAATATTTTAGGAGAGAAGGCAAACATATGGGAGATACATCTTCGTTAATAACGATGTTTTTATGTATTGCATTATTGATTTTATGGCGGCGTTATCGCTCTATGCATAGACCGATAAAGGGAAATGGTAAGCGAATTTTATTACCATTGCTTTTTTTATCACCAGGAATTTTAATGTTTTTTGGTCCTATTCATCCGGCTGCAGTATACATTGGCTTTGCGATGTTATTTGGAATTCTTTTCGCGATTCCACTTATTATACTTACAAATTATGAGAGAAGAGAAGATGGGAATGTCTATACGAAGAAAAGTGTAGCTTTTCTCATTACTTTTATTGGGATTGTAATTTTAAGGTACGTTTCTAGGCAATATATAATTGATTTGGATCAGCAAATGATAGGGTTATTGTTTTATGTTGTTGCGATTTCTTATATAGTTCCATGGAGAATTGCTTGTTATATGAAGTTTAGAAAAGTTTTTCGTGCAGTTTCATAGAGCTGAGTTTTTTGTTTCGTTGGAGGGAGGGTGGAGAGTGCGTACTATTTTACTTTTTCTAGGTGAGGCGCAAATAGATGAAATTGAAGCAATTAGAAAAAAGCATGATCCTTTATTTGGATTCATTCAACCACATATTACACTTGTGTTTCCTTTTGAAAGTGCACTTTCTAATGATGAACTAAGAGCGCATATAGCCCGGAAATTGCAAGGGATTCATCCAATAGAAATTGAGCTTATTGATCGAATAAGTCATGAAGGTGAGTACTTGTTCTTACATGTTGAAAAGGGAAGGGAACAGGTAAGGGAGTTACATGATGAGTTATACAAAGGGCCTTTGACGGAATTTTTGCGAAGTGATATACCTTATATACCACACGTTACAGTTGGACGAAAAGAAAATGAACAACGGGCAATAAAAATCGCAGAGAAGATGCTGAAATTAAGCACGCGATTGCAATGTATAATTGAAAAAGTAAGTGTTGAACGTATTGGAGAAGACGGAGAATCAATAATAGAATTTGAAGTGGAACTTCCAAAATAAAAAGGAGATACAAATTTGTATCTCCTTTTTATTGATTTTTCATATATATGTGTTAAAATGGAAAAACGCTCATCGTTTATTTTTGCGAAAACTCAATAATTACCCAATTTAATTATAACAAATTAATTGCTTGTTTGTCAAACTTTTTATTGAATTTGTTATAGCATCAAACAATGAGCATCAGAACGATTAGTTGATAAGGAGTGGCAATATGGGGAAAACAGGTCAAGAGTGGAAACAGGAACAACATCGTGTGAAAGAAGTAGTTGGAAAGATTGAAAAACATATTGATACATTAGAGCAATATACAAGTGCAGCAACAAAAGATGTTGTCCAGATTCGAAAACATTTTTGGGACGATGTAACTGTGAATGTTGATAATACAGAAGAGGCTATCGAAACGGCAGCAAGTATCAAACAACAAGCAGAGTTATTATCTGAACGAGAGCAAAGTCACCGCCATGCTTACAATCAACTAAAAGGATTACAAAGATTACAGCAATCACCATACTTTGGAAGGGTAGATTTTTTAGAAGACGGTGAAAAAAGTGAGGATGCTATTTATCTTGGTATTCACTCATTCTACGATGAACAGACAGAACAATTTCTTGTGTATGACTGGCGAGCCCCTATATCAAGTTTGTATTATGACTATTCTGTAGGAAGAGCTAAATACGAAGCACCTAATGATACGATTTCGGGTGAGATGACATTAAAAAGGCAATATGTTATACGGAATGGTCGAATTGTAAGTATGTTTGATACAGGAGTGACGATTGGCGATAAATTGTTACAAGAAGTATTAGGAAATAACGCCAATACACAAATGAAAAGCATCGTTTCAACAATTCAAAAGGAACAAAACCAAATTATCCGGAATGAAAAGAGTCGTTTACTTGTTGTTCAAGGAGCTGCAGGAAGCGGTAAAACATCGGCAGCTCTTCAGCGCGTTGCATATTTATTATATCGTTATCGAGAGACATTACACGCCGATCAAATCGTTCTCTTTTCTCCAAACTCGATGTTTAATAGCTATGTATCTACAGTATTGCCGGAACTTGGTGAAGACAATATGAAGCAAACGACATTCCAAGAATACTTAGAGCGTCATATTGATAAGAAATTTGAATTAGAAGATCCATTTACACAAATGGAATATGTACTGACAAGAATGGAAGAAAAGAGTTATAAAACACGATTAGAAGGGATTAGATATAAAGCAAGTTCTGATTTTATTGAAGTAGTAGATCAGTATGTATCTTATTTAAAACGAGAAGGTATGTTATTTAAAGATATAAAATTTAGAGGGGAAGTATTAATCTCTAAAGAACAAATAAAAGAACAATTTTATAAATTTGATCCTTCAATACGGATTCCGAATCGAATAAAGTTAATTTCTGAGTGGTTGTTAAAGGAGCTGAAGGAGCAAGAAAAAATAGAGAGAAAAAAACTTTGGGTGGAAGAAGAAGTACAGTTATTAGATAAAGAAACATACGCAAAAGTTCATCGGAAATTACAGAAAAGACAAGAATATTCCGATGGTACGTTTGATGATTTTGAACGTGAACAAAATATGTTAGCAGCTATTGTTGTGAAAAAATATTTTAAACCGCTCCGAAGACGTGTGAAAAAATTACAATTTATTCATACATCAGCACTCTATATACAGTTATTTAAAGATCCCGAGTTTGCTAAGCAACTTGTAGAAGAATATAAATTACCACAAAAATGGGATGAAATATGCGGAGAAACAATAGAAAAAATGCAAGGTTTTTATATGGCGTATGAAGATGCAACGCCTTATTTATACATGAAAGACCAACTAGAAGAATTACAAAAAAATACATCTGTGCAGCACATATTTATTGATGAAGCGCAGGATTATTCTGCATTTCAATATGCATTTTTAAAACGAATATTCCCTCATACAAAAATGACGATACTAGGCGATTTTAATCAGACCATTTATGAACATGCGTCAGAGAATGAATTTTCACAGTTAAGTACCTTGTATGGGGAAGAACTAAGTGAAAAAATTGTTCTTACACGTAGTTATCGCTCTACAAAGCAAATTATTGAATTTACGAAGCAGTTAATTGACGGTGATGAAATTGAACCGTTTCAGCGTGAAGGAAAACAACCGATTATAACAGAAGTGAAAGAAGGAGAAGCTCATCATAAAAAGATTGTGGACCAAATCGAACACTTGAAGCAAAGTGGTCACAGAACAATCGCGGTTATTTGTAAAACAGCGGAAGAAAGCGAAGAAGCGTACTATGCCCTACAAACATCATTACCAGTTCGCCTCATTAAGAAAGAAACGAGTTCGTTTGATGAAGGTATTTTGATTATCCCATCGTATTTATCGAAAGGGGTAGAGTTTGATGCGGTCATTATCTACGATGCATCAGAGGAAAAATACAGCCGAGAAAGTGAACGTAAGTTATTTTATACCGCTTGTACGCGTGCGATGCATGAGTTATATATTTATTCTGTAGGGGAGATGAATGAATTTTTACAGTCTGTTTCTCCAAAAACGTATTGTTACAAGAAAATATAGAAGCGGAATAAAAGAGGTTGTTACATGTTAATGTACCTAAGTTTTCCTTAAAGGGGCGGATTACATGGAATTAATAAATATTAATGGGGATACTTATAAAATGGAATGTATACCTTTTGAAGACAAGAGTGAACAGGATGAAGAGGGATATTATGAATATTATTATAAGGGAATATATATATCGTTTCATTCAGACAAAGATATAATAAAAGCTAAAATTTATGATGGGGAAAAAACAATCTCGTTTTTGAAAAACCCTATTCCTTATTTTGGTGAAGGGTTTGAAGCGATGAGAGGATATGTAGCGCAAGCGTTTGGTGTAAATCGTTTTCAATATCTTGGTGGAGAAAAAGGATATGTAGAGCTATAGTTCAAATAAAAAAGCTGGTCTAAAAACCAGCTTTTTTATTATGTGAAATTTTGACTCATGTTTTCTCTTTCACAGAGGCTCTTTTCTTTGTAATATATTTATTTTACCGCACTCAATAAAGCACCAATAGCCCCGCTAAAACCGTGATCTTCTAAGAAGATAGGTTTTTTATTTTGATACAAAGTATAACTACCTATAATTTCTTGTAGATGTGTATTATTTGATAGTGTAGATCCAATATAAACGATATGATCAATATCTTTTGCTTCTGCAAATTGAAGGCTTAATGCAGTAACTACTTCACCAACAAGACCTTGAAGGGTAGCGAGTAAATCGGGGTTGTTATAATCCGCTTCACTCATAGCAGCTTTTCCGAAATTACTAGCTGTTAAATTACTATCAATAGGAGATAGAATCTCGCTATAAATATCTCCAACTGTTATATCGAGATTCTGTCTAGATCCTAGTTTTGTATGTTGAATGACTTCTTCAAAACAATCTATGTTTGTTAACAGCTTTGATAACCCCGTGATTGTCCCTCCGCCAATGCCAGTTCCACCAGCACGGATATATTTTTTGTTATGGACATAGTGAATGGACGTTCCTGTACCGATATTTGTTAAAACAAAGTTATTGATAAAGTGTTTTTCTTTATTAATGAGGTAATGAACGCCTGCAAGTGTGGCATCGAATTCTGCAACATACTCTATAGTGTATTTTTCTAAAAATAATGTTTGTAACTGTTCGGCTTTACCACCAGTTATAGATAATCTATTAATATGTGTATGATTATGTAACCAATCTTTAATTTTGTTTTGTTCATAGGAGTAAAATTTTTTAAAATGCAATGTATTGTTTTCATTAAAATAAGCAATTTTCGTTAATGTTCCACCAGCATCAATACCGACAGCGCTCTTCATTCTTGTACTCCTTGTCATTGTATAGTTATAATAAAACCTTTATTTTGTGATATAAACTAGTAATTTTTCGATTGTAACAATCGTTTTTCCGTTTACAGAAGCAATTCCTTTCCCCAGAACAAATCCTCGTTTATTCCGCAGAACTTCATATTGTAAATCTAGCTTGTCACCAGGTATAGCAGTGCCATTAAATGTTACACCGTCTAATGAGGAGAGGAATCCTAATCCGGTAGACTCACTTGTTCCTACAAATGCTCCAAGCTGTGCAAGGGCCTCTACAATTAGCATGTGTGGCATGCTGTTTTGATTCGGATTTATAAACCATTCGTTACTTGTGATTAATTTATATCCTTTTACGGATTTTTCATTTTCAATTTCTGTGATTCTATCAATCATTAAAAATGGGTAGCGATGAGGAAGTGTATCGTTAATATTTTTGATATTCATAAAGGTCTCCGATCTTTACTCCTTAAATGGGAAAATAATAGCCCCTGCTAAAAATAAGCAGGGGATTTGTAATTAATTATTGACTAATGCATCTGCTTTTTCGGGAGAGAAAATACCGCTATTTTCAATATTTTCAACAACTTGTTGTAACACTTCTTTATTTTGGACAAGTGCGATACGAACGAATCCTTCACCATGTGGTCCAAAAGCATGACCAGGGGTTACAACAACATGCGCACGATCCATTAGTGCATAGGTAAAGTCTAATGAGGTCCAGCCTTTTGGGATTTCAGCCCAAACAAACATACTACCAGCTGGTCTATCAACATGCCATCCGAAAGAAGCAAATCCATCAACTAAAGTATCTCTACGTTCTTGGTAGATAATCCGATTTTTGGCGCAGAAATCGGCCCCTTTACGTAAGGCAACTGATGCGGCCTTTTGAATTGGCAAGAACACGCCGTAGTCTGTGTTTGATTTAAATTGCGCTAGTGCACCTACAATTTCTTCATTTCCAATCATATAACCAATACGGCTACCAGCTAAGCTATAGCTTTTGGATAGGGAATTAATTTCAACACCAACTTCTTTGGCGCCAGGAACAGATAAGAAACTGATTGGTTTCTTTCCATCGTAATAAAATTCTGCATAGGCGAAATCATGTACCACAATGATATTGTGCTGTTTTGCGAATGCAATGACCTCTTTGAAGAAATCTTCATGAGCCATTGCCGGAACTGGATTTCCAGGGAAGTTTAATATCATCATTTTTGCTTGTTTAGCAATTTCCTCAGGAACGTCTTGTAAATTAGGTAAAAAATCATTTTCCTTCTTTAAAGGCATGAAGTAAGGCTTTGCACCTGCCATTTGAATACCCGTCTCATATGCTGTATATCCAGGATCAGGTACTAAAATAAGATCACCTGGATTTGCAAAAATCATAGGCAAGTGAACGAGTCCATCTTGGGAACCCATTAATAATAAAACTTCATTGTTTGGATCTAATTTAACATTGTGATTGTTATCGTAATATTCAGTTACTGACTCATGAAATTCTTGAATACCTGTTAAAGTATAACCGTAACTTTCTTTTTCATTTGCTGTATGTACCATAGCTTCTCTTACAATATCAGCAGGAGGCATATCTGGATTGCCGATACTCAAATCAATCATTTTGTGACCTGCTGCAATTTTTTCCTTTTTATAAGCTGCTAATTCACTGAATATAGAAGATTGAAATGCTTTCATTCTAGCTGCTAACGTATAAGTCATCAAAACCCCTCCTAAAAAACTGTGCTTTCATTTTCTGAATTTTATATTCTTTTATTATTCTGAAAACACATAATTATATTTTATCACTTTTGAGTCAGAATTCAAAACGCAGTTGTGTAAAAAGAAAAAGAAGGGAAGGCTAAAGAGTATGAATACTACCACATAATGAAGAGGTGTTAAAGGTGAAACAAATTCCAATTGGTGTATCAAATCGGCATGTCCATCTGACAAGCGAAGATTTAGAAAAACTTTTTGGGGAAGGATATGAGCTCCTGGTTGCAAAAGAACTTTCACAACCAGGAGAGTTTGCAGCGAAAGAAACAGTAACGATTAAGACTGAAAAGGCGGAAATCCCAAAAGTCCGTATCCTTGGTCCTATTCGAAAGTTTACACAGGTTGAAATTTCAAAAACAGATGCACGTAAATTAGGAGTGGATGCTCCGATTCGAGCATCAGGCAATATTGATGGAACACCAGGGATTACTCTTATTGGTCCAAAGGGTTCTTTAAAAATTGAAAAAGGTGTAATCATCGCTGAGCGCCATATCCATATGACACCTCAAGATGCTGAAAAATTTCAAGTGAAAGATGGACAATATGCAAGTGTGAAAGTAGAAGGAAACAGAGGATTGATTTTTAATCAAGTGTTAATTCGTGTAAAAGATACATACGCCTTAGATATGCATATTGATACAGATGAAGCAAATAGTGGGAATATAACAACAGGAGACTTAGGTCATCTCTTACAATAAGAGAAAAATCCATCTCAATTTGGAGATGGATTTTACATGTTCGATACTTGGGAAATGTTTTTACTTGCCTGCTTGTGCTTTGATAACGACATGAAAATAATTAATAATGAAATAGCGCCAAAAATAAGAACCATATATCGTAACCCAATTGTGTCTAAGAAGAATCCAGTTCCAAGTAAGACAATTTGGAACATTACCCTTTCAAACATATTACGGAATGAGAAAAGACGTCCATGATAACTTTTTTCAACTTTTGTTTGGAAAATTGTTGACATGATAGGGAAGAAACAGCCAACGCTAAATCCAAATAGACCAAATGATACAAGTGCCATCCATTTCACATCACTAAAGAACAATGAGAGATGCGCAAAAGCAGTACAGAAGGCGAAGAAATAAAGTAATTTATCAGGTGGGAAATGATCAGATAAACGCTTAATTACGAAAGCTCCTAACATAAAAGCCACACCTTCAATGGTATAAATAAACCCTTTAATTGTCGGATCATGTTGCATTTCGCTAATGTTAATAACCATTAAATTGAAACCAGCGATGAATAAAAGGGGAATAATACTTAAAATAAGTGCCCGAAATGCAACTGGGATTCCTCTTAAAATCCGAAATACTTCCATAAAGCTATTATCTTTTGCTGCTTTTTTACTTGATGTATTTGATTTTTGATCTTCAAATTGTAGGAAAAAGGTCGAAAGGAATAATAAAGCGTATGCTGCCATTGAGAACGCGTACATGTACTGTAAACTCATAACGACAAGAAGAACACCACCTAGTGAGGTTCCAGCAATACGAGCGATTGTTCCGATATTCATATGGACACCATTCATCTGTAATAGTTCATGTTCACGAACAATAAGCGGAATAACAGACTGCAATGCAGGGAAATAAAAAGCCGCTGAAATTTGAAGGGCAATCATAAAGGCAATCATAAAGGCGATACTTTCATATTGAATAGCGAAGAACATAAAAATAACACTGATAACACGGCCGAAACCAGCATAAAGAAGGACTTTCTTTTTTTCGTATTGATCGATAACACGACCAGCCATCGGACCAACAAGAACACCGGCTAATAATCCAATAAATAAAATAACCGACTTCATAAAATCAGAAGGTACATACTTCTGCATAAATTCTAGATTGCCAAGAATCCCAAGCCACAAACCAAGCCCAGCGATAAACTCACCGATTAGAACAATCCAGACATTTTTATTACGCCACATAACAAAACCTCTCAGTCTTATAAAATAGGAAAAATCGTATATAAATCCTCCTCTTCATTCATACATTTGAATCATTATTTTTTAGAGTCAGAGTCTATATTACGTGTTTGATAATGAAAGTTCAATCTTTTTGATTTGGATAAAACGTTGCTTTTATAGAGCTAAAAAATCAAATTTACATATTAGAAAATAAATTGGAATAAATTTAAAATGTACGAGGGAGGGATACTTATGATTCAACAATTTTTCAAAAAATTGTTCGACCAGTTTTTAGAGAAGCAGGAAGAGGAAATAATAGCAAAGCTTTGTTTTTGGATTGTCTATTATTACATATCAGTCCCAAAATATATGGTGAATTCTAGTGGTATTTTAGTACATATGAATCAAACGCATGAAGGCTATACGTATGATACAATTGGAGATTTTTTACGCGAGTATAGTGGGAAAACAAGAGGAGCGTTCTATTTTGAAAGTAGAATATACTATATTAAATTTGAGGAAATGATTAGGGAGAAGTGTCGTGAAATGATTTATGCTTATTACTTTCCACGCTTTATTGATGGACATTCGTTATTATGTAAAGAGTTATTAAGAGAAATAGGTGTAGGTAAAACAGAAATTGAATGCGGAAGTTTCTATACGTTGATTTTTAATTATTGTACAGAAACAAAGGATTGGGTTGATGAATACGAAGAGAATGTGTTAAAAGAACTATTTGTATTGTCACTTCCCTTCATTGTACAAGCATATGGTATAAATGTATGTAAATATATAAAACAAGAAGAAAATCGGAAGGAAATAGAGTGCTTAGTTCATTGAATAAAGAGGATATTTATATATTCTTGCTGAAAAAGAATATGTAAATATATGTAGAAAGAAGATGGTTGAAATGAGTAACGAAGAACTTGTGAAAACACAATTTGGTAGTAATGCTGAAAAGTATGTGAATAGTCAAATTCATGCAAAAGGACCAGATTTACAGTATGTCGTTCAACAAGTAAAAAATCGTAAAAATATTCGTCTTCTTGATATCGCTACAGGTGGCGGTCATGTTGCTAATTTATTAGCCCCGATATTTAAAGAGGTTGTTGCGCTCGATTTAACAGAAAAAATGTTAGAAAAAGCGAAAGCATTTATCCAGACAAACGGACATGAAAATGTATCATTTGTAGTAGGAAATGCAGAGGATTTACCCTTTTCTAATCAATCGTTTGATACGATTATTTGTCGCATTGCAGCGCATCATTTTTCAAACCCTTCTCAATTTATTTTTGAAGTACATCGAAAGTTAGAAGAGAACGGATTATTTATATTAATTGATAATGTCTCCCCAGAAAACCTAGAATATGATACATTTTATAATTTTATTGAGAAAAAGCGAGATCCAAGTCACAGGAGAGCGCTTAGAAAAACAGAGTGGATTTCATTATTAGAAAAGCAAGGTTTACAAATGCAATCATGTTTCACATTTGAAAAACAATTTAATTTTGATTGGTGGTGTAACATGATGGATGTCCCATCGCCAACACGCTCCAAGTTAACGGATTGTATGATGAAAGCGTCAAATGAAATGAAGGAGTTCTTCAACATACAATTTAACAATAATAAAGTAGAATCATTTTATACGGAGATGGCACTGTTTGTATGTCATAAAAGTTCAACGCTAAAAAGATAATTTTCTTGCAGTCTTTTCTCAGTACGCTATACTTAGTACAGAGAAATAGAGAATTGAGGAGTAATAACAATGATTCGTGTACGCGTTGAGGGAACGGAAAAAGAGATTGTTGAATTTTTGGAGAAAATGCCTGAAATTCCTGGGTTTGAAAAGACACATGTTAGAGAGCCGAAAAAAGGAAACAATCCTAAATATGATACAAGTAAGAATGTATTAGCATATTTGTCGTATAAAAAGATGGAAAATGCTGTTCACAAATAATAAAGTCCTTTAAAAACAATAAAATTGTTTAATGATAGAGAGCCGAAACGACACAAAATACAGTGTCGTTTTTTCTATTCATGTATAATAGAAATGTAAAAAGTTATTTAATTAATAGGGGAGAATTTTTTAATGAAAAAGTATTTTGAATATTTCGTTCCTTCCTATATAAGCTATACATCTATATGAAAAAATAATTTAATAAATTGATTTTTATTTAGAAATACATAAGTTGAATCAGCACACAGAAGATCTGTTTTGTGTGCCTATTTATTGTAAAGAAAGAATATGTTCCTGGAGTATCTAATTGTTATATTTGTTTTTTGACCAGTTATCGTGTGAAAACAACCGGTTATCGAAAATCCATTTACAGTAACTTAAATAGCTTTTATATTTAGAGCGAGTGAAAGGGAAGTGGTGAAGTGAAGTTTGAAGTGTCGATTGATCCATCTTATAAAGAGCCGAAAATTATCATTCTAACGGATAAAATGACAGATGAGATATCTGATATTATGAAGCGACTATCGGAGACTCATATGGATTCATTAGCTGTATTTTCAGAAAGAGGTGTTGAAATTGTTGAATGTAAAGATATCGTTAGAATCTATACAGAGAAACAGAAGGTATTTCTCCAAACCGCTGCTGGTATTTATACCGTTCGCTCAAGGTTATATGAACTGGAAGAGAAATTAAATAGTCAATTTTTTGTTCGTATTTCAAATTCAGAGATTGTTAACATTAAAATGATTACGAATATGGATATTAGTATGACAGGAACAATTGGCGTGTCATTAACAGGGAATATCAAAACGTATGCTTCTCGACGCTATGTTTCAAAAATTAAGAAACTGTTCGGAATATGAGGTGAAAATATCTTGAAAAATATAATTAGTCGAGTTGTTGGTGGTTTTGTTATCGGTGTGATTATTGGACAAATCGTACAACTCCTTATTTCGCTCCCATTAGGTCAAGGAGAATATATGCCAGTTGTGGAACAGTTTCGCTCTTTATTTGTTAGTAAGATGTCAGCTGTCACGGTACAAATACTGTTAACAGGGCTGATTGGGGTCACATTCGCTACAAGTTCGCTTGTTTTTGACATAGTGAAGTGGAGTCTACTAAAACAGTACATCGTTCATTTTTGTATAACAGCACTAGTATGGGGGCCGATTGTAACGCTACTGTGGATGCCCAAAACATCTATAGGCACACTGATTTTTTTTATTGGTTTTTTAGGTACGTATGTCATCACATGGGCTATTCAATACATGATTTCAAAGAATGATATA
This sequence comes from Bacillus sp. DHT2, assembly GCF_026241455.1. Lineage (NCBI taxonomy): Bacteria > Bacillati > Bacillota > Bacilli > Caryophanales > Bacillaceae > Bacillus > Bacillus sp. DHT2. The sequence goes on from NZ_JAPHWH010000001.1 coordinate 476,419, forward strand.
AAAAAAATTAATGCTGCGATTCAATCAAGGCAATTTGAAGGGAGAAGTGATGAATAATGGCCATAATTATAAAAAATCTAACGAAAAAATTTAAAGAGCGCACAGCTGTTGACAATCTTTCACTGACGATTAAGAAGGGAGAATTCTTCGCACTTTTAGGGCAAAATGCTGCTGGAAAAACAACAACGATTAAAATGCTTAGTTGCTTACTTACACCTACAAGTGGCGATGCACTGATGTTAGGAGATAGTATCATCAAAAACCCTACGGCAGTAAAACAAAAAATAAACATTTCTCCGCAAGAAACTGCGGTAGCTCCGAATCTTTCTGTAAAGGGAAATTTAGAATTCATCTCGAGTATCTATGGAAGCAATAAGCAAGAGGCTAAGCAAAAAGCGGTGGAAATGATGACAAAGTTTGGACTTTCGGAGCGAGCAAAAAATAAAGCAAAAACATTATCAGGTGGGTTGCAGCGCCGGCTAAGCATTGCGATGGCACTTATTTCGTCTCCCCAAATCATTTTTTTAGATGAGCCAACACTAGGACTTGATATTCGTGCTAGACATGATCTGTGGAAGACTCTACTTGAATTAAAGGGTAAAATCACGATTATTTTAACGACGCACTATCTAGAAGAAGTAGACGCACTTGCTGATCGCGTCGGTATTATGCATGGTGGTAAATTGCATGCACTTGGAACGATTGATGAGTTAAAAGAAAATACGGGACAATCTTCTTTAGAAGATATTTTCCTTACACTAACTGAAGAGGGAGGCGGACTATGAGATATTTAGCATTTGCTTCACGTAATCGTAAGGAGATTTTACGAGATCCTCTGACGCTTCTTTTTGGGATTGTGCTTCCGGTTATTATTATGTGTCTTTTTTCAATCATGCAGAAAAATATGCCTTTGGACCTTTATCATATAGAAAACTTAACGCCAGGTGTAATCGTTTTCAGTTTTTCTTTTATTACGTTATTTTCAGGGATGCTGATTGGTAAGGATAAAAGCAGTTCATTTTTAATGCGGATTTTTGCTTCCCCTATGTCTGCCTCTGATTATATTACTGGGTACGCTCTTCCACTATTACCGGTTGCCATTCTTCAAATTGTTATTTGCTTTATTTCAGCATTCTTCTTAGGTCTATCATTTAATGCGAATGTATTAGGTGCCACTATTCTACTCATTATCATTGCAATGCTTTATATTGGATTTGGTCTACTACTTGGTACGTATTTTACGGATAAGCAAGTTGGTGGGATTTTTGCGATTTTTGTTAATCTTACAACATGGTTAAGTGGCACTTGGTTTAAGTTAGATATGATTGGTGGTACGTTTAAAACAGTCGGTTATGCATTGCCATTTGCTCATGCGGTTGATGCTACACGATTTGCTTTATCTGGTGAATATGGTGATCTTGTTGTACCTTTATTATGGGTAGTTGGTTATATAATCATTATCTTCGTAATCGCTGTTTTGGGCTTTAAGAGGAAAATGAAAAGGTAAATAAATTGTATTCATAGTGAAAAATACACGATAGTTGAATAAAATATAAACAATTTTATTATCTCCATATAACCGCCAGTAAATAGGCGGTTTTTTTATTTGATACTGTTTCACCGCCTTGTCTTTTTCGCATAATAATAATAGTAGAAAATGATGAGGAGGGTGAGAGGAGTTAATAAAAAATCTTTTTTGGAGATTTGGGTATCGATGATGCAGTTGCTTTAATTTATGCCGATAAAACATGCAATATTATTTCTTTTGTATCCAGATGTAATGGACCAAGTATGCGCTTATTATATAATGGGTGGCGCATTTTTATTTCCAGGTAATGTTACTCCTGTTTCAGAAGCTAACTTTTACCCCGCATTAACGGGCAGTAAGACCCCCACCTCAAAGTTCAGCGAAAGCAAAGAAGTTAGGTGGGGAACCAACTGCCCATAAAAGCCCGATTCGTTCAACTAATAATCAGAGGGGGATGAAGAAAATCCCCACTGATTAAAGGTTCACTTTATGGAGATCCAATTGCAACTAATATTGTCATGAAATATGCCAAGAATGTTAGTGTTTATCCGTTAAATGTAACGCAGCAGGCACTTATTACTCCTGAAATGGAAACATTATTAATGAAAAGGGAACAGGGCTAGCAAAACTAATTAAGCCAATGATTGATTTTTATTATGAGAACTTTTATAAAAAAGAATACCGTGGAATTGGTAGAAGTCCCATTCATGATTTATTACCGTTTATTTCATTAATGAATGATAATATCTTTGAATATAAAAAGTCTGCTGTATGGATAAGTACAACAAATGACGAAACTCGAGGACAAAGTGTAGCTGATTTTAGAAAGATTGCTGAACCCATAAGATTTGATAATCGGTCTGTACAAAGAATGGCCATTGATTTTAACTATCAAACGTTTTAAAAAAATTTATGAGAACAATGTTGAAACCAGATTGTTCTTAGGGAATAAGGCTATGAGATCATCGAGGAATAATATGGTTTGGAAAAATAATTTATTTTGAATGGATACAAAACTGTACTAATTCAATTGTATAAAAAGCTATACGTGGCATTTAAGGTATAACTTATCAAAAATAGTAGCATAACTAATGGTAAGCAATAATTTATAGGAATTATTTTTGTTTTGTAAAATTAAGGAGGTATAGTGATATGGCATTTATATGGTCTTTAATTGTTGGTGGTATTTTAGGATGGCTAGCAAGTTTAATCGTTGGTAAAGATGTACCTGGTGGTGTGATTGGAAATATTATTGCTGGGATAATCGGTTCTTGGCTTGGAACATTGTTATTGGGTACGTTTGGACCGGTTATCGGAGGGTATGCAATTATTCCAGCATTAATTGGTGCCATTGTTTTAATTTTTATTGTCAGCTTATTACTGCGTGCAATGCGAAAATGAAATTAGGTGGATCGCTGAAAATTGTCAGCGATCCATTTTTGTATTATTTGTCCTAATCTGTTATGCTACTGTTATACAATCAGGAGGTGTAAGCATTGAAATCATTTACAGTAAACTTTCATCAAGAAGACAATGCAAAAGCAACAACAGTACATAAGTTAAGTGAAGAGGACTTCAATAAAGTAACAGAAAACGGTACTCGTCATCTATTTGATCTAGATACAAATGTTGGTTTCTTTGTATTCTTTGATGCAGAAGATGCAGAAGGCAATGAACAATACTTAATGTTGCAATATGAAGGAGATCATGAAGAGCCAAGTGCTTGCTACGGATTTGATTTGAAATTATTCTATCAATTTTTAGCACTTTACTTAAATGACCTTGAATTCCAAGGTGAAACAGATGAAGAAGAGGAAGAATATGGTCCAATTCATCATTTAGCTCATTTACTTTACCACATCGTTGAAGATGGAAAAAGTATTGAAGTATAAATACATAGCTAAAGCTGCCTTTAATAGGGCGGCTTTTTTATTTTGGATAAATTTCACAAAAATGGTTATACAAATTGTTAGCAGAAATCTAAAAAAATAACAATTTATTAGTAGAGAAGGAGGATATCTGCTCAAAGGAGCATCCATACCATGAAAAAGTTTCTTCGGACATTTGAAAAGTGAAGCTTTTTACTTGTAAAAGATAAAAATTATCCAACATAACCGAGTGAAAGAGTGCACTAGAAGTCAGCCTTTATTGCAATTGTGTGCAAATTCATTCATGAGTTCAATAACCATATCTTCTGATAAACGTGGGTATGCAGAAGGGCCAATGATAAGAGTTCCTTCCATGTATTCATGATCTACTATGTGAATTAAAACAAAATTTTCTAGATAACGATTGATCTTGATGAGTGGAAAGTTATAGGGATCATTTTTTTGATAAAGGTCATTTAGTTGTTCTTTCTTAGAGGAATAAAAAGGACTACAACTATCGTTAGAAATAAATTCATATAAGATATCATTATTTGTAGATAAAAAATGAACAGGAATTGAAAATGTTTGATATATTAAATGACACAGATATTGTATGTCGATAGCTTTATTCATTATACCTCTCCTTTAAAGTGAATAAAATGGTTATCAAACCCAGTAAAATTTTCCTATTATCTATTCAGTATAACAAATAAATGGGATATGTTTTAAGGAAGAAATTATGAATAAAGAATATATACATGTAGAGTTTTCCACAGAGGACAGTGTTAATAATATGGCAGGGTAGTTGATATAAGAAAAAGAGCTGTTCTGTTATAAGAACAGCTCTTTTGATTTATTACGCTCTACTGAATATACAAAATAAGTTTGAATGATTCCACCAATTATTAATAAGCAGGCACAAATATAAAATAGGGTACTGCCGTTTACATGACTTAATATAACTGCACCTATAGCAGGACCGCACGTTCGAGAAATATCCCAGTGTATGCCGTAGATAGAAAAATATAATCCCCGCTTGTGACTTGGTGCTATTCTGGAAACAAATCGTAGTAAGTGATTTAAAGCAATACTTTCACCAATTGTCAGGAAAAGCAATGTGAAGAAGAGTGACCATAATGTTGTAGAATAACCATAACCAATAGCAGCGAATGTATAACAAATATATGAAATTACAATTATTTTAGGCATTGAAAATCGTTCAGACCATTTGACAAGACCAACTTGCAGGATGATTTCCATTACAGCTTTACAAGTCGAGATAAATGCGAGAACAAATAAGAAATTTGGAAAGATATCTTCTGCGAATACACGATAATTTGTTTCAGTTTGGGCATAGAAAAAGCTAATCGGAAGAGTAGATATCATGAGTCCAAATATAGCATAATGCTTAAAAATAAACTGTGTACGTGTTGTTACTTGTGCTGATTTTTCATTAGTTTGAATGATTGGAGCTGTTTCTGGCAGTTGTGTCCAAACGAGAATGGCATACAGCAGGAGAGTTACAGCTTGAATGACAAATAAGTATTCAGGGTGACTATTGTAAAAAAAGGCACCGATGAATGGACCAATCACAGCACCGATAGCTCCTACTGTTTGAAGAACAGCGAATATTTCAGCTTGTTGTTTTTGTTCAGTTAAATCGGCAATTTGTGCACGCTGAGCAGGAATATATAAGGAGCGGCCAATACCGTTCATTACATATAACAAAGCAAAGAATAGGACTGATTCAGCAAAAACAAATCCGCCTATTGCAATTGCTTGCACGAATAATCCGAGTAACATAATTTTCTTTCTACCGTAGCGATCTGTTACACCTCCAGCAATGATTGTGAACACAATATCAGAAAGTGGCTGCAATCCAAACAGAAGCATTGTCATAATCACATTACCTTCTAGTGCTTTATTGACATGGACAATAAAAATAATTGCTAACATGGCCTCAGTTGTTCTAGTTAACAACTCACCTAATAATCGAATCCGGATTGGTTTATTATAGCGTTTTATAAGATGATTCATTCTTCATTTCCCCCTTTCTATATAGAAATCTTAAGATAGAAGCAAGAAATGAAAAAGGGTAGAATGAAAGAAGGAGATTTTTCATCTTTTAGGGGGAAAAGTATGGTTATTTTGGAGCAGTACATACAGCTGTGGGTCCAGTATGGAAAAGGGAGAACAGAGGAAGAAAAAATAGAAATATCATTACAAAATATATCGGAAACATTGTTTTGTACGGATCGTAATAGTAAATTTATTATAAAAAAATTAGAAGAGTTAGCGTGGATTTGTTGGTTTCCAGGACGCGGAAGAGGGAATCGATCAAAGTTATCGTTTCAAAAAAATCCTATTTCTTTAATTTTAGAACAGGGGAAAGAAATAACGAAACAAGGGGATGTAAAGGGTGGAAAAGCATTTGTTGAGCAATATAGCTCATATTTCCCCATATTAGAAAAACAATTCCAAGCTTGGATAGATTCGATATTTGGTTATCAAATTGAAATGACTTCTCGAGGAAGACAAGATGTACTGCGTTTACAAGTTGAAATGAACCTGAAAATTTCTTTAGATCCTGTATATGCTACAATGCGTTCGGAGTGTCATATGGTAAAACATCTATATGACACGCTTATTTATGTTAATGAGAGCACAAATACAATAGAACCGAGACTCGCTTTTCATTGGGAATATAATGACAATCTAAAACTATGGACTTTTTATTTACGAAAGGGGGTTCGATTTCATAATGGAAAACGATTTACAGCTCATGATGTTGTATATACATTTGGTAGGTTTATGAATAAAGAGGATAATCCGTATTCATGGATGCTTCAACATGTTGAAAGTGTTCGTATTGTAAATGAATATATTGTAGAAATGCACTTGCATACGGAAAATCAATTGTTATTACATGCTTTAAGCTCAGAACAGTGTTCTATTGTAATGGAAGATGAGGAAGACAAATTAATTGGAACAGGACCGTTTAAACTGTGTGAAAATAATGAGTCTATTTTTGTATTAGAAGCTCATGATTTGTATTTTCGTGAACGACCCTTTCTCGATCGGATTGAATTATGGAATGTGCCACAAAGTATTGATACATATGATGTTTTCGTAAAGGCGCAACATAAAGAATTAGAAAAGTATCATAAGGAACTTTCTATACTGGAATCCAATGTAACATATATAACGTTAAACACTGAGAAACAAGGACCTATGCAAGATATTACATTTCGCAAAGCGTTGTATAAAATTATTCATAGCAGCAAAATAATAGGTGAGTTAGAGGGAGAGCGTGGCGAGGTAGCAGGGGAATTATTATTGACGAATTTTTTTATGCCAAGAATAAAAGAGGATATTCAAATCTTGGTTCAAAATAGTAAGTATAATAATGAAATATTAAATTTATACACATTTAAAGGACAAGATCATGTAGAAGATTCATATTGGATTCAAAAAGAATGTGCCAAATATGGAATTGTAATTGAAATAGCTTTTCTTGATACACAGGAATTATTACAGGTTCAAATGATAAAGCAAGCAGATATCATTCATGATAGTGCTACCATTAGCGAGCAAACAGAAAGCAGTTTTCTATATATGTTTCTTTCAAAAAATAGTTTTATTTATCAGCATAGCTCTCTGGATTTTAATGAGCAATTACATTCATATTTTATTGAACCTAATTTTGAAAAGCGAATTACACTGTTACGCGATATAGAGGACACATTGTTACGTAATATTCATATTGTTCCTTTATATCGTAATAAACAACACATACGTACACATGAAAAAGTACAAAATATAATCATCAACGCTCAAGGTTGGATTGATTTTTATAATATATGGTTTAAACCTTAATATATAAGCATTTAATAAAGGTTCTTTTGAAAAATCAAAAGGGCCTTTTTGTATGGAATTACATTTTGATTTTGAACGTTGTTTCGCACATTTTTTATAAACACCCATTTACAGTGTAACAGTGTTATGTTACATTGTTATCAGGAAGGAGTGTTATACAGTTGAGTACGGATTTAATTTCAAAAAAGGATTTATTAGAACTGACTGGTATTTCATACGGACAGCTATATAGGTGGAAAAGAAAGAATTTAATACCAGAAGATTGGTTTGTAAGAAAATCAACTTTTACAGGGCAAGAAACATTTTTTCCGAAAGAAAAGATATTAGAACGTATTGATAAAATTCAAACAATGAAAGAGGATTTGTCTCTAGATGAATTAGCGAATATGTTTTCACCAAGTGTAACAGAGGTTTCTTTAACGAAAGAAGACATGATACGAAAGGGTATTGCCTCCGAACCGGTTGTGCAGTTTTTTATAGAACAAACGAATAAACCGGTAGAATTTCAATTTGTTGATATTCTCTATGTATACATTTTAGAAGAATTACTGCAATCTGGAGAAATTAGTTTAGAAGAAGGTAAGATGATACTACAAGTGCTGCATGAGCACTATGAAATCATGAAACAAAAGAATAGTGAATTAGTTGTGGTTCGAAAACTAGGTATTGCTACATGTCTCTTAGTTTCAAATGTGGAAGATCTATTTTTTGAAAAAGGTACGAAGATAGTCGTACGTTTAACAATCATGCAATATACAGAAGCATTAAAATCAAAACTATTGTAGTGGAGGAGAAATAATGCATACAGAAAAATTAATTATAAATGGCTATGGTTCTTCAAATGGTGGAGAGTTCCATAAAGTACAGTTAAATGGAAAAGGAACTGTTAATGGAAATATTGACTGTGATGAATTTGAATGTAATGGGTCAGGTAGTGTAAATGGTGATTTAAAAAGCGAGAACACAAAAATTAGTGGATCCGGTAAAGTTGACGGTACAGTAAGCACTGAAAATATGCGAATTGATGGAAAAGCAACGATTACAAAAGATGTAAAGGCTAACAATTTAAAGATTGCTGGAAAAGGAACAATTGGTGGTACTTTGACAGGAGAAGAGCTTAAAATCCGTGGGCAAGCGACTATTGACGGTAATTGTGAAGTAGATATCTTTTCGTCAGAAGGGCAATTCACAATTGGTGGCTTACTAAGCGCAGATGAAATTGACATCGATATTCATGGTACATGTAGAGTAAAAGAAATAGGTGGTCAAACAATTAAAGTAAGACACAGACCAACAGCATTTAGTGGGCTTTTTAAAACGGTGTTTGGATCACATTTAGAAGCTGAATTGTTAGAAGGTGACAATATTGATATTGATTACGTGCAAATTAAAACTGTAAGAGGTAACAATGTTACAGTGGGGCCGAATTGTGAGATTGGACTTATAGAATATACGGGAGTTCTTCATGTCGATAAAAATGCAAAAGTAAAAGAAATTCAGCAAGTTTAATTTTTTTATAGAGAGAGGAATGTAAATGGAAAAGCGAAATAGTCTTACATTGAATGGTTCTGGTAGTTCATCAGGTGGAATCTATAATAAGGTGAAAATTCGAGGAGAAGGAACAATTTCAAATGATGTGAACTGCAATGAATTTAAAGCATATGGAACGAGCGATGTTCGTGGTGATATGACGACAAATTCATATATTGTGTATGGAGATAGTGAAGTACAAGGTGGTTTGCATGCTGAGTATGTGAAAGTATATGGTAATACACAAGTGCAGAATGATTGTCACATTAACAAAATAAAAATTCGAGGAATGTTCGAAGTGAATGGAAAGTTATTCGGAAACTTTGTGGACATTAAAGGAGGGCTGACTGTAAAAGAAGATATTGAAGTTGAAGAATTTTTATTAACGGGTGGTCTTGAAAGTGAAGGGCTTTTAAATGCTGAAAATATTAACATTATCTTGCGTTATGAAGGAAGTAAAGTAAGAGAAATTGGTGGGAAAAAGATTACAGTACGAAAAAAAGCTAGATTTATTCCTTTTACAAGTCATACTGGTAATCTTCAAACATCAATTATTGAAGGTGATGACATTTATTTAGAGCATACAATAGCTGAAGTAGTGAGGGGGAACAATGTTACAATTGGCCCTGGCTGTGAAATAAGTGTTGTTGAATATCATACTAGCTTTAATCAAAAAGGCAAATCAGTTGTAAAAGAACATAAACAAATATAGTTGTAAGAGGGAGAGCAAGATATATGGTTGCAAAGAATAGTAAACTTAGCTTTGTAGTTGCTGGTTTATTGCTAGGGATTTTAATGGCATCAATGGATAATACCATTGTTGTTACAGCGATGGGAACAATTGTTGGCGATTTAGGCGGATTAGAAAACTTTGTTTGGGTTGTATCGGCGTATATGGTAGCAGAAATGGCAGGAATGCCGATTTTCGGAAAACTATCAGATATGTATGGTAGAAAAAGATTCTTTATTTTCGGCTTAATTGTCTTTATGATTGGTTCGGCACTTTGTGGTACCGCAGAAAATATTACGCAGTTAGGTATTTATCGTGCGATCCAAGGTATTGGTGGCGGGGCACTTGTTCCAATTGCCTTTACTATTGTTTTTGATATTTTTCCGCCCGAAAAGCGCGGGAAAATGGGTGGATTATTTGGTGCGGTCTTTGGATTATCTAGTATTTTCGGTCCTTTACTTGGCGCATATATTACAGACTACATTAGCTGGCACTGGGTGTTTTATATTAACTTACCGCTTGGTATTCTATCACTTATTTTTATTGTATTCTTTTATAAAGAATCGCGCGTTCATCAAAAACAAAAGATTGATTGGTTTGGTGCAATTACACTAGTCGGTGCAGTTGTTTGTTTAATGTTCGCATTAGAACTTGGTGGACAGAAGTATGATTGGGACTCTACTTTTATTTTAAGTTTATTTGCGGCATTTGCTATTTTAATTATTATGTTTATTTTTATTGAAAGAAAAGTGGTAGAACCTATCATATCGTTTGAAATGTTTAAACAGCGCTTATTCGGGATGAGTACAATTATCGCTTTATTTTACGGGGCTGCTTTTATGTCAGCAACTGTATATATTCCTTTGTTCATTCAAGGTGTATATGGCGGATCGGCAACGAATTCTGGCTTATTACTATTGCCAATGATGTTAGGATCAGTAGTTACAGCACAGTTAGGTGGATTTTTAACGTCAAAGCTAAGTTACCGTAATATCATGATTATTTCAGCTGTGATTATGCTTGGTGGATTGTTCTTATTAAGTACATTAACACCAGAAACGAGCCGTGTATGGTTAACCATTTGTATGATTATTATTGGTTTTGGCGTAGGTTTCTCATTCTCTGTATTAAGTATGGCTGCAATTCATAATTTCGGTATGAACCAGAGGGGATCAGCAACTTCAACGAGTAACTTTATCCGCTCATTAGGAATGACCCTTGGGATTACAATATTTGGTATGATTCAAAGAACAGGTTTTCAAGATCAATTAGAAGAAGCATTTAAAGGAATGGATGGCGGAATAAATAGCAACGCTCTAGGGAATTCAAGAGCAATTCTTTCAGAAGGCGCAAGATCTCAAATTCCGCCACAAATATTAGATAAAATTATTGAAGCCCTTTCAAGTTCTATCGTTCATACTTTTATGTGGGCGTTAGTTCCAGCAGGTTTAGCATTCGTGTTTATTTTCTTTATGGGGAATGAACGAATGGTATATAAGAAAGAACAAGGTAAGATAAAGGCTGAAACATCAAAAGCATAGAAGAAAAAAGCTCCTTTCTCAAATAGAAAGGAGCTTTTTTGTATGTAACTTTACAAATTAACCTTCGATTACTTCATATTCTTCGTCTGCTAATAATAAAATCTGTGTTTTTTTACCTTTGTTTTGTACTTCAATTACATCGTATGTGCCTAGGTCTCTTAATTTATTTTGAGACACATTTACCATTACTTCAATAGAATCGATTAAAATATCTTCTTCGATATATGATTCAGGCAATGCCATATCCTCTGTATCTAATACACATGTGTATAGATTTTGTAAATCTGCAGTAGATGGGTTTTGTTCTTCAACATCAATGATGTTTTTTACTGCATCCATATTTTCTTCTTTTACTTGATACACTTTAATTTTAGCCATTTTTTAATCTCCTTTATAACGTAATCGTAGAGGCTACAGTTTATTATAACGTTTTTTAGTGGAAAGATGAAATTGTTTCCTTATTATCATTCTCAATTATAATATTCGCATCCAAAAGTTCGGGTAGGAGAAGTGCTATTCAGTGAAGGGAAAGGAAATCCTTGCTAATTCAAAATTGGTTCGAATTTATTACAAAAGTGTAAGGTTTTTGTAAGGAAAATAGATAAATAGATCATAAGGTTTCTGATAGTATACGAGGTGTCACATACTATTAAAACAAGAGGTTGAAAACATGAAGAAACTGTTAATAACTTTGATTGCTTTTCTCGTATTATTAGGTCTTTTAATGACTGCTTTTGTAAGCTTTGATTGGGATTTAGCTGAAATGAAGCAAAAATTGGGCAAAGATAAAATGTATGTTCATATTACGGAGAACGGAAAAGAATATCAGGTAGATAAAGATGATCCTACTTGGAAGCGTTACGAGTATAACGTAATTGCATATGATAAAGATGGAAATAAGACGAGTATTAAGTTCGATGCTAATAAAAATTTAAAGCTAAATGCTTTTTTACGTGTGTATGTATTTGATGAACCAAATAGTGAGGGATATAAAGGGATTTCAACATATGAAGAAGTCCAACAAAATGAAATTCCTAAAAAAGCACTAAAGCAGATGGATAAAAACTAATATATAAGGATTGTTCATAGATGAAAAGGCAGCATGTATAATTGTACATGCTGCCTTTTTGTTTGAAGAAGAAAATAATGGTATGAAATGAAGTTTGAATTTAAAAGTGCTTATAATTTAAACAACAAAACATTTTTATCATATTCCCGTAAACACCAATTGTATTTATTTAATACAGTAGGATGAACACCCTCTTGATCAGTATTAATTTCTTTAAAACCATATTTTTTATAAAAAGCTGCCAGTTCTTCAAAAGGAATGCAATAAATATTAGGTACATTGGATTGCTTTGCTTCGTCTACTAAGAAAGAAAGGAGATCGCCTGCTAATTTATAGCCCCTGAATTTAGGAAGTATATAAATACCGCCCATTTCTAACGTGCTTTGATCAATTTTAACTAAACGTCCAAGTCCAACATATTCTCCGTTGTATGTCACAATTGCCACTTTATCTTTTTTTAAATCACTTGGCACAAATCCAACTGATTTATACTGACTGTTAATCCATTCTAAATCCTCTGGTGAAGCAAATTTTATTTTCATAAAAATACACTCCTTGAAAAATTCTGATATTTCTATTGTATAGGAAACAAAATGATTTGTAATGAAATAATGGTACTTGGTTCAATTAGATATAACTCGTTTGAGAAATTGATTTGATCATGAAGTTAATTTCTCCACATTCCACGCATAGAATATAGAATAGTTTAATAATACTTTCTCTTTCTTCATAAGTGTTTTACGTATATAATTTAAAGGTAATTGTTCTTATTTTAGTATACTTATAATAGAATAGAGGTTTAAAAATGAGCGTTAAAATCATTACGGATAGTGCTGCTGATTTACCAAAAGAATTGCTGCAAGCTTATGATATAGATTTGATTCCACTCCGTGTATATGATGAGGCAGAAACAGAGTATTTAGATGGAGTAACATTAGATTCGGTTCAATTATTACAAAAGATGAGAGAAGGCGAGGTATTTAAGACATCGCTGCCATCATTAGAAACATTCCAAGAAAAGTTCGTTACATATGCAAAGCAAAGTACACCTTGTATATATGTAGCTTTCTCTTCTGAACTTTCTGGTACATATCAATCTTCAGTAGTGATTAAAGAAGAAGTACAAGAAACATATGCAGATTTCGATTTAGAAATTATTGATACAAAATGCGCTTCACTTGGTCAAGGTCTTGTTGTATTAGAAGCTGCGAAAATGGCTAAAGAAGGTGCATCCAAAGAAGAAATTTTGAAACGAATTGCTTTTCTAACAAAACATATGGAGCATATCTTTACAGTTGCTGATTTGCAGTATCTTGTTAGAGGTGGTCGTTTAAGTAAGGTAGCTGGATTTATTGGTGGTTTATTAAATATTAAGCCGATTCTAAATGTGGAAGAAGGAAAGCTTGTACCACTTGAAAAGATTAGAGGTAGAAAGAAAGTTTTAGGCCGAATTGTCGATATAATGGAAGAGCGAGGAAAAGACCTTAAAGGTCAAACAGTTGGCATTACACATGGTGATGATTTAGAAACTGCGAATGCATTAAAAGCGTTAATTACTGAAAAATTTGGCTGTGATGTGTTTATTGTAAATACAATTGGAGCAGCAATCGGTGCGCATACAGGACCAGGTGTTTTAACATTGTTCTTCTTAAATGAAGTAGAGTAAAGGATTGATCTTTTTGATCAATCTTTTTTTTTACAATCATAGCTTTGTACGAAATAGATGAGGATAACATCGTAGGAGGAATTAATATATCAAATGCAATAAAGAATATATGTAATACAAACGATTTACAGTAGCAGACGTAACTTTTTTATTATTCACTAGCTTTTTTTCTAACAGGCAAGAAGGTAGAAAGGAAACTAGTGAGAACTAGTATGAAAGAAACTCTCTCAGTCGTATCAATCTCTAAACCGTTATTCCATTGATATATAAAGGATACTAGTATTAAAAGTATAACAAATTCTGCAACATATCTTACTGTTTTTCGCGCCTTTTTGTCATTTGTTCTCAAAATCATATTCGTCCCTCTTTCTTATTTAATAAATATTTTTGATTTCAATCATCGATAAACTGTAGTCTTTTTAGCTAGCAACTAAATATGTATAATTGCATAAAAAAATTGAAATATATAGGTTATTATTAAACTACATTTTTAATGTGGAAGGGTATTTTTGTTTAAAAGTAAAATCGTTTACGTTATTGATGAAATTGAAATTTAGGAGAATCGTATGAAAAAGAAATTATGTACACTAGCTTTTGTAACAGCAATATCTTCTATTGCAATGACAATTCCAACAGAAACATATGCTTGTGGAATTGACGAAGTAATGAAACAGGAAAACCAAGAGCACAAACGTGTGAAAAGATGGTCTGCGGAGCATCCGCACCATCCTAATGAAAGCACACATTTATGGATTGCACGAAACGCAATTCAAATTATGGGTCGTAATCAAGATAAGACGGTTCAAGCAAATGAATTACAATTTTTAAATACTCCTGAATATAAGGAGTTATTTGAAAGAGGTCTTTATGATGCCGATTACCTTGATGAATTTAACGATGGCGGTACAGGTACGATAGGCATTGATGGGCTAATTAAGGGAGGATGGAAATCTCACTTCTACGATCCTGATACGAGAAAGAACTATAAAGGAGAAGAAGAACCAACAGCTCTCTCGCAAGGAGATAAATATTTTAAATTAGCAGGTGAATACTTTAAGAAGGATGACCGAAAACAAGCTTTTTATTATTTAGGTGTTGCGACGCACTACTTCACAGATGCTACTCAGCCAATGCATGCTGCTAATTTTACAGCCGTCGACATGAGTGCTTTAAAGTTTCATAGCGCTTTTGAAAATTATGTGACGACAATTCAGACACAGTATGAAGTATCTGATGGTGAGGGCGTATATAATTTAGTGAATTCTAATGATCCAAAACAGTGGATCCATGAAACAGCGAAACTCGCAAAAGTGGAAATCGGGAACATTACCAATGACGAGATTAAATCTCACTATAATAAAGGAAACAATGCTCTTTGGCAAGAAGAAGTTATGCCAGCTGTTCAGAGAAGTTTAGAAAAAGCTCAAAGAAATACAGCGGGATTTATTCATTTATGGTTTAACACATTTGTTGGAAATACTGCTGCTGAAGATATTGAAAATACGATAGTAAAAGATTCTAAAGGAGAAGCAATACAAGATAATAAAAAATACTTCGTAGTACCAAGTGAGTTTCTAAATAGAGGTTTGACCTTTGAAGTATATGCTGCGAATGATTACGCACTATTATCTAATCATGTAGATGATAATAAAGTTCACGGTACACCTGTTCAGTTTGTATTTGATAAAGAGAATAATGGAATCCTCCATCGCGGAGAAAGTGTACTGCTGAAAATGACGCAATCCAACTATGATAATTACGTATTTCTTAATTACTCCAACATGACAAATTGGGTACATCTTGCGAAACAAAAAGCAAATACTGCACAGTTTAAAGTGTATCCAAATCCGAATAATTCAGCTGAATATTACCTATATACAGATGGATACCCAGTAAATTATCAAGAAAATGGTAAAGGGAAGAGCTGGATTGTGTTAGGAAAGAAAACGGATCAACCAAAAGCATGGAAATTTATACAGGCTGAATAGGATTTCCTAGAAGAGAGAAAGAAAAATTTATATATTTTAATAATACTTCATGTATTTAGAATGAGTTTTTTGTTCATTAACTAGCATCTAATTTTAAAGGGGATTTGTGTATATGCCATTTCAAAAAATAAAACTAAGTATGGTTGCTATTTCTTCATTCTTTATTTTAGGTTCCTCGTCCTTATCATTTACAGATACTACATATGCTGAAGTAGTGTCTGCGTCTCCGAAAGCAGAGATGATTTTAACACAAGAGGTTACTGTAAAAAATTATGATGATACATATTATAATAGCGCAAAGGGAAAAGCGGGTTCAGAATTAAAAAAGGAGCTTCATAATATTATTGATAATCATACAAAGATATCATACAGTGCGGTTTGGGAAGCACTAAGAGATACTGATGAAGATCCAAATAATAAAAACAATGTTCTTCTCTTATATACAGGACGTTCGCAAGGGAAATTTACAAATGGTTCAGGGGTCGATAATTGGAACCGAGAGCATGTTTGGGCAAAATCTCACGGTGATTTTGGGACAGCTGCAGGACCAGGAACGGACCTTCACCATTTAAGAGCTACGGATGTATCTGTCAATAGTTCACGTGGGAATTTGGATTTTGATAATGGCGGTGTGAGTCATTCAGAAGCAACAGAATGTAAATACGATAGTGATTCTTGGGAACCTCGTGATAGTGTAAAAGGGGATATTGCTAGAATGTTATTTTACATGGCTGTTCGTTATGAAGGAGACAATGGCGAAGTAGATTTAGAGCTTAATGAAAAAGTGAATAACAATAAAGATCCATATATGGGGAAACTATCTGTTTTACTAAAATGGAATGAACAAGACCCTGTCGATGATTTGGAACGAAAGCGTAATGAAGTTATTTTTACAAAATATCAACATAATCGTAATCCATTTATTGATCATCCTGAATGGGCAAATGAAATTTGGAAATAAATAAGTAAAATCATACCTGGGTAAATTTTAAAGTAGAAAGGAGTGATCATAAGAATCACTCCTTTTTTGGCGTTTACTCCCATCACAATCAACCTAAGAAAAGCAAATACCCCAAAACGAGAAAATTGGCATCTCCCGGTGAAAATGTACAATTTTTTGTTTTAGGGGTGTTATAAAATTCTTAAGTTGATGGACATGGGGTCCCGCCAACCAAATGACATAAAACCCACGCTAATACATTTTTTAGAAGAGAAAAAGCTGACTTTCCCTCGTTAAGGAATTCGGCTTTTATGTTTTACTTTCGAAGTGGCCGTAATGATTCTAAAGTGGTTGATTGCTTAAATTTATACTCATCAAGGAAGTTAATATGTTCCCATCCTAGCGGTGAAATATGGTGTAGCGATTCTTCTTGTATGATACCTTTCTCTTTTTGATTCTGGTGCAAAAGTTTTAGAGTTTTTGCACTAGAACCCATTTATTTTTTTATCTTTGATTTCAATTTCTTATATTCTTTCTTCCACTTTTGGGATGTACTTAAAAATTCATCAAACTTGAATAGCAGAGGGATCTTCTTCTCGAAGCAAAAGAATGAAGCAAGAACAAGGAGTTTATAGATTTTCAAGAATGCAATTTTATTTTTTGGCGATTACTTTAAATATGGAAAAAGAGAATTATATTTTTATTAAAACATAGAAAACAAACATTTTTATTGTTAAAATGAGGAATAATATATATTATGGAGAGGAATTTTGTCGTATGAAGAAAAGAATACTATCAATTTGTGTAGCCGCTAGTTTATTAGTGCCAGCTTCTTTTTATGGGGAAAGAAATGTACAAGCTGAAAGTAACAATATTGTACAACAAGCTGTACAAAGTAATAAAGGCTGGGTGAATGAATATGGAGTGTGGTATTACTATGAAAACGGTGTGAAAAAGAAAGGTTGGCTAAATAGTGGGGGTTCATGGTATTACTTAGATAAAAATTATGGTTATATGCACACAGGTTGGTATAACGATGGATACAATGAGTATTATTTAGACGAGAGCAGCGGGGCAATGCAAACAGGTTGGATGTTTGTTGGATACAACTGGTATTATTTTGAGGGAACTGGAGCAATGAAGAAAGGTTGGTTAAATAGTGGAGGTTCATGGTATTATTTAAATCAAGAAAATGGTTATATGCATACAGGAGAACTCTACGATGGAAAAGATTTATATTACTTAGATAATCAAAGTGGAGCAATGAAGACGGGTTGGGCATTTAATGGATATAATTGGATGTATATGAATGGGAATGGTAAGGCACATGGCGGCTGGTTAAAAGAGGGGAACTCATGGTACTACTTAAATCCTAACTATTATTACATGTCTACCGGTTGGGATATAATTGATGGGAAATTCCATTACTTTGCTCACAATGGGGTTTGGCAGTACTCAGAATAGTAAGCGGTTAAGCGGTTCAAATACTAGATAGTATCTTTCATTTAATCTAAATAAATAAACATAAAGTAACTTCAAAATATACAATAAAAGTTAATTTTGGAGTTATTTTTTTGTTTACTTATATATTATTGGGGTCCTACCACATCGCCATCAACTTAAGAACAAAAACAAAATGAACTTCCGTTTATCAGAAATAAGATATTCTTAAAGTAGAGGTACACTCTTAAAAATGTGCATGCCAAATAAACCTAGATAGGCATCATTATTGGCTTGATAGCAATGTGGTAATACCCAATAGCCTTGCAAACTTCTGATTACACAGAAGGGCACTGCATTCTTATATAAATTTTATATAAATTCATTATTAATAATATATTATCCGTATTAAAATGTGGTCTTTATAATGAAGATATCACTTTTAAAAGGAGGAACTAGAATGGAGTTTAGTAAACTTGGCAATAGCGGATTAACAATAAGCAAGATTGCATACGGAAACTGGATAAATCATGGGGGTAAAGTAGATGAGGATACTGCAAAGGAGTGTGTTAAAGCAGCACTAGATGTCGGTATAACAACATTCGATACTGCTGATGTTTATTCAGACACTAAAGCTGAAGAAGTACTCGGCCGGTCTTTACAAGGTATACGACGGGAGAGCATTGAACTATGTACAAAGGTGTGCCATCCGACTGGGAATGGGCAAAACGATAAAGGTTTATCACGAAAACATATTCTAGAAAATTGTAATGCATCGCTGCGTCGGTTACAGACCGACTATATTGATGTCTATTATGCACACAGATTTGACCCAACTACTCCTCTTGAAGAAACGATGTTAGCTTTCGCAGATCTTGTAAGACAAGGTAAAGTGCTTTATATCGGTGTAAGTGAGTGGACAGCAGAACAAATCACCCGTGGTGCAACACTTTCACGGGAATTGAATATTCCGCTCATCGCTAGCCAACCCCAGTATTCAATGTTGTGGAGAGTTATCGAAACCGATGTGATACCAACCTGTCAACGTGAGGGACTTGGGCAAGTAGTATGGTCGCCTCTCGCACAAGGTGTTCTCACTGGAAAATATCACCCCAAAAAACCAGTACCAACTCAATCACGTGCTAATTCCCCTGCTGGCAAACCATTTTTTTATAATCTTGCACAACGTTGGATGAATGACAATGTGCTCACTGCTATCCAGAAGCTCAAACCCATCGCACAAGAGATTGATCTTACCCTCGCTCAACTCGCAGTAGCTTGGGTACTACAAAACCAGAATGTTTCCTCAGCAATTATCGGTGCCTCGAGACCGGAACAGGTAAGAGAGAATGTGTTCGCTTCTGATGTCAAACTGAAACCTGAAATAATGAATCAGATTGACAAAGTACTAGAAGGTTTCGTTGAGTACGATCCGAGTAAAACAGGTTAAGTTTTTGCACGTGACTTAATCAGAAATATATAAAAAATCTTTGTAGTCTTACTTTAAAACTTAAGTTAAATTAGAATTCTTCCTTTGTAATATTTTACTACCCATCCCATCAGGGTGGGCTTTTATTCTTGGTGATCAAGTTGTAAAATCGAATACACCTCTCTAACAACTGTTAAGAAATGATCTACTACTGCAGATTTTTCATCCTGTCTCCATCCAACATATAGATTTACTTTTGGTGTAGTCTCTTGGATTTTTTTATAGATAACCCCAGGGCGTTTATAACTTTCCACCGACGATGGAACGACAGAAACTCCCATTCCTGTTGCAACTAAATTAACAATAGTTTGCATTTGAACAGCTTCTTGAACAACATTTAAACTTACACCATGATCCCCAAAATAGTTAATAATTAAATCATAAAAATTTGGACCAAAATGACGAGGAAACAAAATAAATGGTTCATCAATTAACAATTGGAGTGGAATTTCGGGCAATGAGGTGAAAGGGTGATCTTGATGTAAAACCAATCTTAAAGATTCTTCAGAACAAACTTCAGAAGATAGTATCCCGTTGTTCTGTTTAGAACGAATAAATCCAATATGAATTTGTTTCTCATAGAGTGCTTTTAGTTGCTGCTCCGTTGTCATTTCACGCAATATAAGATGGATTTTAGGAAAGCGTTCTCGAAATTTATTAAGAACTTCTATAACGATTTCTGTGGAATCGACAAAACCGATTATTAAGTTCCCTATTTTTCCTTCAGCTGCAAGTTGTGTTTCTTTTATGGCTCTTTCTAATTGAAACAGTGTTTGTTGAGATCCTTCTAAAAATATCTTCCCAGCATCCGTAAGCTCAACCATTCTTTTTGTTCGATGAAAAAGTTGAACTCCCAATTCTTCTTCTAATTTACGAATTTCTTGGCTTAGAGGAGGTTGTGCCATCCTAAGACGTTCTGCTGCACGACTAAAATTCAATTCTTCTGCCACCATTATGAAATATCGCATTTTCCTAATATCCATTTTCATCCATCCCTTCTACTAAAATCTAATAAGGACTTCTCTTTTATTATCAAACTTATTTAGGTGCCTAGTATTTTCGTAGCCATGCTTTTTATGTTTTACGGCTCTTTGGTATTAGAGAGAGGAGATGTTTTAGAGTTTATCGATCAGTTCCATAGATAAGGGGAAAAATACCTCTCTTCAAATAACCTGTCAGTTAGTTAAGTAATTACACAAACCCACTTTAACATAATATCCCACTTTTGAATCGAAATTTTCTGAATAGGGGATGAAAGAAAAAAGGTAGATTAAAAGTTTTTCTCCTTCTGCAACTAACCTGCATCGTTAGTTTAAGTACATTTCTTCACAATCTTTATAGTGATATTAACATAAATATCCAATTAAAAATCATCTTATTTGTTCAAATTTCTTCGGGTTAAAAATGAGTGGAGTATTTCAAGTATGCATAGATGCATTAACTTTTCTTATCTTACTCATAACAATTGTTTGTTCATTGCCTTATATTGAAATGGAAAACATAAATATAAACATTTCATTAAATGAAATACACCCTATTTTACATGCTACATTATTAATATTTTAGTCTTTTTTGGATGGGAAGCAATTTCAAGTTTAGCGCCTGAATTCAAATCTCCGAGAAAAAGAAATATCTTTTTTTCAACAGGTGCTGCGATTATTATTATTGGCCTTATTTATATAGGAATTGCTATTTCAGTAATTGGGACAGGAGAATATTCTATAAAGTCTGATAATAGTACCGCTCTTGTAATCGTTATAAAAAATACATTAGGTGACCAATTTGTATGGTTAGTTGGATTAGTAGCTTTCATGATTTGTTTAGGTACAACAAATGCATGTATAGCAAGTATGAGTCGGCTGGGTTATTCTCTAGGAAAAGAAGAATTTGCACCTGAATATCTGGGGTATTTGAATAACAAAAGCAATACACCAACGAATGCTTTAATGATAGTAGGTTTCATCGCAATAACAGGGCTTTTAATAAGCTTCTTTTTTCATATTCGCGTAGATCAATTAGTGCTAATCCCTAATTCATTAGGAATTGTTACATATATTGTAGGTACTGCAGCGGGAATAAAGCTAATCAAGAATAGACTAGGAAAGATTTTTTCTGTAACAGCATTCACATGTTGCGTAATGGTATATCCGTTTATTGGTGATGTAATTGCCATTCCGATTGTAGTTGTATTGATGTGTTTGGTGTATATATATCAAAAAGAAAAGGTAGTAAATACACGCTATATAAATAAGAAGAAATAGAATAGGAAAGGAGTGAAAGTAATACTATTTAAAATACCTGCACAAAAGTCGGAATATTTCAAGATGTTGAAATTTAAGTGATTCATATATAATTAGCTAATGAATGCATTATTGTAACTATCTGTAAAAACAGGAGGCTATAAAATGAATCAAATGATCAATCATCCAACGCGATGGGATTTGGAAAGGTTATATCCTGAAACAAAAGATCCTACGTTTTCTACAGAAATAGAGATAATCGAACAATTAATAGGAACATATAAAGAAAATAGCGACCCAGCAATCCTCTCAAGAATTATACAAAGAATTGAAAAGGCAGAGTATTACTTTTATTGTCTTTCTGCTGAACACGCAGATGAATTTACAGCTGCTTTACCTCATACAAAAATAAATAAGTTGAAAACAGAGGTTCGTTTATTACTACAAGAATCGAATCATGAAAAAAGTAACTTCTTCGAAAATCAAAATATCAACTTTATAGAAAATGAATTAAAAGCTTGGGAAGACATGTACATACAATTACGAAATAGATTAGAAGTACATCATAATAACGAGATATTATCATTTGGAAAAGCAAATTATCTTGCGATGAATGGTGAAACTCATCATGAAAGATTAGCGGTATTTTCTTCTCTTACAGAGGCATTGGAAAAGGAGAAAACAGTATTTGCTAGCGTACTTAATCAAATAGGTAGATTGCGTAACCTAAAAAGTAACCTGTTACAAGAAAAGGAGGTATTGTCACAATCGCTTCAAGCAAACGGTATTTCTAAAAATGCATTATTGGAAATGTGGAATGCTATTGAAGGGAATCTTGAAAAGTTATCGAGTGTTATAGCGTTTCATAAAAGAAGTAAGGAGACGTTTACTTGGCATGATTTGATGACATTGGAAGAAAATAATCAGGTTCAAATTCCGTTTTCAATAGCAGTAGAAAATATATATGAGGCCTTAAAGGATATCGATGAAGAACTAGCTCAATTTGCACAGCACGCTATTATGAATGGTTGGGTTGATGCTGAGCCAAGAGATAATAAGCCACCTAGTGGATTTTGCGCTCCTTTTTTAAGTGAAGGAGAATCTCGAATTTCATTACGGTATGATGAAACAATTGATAGTGTAAGAATATTAGCTCATGAATTAGGGCATGCATGGCATTTTTATGTAATGAGCAATGAGCAGTCTACTGCTTTTTTAGATGACTACCTTCCAATGTGTATGGCAGAATCAGCATCTATTTTCTTTGAGATGGTACTTGTAGATTACTTAGTTAAAAGAGCAGAAAGTGAAGAACTGAGAAAATCATTGCTTAGCTGGAAAATCAGAAATAGCTTTAATTATGTAATAGCCATTCGAGCTTCATTTCAATTTGAGCAAACATTTTATGAAGAAAGTCAAAAGGGACCTTTAAGTGCGGATGAATTAGAGAGATTATCTATACTTTCACAAAAAGCAGCTTATGGAAATTCTTTAACAGAATATCAACCTTTTGTTTGGATGAAATATGGTCAATTTTATACAGCGAGTGTTCCTTTTTACAATTATCCATATACATTTGGTTATCTACTAAGTTTAGGATTATTAGAAATTGCAAAACAAGATGGTAGTGAGTTTCATTCTAAATACAAAAAATTCTTGTGTGAGACTGGAAAACGCCCAGTCGAAGAGTTGGTGAAACAATACTTTCACATCGACCTTGCTGATAATGAGTTTTGGGAGAAAGCATTACTTCAAATAAATAAGGATATTGATGAGTATTTACAGTTTGTACAAGAGGAAGTTTAAGTCATTTATTATAAGAGAACACATAGGGGAAGTGTATATAAGAAATGGAACAACAGTACATAAAAGGCATACCATTTTGTAGCTTAGAGTATAAGAGAGTAATAGATTTATTAAAAAATTGGTTATCTGAAAAGGAAAATAAACCAAAGTTTATTGTTACGGCAAATCCCGAAATTGTAATGTCTGCTAAAGAAACTTCAGCTGTATCTGTACGTTTTAAAAAGATTTTGTTATCAGCGGACTTAATAACAGCGGATGGAATAGGAGTAATACTTGGTTCTAAAATTTTAAAAGGAAAATTAAAGGAGCGCGTTACAGGTGCAGATTTAACTCATGACTTAATAGAGTATTGTAATCAAGAGGGATACCGGGTGTTTCTTTTTGGTGCTGCACCAGAAAGTAATGAGAAAGCATTAGAAAATTTGAAAATACGTTTTCCACATGCGGTTTTCGAAGGACAGCATGGCTTTGTGAAAAATGAGCAGATAGAAGAAGTCAAAGTTCGAATTCAACAATTCGAGCCACACTTGCTATTGGTAGGATTAGGATCTCCTAAGCAAGAGGTATTCATCTATGAAAATCTTCAAGAATTAAACGTACCTTTATCTATTGGTATTGGAGGTATGATTGATATTTTATCCGGCACGGTAAAACGAGCTCCGAAACTAATGAGGGATACTGGTACAGAATGGTTATATAGGTTAGTAACACAGCCTAAAAGAATAAAACGACAGTTAATACTTCCGAAATTTTTACTATCGGTTATGGCTGAGAGAGTTAGAAAAAGCGTGCAGTAACTTTTTATAATAGAAACTTCATATATAATCGAGAAGAGGTAGACGACAAATGAAAAAAATCGGTATTATTGGAGCCATGCAAATTGAAATAGACTTACTTTTGGAAAAGTTAGATGTTCACGAAGAATATACAATTGCAAGAATGCCTTTTTATAAAGGAATATTTATGGATAAAGAGATTATTGTTACTCGCTGTGGTATTGGGAAGGTCAATGCCGCTTCATGTACACAAATTTTAATAGACAAATTTGAAGTGGATTGCATGATTAATACAGGTATTGCGGGAGGGTTACATCCTGATGTTAAAGTTGGTGATCTAGTTATTTCTACGAACGTTACACATCATGATGTAAATAAAAATCAAATGAAGAATCTGTTTCCATTCCAAGAAACATTTATTGCAAATCAGGAATTAAGAGAACTTGCACGAAAAGCATGTAATACCAGTGGTTTAGACATAAATGTTCATGAAGGAAGAATTGTAAGTGGGGAATGCTTTGTTGAAGATGCAAAGCTAAAAGAGAAATTGCTGGATGAATATGCGCCTCATTGCACTGAAATGGAAGGATCAGCAATTGGGCATGTTGCCTTTATCAACGATATACCGTTTCTTATAATTAGAAGTATTTCTGACAGTGCGGATGATGATGCAACTAGTTCTTATGAAAACTTTGCAAAAATTACAGCCGATCAATCTTCAAGAGTTATAATGGAAATGATTAAGAATATATCAAGTAACACAGTTGTATGATTTATATGTAAAGAAGGGCCTCTTTAATAAAAGAGGCCTTGTTAAGTTAAAAGAAATTTTTAACAGAGAGGTGATTATAATAAAGAGTGTAGAAATTAAAAAGATTATAGACCTTTCACAACTTGATATCACTCATCTTATAAAAGAAAGTAAAGAAGAGGGATTTCATTTTCTTCTGAAATTAGTAAATGAATACAAAAGCAAAACGAACACCTTTAGTAAGGTAGGGGAAGGCTTATATGGTATTTTCCAAGGAGATACTCTAATTGGAATTGGTGGCTTAAATAAAGATCCATATACGAAAACTGAAACGATTGGACGGTTAAGAAGGTTTTATATTTCCAAAGCATATCGAAGGAAAGGGCTAGGAAACTTATTATTAAAGAGGATACTATCTGATGCAAGAGAACATTTTCAAATTGTCGTTCTATATACAGACACAGAACGAGCTAGTCAATTTTACACTTCAAATGGATTTCTGAAAAGTGAAGAATATAAAGGATCAACCCATTATGTAAAATTATAAAAAAGATTCCATAGACGATGTTTTATGGAATCTTTCTCTTTCTATTAGTGATTATGATGATGTAACTTTCAAATGCTTTAATAAATTTTCAGGATGACCTTGTACATAATAAAAGTGTGGATTATTTTCATCATCATAAATCATGATATATGGCTTTTCGTTAAGCGGAAGGAGTACAAGAACTTCATCTATCGTTGTATGTATCCATTGATTTGTGATGACTACAGGTTTAGATAA
The DNA here is from genome assembly GCF_026241455.1 of Bacillus sp. DHT2. NCBI lineage: Bacteria > Bacillati > Bacillota > Bacilli > Caryophanales > Bacillaceae > Bacillus > Bacillus sp. DHT2. The sequence goes on from NZ_JAPHWH010000001.1 coordinate 502,441, forward strand.
AGGGATTTTCACCATATGTCCAGTTTTAGGGACAACATTTAGATTTTTAAATGCTCCGGTAATTGATTTTGCATATTGTATCGCCTCTTTTTGAATTTCTGTGTTTAGAGATTGTTTTTGTATGACCATTTCCTTTTGACAATCAAATACCTCAATTTGTTTATTTGTTTCTGCGAGAACAGTTGTGGATAATAAAAATGAAAACAGAAAAATGAATCCTATTTTTTTAAACATGGAACAACACCTCATATTTACTATACCCCCAAACCCTATAAATATTTTTTGTCACATTCATGTAACAAAAATGTTGTAACATAACAAAGTAAAATAAGAAATTCATGTTACTTTGTTATGAAAATGATTACAATTTATAAGGCACATATATATAGTTAATGGAGGAAGGTACGAGTGAGAGTATTAATCGCAGATGATGAGCAGGATATGCTTAAAATTTTAAAAGCTTATTTTGAGAAAGAAGGGTTCCAAGTTCTTTTAGCAAAGGATGGAGAAGAAGCACTTGAAATATTTTATGAAGTGAAAATTGATTTAGCAATTTTAGACTGGATGATGCCAAAAAGGAATGGGATCACTGTATGCCAGGAAATAAAAAAGAACTCGAGTGTGAAAGTATTAATGCTTACTGCTAAAAGTGAAAATGAAGATGAACTTGCGGCCTTACAAAGCGGGGCGGATGAATATGTGAAAAAGCCATTTCATCCAGGGATTTTACTTGCAAGAGCTAAAAAACTACTGAATCAAGATGAAGTCATACAAGTTCAAAATCTAAAAATAGATTTGATAAAGAATAAAGTATATAAAAGTGATAAAGAATTAGAAATTACAAAAACAGAGTTAGAATTAATTAAATGTTTTTTAAATCATAAAGGTACAATATTAACACGTGAAAAATTACTAGATATCGTATGGGGATTTGATTATTTTGGAGATGAGCGAACAGTGGATACACATGTTAGACGATTGCGAAAAAAAATAGGGGAAGATATTATTAAAACGCACCGCGGTTTAGGTTACAGTTTGGAGGATGAACGTGAATAAGCTTGGTAAAAAACTTTTTTTTAGTATATCGTTAACAATCGTTCTTATATTTACTATTTCATTATTGTTAATGAACTATTTTTTACCGAAATATAATATATACAAAACACGAGAAAAATTAAATATCATTACAGATCAAATCCAGTCTTCGTCTGTTGAACACTTAACAGCTACTATAAATCAAATTGAGAATGAGAATAACGTAACAATTGTGTATACTCCTATAAAAAATACAGAGGATGAAATTAATGAATCGTTACGCTCTGGGCTTATAAAAAAAAGAGTAACATTGAACAAGTTTTGGATTACAAAAGAAGACGTAATGAAAGTAAAAACTTCTGGACAAGCAAATAAATTATATGATCAAGAGAAGCTAAAAGCGAGCTTTTTTGCGAAATTTATTTCGAAAAATGAAATGTTAATCTTAGTAGGAGTATCTATCGCTCATTCGAATGAACTAATCGAGACACTTAATACATTTAATATATATATTTTTGGTTTTTCAATATTTCTTGTCATTGTACTTGTTTGGATATTATCAAAAACGATTACAACACCGTTGAAAGAATTAAGCGATGTTGCAGAAGATATTTCCAATCTAGAATTTAAGAAAGCAAAAGTGAAAACAAACGATGAAATTGGCGATTTAGCCAATAGTATTAATATTATGAGTGATAAATTATATGAAGCTCATCAAGATTTAACGAATAGAAATGAACATTTAAAACGGTTTATGGGGGACATTACTCATGAATTAAAGACCCCCATCGCTTTAGTCAAAGCATATTCTATGGGGATTAAAGACGGTCTCGATGATGGGACATATTTAGATACAATTATTAAACAAACTGATCAAATTTCAAATTTAATAGAAGAGTTATTACGTTTTTCGAAATTAGAAAGAGACTTGTTACAAAAAGAAGAAGTGCAGATAGAACCCCTTATTAAAAGTATAATTGATAAACATGAAATTGAGTTCCACGCAAAAGGTATACATTTACAAATAGATTGTCGTGCGAGAGATGCTAGTGTTTATGTAGATTTGGATAAAATGAAAATGGTATGTAATAATTTAATTTCAAATGCAATCAAATATACAACAAATCAAAATATCAAGATTGTATTGGAAGAGAGAAAAGATTATGTATATTTTAGTATCCAAAATGGAATTGCTCCTGAAGTAAGTACAGATATCGAAAAAATTTGGGAACCATTTTATGTATTAGAAGCTTCACGTAATAAAGAAATATCAGGAACTGGATTAGGATTAGCCATTGTAAAGAGTATTTTAGAACGACATGGTTTTGAGTATGGTGTCTCCATTATAAAAGAGGAAATACAATTTTATATGTATATGGAAAAGAGTTTACGAAAGTTAAACATACGATAATTTGAAGAGGATACCATGTCCAATATAAATTAATTTAGAAAACAACCTATATTAAACAAGTCATTATCCTGACCAATAAACAATACTATAAAGAGAAAAATATAATGGGGGTGGAGTCATGGGAGTTGTTAACGCTACAGATGCAGATATTGCACTTTTAGCAAGATTACTCAGAGCAGAAGCCGAAGGAGAAGGAACTCAGGGTATGTTACTCGTCGGAAATGTAGGAATTAACCGACTAAGAGCAAATTGTTCTGACTTTAAAAACCTTCGTACCATTAGACAAATGATTTTCCAAGAACATGCATTTGAAGCTGTTACGCATGGATATTTCTATCAAAGAGCAAGAGAAAGTGAAAAACGTTTAGCTCGTCGAGTTATCAATGGAGAGAGGTACTGGCCTGGAAAATTTAGTTTGTGGTATTTTAGGCCACCAGGCGATTGTCCTCAACAATGGTATAATCAGCCCTTTGTAGGACGTTATAAAAAACACTGTTTTTTTCAACCAACAGCCGAAACCTGTGAACAAGTTTATAACACATTTTAAACACTGATAAAAAAGTCTGTAATTACAGAAAAACCAATCCAAAAATGAACTGTACCTTATAAAGTGGACAGTTTAATAAAAAGACCTTTAGAAATTAAGCACTTAAAAGATGGTTCCGGTATTGTACCGGAACCATCTTTTTGAGTGCCCACGATTCGGGGTACAGTTCAGATAACTTTCGTAAGTTCTTTTTATTTTTTTAAATTGTATTCTGTCAAATAGATGTCACATGAACATTTTATAGTATAGGTATACAAGGATTGAGCATAAACGATATAGGAGATATGAATCTATGAAACAATTATTAAAATATATAGTAGTAATTTGCACGTTGACGCTTTTATGTTATGCAGCTTATATGAAGTATGAAAAACAAAAAGAAATTGAAAATAATAAATTAGTAATTACTGAAATCTCGAAGCAGTACGGTATACCAGACTGGATTCCACTTGCAATTGCTGATCATGAAACAAAATTTAATCGAAAAGCTGTTGGAGATAAAGGGACATCTTTTGGGCTATTTCAGTTACATCGGGGCGGATTAGCACCTGCACAATTATCAGAAGAGAACTTAAAAGATGCAAAAACGAATGCAACAATAGCAATCTCACATATGGTGAGTTCCTATAAACGTGGAGTAAACAAAGGATTAACAGAATTAGCTCTTTTAAAATATGTTGCCAATACATCGGGATGGCCTGGAAATTTAGGAGAAGATTGGACAAATAATAATACGAAATATAATGTTGGGTTAGAGAAATCCTATGAGCTATATAAGGGAGAGTAAAATATAACAAATTCCTCAAGTTTTCACCTCTTATAAACTGAATTTTCTGTTATTTTGCTGTATAGTGAAAGAAGTGGTAGAAGAATATAAAGGGGGAAGGAATTTGAGGAAAAAACAGTTTGTAATTGCGCTTTCAGCAATGTTTTCTCTAACACTTACATCTGGCATATCTAGTATTACGGTACATGCAGAGCAGAAAGAAGAGAATTCAAAGAAATTTACTTTACCGCTAAATGGGAAAGTACCAGAAACGTTAGCTCAATCGGCAAAGATTGAGTTAGAAAATGGAATGACGAAACCAATTTATTCACTTGATGAGGCAATTGTAGAAAATTTATTTGTAGAAACAGAGATTGATAGTGACCGAGATGGTAAAAAAGATCGTGTATCGGTAAAGGTAATGCGACCGAAAACAGAACCGGGTGTGAAAGTTCCTGTTATTTATGAAATGAGTCCTTATCGTTCAGGGATAAATAATGTACCAGTTTATAATGTAGATGAAGAATTACATCCTACGGAAGGTAAACCTTATGCAGGACCAGCTAACCTCGGTTCATATGGAAATTATTATGTTCCTCGTGGATATGCCGTTATTTTAGGTGAAAGCATTGGTACTGGGAAATCAAATGGATGTCCAACAACTGGTGACGAACAAGAAATTATCGGTACAAAATCTGTTATTGATTGGGTAAATGGAAGAGCAAAAGCATTCACAGAATATGGTGAGGAAATACAGGCGGATTGGTCTACAGGAAATGTCGGGATGACAGGTGCTTCATATAATGGCACATTGCCGAATGCTGTTGCAACAACAGGAGTTGAAGGGTTAAAAGCAATTATTCCTATTGCCGCGATTAGCAGTTGGTATGATTATTACCGTGCAAATGGTGCAGTTGTTGCACCAGGTGGTTATCAAGGTGAAGATACAGATAATATGGCCGAAGCAGTATTAACGAGAAAAAATCCTGAAGTTTGTCAAAAAATCATTAAAGAGCTTACTGATGGGCAGGACCGAAAAACAGGAGATTATAATGATTTTTGGGACAAGCGTAACTACGTGAAGGATGCAAAAAATATAAAGGCAAGTGTATTTGTTGTACATGGTTTAAACGATTGGAATGTAAAGACAAAACAGTTTTCACAATGGTGGGAAGCTTTAGGAGAAAATAATGTGCCACGTAAAATGTGGTTACATCAAGGAGGGCATGGGGAAACATCTAGTAATAACTGGCAGCAAACACAAAATAAATGGTTTGATTATTGGTTATACGGAATTGAAAATGGAATTATGAATGAACCGATGGTAGATGTACAGCGAGAAAATAAAACGTGGCAAAAATTAAAAAATTGGCCAGACCCTGCAGCAGCTCCGTCTAAAATACGTATGCTTTTAAGTAATAAAGCAGTAGATTTACCGCTTCGAATGGGTGCGGTACAACAAGTGTCTTCATTGTTAGATGATGCAAAAATTAAATCGAATCAATTACTAACAAATCCAGAATTAGAATCACCAAATCGGTTAGTATATGTAATGCCTAAGCTCGAAAAAGAAATGAGAATAAGTGGTACACCAAAAATTTCATTTAAGGGGAGTATTGATCGTCCAGTTTCAAATTTAACCGCATTACTTGTTGATTATGGTGGTGAGAAACCAGAAATTGTGACGAGAGGATGGATGGATCCACAAAACTTGAATGGAAAAGAAGAGTCAACACCAATTATACCAGGAAAAGATTACACATTTACATGGGACATGCAGCCGGATGATTATGTATTCCAAGCCGGCCATCAAATCGGAGTCGTATTAATTGCAAGTGATTATGACTATACGATTCGTCCAAAAGCAGGGACGAAACTTACAGTAAAATTAAGTGAATTAACACTGCCAATTGTAAAATAGAAGGAAGCCTCCGAATGTGGAGGCTTTTTTTGTACTGAAAAAAGGGGATGGATTCTAACATCAAATTGCCGAAAGGATGTTAGAAAGGGAATGAAAGAAACGAAGAGAGTATTTCTAACTAGAAGGATACCCTACATTCTTAGTATAAGTATTATGTTATTTTGAAATAACAATAGATTTATTATATAATATTTTCGTATTAATAATGGAGAATAGTAATTTTTAAAATAAGGAGAATGTAATATCCTATGAAAGATGTAGATTTTATACTAGAAAGTGACGAAACATTAAAGCCATCTGAACGATTAGTATTATTACTATTAGAAAAACATAGAATTCTATATACAAATGATCTGCTAGCACTATCTAATTTATCATATAAAACATTAACGGATTCATTAACTGAACTCGTAGTAAAATCATATGTATTAAAAGAGACGGGGAAGGGAAGAAGGCAAAATTGCTATAGGCTAATGTAAAAATTATTGTATCTATAAAAGAATATAAAAATCATTTTTTAAATGAAATACAAAAAAACATTTTCGAATTTTATTTGAAAAAATACAATTTAAATAGGCACCTACTAATGATTGTTTTTATATTAAAACTAATTAATCATTTTCGTGTTTTTAAAAAGATATTCGAAATAAAAAAATGAAATGTAATAAAGTCACTGCGGTACGGAGTTTTTTTATTTCTATATAAACGCGGCGGTTTATTTTATAGAAAGATACAAAAATATATTTTTGATTAAACCCAAACAGTTTATTCTAAAAATGAATTATTTTTTTATTTGGTAACAAAGTAATGAAAATGAGGTTTAATATTTATAATATTATTATGTAAACTATAATGGGTTGAAAAGGAATTCTCCATGTTTAATAGAATTATTTCATAGTTAAAAAATGAAACGAGTCTATGTAAGAGGGGGATAAAGATGAATCCAATTGTAGCAATTACAAATGCTGTAATGAATGGAGAACAAATGTAAAGTTTGTTGATGAAGGACATATTATTACTTCTGGAGGAATTTCGTCCGGAATTAATATGTCATTTCATATAGTGAAAAATTTATTAGGGGTAGAAATTGCAGAAGCAATAGCAAAAAGAATGGAGTATGATATTGAGTTGTGCAATTAGTTGAATATGAAAGTCTTATTTATGTAGTGGGATAAAAAAGATCAGTAACAATGAATTGTTACTGATCTTTTTTTGTTTAAAGCTTTCGTATATATGCTAATTCTTCTTCTAATAGAAGTGGTCGTACAGAAGCAGCGGCATTTTCGGCTGCTTGATTAGCTGTTTTTGCTCCGGGAATAGCAACAGATACAGCAGGATGCGAGAGCACATAACGAAGGGCCAACTGCCCCAAAGTTTGTTTAGGGTTTGAAAGGGATCTCAATTGTTCAACCTTTCGTAAATCATCTTGAAACCATGTTTCTTTTGGCCAATCTTGTCGTAAATCACCATCAGGGAATGTTGTTTGATCAGTAAATTTTCCTGTTAATATTCCCATTTTTAATGGTCCACGAATGACAGCTCCTAAGTTTTTCTCTTGTAAGTAAGGTAAAATATCATTTTCAGGTTCTCGGTTAAGTATGCTGTAGTCAAGTTGTATAACATCAATCTGCCCGTCTTTATTAAAATTTTTAATATATTGTAAATCATGCGTAGAAACACCAACTGCTCTTACTTTTCCATCTCTTTTTAAAATTTCAAATGCGCGAAGGAACGCTTCGGTTTCTTCTTTTTTATCCCACCAAATATGACAAAAGTAAACATCAATGTAATCTGTTTGCAGGCGAAGTAAACTAGTTTCAAATACTGCAATTACTTTTGCTGCTGTATCGTAGACAGGTTCTCCATCAGGATCATAGTGATGACCAATTAAACCTCCCTTTGTGGAAAGGATGATATCATTACGATGTTCTTTGATTGCTTGTGCCACTAATTTTTCACTATGACCTAAACCATATACATCAGCGGTATCAATAAAATTTACTCCGCATTCAATTGCTTTTTTCATTGCAGAGATAGAATGTTTGTCATTTACAGGACCCCATTCATCGCCACCAATTGCCCAAGCGCCAAATCCAATTTCAGAAACGGTTAAACTGGTTTTTCCTAATGCGCGGTATTTCATTTGTTTACCTCCTTAATAAAAGGAATCCCTAATAAATTATTCACTGAAAAAGCGAATGTGTTTGTGAGATCTTTTTGCTTAGCTTAAAAACATAAAACACTAATATATAGCACAAAAAATAAAATTTTCATCTGAAATATAGAGATGTCGTCGAAAGCTATCTCTAATTGGTTAATTTATGAGATTTTTTTATGGAGGAGCTTATTTTACGAGAAGAGAATTTAGGTTAGTAAGAAAGTATGCCTGTGGTAGTGAAATAAAATGGGTTAGGGGGATTTAAAAAATGAGGAAACTCAAGAAAGTAAATGTTCCTAATACACCACAACAAACACAGTCTAATGAATACCGAGTTATGAATAAGAGAAAATTGCGTCGGTTTATTTTAGCTTTTATTTTTATTTTTTTAGCAACTTTTTATGTTCAATATATCCTTACTAAGCAACAAGAAATGATTGTAGAAAAGCGAGATACGATTAAAAACCAGCAAAAGCAATTACTTTCTTTAGAAAAAGATTCGCGTTATTTAAAGAGTAAAGTTGAAAATTTGACAGATAATGAAGAAGAAATTTTAAAGTTTGCGAGGAAAGAGTATCAATTCTCTAAGCCGAATGAAACTATATTTGTACTACCTAAGTAGATATACAGTAATGAAAGGAAAACATCTGTAACAGTTAGCAAATAGCTAACTGTTTTTTTATATTAAATATTTTTATTCGTTCTTTGTAGGCAGTAATACTTTCTTATTTTATAAAAAGATATGTCATAACTGAGAATCTGTATAGATGGTATAATTCTCAAAAAAGGAGAGGGTAATATGAAAAAAGCAGACTTTATATATGAATTAGAGAAACGGATTGAAAGTATAAACGGAGACGTAAGTATCATGATCCAAGGGGAAATTATGTATCGGTACAATGAACAATTGGTGCATCCATCAGCTAGCCTTATTAAGTTACCTATTCTTTCATGTGCTATAGAAAACATGAAGGATGGAACCTTAAATCCATATGAATTAATTCCTATTTCATCCCTCGAAAAGACTGGAGGAAGTGGCATTGTTGCTGCATTACATACACCAAATGTAACGATACAAGATCTCATTACGTTGATGATTACAGTTTCTGATAACACTGCGACAAATTGGCTTATAAATAAGTTGAAAATAAATGATATTCAAAAACATATTGATTCACTGCAGCTAAATGGAACGAAACTACAACGATATATGATGCAAACACCTAAAGAAACGGGAAAGGATAATTTCACAACAGCTGAAGATATTATATCTCTTCTAAAGCATTATGATAACGATGAACAATTTTATTACCCACTTGAAAAACAACAATTAACTCATAAATTATGTGGGAATTTAGAGGGGATTGAAGGACTTTCCATAGCAAACAAAACAGGAGAACTGCAAACTGTTACACATGATGCTGCACGACTAAACATAAATAACAAAACGGTATATGTAGCTGTTTTAAGTTCGAATGTTGAATGTGTAAATCATACGAATTATATATTTTCAGAGATTGGACATTTAATTGTACAATATTTACTAAAATAAATATTGTTAAAATTCTGTTAATTGTATATAATATACAGTAAGCGGATACATTTCTTAATTAACGATGAGTCTACAGCTTATCCGCCTGTTAAGAAAACCGTTATCCTTGTATAAGAAAGGAAGATTTATGTGTACGCTTCTAATACGATTTATATCGTAGGGGACGCAAAAGCACCTCAAAACAATCCAATTACAGAAAAATTTAAAAGCTATTTTGTTGCATTTGTTGTTGAAAAAGATACAGGGAAAATTGTAGATGCGGATTGTTCAGCAACCATTTCATTAACTGCTCAATTTGTAAAACATTTATTTCTACATAGAAATATGAATGATCCACAATTAGTAGAAGAAATTAAAAATCGTTATTTCGGATCATCTCAAAAAGCATTGCTTGTAGCATTAAAAGATGCACAAAAAAAATATAATCAAATTGCTGCTTTGTCTACACATTCATAGACAAAATCCAGCCATAAGATTCATTCTTATGGCTGGATTTTTTTATTGGACAGAAAGGATGAATAGAAATGAAAATCATGGATCTAACAGTAAAACGTCGCTATATTAAGCTTCATACACCATTTAAAACAGCTTTGCGCACTGTAACAGAAATTGAAAGTATTGATGTTTTTATTCACACAGATGAAGGAATTGTAGGAAAAGGGGCTGGGACTGCGACTCCAGTTATTACTGGGGATTTTGCGAGTGGAATGGGAGAAGCTATTTTAGGGCCAATCCGCTCTGTGTTAATCGGGAAAGAATTGCAGCAATTTCAAACGTTGTTGTTACAAATCCAAATGAGCTGTGTAGGCAATACGAGTGCGAAGGCAGCAGTAGATATGGCTGTATATGATGTGTATTGTCAATTTCATAATATCCCATTATATGCGTTATTAGGTGGAAAGAAAGAGATTCAAACAGATATTACAGTAAGTGTTGATGAACCTTTATTAATGGCGAAAGAAGCAAAAAGTCATGTGGAAAAAGGCTTTAACACATTAAAAATTAAAGTTGGTAAATCAACAGAATTGGATTTAGAACGTATTGAAGCGATCAGAAATGTTGTGCCGAAGGATGTAACTTTGCGATTAGATGCAAATCAAGGATGGAGTCCAAAAGAAGCTGTATCGATTATTCGAGAAATGGAAAATAGAAATTTAAATATAGAATTTGTAGAACAGCCCGTTCATGCGAAAGATTGGGAAGGAATGAAATATGTAAAAGATCATGTGCAAACACCAATCATGGCTGATGAAAGTGCTTTCTCGGCGCAAGACGCTTTAAAGCTTGTTCAAGGGCAATACGCCGATTTATTAAATATTAAATTAATGAAATGTGGCGGGATACGGGAAGCATGGAAGATTGCCGATATTGCTGGCGCTGCCGGTGTAAAATGCATGGTTGGTAGCATGATGGAATCATCGCTTTCTGTGGCGGCAATTGCACATGTAGCAGCCGCTCATCCAAATATTCACTACTTTGATCTTGATGCTCCTTTATGGTTAATGGAAGAGCCAAGCGGAATCACATATAACGGACCAAGGGTAAACCTGCATCACGCAGTGAATATAGAATAAAGTTTCGGCAGAAGAGTTGTTTTTGATGTCACACTTTGCTTGAACAGGGAGGCATATTAATAAAAGGAGGATGTGTTTATGAGAAAATCCATTACTTTGCTTTTTAGTTGTTTGTTAGTATTTTCATCTATTTCAGTTGCAAATGCTGAAGAGGTAAAAAGTAATCAAGCGTATGTAGATGTGGCAGCAGCAACATTATGGACTGGGCCAAATTTGCTTCGTCCAATTGATGAACCAAGTGCGATGAATCCTGTTAATCTATGGAAATGGACGAAATCGATGACGCTCGATGAAAAGCTTTGGTTAACAAGTACAAATAAATTAGAAACACAAGCTTTATTAGGGCAAGAAGTAACAATCATTGATCGGCAAGGTGAGTGGGCAAAAGTAGTTGTTCATGGCCAGCCAACGCCAAGAAATGAAGCGGGATATCCAGGATGGGTCTCGGTAAAACAGCTAACCTATAATCAAGAATTTGCAGGGAAAAAGGAACAACCATTTGTTCTTATTACAAAACCGACAGCTATTTTATACATCAATCCATCTGATAAATATAAATCTTTAGAGGTTAGTTATAACACACGCTTACCGCTAATAAGTGAAGATAATATGTCGTTTCGTGTATTATTACCAAACGGACAAAAAGCATGGTTACGGAAAAATGATGGAAAGGTTTATAAATCACAAAATGAAATCCCTATTCCAACGGGAGATGATTTAGTGAATACTGGGAAGTTATTTTTAGGATTGCCGTATATATGGGCTGGAACAAGTGGTTTTGGCTTTGATTGTTCTGGTTTTACACATACAATTTACAAATCTCATGGTATTACAATCCCGCGTGATTCTGGTCCACAATCAAAAGCAGGTATTGCTGTTGAAAGAGAAAACTTGCAAAAAGGTGATTTGCTGTTTTTTGCTTACAATCAAGGAAAAGGAAGTGTTCACCACGTAGGAATGTATATTGGAGATGGGAAAATGATACATTCTCCAAATGCAGCAAAAACAGTTGAAATTATACCAGTAGATACACCAGGTTACATTGAAGAATATGCAGGGGCACGTCGCTATTTACCTTAATGTGAAAGATTAGTAGGAATTTAAAAAGGGGGTTTTAAAGTGAAAAAGGTTATTCGCTTTTCATTAGTTAGTACGTTACTTCTTTCTTCGTTTTTAGCTGGTTGTGGAAAAGAAAAGTCCACGACAAAACCAAGAGAAGAGAAGAAAGTATTGCAGTTAACAGAAACAGGAGAAATTCCATCATTAAATTCCTTAAAAGTAACAGACGCTGTTTCATTTAACGTATTAAATAATGTAATGGAAGGATTATTTAGACTTTCAAAAAATGATGAGGTCATTCCTGGAATTGCTCAAAAGCATGAGGTTAGTAAAGATGGGAAAACATATACATTTCATTTGCGTGATGCGAAATGGTCTAACGGTGATCCTGTAACAGCACATGATTTTATATATGCTTGGAAGCAACTTGTTAATCCAGAAACGGGCTCTGAATATGCATATATCATGTATGATGTGAAAAATGCAGAAAAGATAAATAAGAAACAAATTGGATTGGATGAATTAGGAGTAAAAGCTCAAGATGATAAAACGTTTACTGTAGAGTTAGAACATCCTGTCCCTTATTTTACAAAATTACTTTGTTTACCATCCTTTTATCCAATTAATGAGAAGTATGCGAAAGAACAAGGAAATAAATATGGTTTAGAAGCAAATAAAACTCTATATAATGGACCATTTACATTATCAGAATGGAAGCATGAAGCAAGTTTTACAATGAAGAAAAACAATCAATATTGGGATAAAAAAGAAGTGAAATTAGATGAAGTAAATTACCAAATTGTTAAAGAAATTTCGACCGTAGTAAATCTATATCAAACAGATAAAATTGATCGTGCTGTTATTTCAACAGAATTTGTTGATAAATATAAAAATGATAAAGAATTGAAACAATATACAGATCCGGTTATGTATTTCTTCCGATTTAATGAAAATGTACCAATTCTAAAAAACAAAAATGCCCGCCTCGCACTTAGCATGGCTTTTGATAAAAAGGGACTTGCGACTTCATTTTTAAACGATGGATCAGTACCTGCAAACTACTATGTTCCAAATGGCTTTTTAAAAGGGCCAGATAAAAAAGATTTCAGGGAAACAACGACAGAGTTTAATAAAACGAATGTGAACAAGACAAAGGAATATTGGGAGAAGGCCAAGCAAGAAACAGGAACGAATGAAGTTACGTTGGAAATGTTAAACTATGATTTAGAAAACTTTAAAAAAGTAGGAGAATATATTAAAGAACAATTAGAGAAAAACTTACCAGGATTGACGATAAAAGTGAAACTACAACCACATTCTCAAAAACTAGCGTTAGAGAAAAAGAAAGAATACGAAATGTCATTATCGCGTTGGTTACCGGATTATCCAGATCCAATGACTTACTTAGATGTCTTTATTTCAGAAAGTGGTGTCAATAATACTGGCTATGCAAATCCAGAATATGATGCATTAATTAAAAAGACAAAAATGGAATTAGGAAATGACGAAAAGGCACGTTGGAAAGCGATGCAAGATGCAGAGAAAATGCTATTGGATGATGCGGTAATTGCACCGGTGTTCCAGCGCGGATTATCTTATTTACAAAAACCATATGTGAAAGATTTATATGTACATCAATTCGGACCCGCGACTAGCTTGAAATGGGCAAATGTGAAAAAATAAAATGAAATATACAAAAAACAGACTGTGCCTAGAGAACAGTCTGTTTTTGTATATAACAATGTTTCATTATTGAAATTAATAAAAGAGAGAAAAATCATGCTATAATTTACCAGGATAAAAATTAAGATTTTATTGAAGGGGGAAAGGATATGTTTATTCATGTGAATGTAAAATCAATGAATACGAAAAGACTCTATATGAGAAAACCTCGTTTAGAAGATGTGGATGCTTTCTATCAAATTGTAAAAAACAATGAGGTAGGTAAGTGGCTTGCGATATCTAGAGGTATGTCACGAGAAGAAACTGAACAATATATTGGAAAGTTCATAGCGCATTGGAATGAACATAATTTTGGTGTATGGCTTATATTCAATCCTATCACGAGGGAAATGATGGGACACTGTGGTTTAAGGTATATTGATGGAACAGAAGATTTAGAAATCATGTATCTTCTCGATCCGAAGTTTTGGGGAAAAGGATATGCTACAGAAGCAGCCCATGCATCGATTCAATATGCTTTTCATGATTTGAAAGTCAAAAAATTAACTGCAAGAATTAGAATTGCCAATGAGAAGTCAAAGAATGTTTTAGAAAAGGCTGGATTTAAGTACACACATGATGTGGATTTTGATGGACATCAATTATCATATTATGAGTATAAGAATTTATTCTGATGGAAATTTGAATATTCATACAAATTACCCAGATAGTTTGTAAACATCGTATAGATTTATATACAAGTTTAACTTGTCGAAAGATAAAATCATTACTGAATTTAGAGTGTGAAAGAAATACAAAATCTTGTATAATTAAAATGTTTACTTGGAAACATTTCTTATAATGGATGCGTACATAAGTTGTGATAAGAGGGGGAAATACATGTAAATGATAGATGAATAGAATGGAGCATTTTTACGGAATAAAGGAGAAGAGAAAGAATGATGACGTGTTGTAAGCAAGGGTTAGAATTATTAGTAGACATGCAATATCGAGGTAATAAGAGAATGATTGTAAGTGGTTCTAGTGTAAGGTGGGTAAACAAATGAAGATGAAGCATGCTTTTGGCCCAATCATTTTAGCATGTATAATCTTTATCGTTATATTGCTTATTCCATCTAAATATCTAGTTTCACTTATTAGTAATGAAAAGGTAGAAGATGCGGCGACTTCATTACAAAAAGAAAAATTACAAGGTGTTTTTTTACAACAAAAAATGTTGGAGAATTTGAATTATTTGCCGATGTACGGTTCATCTGAATTTTCCCGAATGGATGCATATCATCCGTCTAACTATTTTAAAGTAAAACCCGAAGGATTTACACCGTTTCTAATAGGAACTGGCGGAACGCAGAGTCTTGCTCATATTTTAAATGTGACTTCCACAATGGATCAATTAGAAGGAAAAAAAGTAGTATTTATTCTTTCACCACAATGGTTTACCAAGCAGGGGGTAAATGAAGGGAACTTTAGTAGTAACTTTTCTAAACAGCAAACATATCATTTTATTTTTAATGATCAAATAAAACCTGAAATGAAAAAGAAAATTGCGAAGCGGTTGCTAGATTTTAATGTTGTCCGCAAAGATTCTATATTAAAAAGCTCACTAGAAGGTATTGTATATAATGATACAACTCATAAGATAAAAGCGGGAGTATTGAAGCCGATTGCCTATATAAACCGAAACATTGCGGATCATAAAGATTTAGTGACATCTATATTCAATATAAAGCCAAAAAAAGAACAAAGAAATATGGAATTACGTTCACTTTCCTGGGAAGAAACAAGAAGGCATGCTGAACAGGTTGGGAAAGTAGAGTCTACATCAAATACATTTGGAATTGAAAATCCATATTACTATAAAAACAAATTTCAAAAGAAATTACATGGATTAAAAGGATATAAGGCAAAAGAATCTTATGATGAATCGCCAGAATATGAAGATTTACAAATTATTTTAGATATTTTTAAGCAAAAGAAAGTGAAACCGCTTTTCATTTCTGTTCCTGTAAATGGACCTTGGTATGATTACGCAGGGTTCCCAAAAGAACGTCGTGATGTTTATTATAAGAAAGTTCGAGAACAAGTTGAGAAAGCTGGATTTCCAGTTGCAGATTTTACTAGTCATGAATATGACAAATACTTTCTAAAAGATACCATTCATTTAGGATGGAAAGGCTGGGTATATGTGGATGAAGCATTACAACAATTTCATGCAGGGAAATAAATTTTAAGATTAAACCAAAAACAGGAACGGCTTTTTAAGCTGCTCCTGTTTTTTAATACAAAGGATTCTGATGTGGACAATTAGGAAATGGATGTATATCTTGAATTTGCCTAAAGTCATAATGTTTCATTGCGAATTGCGCTTGATACAAGTATTCATACAAATAAATATGTCCACCATGCACACCGCATAAAACTCCAGATGTACCCTGACCATTTACGAGAGAAACACCAACGGGCTGACCAATTAAATATTGTACTTTTTGTTGCCAATGCATGTGTATATCCCTCCTTTTAAGATAATATACAAACTTAGAGAAGGAATGGTTGCTTATCTAGTTAATTTTACATAGGAGGATTTTAATACTTATTATCAATTTGGGAAAGAAAGTATGAAATTAAATGATTATTTCTTGGATCTTGTTCAACAGGATTTAAAGCATAAAGAAGAAATTTGGGATCTTTTAGAAGATAAGCATATCAAATTATAAAAGTAAGAATAAAAGAAAAATGAAATAAAACATCATACATCTAATTGAATGTATGGCGTTTTATTTCAAATTCATTGTCTCGAATGATTCATTTAAACAAGTTTTCTTCGTTTCTTTAGCCATATTTTTAAAGTGAAATACAAAACAATTAGTATTACTCCGCCAATTGCAAACGATGTTACATACGGCCCAGCAACTTCATTGATATTGCCCCAATTTTCTCCTAGCTTTTCACCTAAATAGATAAAGATGATTGACCACGGGATAATCGCAAGCGCTGTAAGGGTAATAAATCGGATAGGTGACATTTTTGTAATGCCGGCAGGGATTGAAATGGCATGACGAACGACTGGAATGAAGCGTGCTGTGAAAATAACACCGGTTCCATAACGATTAAACCATGCTTCTGCAGGATCGATTTGTTTTTTATGAATGAAAATGTACTTGCCATAACGCTCTAGTACAGGTCTTCCTCCGTAACGCCCAATCCAATAAATAAAGATTTGTGCGATAACACCACCAATAGTACCAAATGCAATGGCGCCTATAAATGAGATGTTTCCTGAAGATACTAAATAACCTGCATAAGCGAGAACGATTTCACTTGGAATAATCTCAATCATGAGTCCAAACATTATGCCCCAATAACCTAGTCCTTCTAAAAATAGTAATACAGAATGAATAAAACTACCTAACATGTTGCACCTTCTATTTAATAGATTTTTTCAAATGGTAAGAGGAGAAATACTACTTACTAATAAAAAATAATATGTACACAATTTCTTATATACAGATTATACCTTAATTGTTGATTTTATAGCTATTTTAAGATTTCATTTTTAACATGATTACGAAAGAGAAATCGCGCTTTCATTCAAGAAAATAAAATGAGTGAGAAGTGTTTATATGATGCTTACAACTTATAAATTTGGTTTTTATCTGTATTATCTTTCTTATAGTAAAGTATAGAAATTAGAATTTCGTGAAGAGAGAATGAAAAGTATGTTAGAAATTTCTCATATTGTAGTAAAGGGGATTTTATCCCGTTATTCGCCGGTGATAAGACACTCATCTTATAATTAATAGGGAAGTGGAAGTCAGAGAGACAGGTAGAGCTAACAGCTAGTAAAATCCAGATCGATTTAATTATCAATAGGAATGAAATTCACTAATAACATGGGTGTTTTATAAGGGAGAAGATAAAAAATTCGAAAAAAAGAAAAAATCGTTATAATAATGCAGAAATTTATTTTGGAAGGGTGAGAAATAATGGAGATTACAGATTCCATTTATGGAGTGATTTCTATTCATGATAGAGACATAATTGAATTAATAGAAACGAAAGTATTTCAAAGATTAGCTTATATTAAATAACAAGGGCATACATACTATGTACATTCAAATGCGACACATACAAGGATAGAACATTCTATCGGAGTATATGTGCTTGTGAATAAAGTTATAGATCATCTCATTGAAATAGGAGATATTACTTTCTCAGAATATGAAAGGAAAGTTGTTTCTGTTGTAGCTCTTCTTCATGATATTGGTCACGGGCCATATTCACATTGTTTCCAACGAATATCAGGTCAAGATC
This sequence comes from Bacillus sp. DHT2, assembly GCF_026241455.1. Lineage (NCBI taxonomy): Bacteria > Bacillati > Bacillota > Bacilli > Caryophanales > Bacillaceae > Bacillus > Bacillus sp. DHT2. Next base: position 520,458 of record NZ_JAPHWH010000001.1, read on the forward strand.
ATGGTGATTGGACGATACGAATTATTCAAGAAGATAGAGAAATACGTACTATCTTAGAACGGACATCTGATTTATTAGAAGATGTAATTAAAGCTTTGTCAGAAGAAAATGTTTTTCCAATTATAGATGAAATTTTATTTTTATCATTAGGCATGGATCAGCTTGATTTTTGGAATCGGGATTTGCATTATTCATCATTGGAATTAGAAAGAGGTCCCATTGAAAAGCTTATTTCTACTATGCGTATGATCAATCAAAAGCTTGTTATTGAAGAAACAGGGATACCATATATAGAGCATCTTGTAAAGGTGAAAAGCTCTCTTTATCACAATGGATTTGGCCATCCGTTTGTAGTGGGAAAAGATTTGTTATTACTACTTATTTTTCAGAAAATCCAAGAGTTACAGCTTCCTTTGTATAATCCGATATTACAAAACTTCTTTCATAAGAGAGAAGAACTGAAAGTGAATGATTTCCTCCCTTTAAATGATCAAGTTATTTTAAACGAGTTACAGTGCGTTGCAAAATCTGAACATGAGGAATTAGCAAAACTAGCTCAATTATATCTTTCAGCATCAAAAAGTTTGAATTGGAAAGAGGGAAAAGAAGGTGATTTTAAGAATTGTAAAAAAGAAGCTCGATATATTTCTGAAGTTATGAGTGAGAATAAAGGTTATAGTTCATACATAGGCGGAATTTATATAAATAGAAATGCACGTTTTGAGGACATTTTAGAGACTTCTAAATACATTCAAGAAGTAACTGCTTTACCCAAAAGAGGGTACATGTACTATTTATAGCAGGATAAACAAAAAAGAGGAGCGCTTTGCGCTCCTCTTTTTTTTATGGCTTTACATCTAAATTTTGTAAAAATAATGTTGCAGAAACATAGCGTTTCGCTAACATTTGTACATATGCCGTATGTACAGAAAGTGTTGCGATAATAATCGCATTACGAATGGCTTCTCGTTGCTCATTGTTGATTTGATCAAACTGACTTGCGATTTTATCTGCTTTTTCTTTTACAATATTTTCAATTGTACGAATGGTATCAGTCGCGTTTAATTGTAAACAACCACCTTGATTCAATTCCTCAAATAAAGAAGAATAAGCGACGTATAAATGAACAGGATTGATTAAATCATCACTTCGATCTGCTGGATCATTTACGATGAGTCTTAACAGCTTACGAATGGATTCAAAATCAAGTGCTGTTTTTAAATCTTCAACAATGAATAATAAAGCTGCTTGTTCGATAGAATATTTTTTTCCTTTTTGTGGTGAACCAATCATTTCTTTTATATCTCGTTTTACCCAGTTTTGCATAGCTGTTACAGAAAAACTGGTATTTTCAATTTGATTACCAAGCGCAACGATCTCATTTAAAGAAAAGCCAATATCTGTATCTTCAATTTTAATGAGCTTTTCAAAAATAGGTGAAAGAGCGGTTGTAATAAAAGCTGTAACACTTTGTCCACATTCAATATCTTTTTTATGTGACTTTGCCCAAGCTTCTTGTAAAATAACGAGAGGCTTTTTTGCATTCCATCCTCTAAGAGAAAGAAGGAGCATTGCCATTTCGTTTCGTGTGAGATGAAATGTTTCCATCTTTTCACCTCCAAAATTATAAAAGTTCTTATGAACTTATAATATGTTTTGTTGCTTGTAAAGTCAATTCTGTTTTTCATTATTTTTCCTGTCATTTTATAAATTGTTAATAAAGTTAAATAAATAACACTTGCTTATTATAGAAAAAGTTCATATAATAGGTTCATAAGAACTTTTTGTTTAACTTTAAAATAAATCTATCATTCTTATTTTAAAGAAAGATAGATTTCACATATATCTATAGTAAAAGGAGAATGGATATAATATGTTGAAAAAAATCGTTACAGTAATGACTGCATTAATGGTTGTTTTTGGGGCTAGTAGCTTTGTTTTCGTAGATCATGCGGCAGCGAAAAGTTACAAGTCAGGTCAAAAATCATTTACACCAAGTTCAGGACAAAAATCAAAAGTTGATTTAAACAAAAAAGATTCTAATGTGAATGCACAGAAAACAAACCCTGATACAAAAACAAAAGCATCAAACACAGCACCGAAGAGTAATAAAGGGAGCTTTATGAAAGGTTTATTACTAGGTGGTCTTGGTGGTCTACTAATGGGAAGTTTATTTGCAAACATGGGAGCACTTGGTTCTGTATTAGCGTTCATGGTAAATATGCTAGTAATGGCTGGTATCGTAATGTTAGCGATTCGAGCATTTAAATATTTCAAAAATCAACGTAAGAAACAGGCAGAAGAAGCAGTATGGAAACGATAAAAATTTCTGAACAAGAGCTGATAAACGCACTATGTGTGTATATCGCAGAAAAGCGACAAGTTGGCCCAGAAGCAGTTTTAGTTGAACTAATGTACGATGATGACTATGGTTTTTCTGCTGAAGTAGAAGTAAATGGTCGCGGGCAAATTTTAATTCAAGCAAACTTAATTGAAGCACTTCGCTTATGGCTTGATAGGGAATACAATGTCAATCCGTTTGCGGCAAGGTTACAGCTTGAGTTAGATGATGAAGAAGGTATTTTCGCATTGGCGAATTTAAATAACTCGGATGAGTAGTCAAAAGGAGCTGTTGAGATTAATTTCAACAGCTCCTTTTAGTATGCACATTTTTAATGAAATAATGAACCTAGTAGTTAAGTAAGGGTGAATACCTTTGCTTCTTCATTTGTGTGCCCAGCTAAGCTGGGCACTATTCTCTAGGCAATGAATTATATAACTTCTTGAGGCGGATTTTGATCATCCTGATTTAAACAAAAATGACTCCAAAGTTCATTCATTTTACGTCTACCAGCGGTAACCATTGGGTTAAATTGAATTGCAGCTTGTTCGCGGACAGCCTGGACATTCTGGATAGCTTGCTGTAATTGTTGTCCGACTGAGTTTAATTCTGTACAAGCATGCTTAACAATTGAAAGACCGGCAACAGTTCCTTGCGCCATAGCAATTTTCCCACTTTCAATTCCAGTAATATTTCCAGCTACAAATAATCCGTGAAGAGGGGTTTCCATTGTCTCTGAATGGAATGGGACATGTCCACCCAGTTCAGGAATGTAATGGAATGGGCATCCTGCTACGGCAGCGAGCTCTGCAAGTGGATATAATCCTCCTGCGATACAAACAAAGTCTGCTTCATATATTTCTTCTGATCCTTTTATAATATTTCCTTTCGAATCAATGTTAGCAACACGAACACCCTCTACTTTATCCGTTCCGATAATTTCAATTGCAGCTTTGCGAAGGTGGAGTGGTGTACCATTTATTTTTATACCGTTATTCGGATAAAAGGTTAAACCAGCTTTTCGAATCCAATCATGTTTCATAAAACGACTTCCGATGCGTAGTAAAGCTGATGGGGCAAGGTGGGCAGCGTTTAATAGTGACTTTAAAACTTCCTCTGGTTCACCAGCTTTTTGGCTAAGGTCACCCTTTTCAGGGAGTACGATATGATCAACAGTAATACCAGCTAGTTGTAATTCATTTAAAATTGCAAATGATAAAATATTGGCTCCGATAATAATTCCTTTTTTCCCAACTTGGACTCTATGAACATTTGTCATAACTTGAGCAGCGCCAATTGACATGACTCCTGGAAGAGTCCAGCCAGGAAGTGGGATAGAGTATTCAGCAGCCCCGGTAGCAAGTAGTACAAAGGGGGCTTCAATTGTACCTATGCTTGTATGTACATACCAAATGTTTTCGTCTTTTTCTAAATTGTATACTGACACACCGCATCGAATATCTACTGAGAGTGCTTTTGCATCTTGATGAAGGCGTTCGGATTCTTTTATTCCGTTCCACCATTCTCCAGTTGGTTCTTGATGTAATTGTCCTAACAATCGTCCGCCAGGCTTCATAAATTCATCAATAACAAGTACGTTAAGTCCAGAACTAGCGCAAGCAATTGCACCAGCTAATCCTGCTGGTCCCGCGCCAATTACAATTACATCCATCATCGCTTTTCCACCATCTTTCTAATAATATTTGGATGCTGTTTCCCACTTTCAACAATCATTTCGTTTTCTACAACAGTTAAGCACGCTCGGACGTTCATTTGATTATTAACTGTTACGCGGCATTCAGAACAATGTCCAATGTTACAGTAAATTCCTCTAGGTGTACCACTATCTTCGTGAACGCGTAACGTTCTAATTCCATTTGCAAGAAGGGCAGCAGCAATCGTTTCATTTTCATATGCTTCGTATTCTTTATCGTTAAATTGAAATGAAATACGTTTTCTATCGTCTAAGTTTCCTAAAATAGGATGATGTAAAATTCTATTCATTGCTTTGCACCTACCGCTCCAAAAGTTACTGCGCGTATTGGTGGTTGATATTTTAATGGAATCTCATGAGGTGATGTTCCAGGATTTGCAATTTCTATCATTTGATCTATTGTCGTTCTACATGTACGCCCCCCGCAAAAGCCCATCCCAGCACGTGTTCTTAGTTTTAGCTCCCGAGCCGAGCAATTATATGCAGTAATTGTCGATTGAAGTTGTCCGTATGTAACTTCTTCACAACGACAAATAATTAAATTCTCTTTATTAGACATGTATATTCCTCCTCTAGTTCGGTTTATAAAAATTATAATGCAAAAGGTATGCCAATATAGAGGAGGGGAGGTTTTATTGTAACCCGAGTCTTTTTAAGCGGTTGTATAAAGTAGCTCTTGTTACACCAAGTTGTTTCGCACATTCTAATTTATTACCATTTAAAATTCGTAAAGCTCTTTTGATCACTTTTTTCTCGTGTTGATCCATCTCTTCTTGTAAGGAAAAAATCGTGTTGTTGTTACTGACTAATGAATAATGAGATGCTATTTCCTCTGGAGTACTGTTTGTATGAAAGGGTAAATATTCTTGCTTTATAATGCCGTCCGTTGCAAATACGACGAGTCTTTCTATAACGTTGCGCAGCTCGCGAATATTCCCCCGCCAATCGTAATGAAGGAGTTCGTGCATAATTTCTGGGGGGAAATCATGAATTGGCCTTTTGTAATTTATTGAAAAGTCGTTTAAAAAAGAATAGGTTAATTCTATAATGTCTTCTCGTCTTTCACGTAATGGTGGAATGTGTAAGCTAACTACATTTAAGCGATAATATAAATCTTCACGAAATGTTCCTTTTTTCATCTCTTCTTGTAAATCGCGATTTGTAGCTGCAATAACACGAAAATCAATATTAATTTCTTTTTCTCCACCGACACGATAATATTTTCGTTCTTGCAGTACACGCAAAAGCTTAACTTGCATATCGAGTGGCATTTCGCCTATTTCATCGAGAAATAAAGTGCCACCTTGTGCAAGTTCTATTTTGCCTTTCTTTCCTTTACTATTCGCTCCAGAAAAAGCTCCGCGCTCATAGCCGAATAATTCACTTTCAAATAATGCTTCTGGAATTGCACCACAGTTAATCGAAATGAAAGGAGCATTTTCTTTCTCACTTGCTTCATGAATCGCTTTCGCAAATACTTCTTTTCCGACACCGCTTTCTCCTAGTATTAAAACGGTCGATTTAACAGAGCAAACTTTCCTAGCCAATTGGATCGTTCTCTGTATGACAGCACTCTTTCCTTTCATGGAATGAAAGGGATCGGATGTGTCTTTATATTTTGCTACTTCTTGTTCTAAGCGGTGCACTTCATGTGACATATTAAATAACTTTTCATTTAGTACAACCTGACTTGTAACATCCGTTTCAGAAACGACTGCACCGATAATTTTGTTGTCGCAATAAACAGGATTTGAATTAATTAATACAAATAGATCGGAGCGAGGTTGATGATACTGAGCTATTATACGTTTTCCTTTATGTAATGATTGTAAAATTTCTAGATCTTTATAATCAAAAAAATGAGTAATAGGTTGTCCGATAATGTCCCCATATTTTACTGAAAATATTTTTTCGGCTCCATCTGTCCATGTACGAACACGTTCATTATCGTCGATAACAGTAACTGAAGAATCTGTCGTTTGAAGAACGGTATTGTAAAATGCCTGTAATTGATTGTAAGAATTATAGAGAAAAGGGACCATTTGGGTAACAGTTATACAGTGTGTTGGATCTTGTGTTTTATTGAGAATAACGACTGCAAAATGATTAGAAAATGCTTTGATTAAATTAGAGAAGGAGTCTTCTTCATATAAAGTTGCACAAAGTAATTCTTTCGTATGTGCAGTAAGGTAATAAAATTCGCCATTTTTTTGTTTGATGTGACTTATGTCGAATGTATGATTTGTTGAAAAATATTTTATAAGTTCTTTTATTGATGGGAATGAAAATGCCATATTATCCTCCTGTAGTGTGAAAAATTTTAGACACTGATAAAAAAATAATACACTTATTTCTGTTAAATTCAAAATATTTTTACATCTATTTTTCTCACATATGAAAATAAATATATTTTGAGTTGGCATACCAATTGCATAAATAGAGGATGAGAGATTTGAAAGAAAGGAGGGGGCTGCATGAGACACTGTGACGTTTTAATACTAGGCGGTGGAATTATTGGCTGTTCTATTGCTTATTACACTTCAAAATATGGAAGAGACGTAACAATCATTGACAAGGGGGAATTTGTCAGTGGCACGTCTTCACGGTGTGACGGCAACATTTTAGCCATTGATAAAGACCCAGGCTTTGATAGTCAGATGTCGCTAGTAAGTCAAAAATTAGTAACGGAATTAAGTGAAGAATTGGAACATTCGTTTGAATACCGAGCGCCAGGAAGTATTCTTGTCTGTGAGTCAGAGGAGGAAATGGAGGCAGCTCAAAAATGGGTGAATCGTCAAAAAGAAGCTGGCTTACCGTTTCGGATGCTTGATAGACAAGACATAAGAGAAGAATCACCGTTTTTCGCTGATGATTTATTAGGTGGTTTAGAATGTGCAACAGATTCGACTGTAAATCCGTATCTCCTTGCTTTTTCACTTCTTGCAGAAGCGGAAAAATTGGGGGCAAAATCTTTTAAGCATACAGAAGTAAAAGAAATGAGGAGAGCCATAGATGGTTCCTTTATTGTAGAAACGACAAATGGAACGTTTACTGCAAAGCAAATTGTGAACGCAGCGGGAGTATGGGCCCCTAAAATTGGAGAAATGTTGGACCTATCTATACCGATTGAGCCAAGAAAAGGACATATTATCGTAGCTTCAAGGCAACAACATGTAGGCTCTCGCAAAGTAATGGAATTTGGTTATTTAATTTCTAAGTTTGGTGGGAAACGGAAAGTCGATGTTTTGACTGAAAAATACGGTGTAGCTCTCGTGTTTGAACCAACAGAAAGTCAAAATTTTTTAATTGGTAGTAGTAGAGAATTTGTAGGATTTCATACGAGGATAAACAACGAAGTAATTAAGTGTATTGCGAATCGAGCGATTCGTTTTTATCCAAAAATGGCAGATATGATGGTTATTCGTTCTTACGCTGGCCTGCGTCCATGGACAGAAGATCATTTGCCGATCATTTCACGAGTAGAACATATTCCAAACTATTATATCGCTGCAGGACATGAAGGGGATGGAATTAGTCTCGCAGCAGTTACAGGGAAAGTTATTGAAGAGCTCTTAAACGAAAGAGAAACATCAATTCCGATTGAACCGCTTCGTTTGAATCGTTTTACAGAAAGGGTGTTAAACGGATGAGGTCACAAAGAGTCTTTACGACGATTGATACGCATACAGGTGGAAATCCTACGAGGACGTTAATTAGCGGACTTCCAAAGTTAATAGGAGAGAACATGGCAGAAAAAATGCTTCATATGAAGAAAGAGTACGACTGGATCCGTAAATTGTTAATGAATGAACCGCGCGGTCATGATGTGATGTCTGGGGCGTTATTAACAGATCCGTGTCATCCAGAAGCGGATATAGGTGTCATCTACATAGAGACAGGTGGATATTTACCGATGTGTGGTCACGATACGATCGGTGTATGTACGGCTTTAGTTGAATCAGGTTTAATACCTGTATATGAGCCGATAACTTCTTTGAAATTGGATACACCAGCTGGTCTTGTTGAAGTGGATATTTCTGTTCAAGACGGTAAAGCAAAAGAAGTATCTTTTTGTAATATACCAGCTTTTTTACTAAAGAGTATTTCTGTCCATGTTGAAGGGATTGGAAATGTAGATGTTGATATCGCATATGGCGGAAACTTTTATGCCATTATCGATGGGGAAGCGCTTGGTCTAGAGTTAGTGCCAGAAAATGCTTCTACAATAATTGATAAAGCGATCCAAATAAGAAATACGATTAATGAAAAATTTGAAGTTATTCATCCGCAATATTCATTTATAAAAGGGGTAACACATATTGAATTTTACACAGATCCTACCCATGAAACGGCACATGTAAAAAATACCGTTGTTGTTCCACCGGGAGGAATTGATCGTTCTCCGTGCGGTACGGGAACATCTGCGAAGCTAGCTGTATTATACGCTAATAAAAAAATTGCAATGCAAGAAGAATTTGTTCATGAAAGTATTGTTGGCTCGTTATTTAAAGGAAGTGTAATAGATACAACATATGTGGAGAACATTGAAGCTGTAGTAACAAAGATCACTGGTTCAGCTTGGCTAATGGGAATGCATAGATTTTTTTACAATGAAGAGGATCCACTGAAAGAAGGATTTTTGCTAATTCCGCCGATGGAACATGAAACGGAGGAAGTGAAATGAAGATTCAAAAAATGTATATGACAGTAGATGTACACGTAGCTGGTGAAGCGTTTCGTATAATTAAAGACGTACCGTGTAAATACTATCATAGTTTGGAACAACTAAATGAACAAATTTCTGGTGAATTAGCAGAGGAAATGCAGCTTTTATTAAATGAACCACGTGGGTTCATAGGTTTAAACGGATGTGTTGTCGTTCCTTCTATTCATAGTGAAGTTGATGCAGCTGTATTATTTTTTAATCATAAAGGATCAATTCCTCTTCATTACGGTGGGATTGTCGCGGTAGTAACTATGTTACTTGAAAGTGGACACTTAAAACAAAGCGATTCAAATCAATACAAAATTGAAACGCTATGCGGTGTGTTTTTAGTCCGTGCACATGTAGAAAAGGATGAAGTCGTTTCTGTATCGCTAGAAAGTAAAGTGTGTTACTCAATCGAAGAGAATCTACCACTACATAGTCCTATTGGAAATATACACTACTCTCTCATACAAGCTGATCAAGTATATGCAGTGTTTCAGAAAGAGGAATGTTCTCCGGAAATTTGTATTGAAAACATTTTTGAATTAAAGAACTGGGGGAAAGCTATACTTGAGTCCATGCCAAAGCAGCCACTTATAAAAAGAATCGTTTTAGTAGATTCTTCCCACATAAAAGAGAATCGTATAAAAACAATTACGTTTCAGGATGACGACTATATTGTGCGTTCGCCTGGATTCGCATCAACAAGTGTTTCGTATATAAGTAGCCTTTCTATAGGTGATGTACGTACGGAAGAACCTTTTATTAATGAGAGTATTTTTAATAGTTTTGTGAAGGTGCAAAAAGTGAATAAGGAAGAGAAAGGATATACATTTACTTTCACAAGCAGAGGGTTTATTACAGGTATGCAAACATTTGTATTAGACCCTACTGATCCATTTCCAGTAGGCTTTTTATTAAAATAACGGTTAATACAGTATGTGGAAAAAACAAATGAAATGTAAGGGAGAGAATATGATGAAAAGTATAAAAGGAGCATTTCCAGTATTAATTACTCCGATGGATGAATTTCAAGAGATTGATTGGAACGGAGTGAAACAGAACGTAAACTATTTTATTGAGCAGAAGGTTGCCGGCATCATCATTAATGGAAGTACGGGAGAATTTGTTAGTTTATCAAAAAAAGAACGATTTAAGATGGTGGAAACGGTATTAAAAGAAGTTGATGGACGCATTCCTGTAATTGTTGGAACTGCTGCAGAGACGACGAAAGAAACGATTGAATATACGAAGCATGCAGAAGCTCATGGCGCAGATTGTGCATTAATTATTAACTCTTATTATTGTAAACCGAAAGAAGAAGAAATCTACTTTCATTTTAAAGAAATCTCAAATGCTGTAAATATACCAATTATGTTATACAATAACCCGTTTACCTCTGGTGTTGATATGAGTATAGAGCTTATGCTTCGAATAGGAAAAGAATGTGAAAATGTTACACATATTAAAGAATCTAGCGGAGATATTCGTAAAGTGAGAGATTTAGTAAGAAAAGGAGAGAGTGCTTTTCAAGTCTTTTGCGGATCCGAAGATTTAGTTATGGAATCATATTTAGTTGGTGCTACTGGATGGGTCTCTGTGGCGGGTAATATCGTTCCGGGACTTGTTACAAAAATGTATGAGCATTTTCAAAATGGAGAGTTCGAAAATGCATGGGAGATTAATGATACAATTTTGCCTCTTTGTGAATTCCTAGAAGGGTCAGGGAAATACGTACAAATTGTTAAACGTGCAATGGAGTTACACGGACAAACTGGAGGTCCATCTCGTTATCCAAGATTAGGATTGACACAGGAAGAAGATCAAAAACTTCAACAGATTTTATTACAAATAACGGCTAATTCAGCTGTTTAAACTAAGGAGGAGGGGGAAAATATGTTAACGACAAACATGGAGCTAAAATCAAAAGTAAAAGCGTTTTTAAATGAAGAAATCAAATTGTTTATTAATGGTGAATTTGTTCCTTCTATTAGTGGAAAGACGTTTAAAACATATAATCCGGCTACAGAGGATGTTCTTGCGGTAGTGAGTGAGGCGCAAGCGGAAGATATTGATGTAGCGACGAAAGCTGCAAGAGAAGCTTTTGAAACGGGCCCTTGGTCTGAAATGACTACTGGAGAAAGAGCACATCTTATATATAAATTAGCTGATTTAATTGAAGAACATAAAGAAGAATTAGCGCAGCTAGAAGCTTTAGATAATGGGAAACCGTATCAAATTGCGCTTGAAGATGATATTCCAGCGACAGTAGAAAATTACCGGTATTATGCTGGTTGGACTACAAAAATTGTAGGACAAACAATTCCTATTTCAAAAGATTATTTAAATTATACACGTCATGAACCGATTGGGGTTGTTGGTCAAATTATTCCTTGGAATTATCCGTTAGTTATGTCCGCTTGGAAAATGGGTGCTGCTCTTGCGACAGGATGTACGATTGTATTAAAACCAGCAGAGCAAACACCGTTATCTTTACTATATGCTGCAAAGCTTTTTAAAGAGGCGGGATTTCCAAACGGTGTTGTAAACTTTGTTCCAGGTTTCGGACAAGAAGCAGGAGCAGCAATCGTAAACCATCATGATATTAATAAAGTAGCTTTCACAGGTTCGACAGTTACAGGGAAATATATTATGCGTCAATCTGCTGAAACAATTAAACATGTAACGTTAGAACTTGGAGGTAAGTCACCAAATATTATTTTAGAAGATGCCGATTTATCTGAAGCTATTAATGGTGCCTTCCAAGGCATTATGTATAATCATGGTCAAAACTGTAGCGCAGGATCTCGTGTGTTCGTTCATCGGAAACATTATGAAAGAGTAGTAGATGAACTTGTAGAAATGGCGAATAAAGTTAAGCTTGGTGCCGGTATGGAAAAGGATACAGAAATGGGCCCGCTCGTATCTAAAAAACAACAAGAGCGTGTGCTAAAGTATATTGAACAAGGAATGGCTGAAGGAGCAACAGTTGTAGCTGGGGGAGAACGGGCATTTGAAAAAGGTTATTTTGTGCAGCCCACAGTTTTTACAAATGTTACAGATGATATGACAATCGCAAAGGAAGAAATATTTGGACCAGTCGTTGTAGTTATGCCATTTGATTCGACTGAGGAAGTAATTGAAAGAGCGAATAGCTCTTCTTACGGATTAGCAGCAGGTGTATGGACACAAAATATTAAAACTGGACATCAAGTCGCAAATAAATTAAAGGCAGGAACCGTTTGGATTAATGATTATAATTTAGAAAATGCAGCGGCACCATTTGGCGGATATAAACAATCCGGAATTGGACGCGAATTAGGGTCGTATGCACTTGATAACTACACGGAAGTAAAGAGTGTTTGGGTTAATATAAAATAATGATCAAATAGGAAGAGTGAACGGACAACTTGAATGAACGGTGAGGTTGTCCGTTTTATTTTTTAAGCACGCAATAAATAACTCTTTTTCACACAATTATGAGGGGGATTGGGATGGAAAAGTTAGTAGAGTGGTTAGTAGGACAAGTATGGAGTATAGGATTAGTTATTTTTGCGTTAGGAGCAGGCGTGTATTTCACAATTGCTACTCGTTTTTTACAAATTCGGTATTTTAAAGAGATGATCAAACTATTATTTGAAGGAAAGAGCTCAGAGACCGGGATATCTTCATTTCAAGCATTTTGTTTAGCGTTATCGGGCCGGGTCGGAATTGGAAATATTGCTGGTGTAGCGACAGCTATTGCTTTTGGTGGTCCAGGAGCTGTGTTTTGGATGTGGGTGATGGCTCTATTAGGAGCAGCTAGTGCATTCGTTGAGTCAACGCTTGCTCAAGTGTATAAAAGTAAGGTAGGAAATGAATATCGAGGTGGTACACCATATTTTATTGAAAAAGGCTTAAAAATAAAATGGTTTGCCGTCATTGTAGCGGTTGTCGTGACGATTTCATACGGCGTTTTATTGCCAGGGATTCAATCAAGTAGCATTGCGGTTGGATTTGAAAATTCTTCTGGTATTAGTAAATATATGACTGGTGTATTTTTAGTTGTATTGCTGGCAGCGATTATTTTTGGCGGAGTAAAGAGAATTGCTGCTGTTTCTCAAACTCTAGTGCCGTTTATGGCAATTGGTTATGTAATTGTTACATGTATCGTTTTAATTGCTAATATAACGGAAATCCCTAATATGTTCACACTTATTTTCTCAAGTGCATTTGGAATCGATGAAATGTTTGGCGGAATTGTTGGGGCAGCCATTGCATGGGGAGTGAAACGAGCTGTATTTTCAAATGTTGCTGGTGTTGGAGAAGCAACGTATAGCTCTGCAGCTGCTGAAGTATCACATCCTGCTAAACAAGGATTAGTACAAGCATTTTCGGTTTACATCGATACAATTGTTGTGTGTACAGCAACAGCTCTCATGGTTTTAATAACAGGGATGTATAATGTCATACCTGAAGGAAAGAGCGCCATTGTGAAAAATATGGGGAATGTTGAAGCAGGGCCAATTTACACACAACAAGCAGTTGAAACTGTTATGACAGGTTTTGGTCCATTATTTATTTCAATCGCAATCTTTTTCTTTGCATTCACAACTCTACTAGCATATTACTATATTGCCGAAACTACACTTACTTACTTGGATCATAAATTGAAATTTAAATGGTTAAAAACGATTTTGAAATTCGGATTTTTAATTATGGTTTACGTCGGTAGTGTGGAATCAGCTTCACTTTTATGGAATCTTGGAGATTTAGGGATAGGTAGTATGGCATGGCTGAATCTTTTAGCGATTTTATTGTTAAATAAGACGGCATTAAAAGTATTAAAAGATTATGAAACGCAGAAAAAAGAAGGGAAAGATCCAATATTTGACCCTAAAAAAGTAGGGCTTGAAGGTGTTGTATTTTGGGAAGAAAAGTGTAAAGAAGGTGAAAATGAAATTTCTAGAAGAAAAGTACCAGTAGATGATAGTGTGAAATTGTAGCGTTATATATTTTTAAGGTTAAAAAACTGAAAATTCTATCTTTTTTATGATAATATATCAACAACATGGTTTTATAAATGATGTATTACTTCATTACAAAGAGGGCATTGGAAATTTTTTAAAACCAATTCCAGAAATCACAGAAACATATCATGCATTTACACAAGCTTGTTTCCAGGAAGGTGCATTAACAAAACGCGAAAAACAGCTCATTGCGTTAGGGATTAGTTACTAAAAAATTAATCACGACAAAAACGATTCCAAATAATAAAAAGGAAATCTTATTTAAAACAACCTCTTTAGGAAAAGAACTGTTTTACTTACACCAGGCGTTGCATGATGTAAGTAATAGAGAAGTTATTCGATTTTTAAATAGATATAATCCAAATGAATTAAAGTTGGTTTCTCGTTTCCTAGAAGGTACTTTAGAAGCATCGTGGGTAAGGGGCGAACTTAATAAAATAGAAGATAAAAATTTTGAGTAAAAGGAATTGTGCAGAAATTAATTTTAAAGGCCATTGTTTTAAATGGCCTTTTTGTTTTGATTAAAAAATGAGTTTTAAAGTTTTAACATACTAGGTCCTTTGAAAAATACGTTATGACAGTGATTGAATAAAAGAATGTAGCACATTGTTAAAATGGTCAGCTTCTTCTAGAAATGGACAATGACAGCTGTTTTCGAAAATAACGAGTTGAGAGTTATTAATATGTGCGTGTAAATGTTCGCCCGCAGCAACTGGAATTAATTTTTCTTCTCTACCGAAACAAAGTAAAGTTGGTTTTGTAATTGCATTTAATTCTTTCCGATAATCAACAACAGATTGATCGAATAAAATCGCGCTCGCAATAGATGCTGGAACCTTTGTTACCTCCTCAAGTATCCAAGTTGAATCTTCTGTAGAAAGGGGATTTTTAAACATGAGAGGGATAAAACCCTTTAGAAACTCAACTTGATTTGTTTGAACTTCTCTCATGAAATGAATAAGTGTTGGGAAATCAAAGGCACCAATAGGGAAATCGGGCCATTTAAAATCTGATGCTAATTCATCAACAATAACAGAACCTTTAATATTTTGTTCTCCAAATTGCTTTATATATTCCCATACAACAAATGCTCCCATTGACCAACCGACTAAGATAACATCTTTTAAAGATAAACTTTCTATAAAAGCATGCACATCATGGGCATAGTTTGTAATTGTATGTCCAGTTTCAATATGGGGAGAGCGCCCGTGACTTCGTAAGTCAATTGAAATCGCACGATATTTTTCACTGAAATAAGGGATTTGTTTATGAAAAAAACGGCTGCTCATCCAGACGCCGTGAATAAAAAGAATGGGCGTACCTTCTCCGCGCTCTTCGTAGTATAAGTTCACACCATTTTCAAGCTTGATAATAGGCATAACGGAAAGCCTCCTTTTAATAAATGGACTTTTTATGATTTTATTCTGCTTTTCATGTTTTTTTCCTCTTATATAGGAGAAGTAAGATGTTTTTTTGTGTAAAATAGGGCAGAACCTTTATTTTATTTATAAAAAATGTGTTTAAAATATTGTCATATTTGCTTCTTTAAGATATCCTTTTCATGAAGAGGTGGAAATCATGGAAAAAGTACTAGTTTTCGGGCATAAAAACCCAGACACAGATGCAATTTGTTCTGCAATTGCTTATGCAGAGCTGAAAAAAGAATTAGGAATGAATGCTGAGCCTGTACGTTTAGGTGAAATCAGCGGTGAAACTCAATTTGCGTTAGATCATTTTAAAGTAGAAGGACCGCGTTTTGTTGAAACAGTAGCAAACGAAGTGGACAACGTGATTTTAGTTGACCATAACGAACGTCAACAAAGTGCTAACGATATCGAATCTGTTCGTGTGTTAGAAGTTATCGATCATCACCGTATTGCTAACTTTGAGACAAGCGATCCTTTATACTACCGTTGCGAGCCAGTTGGTTGTACAGCTACAATCTTAAACAAAATGTACAAAGAAAATGGCGTTGCAATTCGTAAAGAAGTTGCAGGTTTAATGTTATCTGCAATTATCTCAGATTCTTTACTATTTAAATCTCCAACTTGCACAGAACAAGACATAGCTGCAGCTCGTGAATTAGCGGAAATCGCTGGTGTTGACGCGGAAAGCTACGGCTTAGAAATGTTAAAAGCTGGTGCAGATTTAAGCGGTAAAACAATGGAGCAATTAATCTCTCTTGACGCAAAAGAATTCCAAATGGGCGATGCAAAAGTTGAAATCGCACAAGTAAACGCTGTTGATACAAACGACGTTCTTGTACACCAAGCGGAATTAGAAAAAGTAATCTCTGCAGTAGTAGAAGAAAAAGGTTTAGACCTATTCTTATTCGTTGTGACTGATATCTTAACTAACGATTCTGTTGGTCTTGCTATCGGTAAAGCGACACAAGTTGTTGAAAAAGCATACAACGTAACATTAGAAAACAATACAGCAACTTTAAAAGGTGTTGTATCTCGTAAAAAACAAATCGTTCCTGTATTAACAGAAACGTTCCAAACTCTATAAGAGAAGTTTTGGATGAAAAGGAAAGGACAAACAGATATATAGTCTGCTTGTCCTTTTTTGTTTTTAGGAAGCATAAAATTTCGGATATTAAGGTCTGTTATTTTAATGTTTCATTTAGGGAAAATGGAACTTGGGTAGGAAGAAAAGAAAAACCTGATATTTTTATCTGTGAATTAAAAATGCTATGATTTCATTAGTAATTACTATGTCTTAAAAGTAATAATGAAAAAATAAAACAAATTATATATAGGATCGAAAGAGAAAAGAGGGAAAAAGGGAATAATGAAAAGGCTATGCATCATTCCATGTGGAAAAAAGAAAATCTGGGATCAGTATCCTGATAAGGGACCAACAGAAGCAAAGGATGTATACATTAGTCCATTCGGAAAAGCATGCCAAGCATATGCTTCGCAATTTTTTTCACACTGGGTTATTTTATCAGCTAAACATGGATTTATACTGCCAACTGATATAGTAGAAAAAAACTATGATCTTGCTTTTAATTCGAAAAGTAATGAGATTATTAGTATGGAACAACTAAAAAGACAAATGATTGAAAAGAAATTATTAGACTTTAATGAAATTGTCCTGCTTGCAGGCAAGAAGCATAAAAAAATAGTGACAAAGTTATATCCGGAAGAAATGATTTCCTATCCGTTAGAAGGCTGTAAAGGAATTGGATATATGCTGCAGAGGTTGAAGTGGGCGGTTGAAAATCATAACGAGATTCAGTAAAAGTTAAAAGAACTCGATTTATCCCGCATTAACGGGCAGTAAGCCCCCGCTGATTAAAGTTTCACTTTATATTGTACATCAGGGTGCTATGTATCGTTAGAAATATAGATTTATAAGGAAAAAAGCTAGATGAGGAGTTAATGGGCGATCCATTTTTTGTTGATGTAAAAGATGTTAATTTCCCAGTGCATACAGCTGAACATGGAATGGGTTAGTGGGAGAGGTAATTATGTTATGTAGATATTGTCAGTCTTTAGTACAACAACCAAAACAAAAGAATATAAGTGGAAAGCACCCAAATTGGGTGCTTCTATTTTTAAGAGAATTTCCATTTAGAACATACTAAACGTTATAGTTTATTATTTGCTTCATAAGGTTTCTTATCTCTTTAACTGGTGGTTTTTTATCGTATACATCAACATATGAAAAATAATAATTTAAATTTCTAACAAGACCTCTTCCAATTTTTGCACTTAGGAAAGGAAATACTTGTCCAGTGTAGTCTTCGAGAGATTTACAATAGTATTTTTCATCCAAATAAATACTATATTTACATGTTAGCTCTACTAGTGGGTTACCTTCAGAATCATATACATCTTTAGATTCAATAATGTCTATTAGTGCAAATCTATCATTAAGATAGACTTTTTTCTTCTTTTCAGGTTTATTAGAAAGAATAAAAGCGAGACCTAGTGCATTAATCAATACGTTTCCTCCTACAAATAAAAAAGATATTAATAAAATATATCGATACATGTTAAATGTAAAGTGGTAAGGCAAATGGTAAAAGATTACTGTAAATATTATTAAGGGATTTCTAGAAGATAAAAAATATTATAGAGTTGGATTTATGCAGAATTTTAAAGAAAATATTCTTGAGTAAATTATAGGGAATTTAGTTGAAGTAGATGTTATTAAAAGTGAATATAAAAGAAATGAATCCCTGCAAGGGAAGTTGCAGGGATTCATAAGGGTATTGTCGAGAATGTCGAACTCGACAAAGTAATCTTAGCATGAATTTCTTGGAAAGAAACCTGGTAAATGTGTCCAAATGAATGTCTAGTATGGGGGCTATAAGAAACCTTTCAGACAAAGTCAAAGAGACCTACTTCCCGCAGCAGGTCCCTTTAACTAGATAATGTTGATGAGCAATAACCCATCTGGAGTACTTTTATCGTAACAAATGGAAAGGGTTTTGTGTATTGAGAAAAAATTTTAAGCAGACATTTACGGTAGCCATATATATGTCGAATTTTTACGCTTGTGTTCAATTCATAGAGTAATGAAGGAATAAAAAAGACCTGCAAGTAAGAAGCAGGTCGTAAGAAGGGGCTTTAATCCAACAGATTAATTAAACGTTATCAATTGTAATGAATGAAGTCCATAGGTTATATGTTGAGAAACTTTATATGAAAGATATTAACGTTTTGTATTCTTGAAAAAGAGATTGAAAAGAGCTGTGAAAATCTTCCTATACGAGAATAAAGTTCTATATTTATAAAGAGATTCATATTTCCAAGCATCACGATTAGAAACCTTGAGTTGTTTATTCGAAGAGCGAAAAACAATTAGATTATTGTTGCGTTTCATAAATAAACCTCCCTTAGTTTGATGCGGATATATTATGGGAATGAATCTGTAATTTGTGTGAGAAATAGTTTAAATGAGAATCTTTTCTTTTCATTATCGTATTGAAATTTCCTTTTCATAAGTATTTGGTCTGTTTTTGAAGTACTGTAACCCATAGAAACCAACTAGTATTCCAATACTTATTAAAATCCAGATGGAAGAGAAAGAGAGAATGATAAGAAAACAGACAATCAAACTTAAAGAAAGAATTTTGTTAAAGAGACCTGGTAATAATTTATATGCTGCAAAGATTCCACAAATGGCATTACAGATAAAGAAAGCATTTGCAATGGCTACAATTTGTTCTACTGTAATGAAATCGTTATAAAGACAGATAAATACAATGGTATGTACGCCGATTAAGAAAAGTAAAGAATAGATTGATACATTCGATTTCGTACGATAGGAAAGTGTATATAATTTCTTTATATATTTTGCTTCGGAAGCGATAAGACGCGAGACCCCGCCAACAACTAATAAATATGTACTCATGCAAAGAACAGTAGTAATAAAAGCGATAAGAGGAACAGCAAACTCTCCAAATAAAGTAGCTAATATGGCTGTTATTCGTAAGTCTTCTTGATGTGAACTAGGAATTACAATCCATTGTGTGGCGCCTGCCACGACAAGACAAACAACCGTTACAGTAAGTGTGCTTATCGTAATTGCTTGTGGGATGGTTTTTTTTCGATTTTTGACATCCATACTGTAATTCCCAATAATCTCCCAACCTACTAAAGCCCAAAAGAGCAATAAAATACTATATCCAAAATCTCCAAAAGAAAAAGATGTTTGAACTAGCTGTTCCGATCGAAAATGAGGGATAGAACGAATTCCACCGCTCAATAAAAGAACGGTTGCAGCTGTTGAAAATACAAATGATATTTTTCCAATAGATGATATATCTAATAATAAAATCAATACACAAAGGCACATTAAAAGAAAACCAATTCCCTCTAATGGAACTTTAAAGTTTGAAAATAAAGCCGCTATATATTGACTGGCTGTCATAAGAACAGCTGTAGGTCCTAGACAACCTGCTATGATAAAGAAAATAGAAGTTAATTGCTTCATAGAAGGTCCAAAAGCTTGATCTACCGCATGTGCAACCCCAGATTCACTAGGGAAGAGAATACTTAACTTACCAAATAAGGAAGCGAATAGAAAACCAATTCCCATAATAAGTAGCCAAGCGATAATGGCATAATCTCCAGTTGTTTTGTAGATCAGTGGAGGAAGTAAAATAATCCCAGACCCTAAAATTGGACCAATAATTAAACCGCTGAGCAGTACTGGTCCTAATTTTTTCTTTCTCATATATGTATACATCTCCTTTTGAAAAATTGTGTTTCTTCTATTGTAATTCGAGTTTATCTATCAGTAAAATAGATATATATGAAGTTATTAATCGGAAATTGCGATGTTAGAATGGAGAGATTGAGATGGAGATTCGGCATTTAAAAACATTTAAAACAATTGTTGAGTTAGGAGGATATACACGGGCAGCCGACTATTTAGGATATGCACAATCTACTGTAACAGGGCATATTCAAGCAATTGAACAAGAAATGGGACAGCCTTTATTCAATCGATTAGGGAAAAAAATGGTGTTAACAGATGTAGGAAAGCATCTACTGCCTTATGCAAATGAAATGATTGCTTTGTCTGAGAAAGCAAAACAAATCCCAAGTGTGGATAATGAGATTACTGGAAAAATTGTAATTGGTGCCCCAGAATCATTAACAATTTACCGCTTGCCCTCTATTCTTCATGAATATAAAAAGAAGTATCCAAAAGTAAAAATTACATTAAAAGCTTCAACGTGTCGGGAATTGAGAAATGATTTAAAGAGTGGAAATATAGATATTGCTTTCCTCTTAGACACTGAGCGTCATGAAGAGGATTTACATATTGAGCAACTTGTCATGGAGCAAATGGCATTTGTTTTTCCAAAAGATTACACTGTGACACAAACAGATTCGCAAGATGTCCAATTTTCTCAAGAGGAAACGTTTTTGTATACGGAACGTGGTTGCAGTTATCGAGCATTTTTTGAGCATTATTTACAAAGACAAGGCATTCAGCATGAAAGTACATTTGAATTTTGGAGCATTGAGGCGATAAAGCAATGTGTCATGTGCGGATTAGGAATTTCTTTATTACCAATTATTACGGCCCAGCAAGAGCAGAAAGACAAGAAACTACAAGCTGTTATTTTAAATGAAGCAAAGTTTGCAACACAACTTGTATATCATAAAAATAAATGGTTTTCTCCAGCTTTACATGAGTTTTTAATGATTATTCGTAAGCATGCGAAGGGATGGAGAGAAGTAGAGAGTACAGTAACTTTTAACTAATGATATAATATTAATAGATGAAAGACTAAGAAAAGCAGGTGAATCTTTTTTGTTTACAAAAGCACAAGAACTTTTAGCTTCCTATTTTGGCTACTCGTCATTCCGTAGAGGGCAGGATGAAACAATTAAAAATGTATTGGCTGGAAAAGATACAGTTTGTATTATGCCAACAGGCGGTGGCAAATCAATTTGTTATCAAATTCCAGCACTAGTATTTGAGGGGACGACATTAGTTATCTCACCTTTGATCTCACTTATGAAAGATCAAGTAGATACATTAGTACAAAACGGGATTTCAGCTACATATATTAATAGTTCTATTTCAATTACAGAAGCAAATCAACGAATCCAATTAGCGAAACAAGGTCATTATAAGTTGTTATATGTGGCGCCGGAGCGTCTTGATTCAATGGAATTTGTAGATCAATTAATTGATATGAAGATACCGATGATCGCAATTGACGAAGCCCACTGTATTTCGCAGTGGGGACATGATTTCCGTCCAAGTTATTTACATATACATCGTATATTGGACTATCTTCCAGAAAAACCACTTGTACTTGCGTTAACTGCGACTGCAACACCGCAAGTGCGTGAAGATATTTGTCGTACGCTAGAAATTGATCAAAAGAATACAATTATGACAACGTTTGAACGGGAAAATTTATCGTTCTCGGTAATCAAAGGACAGGACCGAAATGCATATTTAGCGGATTATATTCGTCAAAATAAAAAGGAATCTGGAATTATTTATGCAGCGACAAGAAAAGTTGTTGATCAGTTGTATGAAGATTTATATAAAGCAGGCGTTTCAGTTGCACGTTATCATGCTGGAATGAATGATCATGATCGAAATGAACAGCAAGAGCGATTTTTACGTGATGAAGTGAGTGTTATGGTAGCGACATCTGCATTTGGTATGGGGATAGATAAATCAAACATTCGTTATGTGATTCATTATCAACTCCCGAAAAATATGGAAAGTTATTATCAAGAAGCAGGACGTGCTGGTCGTGATGGATTAGATAGTGAATGTATTTTGTTATATTCTTCTCAGGATGTACAAGTGCAGCGTTTTTTAATTGATCAATCTACTGGAGAATCACGTTTCTCAAATGAACTTGAAAAACTGCAACATATGACAGATTACTGCCATACAGAACAATGTTTACAATCATTTATTCTAGAGTACTTTGGAGAAGAGCCGAAAGAAGATTGTGGACGCTGCGGGAATTGTACGGATGAACGTGAGAGCGTCGACGTTACGAGAGAATCACAAATGGTCTTATCGTGTATGATTCGAACAAACCAGCGATTTGGAAAGCAAATGATTGCACAAGTATTAACGGGATCAAAAAATAAAAAAGTAATTGAATTTAATTTTCACACATTACCAACTTACGGTCTTTTATCGAACCGTAGCGTAAAAGAAGTAAGTGAGTTTATTGAGTTTTTAATTTCAGAAGAATTAATTGCGGTGGAACATGGGACGTATCCAACCTTAAAAGTGACAGCCAAAGGGAAAGAAGTATTACTCGGAAATGAAAATGTGTTACGGAAAGAAAGAGTAGAAACAAGACAGATTGTAGGGGACCATCCACTGTTTGAGATATTACGTGAAGTGCGGAAAGAAATTGCACAAGGAGAAGGCGTACCACCGTTTGTTATTTTCTCTGATCAAACGTTAAAAGATATGTGTGCGAAAATGCCACAAAGTGAAAATGAATTACTACAAGTAAAAGGGATTGGGGAGCATAAACTTGCGAAGTATGGTTCCCACTTCTTACAAGCAGTTATTGATTTTATGGAACAAAACCCAGATTACGCTGAAACAATGAAAACAGAAGTTGTTACGGAACGAAAAAAATCTGGAAAAGCATCAGCAAATTCTCACTTAGAAACGTATGAAATGTATAAACAGGGAACCGAGTTAAGTACAATTGCCAAAGAACGAGACTTATCACGCCAAACTGTCGAAAACCACTTAATTCGTTGTTATGAAGAAGGTATGGAAGTAGATTGGCCAAGTTTCGTTCCAGCAGAATACGAATCTCTTATTGAATCAGCAGTACAACATGCAGAAGGCGGATTAAAATCTATTAAAGAACAACTTCCAGATGAAGTGAGTTACTTTATGATTCGTGCTTATTTACAAATAAGAAAATAGAGAAGTATTAAGGGGACAGGGAAATGCAGTATGTTTTTGTTTATGGCACTTTAAGAAAACAACAAGCAAATGCCCATTATTTACATGAGGCAACATGTATAGCTGAAGAAGCATGGACTCATGGGAAACTATTTGATACAAATCAAGGTTATCCTGCAATGATTCTTTCGAGTGATAATAAGGTATATGGAGAAGTATATGAAGTAAGTGATGAGATTTTAAAAAAGTTAGATGAACTTGAAGAATATACAGGTAATCCAGAAAAAGATTTATATGATCGGATTACACAGACCATCTATTTTGAGGATAGAAGTATAGGGGCATATGTCTATATTGCACAAAATGACGGGATGTTACAGAGACTAATAATTACTGGTGATTGGGCGAGTTATCGAAATTGAATTGATAAGGGAAGTAAGGAATTATCCCGTATACATGCATCGTTGCAATTCTTTAGAAACCAATTCTAGTTCATCAGAAATCGATAAATTTATATCAAAAACGCCATTCTTTCTGTATATTTCTACAAAAAGAATAGCGTTTTTTTTCATTATGTGGATAGAAATTTATCCCGCATTAATGGGCAGTAAGACCCCCACCTCAAAATTCAGCGAAAGCAAAGAAGTTAGCTGGGGGATCAACTGCCCGTAAAAGCCCGATTCGTTCAACTAATAATCAGTGGGGGATGAAGACAACCCCCACTGATTAAAGTTTCACTTTATATTATCTTGATAGTGATGGGGCGAGACTCCATTATGTTAAATCGATAATATAATGATACAATTGACAAAATACGCGATATTGTTATAATGGTACACTGTTATATAGGTAACAAAATATTGTTTTTTTAGCGAGAAGGGTGTGTAATTATGAAACAACATAATGAAAAAATGAGTGGAAAAGATCAAAAAATTAAAGTTGAACGTGTACAAACTGGCATTAGAATGGAAAAAAGAATGGTAAAAGTTTTGAAAGCGATGGCAGAGTATCATGATATTTCACTAGGCGTTCTTCTTGAAAGAATAGTTCTTCATGCTTTTGAAAACAAACCTGTATTTAGCCAAGAGAGTCTTGAAAAGGTTAAAGCTATAAAAGAAGTTTATGATATGGATTATGGTTTAGAAATCAGCCGTAGGTGGAATGATTCGGAAAATTAGAGTGATTATTTTTAAGTGCATTATCATCTAGATTTCTTGAAAACAATCCGTGAAATAAAGAAGCTAAATAAAATTATCAGGAGCGATATGAAATGAAATTTAGTACATTAACAATATTCGACAATTACCCCGATCAATTATCCCGAACTTCTAGACAATTCTATAATGAGGTATTGGAGCAAGCCATTCGGGCTGAAGAAATGAATTTTGACGGAGTATGGTTTACAGAACATCATTTCTCAGATTTTGGTATTAATCCCTCTCCAGCAGTTCTGCTCGCTGCGGTATCTCAAAGGACGAATAGAATTCGCCTTGGTGTGGGTGTTTCAGTACTTCCATTACACAACCCTATACGAGTTGCTGAAGATTATGCGATGGTTGATCTTTTATCAAACGGAAGATTAGATTTGGGGTTAGGTAGTGGATATGCACAGAAGGAATTTGATGGTTATAATATTTCATTGGAGGACAAAACTGAGCGTTTTAACGAATCTCTAGAAGTGTTACGTAAGGCGTGGTCAGGTAAGCCTTTTTCCCATCAAGGAAAGTTTTTTCAATACAATGATCTTAAACTTAATGTCCAGCCAATACAAGCTCCGTTTCCGCCTCACTGGATTGCAACCTCTAGTGAAAAAGGTGTTAGTCATGTTGCTAGTATGGGAAGCAATTTCATGGGCCTTGGGTTTAGTAAATCACGGGATGAATTAGCAAAGCTGATTGATACATACAAAAATATGTATCTGAAATCAGGATACGGTAATCCAGAAGAGTTGGAAATCCCTGTTGCATTTCATGTTCATGTTGGTGAAACATATGTAGATGCTGAATCCAATGCAAAAGATCCTTATCAACTATTTATGAATACTCCGCGTGGGACGAATATCTCATATGAAGACCTTAAACATAAATTCAATCCAGTAATAGGAAGTCCTGATGAAGTTATTAAACAAATTCAGTCCTACAGGGAAATAGGTGTTACGAATTTTATGGCAGTAATGAATTTTGGTGGATTAGAACATCATAAAGTGCTTTCATCCTTAGACTTATTTGGCAAGTATGTAGTTCCAGTATGTAAGTGAAAAATTGATAGGACCAATTACACTTCAAAAAAGATGGTTTTATTTACTCCGACTGGGAATTAATAGCTTAATAAGTGAATTTAGCATATAAATTTCATATTTGATGGCGATGGGATTTTATTTATGCCTTTATCTATTTTATCAATGAACATTTTTGTACGAATGTTTATCGTATAAAAGAAAAAAATTAAATAATGAATAGTGAAAAAAGGCGGAATTTTTTCTTGTATTCTTATATTTTAGAAAATTCCAGCTCGAACTATTGACTTTATAAATGTATTTTTTATACAATTGTATCTCGACTGAAAAATTCGAACGGACAGGAGGGAATCAGCATTATGAGTACTATATTTGAAGAAGAATTACAGCGGATGAAAAAAACTTTATCTACAATGGATGAACAACTAGACAAATTGGAAAAAATTCCAGTTTACTATGGCGAGGATTTTAAAGAACAAATACTTGAAAGTATGAGGGAGTCAAATCGGCAAAACCTACGTATTGGTGTGCAAGAACCATACTTTGGGCGATTAGATTTTCAGGAGGATGGACAGCCAGAACCAAACCCGATTTATATTGGTAAAGTAGGTGTTTCTGATGAAGAAACGATGAAACCAATTGTTATTGACTGGCGCGCACCTGTTGCTAGTATGTTTTATTCGTTTACTGGTGGTGAAGAACTGGCTTTTTATCATTCACCAGATGGCTTAGTAGAGGGCGATGTGTATTTAAAAAGGAACATTGCTATTCGCAAAAGAGAACTGGAACGTGTTGTTGATACATATGTAAAAGGAAGTGAAGATGTATCTCTTGCAGATGATTTCCTTCTATATCGATTAGGTGAAAACAAGGATAATAAATTAAAAGATATCGTTTCGACGATACAATCTGAACAAAATGACATTATTCGTGCAGAGAAAAACATGCCATTATTAATTCAAGGGGTTGCAGGAAGCGGAAAAACAACAATCGCTTTACATCGCCTTGCTTTTTTAATTTATGAATATCGCGAGCAGCTAGAGGCAGAGAGAATGATTGTATTTGCTCCAAACAGTTTGTTTTTAGATTATATTTCTAGTGTACTTCCTGAACTTGGTGTAGGAAATATTAGGCAAACAACATTTCAAGATTGGGCGCTAAATACATTAGATGATGCGGTGAAATTGAAAGATACTGACGAAAAGTTGAAAGAAGCTTTTTCGATAAATCGCGATGATAAAAAGGTTATGCTCGGTAAATTAAAAGGAACGATGAAATTTAAGTCATTTATTGAAGAAAATATTGTTCAATTTGAAAAGAATTTATTACCAACAAAAGATTTTGAGGCATGGGATAAAGCATCTATTACAGTAGAAGAAATTAGAAAATGGATGCAAGTGGAATATAAGCACTATCCATTAAGGAAGCGTAGAGAAAGATTAGTCGGCCGAATAAAGCGCTGGATTGAGATTGAACTTAAAAAGTTTGAAGGAACAAATGAGAAAAAAGCATTAAAAAAAGAAGCTACAAAGAGATTAAATGCCTATATGAAATTTTGGCCTAAAATGAGCCCGTTATCATTTTATAGTTCGATGATGAAGCAAAAAGAAATATTGGAAGTTTTACCTGAAGAACTTGTTCAGGAAACAGAAAAAAATTGTCGTAAAAAAGAAGTGTATGTAGAAGATTTAGCACCTCTTATTCATATTCACCATCGATTAGCAGGTATCGAAATCGGGCAAAAATTCCACCATGTTGTTATAGATGAAGCACAAGATTTTTCACCATTCCAAATTTATATATTAAAAGAAATTACAATGGGTAACTCGTTTACGATTTTAGGTGATTTATCGCAAGCAATATATGATTATCAAGGGATTGAAGACTGGAATGACTTTAAAGAAGTATTTCAAGAAACCGGTTATTATGAACTGACGAGGAGTTATCGTTCTACAAAAGAAATTATTGAATTTGCAAATGAAGTCATTAAAAATGCTGAAATTCCAGTAGGGCTCGCAACCCCTGTTTTCCGTAGTGGTGAGAAAGTAAAGGTTATTTCTACGGACAATCAATTTGCCGCAATTGTAAAGACTCTACAACATATGCAGAGTGAAAATGTGAAGACGATTGCTGTTATAGGAAGAACAGATGATGAATGTCGTGATATATATGAAAAGTTAACAGCTACAGGAATCACTGCTAACGTCATCGAAGCAAACCAAAGTAAATATGAGGGTGGTATTTCAGTTGTACCTGTGTATTTAGCAAAAGGGCTAGAATTTGATGCGGTACTTCTTATCGATGTTGATGAAGTACATTATAAAGGTACAAAGCATGATGCGAAACTATTATACGTTGGCTGCACGAGATCTCTCCATGATTTACGGATTTTCTATTCTGGGGAAGCATCACCTTTAATTCAAGGAATACAAGAAGAGTTTTATGAAAGTAAATAATAGATGTTTCAAGAGGATTTTCAAGTAATGGGGTAGCACCCCATCGTCATCAACCTAACGAAATTAAATACCCCAAAAACGAAAATTTTCTTTCTCTACAGTTAGTTCTTTTGAGAATGCAGCGTATTTTTTAGTTTTAGAGAATAATGAATTTCTTAACTTAACGGCTATGAGTGCTATCTCCTATAGTGAATATTTTTTTTAAGCGTTTCAGGAACAAACATAGGCTGTGGAGAAGACTTTCTCCACAGCCTAAACTTCTTAATAGGAGCAGTTTTTAGTATGTCTTGAGTAAAAACTTTGATCTCTTCATGTATAAACTCTGATGAAATACGATTCCTGATTTGTTTCCTCCACAATCCATTCTGCCATCATATAAAGTAAAAAAGAGATAAGAACACTGTATGAAGTATAATTTCTCTCCTCGAATATATATTCTTAGCCCACGTAACCGGCTACTAAAAGAATTACCTTCTTCAACCGTTTTCCTTTAAAATATCTCATTCATTATAAATATTAATTTTTTCTAGAATGATTGAATTTAAATAACGAATTATCGACATTAAATTATGTAATTTTGCATAATGTTACATAAATTCGGCATTTTCCCTTTTTTTTGACAAGAATAGACAGTATACTTTTTACAAGTTTAATATTTCAGAAAATTATACGAGGTGAAAAACATGAAAAATAAAAAAACATTAGCTACAGTTGCATTAACAACAGGATTAGCTATAACAACTGTAACACCATATGGACTAGGTCATGCAGAGGAAACAGATCAACTACAAGTTCAAATGCAAGAGGATTCGTTTCGTACAGGTGAACTTACACGACCATCACAAAAGGCACCAGAAAATGTAGTAAAAGATGCTCTTAAGGAGAAGACAGAGCAAGCTTTGTCTCCAAAACAAGTTAATGGAGAAACGGGAGTAGATTATAAGGTTCTTCAAAAGCGTGGTTCTTATGATGGAACTACACTTGTGCGTATGCAACAAACATATGAAGGAAAAGAAGTATATGGGCATCAATTGACTGCACACGTAGATAAAAAGGGTGTTATTAAAAGTGTTTCAGGAGATAGCGCGCAAAATTTAAAACAAGAAGATTTAAAGAAGCCTATTAATCTATCACAAGAAGAAGCGAAACAATATATTTATACGAAGTACGGTAATGATATCAAGTTTATTTCTGAGCCAGAAGTAAAGGAAGTTATTTTTGTTGATGAAAATAATGGACAAGCCAGCAATGCATACCAAGTTACATTTGCTGCTGCAACACCAAACTATGTATCTGGAACCTATTTAGTGAATGCTCATAATGGTGATATGTTAAAAAATATGGTACAAGAATCAGATTTAAAAGCAAGTGAAAAGCTTGTTGGAGCCTTAAAGGAAAGTAGAAAAAGCAATCTTACATCATTAACTGGAACAGGAAAAGATGATTTAGGTATATCTCGTACATTTGGTATTTCTAAACAAAGTAATGGGAAATATGCACTTGCTGATTACACTAGAGGGCAAGGAATTGAAACGTATGATGTGAATTACAGAGATATTACTAAAGAGGAAAGCTATTACCCTGGTACACTAGCAACTAGCACTTCAACAACATTTAATGATCCAAAAGCGGTAAGTGCTCATTTCTTAGCAACAAAGGTATATGATTTTTATAAAGATAAATACAAGCGTAATAGTTTTGATAATAAGGGACAAAAAGTAGTTTCAGTTGTACATGCCTGGGATTCTGAAGATACAAATGATCCGAAGAATTGGCAGAACGCATTAAGTGCTAATAATGGTAGCATGCTTGTATATGGAGATCCTATTGTAAAGGCATTTGACGTAGCAGGACATGAATTTACACATGCGGTTACATCTAGCGAATCTAATCTTGAATATTCCGGAGAATCTGGTGCGATTAACGAGGCGTTATCTGATATTATGGGAACAGCTATTGAGAAATATATAAACAAGGGGAAATTTAACTGGACAATGGGAGAACAAACTGGATCAGTTTTCCGTGATATGGCAAATCCATCTTCAGTTCCTTCTTCAACTGGAGTACCGTATCCAGATGATTATAGTGAATTTAACGATTTTAATGGATGGGATAATGGAGGTGTTCATTTCAACTCAAGTATTATTAATAAAGTTGCGTATTTAATGGCAAAAGGTGGCACTCATAACGGTGTAACTGTAAAAGGTATTGGCGAGGATAAAATGTTTGATATTTTCCATTATGCAAACACTGATGAATTAAACATGACTTCTGGTTTCTCCGAATTGAGATCGGCATGCCTTCGAGTTGCAGCAAATAAATATGGGGCGAACTCAACTGAGGTTCAAGCAGTTCAAAAAGCTTTTGATGCAGCAAAAATTAAGTAAGTAAGAAATATAGTTCTTATCCGTATTGATGGACTCAACACATAATGGTTGTATAAGCAAGAGGATAGGCCAGGTTCTGCTATTGTTTCGACAACATTATGGAAAGTTAGATAGTACCTTAGGTACTATCTAGCTTTTTACAGAATAAAATGTCGGAAAATTTGTTTTTTGTTATAATATTAATATAATAGGATGAAGAATATTATGGATACACATATAATAGCAAAAGAAGAAATAATAACATTATTAAGCAGTTGGTATAATGCAATTATTTCTCAACATATAATAAAAGCTAAACACTTAAAAGAAGAGATTGATAGAAATATTCATAGTATTGAAGAAGACTCTAATATCTCTATCTATTATTCCCTACTTAACTTTAGATATAATTTACTGGTTTGTGATATAGATGGTTCTAAAGACTGTCTAGAAAAGATTGCTCCATTTCCAGAACAAACCGAAACATTTTTAAAATATTATTATCATTTCTTCAAAGCTATTTATGCAATTTCAGTTGGAAATCATAATGAAGCTAAAGAACAATATGAGAAGGCTGAAAAACTCTTAGCAACTATTCCAGATGAATTAGAAAAGGCTGAATTTGATTACATGTTTGCAGTATTCCATTATCAATCCTTAAACCCGTTGTTGGCTGCTAAATATGCTAATAAGGCAAAAGAGGTATTTTCGAAGCATACAGGATATGAAATGAAAGTTGCTTCCTGTCAAAACACCATAGGACTTGCTTGTACTAAACTTAGGCTGTATGAAATTGCTGAGGAAAATTTCATTTCAGCTCTTAGAATATTTGAAAAATATGGCGAAGAACAACTAATAGCTAAAGTGAAACATAATTTAGGATTATTATATGCTGATCAAAACCTTTCAGAGTTAGCGATTAAGTATTTAAAGGATTCCTTAAAAAATAACCCTAAAACTATGTTTTTATTAGCTAGGGAATACTATAAGTTAGGAGAAAATTTTCTTGCTGCAGATCTAATTGAACAAGGATATAACCTTACAAAACTTAAAGAATATAAGTGCCATTTTGCTATCTTAAGAGAACTGAATAAGGGAGCAGAGATTGAGGAACTAGAGAAAGTTATTATGACAGGAATATATTACTTCAAGAAAGAAAATCTATGGGGTCATGTAAAAGAATATGCTTCAATTCTCGGAAGTAAATTCTATGACCTAAGCAATGATGAAAAAGCCAGTAGATTCTTTCACATTGCCCTAGATGCTGACAAAAAAGATTTGGAGAAGGGAGCCTAAAAATAATGAAAAAAGTACTTTTAACTGTAATGATTTTTACAGGGATTTTATCTTTTGGTGTTGCTAATCAATCTATTGAAGAGCCATCAGCTAAAGCTAATCTACTTTGTTTAGATCATGGAGAAACTATCTAATTGAAAAAAGAGAGTGCCTTTTTTGGAAAAGGGACTCTCTTTTTTCAATTATTTTATTATTTATGATTCACATACGTATCAAACTATAAGTGGATATATCCAGCTGTAATACGTTGCGCCTCCATTAAACGTTTTCCGGTCACCGGTGTTACTTCAACACGCCGTTTATTCCGCTATTTGTGGGCAGTAATACTCCCGCCTCAAAATTCTGCGAAAGCATTGTCCAGCTCTAGCGGCTAGAATCTCTGGTCGTTGCGCCCTCTCGGACGAGGCAAAAAGCGCCTCTCTGTCGGGGCTCTAACGTCCTGCGATTCTGAGCGAGCCGCTTACGCTTTTCTAAAGAAGCTAGGTGGGAGATAAACTGCCCGTAAAAGTCCGATTGGTTCAACTAATAATCAGTGGGGGATGGAGAAAACCCCCACTGATTAAAGTTTCACTTTATCAGCAGCGTCTTGTGATACAGTGGCATCTATAAACAACTCTTTCGTCTTATCATGAACAATTAATGGGAAATCAGCTTTTGCACCAACTGCAGAAGCGTGAACCTAGTCTTCTGGATTTACACTTTTCCAGTTCAAATAGCCATTTCCATCTTTTACTTTATAATTGTCTTTTACAGTATCGACGAAGTTTTCATATTTTGAGTGTAAGGCAACTGGAAGTGAAACATTAGTAAAGTTTGCTGCATGCATAGGTTGATTAACATCTCCTAAATAATGAAGTGATAATCCTAAATAGAAAAATGCATTTTTCAAATCGTTATGGGAAGTTAATTAGATCCATCTTATAAAATAATAAAGATGATAAAGTAATAGGAATGCTGTTTTAATAATCTATTTCTTAATATTGCTGTCTATAGCAAAAATGTTCATTTTAATTACAACCTAAATAATAATAGATTGGTAAATATTATATCACTGTGCCCCGTTTTTACACGTATCTCGGCTGAACCCCTAGAAGAAAATTTCCCCTGTAATGTTTATGGAAAATTAAATTACTATTCATAAGATAATAATAGTATGAGTTATTTATGGTTGATATGACTATATTTATATGTAATTGTGCATTTCCAAATAAAGTAAAATTATATATGAAGTACCATTAAATTATATTAAAAACATTTTTTAGCAAGAGATTAATATAGATCAATGAAAATCACTATATTTTAGGTTTAATTATCATAGTATAATTATTTCACTTAGTGAAGCGATTAATAGTATTTAACTTTTTTTAATATAATTTTTTTATATTATAAATATAAAATATCTGAATTATTAAATATAAATGATGGAATTTTATTGTTTACTTATTAAAAACATAGTGTTTAAATGAGGGGGAAGTAAGGTCCTTACATTCTATGAGAAGTAAATAATAACCAGAGTTTAACACTCTATCCGAAAGAATTCTCCTTCCTCAAGCGTGTGCAAGGAGAGAGCCTAGCGCTAGGTCGTTCAAGATATATGAATAAGATTGTAAAAAGACAATAGTAAAGAGGTGTACTGAATGAAAAATAAAATAATTAAAGGATTTTTAATAACATCCATTGTTACTGGGGCAGCTATTCCTATCAATACTCTCGCAACGCCAATCGTTAAGGCAGAAACGCAACAAGAGAACACGGATATTTCCTCATCATTACGAAAATTAGGTGCGCAATCTAAATTAATCCAAACATATATAGATCAAGCTTTAATGAGTCCTAATGTACAGCTAGAGGAAGTTCCATCTTTAAATACGAACCAATCCCTAATCAAGAAAGATATGACAGAATGGTCATCGGAACTTTATCCAAAATTAATTCTATTAAATTCAAAAAGTAAAGGATTTGTAACTCAATTTAATAGCTATTACCCAACATTAAAACAGTTTGTAGACAATAAAGAAGATAAAGAAGGGTTCTTGGATAGACTTGAAGTTCTTCAAGATAAAGCTATGACAAACCAAGAAAACGTACAACGTCAGATTAATGAATTAACAGATCTTAAATTACAGCTTGATAATAAACTTAAAGATCTCGATACTGATGTGACAAAAGCACAGGGTGTACTAAGTTCAGAGGGAACAGGGAAAATAGACCAGCTAAAAAATGAATTACAAAATACCCAAAAATCAATTCAAAATGATTTACAACAAATAGCATTGTTACCGGGAGCTTTAAATGAACAAGGACTTACTATATTCAAAGAAGTCTATAATCTTTCAAAAGATATCATTGAACCGGCTGCCCAAACAGCGGTGGCAGCGTATAATAAAGGAAAAGAAATTAACAACTCTATTTTAGAAGCAGAGAAAAAAGCAGAGCAAGAAGCGAAAGAAAAAGGTAAATCTGCTTTAGAGATTGAAGCTGCCAAAAAAGAAGCTCGTGAAGCAATTGAGAAAAGCAAACAAGCTGAAATAGCTGCAGCTGCAGTTACAAAGACAAAAGAGTATAACCTTACGAAAGTTATTGACCCTGAAAAAATTAAAAAAACATATAGTGCCTTCGCTGAAGTAAATAAACTAACAGCAGAGCAACGAGCGCATTTAGATGATTTAGAGACACAAAACCAAAAATTTTATGATTTAACAAAGAACCTAACAGTAGCAGATTTACAAAAATCTATGCTTCTTATTATGCAAAATGATTTACATACATTTGCAAATCAAGTAGATGTAGAACTTGACCTACTAAAACGCTATAAAGAAGATTTGGGTCTAATCAAAAATAGTATTACAAAATTATCTACTAATGTTGATACAACTGACCAGCAGTCTCAAAAGGATACATTAAGACAATTAAAAAATGTAACAAGTTACCTTGAAGAACAAGTTTATAAGTTTTAATATTTCGAATTTAATAAAAATAATATAGAGATTATAAGAATCTATCAAAAAACTGAGAAGGAGAATAGTTATGAAAAAACTTCCATTTAAAGTGCTAGCTGTAGCCACTCTAGCAACATTTATAACTGCTACGAACGGTAACACTATTCATGTACTTGCCCAGGAACAAACCGCTCAAGAACAAAAAGTAGGAAATTATGAATTAGGGCCTGAAGGGCTGAAGAAAGCATTAGCTGGAACAGGATCTAATCTTCTTGTAATGGATTTGTACGCAAAAACAATGATTAAACAACCAAATGTAAATTTATCCAATATTGATTTAGGTTCAGAAGGAGCAGAATTAATTAAAAATATTCACCTTAATCAGGAACTGTCACGAATCAATGCGAATTATTGGTTAGATACAGCGAAGCCGAAGATTCAAAAAACAGCACGTAATATTGTAAATTACGATGAACAATTTAAAAATTATTACGATATATTGGAAGCTGCTGTACAAAAGAAAGATAAAGCAGAGTTAAAAGAGGGCATAAATGATTTAATCACTACAATTAATACAAATTCAAAAGAAGTTACAGAAGTAATTAAGATGTTACAAGACTTTAAAGCAAAACTGTATGACAATTCTATAGGGTTTAAAAATAATGTTGGTGGCCCAGATGGGAAAGGTGGATTAACGGCACTATTAGCCGGAAATAATGCCCTAATTCCACAAATTCAAGCTGAAATTGAGAAGCTACGTTCTACTCAGACAGAGCATTTTAACAATGTATTAGCATGGTCAATCGGTGGTGGATTGGGAGCAGCCATTTTAGTTATTGGAGCTATTGCAGGAGCGGTAGTAATTGTTGTGACTGGCGGTACAGCAACACCGGCCGTTATTGGCGGACTTTCGGCTCTTGGTGCAGCTGGTATCGGTTTAGGAACAGCAGCTGGTGTCACGGCGTCTAATCATATGAACTCTTATAACGAAATTTCTAAAAAAATCGGAGAATTAAGTACGAAAGCCGATCTTGCTAGCCAAGCAGTTATTTCGCTTACTAACGCGAAAGCAACTTTGACAGATCTGTATCAAACAGTGGATCAAGCAATACTGTCTCTAACAAGCATCCAACAACAATGGAATAAAATGGGGGCCAATTATACAGATTTACATGATAATATCGACTCTATGCAAGAACATAAATTCTCTTTAATACTTGATGATTTAAAAGCTGCTAAACAAAGCTGGAGTGATATTCATAAAGATGCAGAATTCATTTCGAAAGACATCGCTTTTAAACAAGAATAGAACTTACAATCAAAACCTATATTGGAGGAATATGAAATGATGAAAAAAATCCCTTACAAACTAATCGCTGCATCGGCATTTTTAACCTTGACAACAACTTCTGTAGTCTCACCAGTAGCAGCTTATGCAAGTGGAATTGAACAAACTAACAATGGAGAGACGTCTCTTTCAGCAAATGAAGCGAAAATGAAAGAAGCCTTGCAAAAGGCTGGGTTATTTGCAAAATCTATGAATGCCTATTCTTATATGTTAATCAAAAATCCAGATGTGAACTTTGAAGGAATTAATATTAATGGATATGTAGATTTACCTGGCAGAATTGTACAAGATCAAAAGAATGCAAGAGCACATGCTGTTATATGGGATACGCAAGTAAAAAAACAACTTTTAGATACATTGACAGGTATTATTGAATACGATACAACATTTGACAATTATTATGAAACAATTGTAGATGCGATTAATACAGGAGATGGAGAGACTTTAAAAGAAGGGATTACAGATTTACGAGGTGAGATTCAACAAAACCAAAAGTCTGCACAAAAATTAATAGACGATTTAACTAACTTAAGAAACGAGATTGGAAAAGATGTTAGAGCATTCGGAAGCAATAAAGAGCTGTTGAGTTCGATTTTAAAAAACCAAGGTGCTGATGTGGAGGCCGATGAAAAGCGTCTACAACAAATTTTAGACTCAGTAAACTATTATAAAAAATTAGAGTCTGATGGATTTAATGTAATGAAGGGCGCTATTTTGGGCCTACCGATCATTGGCGGTATCATAGTGGGTATAGCAAGAGATAATTTATCTAAGTTAGAGCCTACATTAGCAGAATTACGTCAGACTGTAGACTATAAAATAACATTAAATCGTGTAGTTGGAGTTGCCTATATTAATATTAGTGAGATGCATAAGGCACTTGATGATGCTATTAATGCTCTTACTTATATGTCCACGCAATGGCATGATTTAGATTCTCAATATTCGGGAGTACTGGGACATATTAATAATGCATCTCAAAAAGCTGATCAAAATAAATTTAAATTCTTAAAACCTAACTTGAATGCTGCTAAAGACAGTTGGAAAACATTAAGAACAGATGCTGTCACATTAAAAGAAGGGATAAAAGAATTAAAAGTGGAATCTGTTACTCCTCAAAAATAAGGAAATATTGGTTCCGTTGCAAAGTTACTCAAAACATAGAGAATCTATGATTACATTGTTAAATGGTTATAAAATAATTAATAAATCCCTATATAACGAAAAGGCGAAGTCTGATTCAAGACTTCGCCTTTCACTATAAATTTTCTTTAATACTTGATGATTTAAAGGCTGCTAAACAAAGTTGAAATGATATTCATAACGATGCAGAACTAGCTTCAAAAGATATCGCTTTTAAAGGAGAAATGAACTTACAATCAAAATCTATATAGGAGGAATATGAAATGATGAAAAAAATCCCTTACAAAATACTCGCTGTATCAACGTTTTTAACTATGACAACCACTTATGCAGTCACACCAGTAGCAACTTTTGCAAGTGAAATTGAACAAACTAACACTGGAGATATGTCTCTTTCAGCAAATGAAGAGAAGATGAAAAAAGCTTTGCAAGATGCTGGGGTATTTGCAAAATCTATGAATGACTATTCTTGTTTGTTAATTAATAATCCAGATGTGAATTTTGAAGGGATTATTATTAATGGGTATGCAGATTTACCTATTAAAATTGTACAAGATCAAAAGAATGCAAGAGAACATGCTGTTAAATGGGATAGGCAAATAAAAGGACAGCTTTTAGATACATTGACAGGCATTATTGAATACGATACAAAATTTGATAATCATTATGGAACATTAGTAGAGGCAATTCATACAGGGAACGGAGATACTCTTAAAAAAGGGATTACAGATTTACGAGGTGAAATTCAACAAAACGAAGAGTATGCACAAAAATTAATACAAGAATTAACTAAGTTAAAAGACGATATTGGACAAGATGTTAGAGCATTTGGAAGCGATAAAGATCTCTTGCAGTCGATTTTAAAAAACCAAGGAGCTGCGGTTGAGGACGATCAAAAGCGTCTAAATGAAGTTTTAGGACAAGTAAACTATCAGAAAGACATAGAATCTAAAGGGTTGACAATGGTAAAGATTCCGTTTTTTCCCGTAATGATTTCGGGTGGTATAATGATAGGTGATGCAAGAAGTAAGTTAGGCTGGTTAGAGCCAGAATTAGCAAAATTACGTCAGACTGTAGATTATAAACTAACATTAAATCGTGTAGTTGGAGTTGCGTTTAATAATATTGATCAGATGCATAGTGCGATTGATAATGCTCTGAAATCTCTTACTTTTATGTACGACCAATGGAGTGATTTAGATCGTCAATATGGATCAGTTCTACAATTTATTGATAAGGCATCTGAAAAAGCTGATCAAAATAAATTTAAATTCTTACTACCCAACTTGAATGCAGCTAAAGACAGTTGGAAAACAGTAAGAACAGATGCGTTCACATTAAAAGAAGGGATAAAAGAATTAAAAATGCAACCCGTCACTCCACAAAAATAAGGAGATATCGGCTCTTTTTTAAAGCTTTTGAATAAACATGGCAAACTTAAGTTAGACGTTAAAGTTCTGCCATGATAAAAAAGAGAGCGGTTTGCTCTCTTGAGGGCTCTGGTGCAGAAAATTAAAAATGATTGAAAAAAGTCTTCAAAAATTATAAAGAATAGGTCATAAAGACTATTTAGGTGCAAGTATAATAAATGTAAAAATAATGTATGGACAAATTCCATTTAATCTTTAGAAAAATCTACTTGTTGGTGAGAAATTTATCTTTTGGTTCATGCATTTTCTTTATGTGGAACATCATCAGCATTTGGAGAACCCCTTCGGTTTATCCTACCGAAAAATATACTATTCCTTTTAAATTGGTATGTATAGTGACCTCAATTAAAGGAATAGTATATTTTTTCCGTCTAGGGGGTAATTCTTTTTCTTAGCTTGATGGTGATGTGGCTGTATCCCATATAACTTATGTTATTGAACTCTTTTATTATGTATCAATAAATACTAAGCATACTATTTAAACAACCTTTTAATAAAAAATTTCTTTTCTAAAAACAAACTACTTGTAGTACAAGCCAACATAAATCTAAGTTATTGCCGTTCTTGTTCCGTTACTACACAGATCCTCTTTGCTACTATTAAGGTACCACCAATTGCCCAGTAAATATGTATCAATCAAAATAAAGCAGGCCAAACAAAAGCTGTGTAACCTATACCCTTTAACCATTTTGAACGTTGCTTTTGATATTTATTTAGTAAAATAAATCGAGGTTCATCTTCCACTACTTGATGATTTTCGTTCCACGGAATCGCTCATGTCTAATGAGTTTAAGTAGGGCCTTAGGCCACCGGCGTTAGCCCCAAGACGATTAAAAGGAGCGCAACGGACAATAAAATCCAGCTAGGATGAGGGCGGCGCATTACCCAAAAAGAGATGATAGCACCATATAGAAAAGAGCTGCCTGCAAGTAGGCCAGTCACGAGCCTTGCATCCTGCTTGAACCAGATTGCGGCGGCAATCAAGGTGAGCCCGCTGATTAACCAGTTGAGCGTGGTAAAATGCAAAAGCAATCGTACGAGTTTTTGTATCGGTGCAGATATCTGCCCATTCGCCACAAAAACTGCCTCAATCGGCTTGATTATCAGCCGTTTCATCAGTATGCCGTGAACTATCGCGGTACCACCGCCGATGACCCCGGCTGCCGTCAATGTAATACTATGCCAGTCCATATCCATACACCTCCAGAGAATTTTACTAATGGGGAGATATCACTACATGCGCATCAAGCTATGAAAATATAAGTACTCCAAAACAAAAAAATGTATATTTTTTTGTTTTGATGGGCGTTATAAACTTCTTAAGTTGATGGATATATGGCGGTACACCTATATTTCTATTCGCCTTTTTCTAACATTAGAACCACGAATCTTGGTGAAGACATTGGTTTTCGCCCTGTCCTGGGGTCCATCCTCGCTTTTTCTAATTCTTCCGCAACTATTTTTCTTACCTCACCTGCTGCAAACATAACTTGTTAAACTATAGGGCAGGATTATTTAATAAGAATATCTTTAAAGACCTAACAAAGGGGTATTAATTTCCTATATAATTATAACAAACAAAAAATAGATTATTTTAGGATGGCTGATATCTTGAAAACGAAAGCTAAATATCAAACTTGGATACGAATTTACAAACTACTTATTTTTTTTGTTATTTCACTCATTTTTCTCTTGGTAACATTATTACCTGTTAATTTATATCTGCGAGTCCTGTCAGGGGTTTTAGCGTTGCCTTTTATGTATATAGCATTCATACTTTCTTATTCAGTTTACCAATTCGCAGCATTTGGAGGGAATTATCAGTCAAAAATACATGATTTAATTGTTGCCAAGGTGAATTGGGATGGAAAAGGAAAAATACTAGATATAGGAACAGGCAGTGGTTCACTGATTATTAAACTGGCAAAGACTTTTCCTAAGTCCTTTTTAACTGGAATTGATTATTGGGGAGGGAATTGGGAATATTCGAAAGCTCAATGTCAACAGAATGCTGAAATAGAAGGGGTCTCTGATAGGGTTGATTTTCTGAAAGCAAGTGCTGCAGAACTCCCTTTTAATGATGATGAATTTGATATAATTGTAAGTTGTCTAACCTTTCATGAAGTAAAAGATAGAGAAAATAAAACTGAAGTAATTAAAGAAGCATTAAGAGTGTTAAAACCTGGTGGTGAATTTGTCTTCTTAGATTTGTTTATGGATGAAAAAATATTTGGGGATGAAAAAGAGCTCTTAAATGTCTTAAAGAAACATGGTGTATCTGAATTGAATAGCTACAAGCTTGCTAAAGAAATGAAATTGCCAAAGTTCTTATTGAACAAAAAAGTATTAGGAAATGCAGTGATTTTGAGTGGAAGGAAATAAGCGTGCACTAATTTGCTTACGAAAATAGCGCTGACTTCTCTATTATAAGGGCAACTACTTTATTGAGCGATCATATACCTATTCAAGAATAGGGCGCTATTGTGGAGCAACATAGATAGGAAATGATCAAACTTTTTTACAAAAGAGTAAACCAACTGAAAATATTAAGAGCGTGTTTTAATTAATCTTTTTTCAAAACACGCTCTTTTCTATGATTATTTATCAAGATTATTAGTATCAATTTGATCAAACTTTATTTTAAAGCAACACCAGCATTTCGTTTGGAATTATTTTCCTCTTAAACTCGTCTCATATTCTTTTACTTCATCCAGCGTTCTAAATACTACTACATTAAAAATCTCTTTTTCATTACCACAAATAACAACAAACCCATCAGTTGTTTGTAATACTCTTCCTACATTTCCATTCGGAAGAGGAATGCTAGTCGGATGTTTAATATTCATCTTATTTTTCTTAGCAATATATTCATCAATTGGCATCCCAATGGGGAATTCATTTTGCAATTCTTTGGTGGTATACAGGGAAGCTGAACTTTCATTCTTTGCTGAGGCTTTTTGATAATTTGGTGTACAAGCTGATAAAGACATGAATAATGCACCGGAAACAAAAAGCAAAGAAAGCTTTTCAAACATAAAATAATTCACTCCATTCAGTATTCAATTAGTCACCAAATTAGAATAGCAAAAGGGTTCTATTAAATTTGTTGCAATGTGTCTGTCGAAAAAAGAAAAGAATGCACTTATTTAGTGATTTTCCTTGAAATACTAAAAGGTTACTACGAAAATTTGTAAATATAAGGATAAAATATGCATTAGAGGAGAAAAAAGTTTGTACAAGTTATATATGAAGGGCATAAACAAAAGAAAAGACCTCTTCCGAGTATCTTTTTGTGATAATTAGTTTATGAATTGTGAAAGTGGACCTTGTAGGATTCGAACCTACGACCGGACGGTTATGAGCCGTCTGCTCTAACCAGCTGAGCTAAAGGTCCATGGTAAGCGATTAGTTTTCCAGGCTAATCGCAATAATGAAGTATACCGATATAATTATATAATATTTTGAATGAAAAGAAAAGACACTCAATGAGTGCCTTCCTTCAGTTCTTTAGTTCACCAATTGTTTTTCTATAGGGTTTCAACATGATTAATGAAAAATATAGAGCAGATCTATAACAAAATAATAGCATTATGTTACCTGGTGTTTTCATGCAATTTTACATATGAGAGAATTCGTCCAACGAGGGTCTATAAAATCAGTATTTTAATGAACAGAAACTAAAGATGATTCAATTATATAACGATTAGGCGCGTCACCAATATAATCAAAAGGATAACAGGTTGTTAATGTTAGGAAGCGGTACCATTGTTAGTGGAGAAGCTGCCCATGCAGAAGGGAGCTTTACCACTGCCAGTGGAATTGCTTCCCATGCGGAAGGAATAAATACCGCCAGTGGAGAAGTTGCCCATGCAGAAGGTGCTGGTTCAATAGCTATAGGAACGGCTTCTCATACGGAAGGTACTAGTACGGAAGCTAGGGGACAATCTTCTCACGCCGAGGGGGAGGCTACGAGAGCCATTGGAGATTTTTCACACGCTGAGGGAGGAGGTTCACAAGCGAGTGGTGAATCACCTCATGCGGAAGGTAACTTAACCATCTCTAGTGGAGACTTTTCCCATGCAAAAGGGAGAAGAACAGATACAGCCATGCATATGATGAAAAAAGGACAACTTGTTTTACCGGACAAGTCCGTCCAAAACCAGAGAGAATTTATTCATAAATTGTTTGGCTCAGCTTCATAAGAGGGAAATGTAGAGGAATTTGCTACTCTATGTTTCTCACTAACATTTTTGTGCCAGAACCAAACTGTTTATAAAGTTAGAGGAAGATGGAATTACAGAATATAAAAAAAATTATGTAAACAAAATAAATTATGGTAGAATATGGTTGTGTTATCCGGATCAATGTTTAGCACACTGAGAAAATAATCAACAAATCTGGCTTTAAAGGGGGAATTAATTTGGAAAGAAGAAGTCATAGAATTATTCATCATTTTCGAAGTTTATTAGTTATAAGCCTATGTTTCTTTCTAGTATTTTTGGGTGGTAATAACTCGAAGGCTGAAACAGTTTCTTCTATAGCATTAAATGCTAAAGATGTAGAAGCTTTCACAAATAAAGTAATTCCAGAGAAAATGAAAGCAGAAAATGCACCTGGTGTAGCTATTGTCGTTGTCAAAGATGATCAAATTCTATTTCAAAAAGGATACGGTTTTTCCAACAAAGAACAGAATATTCCCATCGATCCTAAAAAAACCGTTTTTCGATTAGCGTCAGTATCAAAGGTTTTTACTGCTAGTGCTGTAATGCAGTTAGTTGAACAAGGAAAAATTGATTTAAATAAAGATATAGTAAATTATATGGGGGGATTAAAGTACCAAAATAATGTGGGTGAACCAGTTACAATGAAACATTTACTCACCCATACAACAGGTTTTAATGACGTGGATCCTAGATTGGGGGATATTCATGATCAAATAAATGACTATACAAAACTTAAAGATTATGTAGAAGAAAATATGCCCACAGTAGTGAGAAAGCCAGGAGATACGTATACATATGATAATTTTGCTTCTATGCTGCAAGGATATATTGTTCAAAATTTGACAGACACACCTTTTTATAAATATATGGCGAAAAATATTTTTTACCCTTTAGAGATGCAAAATAGTAGTTTTGTTATGACTAATTTTATTAAAGATAAGCTTGCAACAGGATACGATAAAAAAGGCGATGTCATCCCATTTTATCAAACAAGACCGACGGACATGCCACAAGGGAGTATGTTTTCTACAGGAAGTGACGTAGCCAATTTTATGATTGCTCAATTGAATGGTGGTAAATTCAAAAATAAACAAATACTAAAAACAGAAACTGTGCAAGATATGCAACAAACAAAATTTGCGTTGCATCCAAAGTATCCCAATATGACATATGGATTTGAATTCTTTTCACCGCAAAGCCATAATGGTCAATATGTTTTTGGGAAAGGTGGAAATATACCAGGGTTTTCTTCTTTAATGTGGTTAATTCCTGAACATAAATTAGGTGTTTTTGTTGTCACGAATAAAGATAGTTCATTACTTCCTTATAAATTATTTGATGAATTTATGAATCACTATTTTCCAGATAAAACGAAGCCAGAGTATTTAAAACCTAGCGAGGAAGAGTTAAAGAAATTTGAAGGTGTGTACCGTGATTTACGGGTGAAAAACCTTATTACGCATGTGAAAATAAGCGAAGGAAAGTTATTTGTAGCTGATAAAAGGTATGGTAAACAGGAATTAAAACAAATAGATCCTTTACTATTCGAAGATGAAAAGGGTAATTACATGGCGTTTAAACTTCACAAAGATGGTACTGTAAAAGAAATGATACATTGGAACTCTGGTAGTTCAGCGGTGAAATTAAGTGAACCTAAGAGATTTCAAGATGTAGAGGTGAATCATCCATATGCTAAATTCATAGATCCTTTACATCAATATGATATATTAAAAGCAAATAAGGAGGGGAATTTTGTTCCTGAAGCCCCTCTTACACGTGGAGAGTTTTCATATTGGTTGTCTCAAATTGCGTACTTTGCACCACCTTCAAAAAAAGACCCTGT
Organism: Bacillus sp. DHT2; assembly: GCF_026241455.1. Taxonomy (NCBI): domain Bacteria; kingdom Bacillati; phylum Bacillota; class Bacilli; order Caryophanales; family Bacillaceae; genus Bacillus; species Bacillus sp. DHT2. Next base: position 564,888 of record NZ_JAPHWH010000001.1, read on the forward strand.
ATTTTCTGATGTAAAGGGTCATCAGTATGCATCTCATATTCAAAATTTATATGAACTGGGTATATTATACGAAAAAGAGGGAGAACAATTTTATCCAGATCGTGCTATCACTAGACAAGAAGCAGCATGGATTGCTTGGCATTATTTAGAAATGCTAGAGGCTCCAGCTGCAGAAGCTACTTTAAAAGGAGAAACTGATGATTGGGCGATAGAGTCTGTGAAAAACATTGTAGGTCATCACTTAGTCGGACCAGAGGTTATATATAATGAAGATGGATCAGCAGATTATTTATCAAAACAAATAATGAAACGGCAAGAGGCAGCGGCCTTGTTATTATATGTTATGTTAGGTAGTTAATTTGCCACAAAAATAGAATAAATATCTGAACAGAAAAAGAGGGATAGCATAAAGATGCTATCCTTCTTTATTGAAGTATATTTTTTACTTCTTGGCACAGATACGCCTTAAATCCCTTAATGAGTATTATTATGCATGGTCAAATTTAAATTAAATATTCAGAATAAACAATTATATTTTTCTGTAATTTTTAAATATTTACAATTTATAGAAAAATATAATGTCTTCTAAAGTGTACGTTCAGATTAAAAAAACTAGTAGTTGGGGTTTTAGCAACTGGTATTCTATTGACTGGAGCTGGAGGTGCACTTGCTGCAGAAGAGTTTCCGTATCAAGTAAAAACAAAAGGGTTTAATGGACAACCAGTATCTATTGGTTTTGATAACAAAACGGATTTAGAAGATTACCTAAAGAAACATCCTGTTCCACATTGCCATAAAGCTAAGTTTTTATGATACCCCCAAAACGAAAAAAACGAATTGGGGCTACAAAAGTGAAATATATTATGTGTTAAAACAATTAAAATAAATATTTCTTATTATTCGAATAAAAATAATACGTTGATAAATTTTTACATTTATTACAAAAAATGATAAAAGGCGTAAGATTAGTTTGCAAGCCATTTTATAAAGGAGTGATTCATTTGAAACGAGTTATGGGAGTACTTTCTACAGGTTTATTAGCAGGCGCGATGCTATTTGGTGTTTCAAGCCCGCAGGCGTATGCAGATTCTCCAGCAAAGCCTTACCAAGTAATAACGGATGGATTTGATGGGGAGCAAACAACGATTGGATTTGAAAACAAGACAGATTTTGAAAATTACTTAGAAAGCCATCCAGTTCCTAAAAGCAACAAAGTGCAACCTTTAGCATCAATTTATTCTACTTTTTATTATGATAATGATTTGAAGGGCTCACGTTTTACTGTAAATGCAAGTAGAAACCCAGTTGTTGTTGTAAACTTTGGTGGTTCTAATAATGATAATGTTTCTTCTATACTTACACATCCTTATGGAGATTATACGACTATTTATGAACATGTTAATGCAGAAGGGCGAGCACTTGCAATTGTAAACAATGGAAAGTATATTAATTTGACTGATGTTAGTATGGGAGATGGAGCTAGAACTTGGAATGATGAAGTTTCATCAGCGATTGTAAAATCTAATTAAGCTTAGTAGAAAAACTGATTTTCATCGAGATTTTCTACAATCTGAGCATTTCACTGATAGTGAAATGCTTTTTTGTCATGTTTAATTTCACTTAAATATGCTTTAACTTAGTTTAGGGTACCGCCCATCGCTATCAAGTTAACAAAATTCCATTAAAGTAAAAAAATACGCTATTCTTTCTATAGAATTATAGGAAATGATAACGTATTTTTTGCTTTATAGATGGTGAAAAACCTTAGCTTTATAGCGATGTGGTGCTACCCTGCATCTATCAACTTAAGAAAATAGATAAAACCATTAAGAAAAATCTTTCCATGTAAAATCAACACTCAAAATACCAATGGGCTGTTCGTTACTCATATAGTTTTTTGCGGAAACTACTTCCGGTTTGCGAAAACAAACAAGATTGTTGTAATACCCAAATGCTCGGCAAATTATTGGACGTACCGGATGAATACCGCAACGATCGTTTATTTCGTCATAGAAAATACATGTTCCAAAATATCGTTGCTGACTTTTTAAATCTAGGCGTTTTTTTGTAGGCATCGATTTTATTTTCTTCTTTATTTTTTTAAATTCTTCTTCTGTAATTGGAACGGGACCGCAACACATTCCTTTGCAGCCATTACAAGGTAACCCTTCCATATAATCATCTCCTAAAATAAGTAATTGTTATAATTAATCCAAAAATAAGGTTTTTCTAGTTCAGCAACCAAAAAGAGAGGATTTCATTTTATAATCAGAGAGTTTGGCTTGAATTCTCCTTTCTTATCGTTTTAGAACAACACAAAAAGGTCTTTAGACGCACTTGAAGAAGAATGCTCTTCAAGTGGTTCAAAGACCTTGACCTGCTATTCAAATAAAATACCCGATGTCATTTTTTCTAAAAAAGAAAAGTATCTCTATTATTATTTTAACAGATTTATCACAATATTACAACGATAGACGAATTAAAAGAGATTTCTTAAACATCATTTTTAATTTTTTTAATCTCTGTTAAATATTCAAAGTTTCTTTTCTACACTAGCAAAGGGATAGAAAAGATTTTGAAGCTACGTAAAGCTAGAAGAAAATGTATATATTTCCACTTTATTGATAATTCTTACTATCAATTAAATTTAGAAAGAGCGAATTTAGCTGTAAAATTCATTTTCTTCATAAATGAAGAATTCACTCCTGCTTGAAATTGTACAGAAATATTACCGTCTTTTTGCGCTTTGAATACGCGTCCATAAGGTGAATTAGCATTGTATGTACCAATTACTTGATTATCTGCGTCAAAGACTGTGTAAGAAATCGGGAATCCTGAATTATTTACAAATACTGTAAGCTCTTCTCCTTTTTTAAGATTAAAAGATTCTTTTTGAGACACTTCATATGAACTCAGAGAATAATATTTAGTAACCTCTTGAATTTCTAAATCCATAGTTGCTGCACTAGCTTTCGGAACTTCTAACCCTGGTAAATTCATACCCGAAAGTACTGCTACTCCTAATGCTCCTGCTAAAATGGCTTTTTTCATAATTCTAACTCCTCCTTTAATATTCTTTCATAAAATAGTTACAATAAGTAAATGTAAAATCTACTTACTGTAACTATTGTAGTTACAATGATAATTATTTTCAATAGAAAGTGGTATGCAATTTTGCATACAGAGGTATCACTACATGTCCATAAAGCTAACAGAACAGATTATCCCAAAAACGATAATGTCGGTGTGAAGTCCTACATGGGCTTTTCCGAATCGTGAAATTTGTAAAACATGTGCTTAAATTGATGTTAAATAATACCACACTGAAAATATTCATAAATAAAGGACGTATACGACGATGAAACAACCAGTGAATTTTAAATGGGAGCATTATGAGCCGGATATTCTTATAGAGCTACTAGACAAGCGAATAAAAACTCCATCCTATGAAGTTCTAAAGTTGTTGAGAGATAGGGCTTCATAGGATGAAGTTACTTTGCGAGACGATTAAGTGTGTAAAAAATTTTGTTAAACGAATCCTAAAGGGAGTAAGAGGCATTCGTTTAAAAGAATTTACCTCGCAAAAAATATTAACATAGGCCTGCCGGTGAAGATGTGATAAAAATTACAGAGTTAATAAAAACCTCATTTTGTACAAAACAAAACCCTAGTTTCCTAGGGTAATGGATATAACAACCCGATTTAATCTAGCTTCTATATTATAAGGTGTAATCACAATGGTTATTAATGGTAAATGTGACCGAAAAGAGCAGCTAGCAAAAGCTAACTGCTCAAGGCTCTCCAGGGGGACGGAGAAATTATTATGGTATCTATAATATTGACGGAATATTGAAACGTTTGCTTCGTGTGGTATGCCGATAGGTAAATATCCAGGTATGAGAGAACCAGTAGTTACGGGGTTACAGTTTATGGTGGTTGTTAGAGCCATACTAGAGACGTGTAAAAATATTGAAGAAGCCGTCTATGCGGTGAAAAACATGCCTGTGGGAACGAATATGAATTTACTTTTAGCGGATGCAAATGGTGAGGCAGCTTTAGTTGGAACATATGACGGGAAAACGTTTTAATAGCCCAAAAGCTACGTGGTTCCCTTCTATATTCGAAAGGAGTATCCATATTGAACAAACTATCTTTAAAACCCATTGACAAAAGTAATTGGGAAGAGGCTATAAAATTATCAGTAAAAGAAGAACAACGCACATTTATCGCCTCCAATCTTTATTCTATTGCAGAGGTTCAATTTTTAGATAATTTCTATGCAAATGGTGTATATCTTGATAATAAGCTAATAGGATTTGCGATGTTTGGAATAGACTCTGATGATAATAATTATTGGATTTATAGACTAATGATTGATAAAGAGTACCAGGGACAAGGTATAGGTATACAGGCTATATTTCTCATTATTGAAAAGATAAGAAGTATTAATGATAAAAATATTCCTCTAATCATGATTGGATATAATCCTAAAAATCTTTCAGCAAAAATTGCTTATAGGAAAGCTGGATTTGTTGAAACTGAAGTATCATCTTGGGGTGAACAATTGGCGAAGTTCACCTTATAGGGGCACTATACATGCCCATTAACTTAAGAAATTGGTTGTTCCCCAAAAGGAAAAAACGAGCTAAATTCTCATAAATACTTAACTATAGAGAAGTGAATTTTTTGTTTAGGGGGTGCTTCAAAATATTAGCTTGATGGTAAATAAATTTTGACTAAATTGATAATTGTAATTCTAGGCGCTGCCTGAGTTTAACTTAAAGAAAGTAGCCATGCTCGTTTCATATGATGATAATACATTTATAGTGGTCTTTGATGACGAGGTGCAAATAGCTGCTCAAGGTAGAACGGCTTTGGAGCTTTACTTGCTAAACATCTTCTTAGTTATCAAAATATCATTGAAAGCTATATGAGAGTCCAAAGAGAGTTTAGCAAGTAAAATAACTTAATTAATATTATCAAGAGCTGAATTCTCAACACACCTTATAACCAAGTCTTCAACATATTAGACATATATAATATGTTGAAGACTTTCTCATTTTATAATAAAATATCGTCGGAATATTCGTATTATTTTTAGGTTTTTTTATCTTTTTTACGAATAATAAATTAAGGCAGGATATAGTATTAAATGGTATTAACAAAATATGCAAACGGGGGTATTTATGAAAAAACTAAAATTTTTATGTTCGGGGATTATAGCTAGTATAACTTTAACAACATGTTTAAGTATTAATTCTGTATATGCAACCTCTGATGAAAAAAATTCTCTTACTCAATCTAAAAGCTCTCCTAACATTCCATACTCTATTCAAGATCCAAACAATACAGAAGATCCTTCGGGTTATTGGACAAAAGAAAAAATGCAGAATGCAATCCCAGCAGATGAAATCAAGACTAATGAAAAAACTACTCCAAAAAAACAGGAAGCTCCCTCAACAGAAAAACCTAGTAATATTTCTGATCCAGTTCCGCCTAATACTAGTGGTGGAATTAAAGCACTAAATGTTGTTGTTCCATCTACAGCAGGCAAAGTATTTTTTTCATATAGCGGAAGGGACTATGTTTGTTCTGCTTCTGCTACTAATAATGATTATAAAAACCTTGTCATAACAGCGGGTCATTGTGTACATGGAGGTAAGGGGAAAGGATGGCACTCAAATATTGCATTTGCTCCAGCATATAATAATGGTTCCACACCGTATGGGATTTGGAATTGGAAAGATGCTCGTACATTTAATTCTTGGATAAACGATAGTGATTTTAGCCATGATCAAGCGTTTTTTACTGTTTATCCTAGAAGTGGAAACAATTTAATAAATACTGTCGGAGGAAATGGACTTTCAACTGGATATGGTACTAATCAACCGAGTGTTCGTATTTGGGGTTGGCCCGCTGAAAATCCATACAATGGACAATTACCTTATTATTGTGGCGGATCAACAAGTAGTGCGGGATTGTTTAGTAGTGATGCCAAGATGAGTTGCGGTATGAATGGGGGAGCGAGTGGCGGACCTTGGTTAAGAGCGATAATCAATGAAAACCTTGGTTATGTTTTTGCAGTGACATCCCGACGTTCAACTTCAGGAACACCAACTTTGTATGCTACTCCTAATTCTAAGGATGTAAAAACAATGTTTGATCAAATGAAATAAGTGAATCTGATATGATTCTTTATTCTCAGTATAAAGTACACAATTCGAAAGAGAACACGTATTACATTACGGCAAGTAATGAGTATGTAAACGTGCATTGATATACGAAAAAGAAACCGGCTCGGTAATCGGAGTCGGTTTACGTATTTAGTAGGTATTAAATAGGAACAGGCGGAAAAATCACACCCGTAAATCCACGATTTCTAACTTGAGCGTTTACCACATGAAAATAATTCCCTGTATTCGCTACAATTCGGTAATGTATTGGATCGGTTGGGACTATTGAGACTGGCGGCACATCTACCCATGTAAACGTAGAATTAAAGGTATAGAGTGTCTGTTCCCCAGTAATTCCATAGTTTCCGGATACAAGTGTATCTGTCAGCAACGTATTATTACGGAATAATTGATGTGTGATGGCATTCACGCTAAAAAAGCATCATCGCTTGGTTCGGAAAGAATTTCTGTCCCGATTGTTGCATTTAGTTGAACTTGAGTGGTTCCTCCTGTTACTGCTTGGGCAGGAACTGTGAACTCCATAATTGGAATATTATTTGTATTCGCTGGAAGGTCAACAGGATCTGGATTTGGTGGTAGTGGAGTGGAAAATAAGAGGGGAGTTGTAGCGGTAGATGGCGCTGAGCCTGGAAAAGGGACGGAAACCGAACCAGGTACAGGACAAGAAATAGCGGAATGACTACAGTCTCTTCCGTTATTCAAGCTCATGAATAATCACACTCCTTTATGTATACTTCGGTGTAATCGGAGAAGAATTACACTTACATAGTAACGGTATAGATTTCAGTCGTATATCCGAAAAACATATTCCGACAGAAACTTCTATCGCTAAGAGTCAAATACTATTACGTGATTATTCGATAGATGAAATTCCGATAATTTTGCTAGGGCATACAGAAGAAGTCTGCTATCGATTAAGGATGCAAAAGAAACTTGCTAGAACCATCCATCTTTCAATTGGTAGTAGTAAGGGTTACGATGGGGGATTTCGAAAGACACACACGTTTAATCGGCCGACCAATTTAACGGTGGATATCTATCATGTTTGTACATATTATTTACACACTCTATACACGGGCGAGCCAATTCGAACAGTTAGTATTTCATTAACGAATTTAGTAGCCGAAGGAGAAGAGCAGATTTCGTTGTTTGATAATGTAATACAACGAGAAAAAGAAATGAGATTAACTCGGGTTATGGACGAAATCAGAACACGATTCAGTAAGAATAGCATATTATGGGGCGTTTCCTATATGAAAAATGCAACCGCAAGATATAGAAATACATTATTAGGGGGACATAAGTCATGAATAACGCAAACAACGCAAAGATGCCGAAGGGGAGAGGAATGGTGAAATGGCAGCCATTCGCATCTATGCCGGAACAATTCGCCGGTATCAGATCTATCATTAAGGAGAATGCGAAAGTGCCACGCCCTATCGTGACGCAAGACAAAAAGGAACGAATTGAAAGCCATCTACTAACTTCGTTACTAACCGAAGAGGAGATACTAATTACATACTACGAGGATGGTTACATACTTTCGGGTTATATGACTGTTGTCGATATCGATCCTTTAAAAAAGAGCGTTATATGTACGGACGCTTTTCATTATAAGAATACGTTTAAATTTATCGACATTATTAACGCTGAGTAGGCGGTATGTAACTATATTAAACGAAACTTCACATGTCCTTTACACTACGTTAATATCTAACTGTTGAAATTTTACATGAGGTAACAAACTAACGTAAAAGGGGTCTTGCTAATGGGACAGGTACAGTCGAACTTATACGAAATATAAATGTCAGGCGGTCAGGAGTTAATGTGGTATAACGTAGAGGTAAAGCGAGGGAAGCATGTGTGCGAATTTGAAATCTACAGGACAAGCGACACCATTTCGGTGTTTTACGTAGATCAATCCGGCAGAATTTATTTTTAGTTAAAATTATTCTATTTAAATCTAATATTCCCTGTTAAGTCATTAATTTTTTTACAACAAAATACAAAACTGCAAGAGCCATTGCGGTAATAGCAAAATATAAGATATGAGTAAGTGGTGAAAAAAGGAACCTATGTAGGTTCCTTTTTGTTATTTGTCACAAGCTAATCCGTCACCATCTCTATCTAACTTAGAGGAATAAGCAGGGTGATCTCTTGTGATATTTGAGAATCCAGCTGCTTTGGCCTCTTTACAGCTTTTAAAATTGTAGTTTCCTTGAGGGAGATTATTGTTTGGTTGTTGCTGTACACTTTGTTTTTGTTGAGCTTGCTGCTTTTGTAATTCTTCTTGTTTCTTTTGCTCTTCTTGCTGCTTTTGTAATTCTTCTTGTTTCTTTTGCTCTTCTTGTTGCTTCTGTAATTCTTCTTGTTTCTTTTGCTCTTCTTGTTGTTTTTGTAATTCTTCTTGTTTACGCTGCTCGTTAAGTTTCTGTTGTTCGTTATCTCTTTTATTAGCATCTGTATCTACAACTTTTGTTGTTGAGGCTGCTTTATTTTCATTTTTATTATCTACCATTCCGCTAATTCCAGCTGTGAGAATAAATAAATATATAATACATGCTATAACTATTTTCCATTTTGTATTAGAACGGAAACCAAGAATTTTCCTGTACCATTTACGACGTACCTTATGTATTTCAATAGATGTATTATTTTCGATAAAGCGCTCGATGTCTTTTCCTTGTTCCGTTGGGATAAAACGAAATGGTGTTCCTAATCCATTAAACTCGAATACGGATTTAATAGCAAAGTGATCTACTAGAACAGTGGAATAATCAATAAAGTAGTATTTAGCAATGCTGACAACATCATTTGCAACTTTATTGTACTTGAATAATTGAATATGGTCAGTTGCTACAGCAGCATAACCAGTTTGCATACTTTCTAAGTTGGTAGAAACGATAATGGGTGTAATTCCATACTCTTTTTGATACTTTTTAGCAATTGCTTGTTTAGCAAGAGTAGATTCATTAGGCTTTTTCTTTTTCTTACTCATTATTTAGATCTCCTCTCAAATTTTACATAATAACCATTGTATATATTATCAAAATGTAAGATTAATGTATATTCCGAGTACAAGTATAACAGATTTACAAGGAATATATTATGAAAAGAATGTTTAATATATTCTGTTTGTAAGAAAATAAAAAGAGACGCCTATTCATCGTTTTCATCTACTAATGCTATTGACACTCCCACCTTTAAAGGGAGGCTGTCGCACTGTAGTGGGCTTTCACGTTCGGAACATCTGTAATGTTCAACTAATCAACCATTTTTCCAAATGTTTTCGTGGAGTATTTGCCCTTTGGTTTTGGTGCAAGAAATCTCTAAAACTTTGACATACTGATACTATCAATCTTAAAACAGCACCCTCTATATTGAGCGGTGTTGAAGCCATGCATATGATAAAAAAGGGACAGATTGATTTACGGAATCAGTCTGCCCAAAATCAGAAAGAGTTCATACACCAAGTGTTTGGACTTATAGCATAAAATACGATTTCACTAGGAATCTACTATTATTCGCGTTCTTCTTCATATATTTGCACCAGAACAGAATTATTGAATGAAAATAGAGTTGTTCCGTAATCGGACCAGATTATGTAATTAGAATATGATTAATAGAGAAGCAGGATGTTTTATAATAGTGTAGAATGTTCTTCAGAGTAAGCTCTGTAAGGTGATTAACGAAATGGTAATACATATGTTTACATTTACAATTAAATTTTTCAATAAGTTTAATATTTTACTGTAGAATGCTTATCTTGAATCTTCGAGAAAGGAATGCCTATATATGTCTAAAATGGTTAATATGCTTTCTATATTATGGCTCCTCAAAACGAGAAGCCAAATGACTGCTAAGGAGTTAGCAGAGGAATTAGAAATCAGTATCCGTACGGTGTACCGCTATATTGATGCTCTGTGTGCAAGTGGAGTACCAATTATTTCAGATGCAGGACATAATGGTGGGTACAGGTTACTGAATGAGTTTAAGAAGGCACCTTTGATTTTTAATCTGGATGAGCAGAAAGCGCTTATTCATGCTGCAAAATTTGCAATAGATGCAGGGTATCCCTTTAGTGAAGCGTTAGATGAAGCAATTTCTAAATTGAAAATGTATACAAACGAGGAACAATTGAATCATATTAATCGTCATTTAAGAGGGTTTGAAGTTATCCATCCTACTGTCGAACCGCCTTTGAAATCTATTCTTCAAGAGTTAGAAATTTCTGTTGCCGAAAGTTATAGGGTATTTATTATTTATCATAAAGGTGGGGAAATCGAACCACAATCACGCCATATTGATCCTTATGGTCTTGTTTATTGGAAAGGTAAGTGGTACACGGTGGCTTATTGCCATCTGCGTAAAGAAATTCGAAGTTTTCGAATCAATCGTATTCAATCATTATCCAGAACAGGTGAAAAATTTGACCGACCCTTGGGATTTTCAGCACGTTCTTTCTTTCTAAAAGACCTTTTACCTGATTCAAACCAACTTGAAAAACTCATTTCTGTCCGTATCAAAGGCAAGACACATGCGCTTGATGATTTATGTCAGCAGAGGTTATTTAGTCATGCTTTACAAGAGATAATTTATCTAAGTTAGAGCCTACATTAGCAGAATTACGTCAGACTGTAGACTATAAAACAACATTAAATCGTATAGTTGGAGTTGCGTTTAATAATATTAGTGAGATGCATAGTGCGATTGATAAAGCTATTAATGATCTTACTTATATGTCCGCGCAATGGCACGATTTAGATTCTAAATATTCGGGAGTAATGGGACATATTGATAATGCAGCTCAAAAAGCTGATCAAAATAAATTTAAATTCTTAATACCTAACTTGAATGCAGCTAAAGACAGTTGGAAAAGATTAAGAACAGATGTGGTCACATTAAAAGAAGGGATAAAAGAATTAAAAGTGCAACCCGTCACTCCGTAAAAATAAGGCATGTGCTTATTTTCTTACTACTAGTAATGGAATTTATGTAAATTACCAAAGAAACATCTTTATTTAATGAGAATGTATAGCTACTCCATTTGTAATATTATTGCAATAATTGTAATGATAATTCTGAAAAATCGAAATCAAATTCCAATTCTAAGGGTATTTCTAATTGTTTGATTGGATTTTCAGAAAGAGTAAGGTAAATACTTTTAAAATAATATAAAAGGAAAATTAGGTGCATTTATGCGTGTTAAATTAGCATAAATAGGCATATGTAGAGAGTTCAAACTTATTTGAATTTAAAGTATTGTTAACCCCGATGAAACACGAAACATTCTAATTGTTAGTACAATTAGAATATAAGATTTAATTGGAAAGAAGGGGTTATTATGAAAAAAACAATTAGTAGTTATGAAGATTTATTGGATATGTTAGATTCGTTATTGCGTGAACCAACTCAATTTTGGGATGATTTTTATTCTAATCGTGAAAAAGGAGTTCCCTTTTTTACTAATAAACCAGATGAGAACTTAGTTAATTATTTCGAGAAAAAATTACTTAATCCAGGAAAAGTTCTTGAACTCGGATGCGGTCCAGGCAGGAATGCAATTTACTTTGCTGAAAAAGGATGCTTAGTTGATGCAGTAGATCTATCGCAGGAATCAATTCAATGGGCAACCGAACGGGCAAAAGAAAAAAATGTAAATATAAATTTTATTTATAACAATATCTTTGACTTACAAATTGAAGAGGGTACATACGATATTGTGTATGATTCAGGATGCTTTCATCATATTGCTCCACACAGAAGAATGAGTTATATAAATTTGGTGAAAAAGGCTTTAAAACCAGGTGGTTATTTTGCAATCACTTGTTTTGTTCAAGGTGGAGAATTAGGTGGAGCAGACATAACAGATTGGGAAGTATACAAACTGCAAAGTCTTAAAGGTGGATTAGGTTTTACAGATAAAAAACTTAGAGCCATCTTTAAAGACTTTTCTGAAGTAGAAATACGTAGAATGAAAGAGATAAAACAATCGAATAAAGTATTTGGTGTCTCTGGACTTTGGACAGCCTTATTCACGAAAAATTCCACTGAATAGTAAAAAATGTTTTCTAAAGAATTTATATCCGTTATTTAAAAATTCGCATTTTACAATGTCCACAAAAGAGTGTTATGGGGTATAATTAATATAATCTTTCAGATGAGGTGAAGAAGATGACCTTCCGTATGGTTCGAAGTAACTAGTTTTCGGGCTGGAAAAAACGCATACCAGCCATCAAGGGAGAAGTCTGTCCTTTTTCGGAAATGAAAACTATACGTCGCGGTAGTTACCGTTATCATCAAACGAGGGTACGGGATTGTTTGATTAACAAGTCTCAGAACCTTAGTTTTTACACTCTTTTGGAAGGTGGATATACAATATGAATGAATTAGATTACAAAAGCCGATTTCCATAGTTTAGGAGAACGGCTTTTTTCGTGGGCATTTTAAAATCTGAGGTTGATGGGCATTGGTGTTACCCCGTAACGAGCGGGAAAATCCTCTTAATGTTTCTATAAAGTAGGGAAGAAGGAGATTGACTATGATTACAAAGGTAATGGAAAAAAGTGAATGGGAAGTAGCAAAAGCAAAAGGAAACATAATGGAAGCTTCACTGATGCAAGAAGGGTTTATTCATTGTTCTTTTTTAGATCAATCTCTTCAAGTGGCAGAAAAGCATTTTAGTACTGAAAGGGAGTTAGTATTACTTGTAATTAATCCGTCGTTAGTTGAGGCGGAGATAAAATATGAATTGGCTTCTAATGGTCAAAACTATCCACATATATACGGAACCGTAAATGCTAATGCTGTTGTGAAAGTAGTAGAACTTCAGAAAGAAAATGGCGGCTATGTTTTACCAGTAGAGTTGGAACAAAAATAGTAGAATGCATTTGTTAACCTCATAAAAGGATTTTTGATTCGTATTATCGAAATACTGAAAGGGATAAAAACGAAATCGAGAAGAGGCGTACAAATGGAGGAAGTAATCAAGAAAATAAAGGAGATAAAATCAGGTCAAGTAGGTATAGTTGCTTATTCGGCAGAAAGCCCAAATATTGTCGCTTTATATAATGATGATATATTGGTTCCACTAGCGTCTGCCGCAAAGGCTGCAATTGGATTTGCTGTAGCTAAAATGGTTGAAGAGAATCAAGTTCGCTGGAGTGATGAAATCGAAAATATCGAATTTAATCCGAAAGAAGATAGTAAAGAAATATACCCACATTTACAAAGAAGAACCGTATTAACACTCAAAGATGCTGTAGAAGTAATGATTGCATGTCATGACAATTGTATTGTACAATCTGTTGTCAACTTTTGCGGTGGATGGGAAGAAGTAAATAGGAGAATTCAATGTTCTTTTTCAAAGATTTATATTACGAAAGACCCAAGGAATATGAAAAATGTTGGGAAATTAAAACAAGTTCTTAAACTTTTAATTCGTATATTCCAAGGATATGAATTGAATCCGGTGCTATGGGAACCAATTATAAATGGAATGGTGAGACAACAAGGACAATATGAAGGAATACCAGGGTACCACTTAGCCCATATGACAGGTGGGTTACCTACAGCTGTTATAAATATCGGTATACTAGGAACGTTTTATGAAAAACCATTGCTTTATGTGATTGGCGGAATGGAGTTACCAAATCGTTATGAAAATCAAGAAGCTGATATGAAAATAAAAGAAACATTGCAATGTTTGTATAAAGAGTATACAGAATGCTATATATAGTGATGAGAAAGGAGAATAGACTTGAAAATTATACAACAAAATAACTCAAAAGATAGCGAATATATTAAAAATAAAGTAATCCAATACAATATGTCTGTACTATCAGATGAAGTAAAAAGCCCATTAGAACATGTAAGTTTTCTATTAAAAGACGATGTTGGCAAAATATTTGGGGGCATAACAGGCACAATATATTTCTATCACCTTCATATTGATTTTTTATGGGTGGATGAGTCAGTACGTCATGAAGGATATGGTAGTCAACTATTAAATGAAGTCGAAGAAATTGCCAAAGAGAAAAACTGTAGACTTATATTACTTGATTCATTTAGTTTTCAGGCACCTGAATTTTACAAGAAACATGGTTACAGAGAGTTTGGCGTAGTGGAAGATCATCCTAAAGGGTATAGTCAGCATTTTTTAGAGAAACGTTTATAAGGATAATATAATAATGTTATGTAAATTAATTTTCGGGATATATAATCATGCATTGTAACCAGTTAAGCAATTAAGAGCAGATAAGAGGAGAAAAAGAAATGGAATCAACACGTACATACTGTCTTTCAAAAAAGCAACTGAAACTAACTCTTCTTTGCGGACAAGAGTGATGGAAAGTACATAATATAGTCAATATGATGAAGACCAATAGGAGACAGACCATGAAAGAGAACGAATTGTATGTTTATCACATTGTTACTAGGAAAAAAATGATTCTTGGGCAGATAATTAACTTTGACAAGAACAAAAACAATACCTTATATCGCTTCTTTTTTGAGAGAGAACAATTGAATTCTAAAGGCGAAGACTGTATTCAGATTTTACAAGATCATTATACAAATGAAGGCTTGAACATGAATAAAGAAAATGCCGAAGTAGCTATAAAGTATGTAGACCAAACAATCAGAGCTATTAGAGAAGTAATAGTAGAAATGGTTAGACTACAAGAATATCCTGAATATCCTTCAAGATTGTCTTGCTTATACGCTGCGAAAAGCTATGAAGATGCTTTGAAATGGAAAGAATTATTTGATTCTTATAATCGGAAAGTTTTGCAGATTGTTAAACTTCGAGTTATTGGGAATTCTTTTGAGGGGGATGGAAACCTTTTACCAAAGGAAGATGGTGTTCCTTTCTCTCGAAAAATTGAACAAGCTAAAGAATATTGGAAGGGTAATGTAAAAAACGAGCTTCCAGAGCTTTTGATTAACGGAAAAATTGAAGTGGTAGAAATTATTGATGATTTCTCAGCTTAAATTCTAGGAAAGTTGTATAGTCTAATAATAAGAGAATGAAAGGAAGAGAAACATTATGTCAAAGCTACTACATGAATTATCTAAACTGGATAGTGAGGTTCTACGTCCTGAAGTATTAGATTATTTAAAAGTTACTTCAGGTAAAATGGTTGCTTGTGATCCTCTTATTTTTAATAAAAATTCTTTTGAGCAAACAATTCAACCAGGCACATATCCAATTGTTGCTTGGTTGAACGAGGAAGATGGTGTAATTGCTGGTGCTGAATTGAAAGTATCAGAAGCAAAAGTGACAGAATGGAAGATGGCAATAAAGCCAGGACAGAATGTAAGTGAACTAAAGGAAGGATATATTTTTGGGTATCCAGTTGATACGGGACTAGGGTGTTTTGCAGATGTGGAAGCAATTGATAAGTTAGAAGAAATAGAAAATAGATTACAACAAGAGCTAGGAGAAGAATTCATTAGTTTGTATGATGATTTGATAGACGACGTACTAACAGAACATGAAGATGAGTGGGGAAATTGTGTAGTATGTGAGGAAACAGGAAGTAATATTATTATGTTCCGATCAGGTTATGGTGATGGTTTTTATCCTTCTTATTGGGGATTTGATGAGAATGGGAAAATTGTTTCGCTTGTTACTGATTTTCAAGTGTTATATGAGGAATAAATGAATGATGATATAAGAACCAAGGATGTGACTAGTGAAGGGGAGAGTGCATGGAAATCAGAAAGGCACATTTAGATGATGTACATGATTTAACTTCATTTAACTTCATTAATGGGACACCTTGGCTATCCAACAACTATAGAAAAAATGAAAGTAAGACTTCAAAATATTTTTTCTCACCCAGATTACTATACGTTGGTAGCAGAAGAAAATGAGCGTGTTATTGGAATGATTGGCTTATGTACAGGCATACTTTACACTGAAGATGGAATTACGCTCGCATTATTGCATTAGTAGTAGATGAAGAGTTTCGAAATCAAGGAATAGGAAAAAGTTTAATAGAAGCAGCAGAGAAATGGGCGATGGAACAAGGGATAGATTCGATTTGCTTAAATAGTGGGAATCGTGAGGAAAGACACCATGCGCACCAATTTTATAAATGTATGGGATATGTTGAAAAAGTAAAGGGTTTGTAAAACGTTTTGTGTAATAAGAAAGGACTTCATAATGAGTTATAAACGAAATAGGTTGCTGTATGCAATCTTGACAATAATAGTAGTTATTTTAGGATTGGCATCAAGGAAATTTGCTTATGCTTTACCTAATCTATTAAATGCATATTTAGGGGATGCACTGTGGGCTCTCATGATTTTTATTGGATTTGGATTCCTTTTTCATAAAATGAAGATTAAAAAGATCGCGTTTTTAAGTTTACTATTTTGTTATGGTATTGAAATCAGTCAATTATATCATGCGGATTGGATAGATAATATTCGTGCAACGACTTTAGGGGGACTTGTATTAGGGTATGGTTTTTTGTGGAGTGATTTATTAGCTTATACAATTGGAGTTGGAATGGGTATGCTGTGTGAATTAATGTTTCGAAAAGTATAAAAGGCTTCGGATTTCATAAAGGGGTATATGTACAATGGAACACATATTAGATATTACAAATTTTTGGTTTCAAGACGAGCAAGTAACAACAGAAGCAATCCAACCGAAAGTAACAAAGATTATAAGGAATAAGCAAAATTATATATTAAAAGAAAAAGGTTCGATAAAGCAGTTGTTGGCTGAAACAAATGTATTAAATCAACTTGCACAAAAAGGAATTAGAATACAAAGGCTTTTGAAGACGAGAGGCAACGAAAGCTATATTTTACAAGATGATAAATATATTGTATGTATGAGTATGTAGAGGGAAATGTTGTAGAGGTAAAACTTGTTGAAAATCTTAAAGTGTTAAGTAATACTATTGGAAGTGAAGTTGCTAAGTTACATCAGGCACTTTGTTCCACAAATCATGTAGACGAATTTGTGGAACGTAATGTGTACAATGTAATTTATGATTGGGCCACACCTGTTTTGAAAAGCAGTGAGCAAGTTCATCCTGAGCTCATTCAAACTATGAACCAGCTGCAAAAAGATTTTAAAGACTCCATTACGCTGTTACCAAGGCAACTCATTCATCGAGATATGCATTTATCTAACTTAATCTTTAAGGAAGATGAGTTTCAAGGATTTATAGATTTTGAACTTGTAGAAATAAATGTGAGAGTGTTTGATTTGTGCTACTGTTTCACTAGTATTTTAAGCGAAGTATTTTGTGATGAACAATTAAGAAGGGACTGGTTATATATTGTTCGAAATATTTTTGAGGGATACCATAAACAGAATCCTTTATCAGAAGCAGAAATTCAGGCGATTTGGTATGTAATGCTAGGTATTCAAGTCATCTTCATTACTTATTTTGTTCAATCAGCAGAATTATTAAAGTTAAATGAAGAAATGTTCTTTTGGATTTTAACAAATAAAGAGGCGATTGAAGAAACAATAAAGGGAGTAGAGATAGTTTAAGAGACGACAATGTATAGATGAAAGAATTGATAGAGTATTTTATAAATGAATCGTTTTAAAATCCCCTTTATATAGTGCAGAAAGGGGATTTTACTTTATTATTTACTAACTTCTTTAATCGATAAATCCTTTGTCATAAGAATATGCGGAATACCGTCTTCCATAAATACGTCTGAAGAAGTATGATAGCCTAGTTTGTTATAAAACCCTTCTGCATGTGTTTGCCCATGTAATTTAACTTTGGATATTTCTTTTTCTCTAGCAATCTCTTCTAATGTTTGAATAATTACTTTGCCTAAACCATGTTTTCGATAAGGTTGTAATATGCAGATTCTTTCTAGTTTACCAATGTTATCGACGAATCTTATGCGTCCAGTCCCTACAGGTATTTCATTAAAATAAACTAAAATATGATGACATACATCATTTAATTTATCGAATGTATCAAATTCATCTTCCAGAGGAACACCTTGTTCTTTGACAAACACTTCTTTTCGAATTTGAAAGGCAGTTTCTAAGTCAGTTATTTCTTTTATTTGTTTTGATTTCAACTTATTCAGTCCTTTCTTATATGATGGGAATATAAAGATACTGTTTTATATCGAGAAGCCCATTTTTGGGTTTTTTCCTGTCTTTGGACCTGACTCAATATCGATAATAATACACCACTTGAAACTCTTTTTCGAATTGTATGCACTTGCTTCATCTAATTTTGAATGACGTTGTAAGCCTAGTTTTAATTTTATTGCTATGAAAATTACATGTTTGGACATATTAGCGAATGAATTAATTTTATCATATATGAATTTGGAGAATGAGCAGAGGGCGGTAAGAAACCGCATTAGGACAAAAGACCAATGGAATTCATATAGACGGTCAACGGTGTATTAGTGTCGTGGTCTTTATAAAACAAGCATAGAGGACATAATGTCTCATATGTTGCATATATTGCAATGAAAACAGTACAAGAACATTTTGTTCCTTGGTTAGCTTCACCAACTGATATGTTAGCAGAAGATTGGGAGGTTGTTGAATAATGGACAATACGGTAACTCAACAGGATATTGATAATATTTTAGAGAAAACTCAATGGACAGTAGAAGAATTTCATGGCAAATGTACAGTCGTAGTTGCGAAATTGCCAAATGGATTTATTTTAACTGAATCCAGCGCATGTGTTGACCCTGCTGATTATGATATGGATATTGGTATGGAATGCTGTAAAGAACGAATTGTAAATAAGATTTGGGAATTAGAAGAATATAGATTGCAATGTGAATTAGCTAAATTAGTTAAGTAAGTCGCTATTAGTGAAGTGATCTCAAAAAGTTAGACAGGTTACTTCATTAGTCAAAACTAAAGGGCATGGGCTTCGTATTGTACCGGGCTCATGCCCTTTAGTTTTGTCATAATACTTTTATTCCTTTTTCAGTTGCAATAATCGCTTTATTTACCATATTAATAAATAAACCAGTTTCAATTACACCAGTTACTATTTTTACCTGCTGATGAGTTTCGATTGGGTTCGTTATTTGGTTTGGAAAAACACAATCTAAGATCATATTGCCATTGTCTGTTATAAATGGTTGATTATTTTGGGTACGTAAAATCGTCTGGCAACCAAAGGATTGAATTCGTTTTGCAGTTTGCTCCCAAGCGAACGGTACGATTTCAATAGGAAGAGGAAAGGTACCTAAATCTTTTACAAGTTTTGATTCATCAGCGATTATAATGAGTTTTTGGGAAGAAGTGGCGACTATTTTTTCACGTAGAAGAGCGCCGCCGCCCCCCTTAATTAAATGTAGATTGGGGTTAATCTCGTCTGCACCATCAATCGTGAGATCAAGGTAATCAACGTTACTTAAAGGAATTAAAGGGATAGAAAGCTGCACTGCTAATTTCTCAGTTTCTATTGATGTTGGTACAGCTTGAATCGTTAAACCTTCGCTGATTAGCTGTCCTAATTTTTGCATTGTCCAATATACAGTAGAACCAGTACCAAGGCCGATTTTCATCCCGTCTTTTACAAAATCAGCAGCATATTCACCAGCTAATCGTTTTAAATCCGTCATTCTGTTGCCTTTTCATTCTACAGGCCGTGGCCCAGCATCTAATCCGGAATTTTCAACTGTTAATATGGGACGAACGGTGAGATCAGTATGTACATGCATTTGACATGATAATCGCAAATGATCTTCAATACCTTTTTCAGTAATAGCGTTCTTCTCAACATGTGTAGGTTCACAAAAATCCCCAGCTATGATTTCTACACGGCAAGTGGTACAACGCGCTTTCCCGCCGCAGCGGTGAAGAATATGGATACCATTATCTTCAAGTGCTAGTGCTAACTTTGTTCCTTCTTTTACATCAAATGTTCCACTACCAATAACGGTTAATTTTGGCATATTGTTGCCTCCTCATGTAAAATTCTACATAACATATTTATGACCCCACTTTCGTAATCATAAACGTTATAAAATTTTTTTATCAAACCCGTAACTTTTTTATCGGTAAAATCGTTTATTAAGTAAGCGCTGAAAAGGAGTGGTTATTTTGTGCACAAAAGTAACTCAAATGTTAAAAAATCATATCGATATGAATCATTCAAATATAAACTTTATCATTGAAAATTATGCGGAGTTAAAAAGGTACTGTACCTTTTTAACAAAAAGCAAATGGGATGGGGAAGACCTGGCCCAAGAAACGCTTTGTAAAGTACTTCAAAAATATATAGGTGTAGAACATAAAGATGTTTGTATTACGCTTCTATATAAAATTGCTCGAAATCAATGGCTCGATCAAATGAAAGCAAAATCAGCTAAGAAGAAATTAGAGCAGGAGATTACATTTGAAGAACCACATGAAAAAATTGCTGATTTGCATGAGATGGCGGAGAAAGTCTTGTCTTTATTAAATGTACAGCAATCCGTTATCTTCTTGTTAAAAGATGTTTTTCAATACAGCTTATCAGATATTGCGGAAATATGTTCAATCTCAGAAGGCGCAGTGAAGGCTTCGTTGTTTCGTAGTAGAAATAGATTGAAAACGGTAAGTGAAGAAGAGGAGATTGAATTAGCCGGGCAGGATGATGACGTTGAAGTAGTTGTAACAGCTATTCGTGAACAAAAACCACAATTGTTAACAAGACTTCTTCCAACAATCGACTTTACACATCTATCATCTAAGCAGCCTGTGTTATTATTCAATACAAAAACACCTTCTTCTTACGGTTATATGCTATGCGCAGCTTAAAAAGTAGATGGAGGGATTATGATGAATACAATTCCGTATGTTGTAGAACAAACAAAATTAGGAGAACGCTCCTATGATATATATTCAAGGTTGTTAAAAGACCGTATTGTCATGATTGGATCAGAAATTAATGATCAAGTAGCAAGCAGTGTAGTGGCACAGTTATTATTTTTAGAAGCAGAAGATGCGGAGAAGGATATTTTTCTTTATATCAATAGTCCAGGAGGCTCAACTACAGCGGGATTTGCGATATTAGATACAATGAATTTGATTAAACCTGATGTTCAAACGCTTTGTATGGGATTCGCAGCTTCATTTGGAGCGCTATTATTACTCGCTGGAGCGAAAGGGAAAAGGTTTGCTCTTCCAAATAGTGAAATTATGATTCATCAGCCGCTTGGCGGAGTGAAAGGGCAAGCGACAGAGATCGAAATAACTGCAAAACGAATATTAAAGTTAAAACATGATATTAATAAAATTATATCAGATCGAACAGGTCAACCAGTTGAAAAGGTAGCTCTTGATACAGAAAGAGACTACTTTATGACTGCGGAAGAAGCTAAAATATATGGTATTGTCGATGCTGTTATTGAAAAAAAATAACTTAAAATAGGCCAGAGAACATTAGGCTCCCTGGCCTATTTTTGCGTAATAAATTAATCTTTTATCCACTCATTTACTAACGCCTGATTCTTTTTAATCCATTTTCGAGCCGCCTCTTCGGGATCCTTTGTTTTATTTAACATAACCATCAATGTACCAAGTTGTTCATCACTCATTTTCCATCTATCGAAATATTTCACAATCTCTGGATAATCTTTTTCAAAACCTTTTCGTACAGAGTAATAAATGTCGTCTTTTTCACCATATACTTTCTTAGGGTCTTTTAAATATTTTAAATCAAATTCTGAAAAGCTCCAGTGTGGATTCCAAAGCGTTACAGCGATGGGTTTCTTTTGTGTATATGCTTTTTTTAGCTCACTCATCATCGCTGCTTCTGAAGATTGGACAAGTTTTAGCTTTATATCATATTCTTTCATTGCTTTATCTGTTAAATTCATAAGGCTACTACCAGGCTCAATTCCGATAATCTTATTATCCAATTCATCCTTATGGGAATTTAAATCCTCGATACTGTTAATGTCTTTCATATAAGAAGGAACGACTAATCCAAGTCCAGTTCCCTCATACCATTTCGATTTTAAGACAATATCATTTTTATATCGGTCATTTAAGGGCTTATCGGTTACAGGAAGCCATACTTCTAAGTTTGCATCAACATCGCCGCGAGCGACGCCAGTCCAAATGGCTGCTTTTTCTAAATACATGAGTTCAACTTTATATCCTTTTTCTTCTAATAAAACTTTCCACATATTTGCAGCCGCAATATTTTCCTTCCAACTTGTTACACCAAGTTTAATTTTTCCTTTTGTATTTGCATTTGTGGCATTACAAGAGGTAATAATCATACTGATAAATAACAAAATGCTTATAAGCCATATTTTCTGTTTCATCGAGTCCTCCCGTTTCGTAAATAGAGATTTTTCATTCCGTTTTGTATCACGTTGTTTGTAGGAATAAATCTATAAGTGAACCTTCTTATTATGAACGGAAACAAGAATTTTAAAAAAATCCTCTTTATGTAATATTTCTGTTTAAAATCGTTACACTATGTGAATAGATAGGCAGAAAAGGAGTCGTTGTATGGAAAATACAAAAGTACGTGTTGAAAACGTAACAAAAGTATTTGGAAAAAATCCTCAAAGAGCAGTCGCCTTATTAAAGGAAGGAAAAAGTAAATCAGAAATATTAAAAGAAACGGGAATGAACGTTGGGGTAAAAAAAGCAACGTTTGAAGTGTATACAGGAGAAATTTTTGTCATTATGGGGCTATCTGGGAGCGGGAAATCAACTCTTGTTCGAATGCTCAATCAGCTTATAAAGCCAACAGCAGGCCACATATACATAGATGGGGAAGATATCGCAACAATGGGGAAAGAGGCACTTAGGAAAGTACGAAGAACAAAGATGAGTATGGTCTTCCAAAAATTTGCGTTATTTCCTCATCGTACCGTGATACAAAATGTTGCCTATGGATTAGAAATACAAGGAGTACCAGTAGAAGAAAGAGAAGCGAAAGCTTTGGAGTCACTTAAATTAGTTGGATTGAATCATCATAAAGATAGCTTCCCAGGACAATTAAGCGGTGGTATGCAGCAGCGCGTTGGAATTGCAAGAGCTCTTACGAATGATCCAGATGTTTTACTTATGGATGAGTCATTTAGCGCATTAGACCCACTTATCCGTAAAGAAATGCAAGATGAACTGTTAGAGCTACAAGATAAAATGGAAAAAACGATTATTTTTATTACACATGATTTAGATGAAGCACTTCGAATTGGGGATCGTATCGCATTAATGAAAGACGGAGAAATTGTGCAAATTGGAACGCCAGAAGAAATTATGATAAGCCCAGCTAATGAATTCGTAGAGAAATTCGTTGCGGATGTGAATTTAGGAAAAGTGATTACGGCTGAATCTATTTTAAAAAGACCAGAAACATTATTGATTGACCGCGGCCCTCGAGTGGCCCTGCAAATTATGAGAAATGCAGGGGTATCTACCGTATATGTTGTAAATAAAAAACACGAGTTTTTAGGGATATTAACAGCGGATGATGCGAGTAAAGCTGTTCAAAAGCAGTGGCCAATTGCTGACTTGTTACTAAAAGATATTCCGCACGTATATTTAGATACATTACTAGAGGAAACGTATGCGAAAATGGCGGAAATGAAGCTTCCATTACCAGTCATTGATGAAAAGAAAAGGTTAAGAGGCATCATAAAACGAGAAAGTGTCATTCAAGCCCTTGCAGGAAATATTGAGGAAGAGGTGAATGACGATGAATAGTATTCCGCGTATTCCTTTAGGTGAATGGGTCGATGCATTTGTTACGAGTTTATATGCGCATTTTGAAGGATTGTTTAGAGGATTTTCATACATCATTGGTGGTTTCGTTGATTTACTTACAAATTTCTTAACATTAATTCCAGCATTTTTAATGATTATAATCGTATGTTTTCTCGTTTGGTATACAACAAGGAAAATATCTTTAGTGGTATTTGCGTTAATCGGCTTATTATTTATTCTAAACATTAACTACTGGGGACAAACGATGCAAACATTAGCGCTTGTTCTTACATCAGTCATTATTTCCATCATTGTTGGAATCCCAATCGGCATTTTAGCATCTCAAAATGAGCGATTTTCAAAAATATTGAGGCCAACATTAGATTTTATGCAAACAATGCCAGCATTTGTATACTTAATTCCAGCGATTACATTCTTTGGAGTAGGTGTTGTTCCTGGTATTATCGCATCTGTTATTTTTGCGATGCCACCAACGATTCGTTTTACTGATTTAGGGATTAGGCAAGTACCAGAAGATTTAATTGAAGCTGCAAATGCATTTGGTTCAACTACATCGCAAAAGTTATTTAAAGTTCAGTTACCTCTTGCAACGGGAACTATAATGGCTGGTGTAAACCAAAGTATCATGCTCTCTTTATCGATGGTTGTTACAGCTTCGCTTGTAGGTGCACCAGGACTTGGGGTAGATGTATATCGTTCTGTAACACAGGTTAACATTGGAATGGGGTTTGAGGCTGGACTAGCTATTGTAGTCATTGCGATTGTATTAGATCGGATTACGCAAGGATTTCATAAGAAAAGAAGAGTGTAAATAGAAATGAAACATGCATCGTAAGTGAGGCTACTTATTATGATGCGTGTTTTTTATTTGAATGAAATAAGGTTACATACGCACAATTACTGAACTTCCAGCTGGTGCACACACTTGATTTTGTTGTTGTTCCATCGCTTTTATTAATTGATTATTTTCTTCAATCAATGAGATCAATTTTGCTAATTGATGTTCCAGGTTCGCTATACGTTGCATCATGTAATGAAAATCATTAGGGATTGGTGGTGTAGTTCGTACGGCGTTGTTTGAATAAGAGGTTGGTGGGTAATTCATGTGAGAATTCCAATGTGGATGCATATGATTTGTTCCACCTTCAAGAAAAGATTTCTTTTTCTATAATAAATGCCCATCTCTGTTTAAAGGTGACTCGATGAAAAAGAATTACAAAGGTTTATACTGTTAAATTGAAATAATAGGAATATATAATAAATTTATTTCTGAATAGTCTGAACGTAAGGGTGTTTTATGGTATTATAATGGTAAATCCAAGGGATAGAGGGATGCATATGTCGACACAAAGTCACTTTGAAGCACACTGTTTTATATGTCAGAAACATAAAGGGGAGATTAAGGTGCTAGGCGGGGCAATCTATGAAGATGAACTCGTATATGTGGGGCATGTTCATTGGGAAGAAGAGGAAACGTATCTCGGATATGTAATGATTGATATAAAAAGACATGCACCAGGATTAGCTGAATTAACAGAAGAAGAAGCGAAAGCTTTTGGTTTAATTACGAGTAGAGTAAGCCGTGCATTAAAAGAATGCGAGGGTGCAGAACATATTTATGCTTTCGTTTCCGGTAATGGAGTCAATCATATGCACATGCATATAATTCCTCGTTATCCAAATACACCGAAGGAATTTTGGTCACCAACTAAGATCGCCAATTGGAAAGGTGCACCTTATGGACAAGCAGAACAAATCCAAAAACTATGCGAAAGAATACGAACGTATATGGTGAATGAGTATGCATACAACAAATAATACACAATATTCATGGGTTGGTAGTGATGAAATGTGTTTAGGCGAAATTTCAGTTAAGCAGTATGGTGATATAGTGCTTGGCAGATATGGTGGAAATACGAGTGCAGGCGCAAAGAAGAATGAAGATGGCGCTTTCGTTTGGTCAAATGGAGATTGGGAATTTGCGATGATATTAGATGGACACAATAGTGCAGAAAGTGTCGCCTTAGTAGTAAATACAATCCAAAATGACTATGAAAATATAAAAGTTTTATTAGAAGCACCAATTGAAATAGCATTCCGTTCTGTTGAAAATCATATCCTTACACTTTTTCAATCTAATTCGTTTCAACAGGCGTGTCAGCAAGTAAAGGGTGAAACAGCATGCTTAATTTGTGTGCGAAAAGAAAATTATATTTGGTGGTTTTCTATAGGAGATTGCCTCGTTTATGTATTTCATGAAGAGTTACATAAGCTAGGACAGTATATGCTGAACCAACGTCATTTTTATGAATGGATTGGGAATGTGAATACATTTTCTTTACCTGTTCCATGTTATTCTTCAGGTGCTCGAGAGCTACGTACAGGAAGAAATAGAATCGTAATGGTAACAGATGGCGTACTAGAATACGGAGAACGTCGTTATGAAAATCCAATTCATTTATATAAAGATATATATGAAAACAAAGTGAAACTAACAGAATGTATTCAAAATGTACTAGAGCATGTTCATCACCAACTTGGTCGAGATAGTGCAACGATAATTAGTTGGGATTATGATAATCGTGTATATGCTACTTATCCGAGCGATCAGCCGGAGAAAATAAGATCTTCAAATTAGTAAAATAGGGGGTAGGAAATGAAAAGGCCCTTATTGCGCGCGGAAGCTATTATCATAGATGAGGAGCATTCTAAAATTCTTGTTCAATGTAATGAAGAAGAGACATTTTATCGTTTTCCAGGTGGATCGATTGAGTATGGAGAATCGGCATGTGAAGCGATTATACGGGAGTTACTTGAGGAATATGATTTACAAGTTCGAGTAGCAGAATTAGCGATTGTAAATGAACACATATTTGAAGTTGATGGAGAATCACACCATCAATGTACGTTGTTTCATTGGTGTAAACCTGTAAAGTCTATAAGTGAAGTGTTATTTCATAAAGAACATAAGAATATTATTCTTATATGGAAAAGTATACAGGAGTTAAAAGATAAACTGACTTATCCTGAGGGGATTGTTTCTTTGATAGAACAAAAGGGCAATAATATTGCGCATTTACTTACTCAAAAAGTATATTCCTAATTAATATGTGTAACATTGGATTTTTAAGGATGGGGGGATGAACAATTTTCACAATAGTGATTGTGTTGATTCTATGGATTTTCGTGCTATATCTTTTAGAAAAGTTTGTGAGAAAGAAATTAAATATACCAAAACAAAGTGGCTGGATTTATGAGCCTGTAAATGAGCTTCATAAATGGGGAGAGCGGATTATAATCATAATCTATTTAGTGGCTGGCTTTGTTTGTATTTATACTTCAGAGTATATAAAGGGTGTATATATATTATTTATATTTTTAGGTACGCAACAGCTTTTTCGGGCGTATATGGAATGGGAATATGATGAAAAATCAAAAAAATATGTAATTTCTCTATTGGGAGTATTTTGTTTAATGATTACATTTAATGTAATGATATATTTATTCCAACCTATTGGTTAAAAGAGCTAGATAATAAGAGTCGTTATCCCAATTTCAATGTGTATAACGACTCTTATTTATCAGTAGTCTTTTTTACATTACATCTTCTTAAAACTCCTCAAAACAAGAAACTCCCATACTCTCCACGGAAGAATTTTTTTAGCAACGATCATCAATTTTACACCTTTCCCAATTGGGTATCGTAATGTTGCGTTTTTTGCTTCAGCAATCGCTACAATCTTTCTTGCAACATCTACTGGATTGCCAAATGTATCACTGCCATTATTAATATGATTTTGTATTTTATCCATATACGCTTTATAAGGAGAGGTTGATTCTGAATAATTTTCGGCAAGTTCTTTCCCAACTTCCCATATGTTTGTGTTATAGGAACCGGGTTCGATTAATGAAACGTCTATTCCATATGGTTTTACCTCTAGGCGAAGGGATTCACTCCAACCTTCTAATGCGTATTTTGAAGAAACATAGGGGGATAAACCTGGGAATCCAACTTGGCCACTAATACTACTTACATTAATAATTTTCCCACTTTTTTGTTTTCGCATATAAGGTAATACAATTTGAGTTATGGATATTGCTCCAAATACATTCGTCTCAAATTGTCTACGATATTCTTCTACCGGAATTTCCTCTATAAATCCACCACTCGCATAGCCTGCGTTATTGACGAGAATGTTTACTTGGTTTAATTCTTTTAAAAACAATTGGAATGCATGTATAGATTTTTGATCTGTTACATCTAATTGATGAATTTTGATATTTTGTTGTAAGTGTAATGCAGCAGCTTGAGATAATAATTCCGTTTGTTTATTAAGATTACGCATTGTAGCGATGACGAAATAGTCCTTTTTCGCAAGCTCGAGGGCAGTTAAAAGTCCAAATCCACTGGATGCACCTGTAATAATCACGATTTTACTCATTTTCCGCTCACTTTCTTTTTTCTTACATCATAGCGAGTTATACTTCAAAAATCTATCATTCTGGTCAAATTGACCTCCAGACATAGAGTTTATTCTCTCGTTATATACTACACAATTCCATTAGGAAAAGCTAAAGTAAAGCGCGAAGGTTCAGATGTCACAATTGTAGCAATCGGGGAACAAGTTCATACTGCTCTAGAGGCTGCGGAGCAATTAACAAAGAAAAGATTTGAAGTAGAAGTAATTGATCCGCCCTGCATCTATACAGCACCAGAGATCGCAAACGTTGGTTTAACAGAAAAGGCAGTGCGTGATCAATATGGAGATATTTTCGTTGGAGAACTCCCCTTTACTGCAAATTTCGAGAAGGAGAATGTGTAAAAAACTAGCCTGTATCATAGATTATGATACAGGCTTTATATTTCAGTAATTAACTCTCTTTATATATATTTAACTTATGTAGGTAACTTTTATTTAATATAAATCGATTAAAGGATTTTTAAAAGAGAAAGGTGGTTACAGATAGCTACTTATTCTTAACTAACCTATGATAAACTGAAATTATCAAGATTTACCATATAGGACAATATCTTATGGAACAAATCGTGGGAGGTTATTTGGTTAAAATTGCAGTAAATTACTAAGATCTTTACCTGTCTTATTCTTCTAAATCAACTTAATATCAAAGGAGTATATTATGATTATTAACAAACAAGAATTTTATGTAAATGGGATTAATTATACTGTTAGATCTGCAATGGATAAAGATGCAAATGATTTGTCTAAATTAAGATTACAAATTGATGGAGAAACTGAAAATCTGGACAGAGAAGAAGGGGAGGGATTCATAGATACAACGAGATTTGAAGAAATTATCAAAACGGACACTGAAAGTCCAAGAAACTTATTTTTAGTCGCGGTAGTGAACGATCGGATTGTTGGGTTTTCAAGATGTGAGGGAGTGTATTTAAAGAGATTCTCTCATAAAGTAGAATTTGGAGTATGCGTATTAAAAGAGTTTTGGGGATATAGGATTGGGAAAAATCTTTTAAAAGAGTCCATATCTTGGGCTAATGCCAATGATATAAAAAAAATGACGTTAAATGTTTTAGAAACAAACGATAAAGCAATTAAATTGTATGAAAAACTTGGTTTTGAAATTGAAGGTATATTAAAAAATGACAAAAGACTTGCGGATGGTAAATACTATAACACTATTATTATGGGGAGATTTAATGGATAATAATTAACCTTTCGTGAAAAAATACAGCGGAATGGGATGATTGAGGCACTTCAAAAAACAAAGGGAAATGTATCACTGGCGGCAAAACTGTTAGATGTCCCGCGTAGTACTTTTTATAAACGGATGCAGCGATTTCAGATATAAAAGAAGCAGGCTTCTATCAATCTGCTTCTTTTATATGTAAGTGCACGTTCTGTCGGAATATGCGCTTACCGGGGAAATAGTAGAGTCAAATAATTTCTAAAAACTAATATGATCTTATCTCCGGCTATACAAATTAAAGATAATTTTGCTTAAGGAATTGGGAAATCATATGATATTCATTCAACACTCTTTTTTTACCAGTATCAGTTAAATGCCAAGTATCTTTCGTAAGATTTCTATTATCTTGTAATGGAAGAACATCAATAGTCATGTCATTTGTAGCAAACGCAGTTGCTATAAGCAAGAATCTTTTCATAAAAAAAGTTTTTCCCGCTAATAAAATATTTTTGTTTTCTGTTGTTTTTGATAGAAGAAGCATTGCGTTTTTTATAACAGCGTTAGCTGTATTCGCTTCTCCTGTTATTGGAATAACTAGTTCTTGAGGAATTCCTGATTTAACTAGGATTTCTTTATGAAAGATAAACTCATTAGCATTTAAAAATGCATTATGTACACTGGGAATCATAATTGTTTTAAAGCCTTCCTCATGAAATAATGTGATGATTTGTTCATTTAATTCTGTGTAATGACCGGGATGATAGAGAACAACATCTGGATTTCGAAATTCATATTGTCTTTCTATAAAGGTCATTTCACTTAGGAGAGTAGTAAATTGATCGTTCATAACATATATACCTCTTTCAAAAGAATGGATTATTTTTGTGTTATTCGGTATATATGAAGCTTTTTCCTTTTTCTTTATAACAGGAATGTTGCTAATTTCAATTAAGTAGAAATAATAGAGAATCTGTCAAAATCTGCGCTTACCAGGGAAATAGTAGAATGCTTAGAACAACATTTCCTAAGGAAGATGTAAGTATTTCATATAAGGGGAGTTGTAAGTGAAGTACATAGAAGCCGGAATCGGAAATAAATGGTTGGTTCGAACAGAAATAGAACGAGAAGATGGAACAGAGTTTGAGCAAAAAGGAGTTGTGAAACCTATTTATTTTGAATCATGCTATTTACGAGTTTGGTTTAGAAAAACTTGTTTGATTTTTGATTCAAAAGAAGGGTTTAAAAAGATGAGAAAAAATCGAAATGAGTATAAGTTTATTTTGGGGATTGTGAGTAAAGTACAATAATATAAGCATACAGAAAATCTGTAAGGAGAATGGCATATGGCGATTTCTACATACTACAAACAAATCCGTGAAAAAGTAGGGTCTGATCTTATTTTCATGCCGAGCGTAGCGGCAATTATTAAAAATGAGCAAGGGGAAATCTTATTTCAATATCCCGGTGGGGAATTTTGGAGTTTACCTGCAGGAGCAATTGAACCTGGTGAAACTCCAGAAGAAGCAGTTGTTCGTGAGGTGTGGGAAGAAACCGGTTTACGAGTACAAGTGAAAGAAATAAAAGGGATTTTTGGAGGGAAAGACTTCCGTCATACATATTCAAATGGAGATCAAGTGGAATATATCGTTGTTGTGTTTGAATGTGAGGGAGTTGGAGGAGAGTTGAGAGCGATAGATGGAGAATCGTTAAAACTTCAATACTTTTCATCACAGGAAAGACCAAAGCTTGCATTGCCATATCCAGAAGAAATATTCCTATAAACGATTAAATAGCACACTTTCTTCATAGAGACGAGAGTGTGCTATTCATTTTTATATAAGCCTGCCGTATACAGCTCTGTTAATGTACAAACAACCTCCTCTAGATTTACATCGATCTCATTTCGGACAATCTCCCACTGAAACGCTTCATTCATATAAAACCAACTGCGTGCCACAATTGCTTTATTTAATTCTTTTCTAGCTAATCTATTATTTTGAGAATAGGTAATATCTTGTATAATTCGGCTAATAAAACGTTCTCGAATGTCATTCCACTTTTGTCGAACTTCTTTTGACACACCGATAGCCTCTTCAACGACTTGTAATATATTTCTTTCTTCTTCAGCTAATTGTAAAAAAGCGCGCACTTGATTTTCAATCATACTGTGAGCTTCTTTTTTTGTTTTAGGAAAAAAGGAACGTTCAGCGATTTTGTAAAAACGATTCATAACATCTTCCATAAGGACTATGAGGAGCTCGTCTTTATTTTTAAAATAAACATATGCCGTACCATAACCAGTTTCAGCATGTTTAATAATTTGAGAGATTGTTGTTTTGTGAAATCCGTTTTCTAAAAAAACATTGCGGGCAGATTTTAATAATTTATTTCTCGTTTCTATAGATCGCTGTTGTCTTGTTGAAAGAAGATCTTTTCCCAAACTGGACACTCCTTTATACTGAAATATCTGAAAATATAATTTTATTCTAGTAGAAGCGAATGCAAAAAGTCAACTGACATAATATCATTGACGTCATGTCAGTTATAGTGTTATATTTCAACTAGTTAGAATAAAAAGAAAATTAAGAGAAGGTGAAAGAATGTATCGAGAGCCATTTGAACCATCTTACGACTATGCAATGGAATGTGATAAATACGATGAACTTGCTGATTTTCAAAAAGAATTTTATAAGAAAGCAGATACAATATATTTAGATGGTAATTCATTAGGATTACTTTCAAAAAGAGCAGAAAAATCTTTACTTACTATGCTAGATTCATGGAAAGAGTATGGTATTGACGGGTGGACAGAAGGAGAATATCCTTGGTTTTTTCTCTCTGAACAATTAGGCGAATTAACTGCTCCTCTTATTGGTGCTTTACCTGAAGAGGTAATTGTAACCGGTTCCACGACGACGAATATTCATCAAGTGATTGCGACGTTTTATGAACCGAAAGGAATTCGTACAAAGATTCTTGCGGATGAATTAACGTTCCCATCAGATATTTATGCTTTGCAAAGTCAAATCCGTTTAAAAGGACTAGATCCAGATGAACATCTTGTACGAGTGAAGAGCAGGGATGGTAGAACGCTGCAAGAGGAAGATATTATTGATGCGATGACTGATGATATTGCGTTAATTTTATTGCCTGCAGTGCTATATCGAAGTGGACAAATTCTTGATATGAAGCGATTAACAGCTGAAGCGCACAAGCGTGGTATCTATATTGGTTTTGATTTATGCCATTCCATCGGTTCAATTCCACATGACTTTAAAGGGTGGGATGTTGATTTCGCAGTATGGTGTAATTATAAATATTTAAATGCAGGACCTGGTGGGGTTGCTGGATTATATGTAAACAAAAAACATTTCAATCGTCTTCCAGGGCTTTCTGGTTGGTTTAGTTCAAGAAAAGATAAGCAATTTGATATGGAACATACATTAACAGCAGCTGAGCATGCCGGGGCATATCAAATTGGCACACCTCATGTGTTAAGTACAGCGCCACTTATTGGTTCACTTGAGATTTTCAAAGAAGCTGGCATTGAAAGATTGCGAGGAAAATCATTACACATTACTCGTTATATGCTAAATTTAATCAACCATGAACTGAAGGGGATGGGATTTACAATTGGAAATCCATTAGAGGATGATAAACGCGGAGGGCATATATATTTAGAGCATCCAGAAGCTGCACGTATATGTAAAGCTTTAAAAGCAAATGGAGTTATTCCTGATTTTCGTGCACCAAATGGGGTTCGCCTTGCGCCAGTTGCTTTATATAACACGTACGCAGAAGTGTGGAAATCTGTGCAAATCTTGAAGAAAATCATGAAAGATGAAGAATATAAAAAGTTTGAAAATAAGCGAGAGGTTGTGGCATAAGCGATGAAGGAATCTGATTGGATTGATATTTCACAACCATTAAATAATGATATTGCGACATGGCCAGGAGATACGCCATTTTCATACGAAGTATCATGGGCAAAAGAACAAAGTGGATCTGTTAATGTTGGAAAATTAACGATGAGTATTCATACGGGTACGCATATTGATGCGCCATTTCATTTTGATAATAACGGAAAAAGGGTACTAGATTTAGATGTTAATGTCTATGTTGGTAAAGCTCGAATTATAGATGTATCAGGTATCGAAAGTATTGGCGCAAAAGAATTAGAAAAATTCCCTTTAGATGGGGTAGAGAGGTTATTACTTCGGACTTCTTCGCATGGGAATGCACAGGAATTCCCGCAAGTAATTCCGTATTTACGTGCTGATATTGCACCATTTCTTTCGGAAAAAGGCATTCGATTAATTGGAGTGGATGTACCTTCTGTAGATCCGCTAGATGATAAAGAATTAGCGGCACATCACCAATTATTTAAATATGGTATTCATATTTTAGAAAATGTTGTATTAGACCATGTACAAGACGGAGATTATGAACTGATTGCCCTGCCACTTGCATTGACAGATGCGGATGGGAGTCCAGTTCGAGCTGTAATAAGACCACTATAAGAGCAAGCAGATGATGCATAGAAGGGATGTTCATTTTTATGAAAGAAAATGAAAAAGTAATTATGGAAAAGGGAATTCATACGGATTTTAAAGAAAATATGACATACGGAGAGTACTTACAATTAGATAGTTTGCTAGGAAGTCAAAAAAGGTTATCTGATCATCATGATGAAATGTTGTTTATTGTCATTCATCAAGCGAGTGAACTTTGGATGAAGTTGATTTTACATGAGCTTAGTGCAGCGATTGAATCTATTCAAAATGATAGGCTGGCTCCAGCTTTTAAAATGCTTGCGCGCGTTTCAAAAATTCAATCGCAAATTATTCAATCTTGGGATATTCTTGCAACGCTCACACCATCTGAATATATTGAATTTCGTGATTCACTCGGCCAAGCATCAGGATTCCAGTCTTATCAATACCGTATGATTGAGTATGCGCTTGGTTATAAAACACCTCATGCATTAAAAATTTATGAAAAAGATCCAGAGTTACATGCTCGTTTGCATAAAGCGCTTCATTCACTAAGTCTTTACGATGTTGCAATTCAGGCACTTGTAAAAGAAGGGTTCCCAATCAATCCAAATGTTTTAAATCGTGATATTACACAGCCTTATGAAGAAGATGCGACAGTTGAAGCTGCATGGTTAGAGGTGTATGCTGATGTGAAGAAATATTGGGATTTATATCAACTGGCAGAAAAATTAATCGATATTGAAGATTGGCTCCAGCAGTGGCGCTTCCGTCATATGAAAACAGTAGAGCGAATTATTGGACATAAAATGGGAACAGGTGGATCATCTGGTGTTTCTTATTTAAAACGTGTTCTTGATCAACGCTTTTTCCCAGAACTTTGGAATGTGCGGACGAAGTTATAAAGTAAAGATTATATAATTGTTAGTACATCACTTATTGAAGCGTGGTGTACTTTTTTCTTTGTAATTATGTGTAAAAAAGATATCTAATAACACGGTAATTCACATTATAAATCGCATACCTAATAACAAACAAAAACGCCCAGACATATATCATTCTGAGCGTTGATTTATTATTTCGCTTATTCAGTTAAAGCACCCGTTGGTTTAGTAAACTATTTTCATTTCAGGCAATATTGTTTTTAACTCCATTAAGTCATTTATCACCAAATCAGCCTGAGCAAGTTCATCTTCTTGTGCAAAATCAAAATTACATCCAATTGCAATTAAACCATTATCTTTAGCTGCATTTATATCAGATAGACGGTCTCCAACTACCGCTGCCTTTTTTATGTCATATTTTTTTATAATTGTTTTAACTAAATCTCCTTTATCGAGTGTTCGTATTTGTTGAATACTAAATGTTTCAGTAACCCAATTATCCAAATTATAATAACTCACAATTGCTTGTAAATATTCCGTTAAACCATTACTCGCTATGTAAATTGAACAATTATTTTCTTTTAAATAACGGAAAACTTCCTTTACATTAGGATATAAAGCACCTTTCCCACTTCTTATGTTTTCAACTAATCTTTCCAGAAAATAAGCATCCGTTTGTTCTCTTACTTCATTGGAATGATTAGGTAACAAAGCTTCCCAAACTTTTGGTAAAGGTACACCCATAATTTCACGGTATTTATCAATGGGGGTTACTGTATCCCATAAATTTAGTGACCGTAAATGGTTAAAAGTATCATTAAGTGATAATTCTAGAATTTTTTCTGTTTGAAATAGAGTTCCATCCATATCAAAAATCAGTGATTGTAACATTACTTTCTCTCCCTTTTTACCATTGCTGAATAACTTCTAAAGTTTAACATAAAGACAGAATAACTTAACCAATCCCTATTCAACTAATCTGACTCATCAGTTTAAGTACAAATTCTCACAATCTTTATATACATTTTAACATAAATTTACAATGACCTTTCTCTTTTTTCAAAAGATTTTAGAAATAACATAGCATTTAACAATAAAATTAACACCATAATTCAAACAATGACAATGACTATTGTCACGCTGTTATTTGGTATGCTATTTTGTACTTATTTTCCTTGGAAATATTGTTACATCAATGAAAAAAGCATACCAATTCGTATGTTATTAAGTGTTTTTCCACGAAAATGAAACTACTTAGTATGAGTGATCATGTCTTATATCTATAGTATATGTTTGCCACACGTGAAATTGGATATTTTTTAGAAAGTACATAGAAATAGAAATATTTATTTGATTTGAGTAGAATAGTAAAAACAGACAAGAATAGTATACATTTGGAGGAATACATATTGGATTTTTACAAGTTGGAAAATCAATTTATGAAAAAGAAAGTGAATGCATTTCTCGTATATCAACAAGGTGAGTTAACAACAAAATATTATAAAACAAAAGAATGCGCACACAATTTATATAAAATTAATTCTATCACGAAAAGTATCGTATCAATTTTAATCGGTATAGCAATAGATAAAGGCTACATAAATGATATACATACGCCTATAGCAAAATGGATTCCCAATGTACCGAAAGAAAAGAAGGAATTAACCATTTATCACTTGTTAACAATGACAACTGGTGAAGAGTGGAAGGAGTTTGGAAATGGAGTTGTATTTCCAAATAATTTCGTGGAATCAGATAATTGGATAAATTATATTTTGCAGAAGCCGTTAATGGAAGAGATAGGGGCAAAAATGAACTATAATTCAGGCTCTTCACATCTGTTAAGTTATATACTACAAGTTGCTACTGGAAAGACAACGGAGCAGTTTGCAAAGAAATATTTATTTAATCCTTTACAAATTACCGAATATGAGTGGCAACAAGATCCTCAAGGTATTTATGTTGGTGGATTTGGCATGAAAATGAAAGCGGAGGATTTGCTAAAAATAGGATTATTATGTCTACAAAATGGATTCTGGAGTGGAGAAAAGATTGTATCCTCAAGTTGGATTGAACAATCGAGTAAGGCTGTTTTTTTAACATATGAACATGTTGGAGCATATGGTTATCACTGGTGGGTATTAGACAATGAAAGATTTCACATACCGTATTGTATATATTTTGCTATGGGATATGGAGGGCAATACATTATCATCATTCCGAAATTAGAACTTGTAGCCATTATAAGTAGTCAAATGCCTAAGCGTGGATTAGTACCATTAAAATTATTTATAAATCATTTACAAGAGAACGTTAATCATACATAAATAGAAGGAGAGTATAGTTTAGCAAGAAGTGAAAGTTAAATAGTAATAAAAAAGAGGGAATCGAGATGATTTCCTCTTTTTTAATCCCGCTATTCGCTGACAATAAGATTCTAATGTCAAGAATCAAAGAAACAACAGAAGATAAGTGGGGAAATAAAAGCCTGTAAAAGCTTGGTTAGTTGAACATTATCTACTGCTCTTTTGAAATGTAATCTTCAAAAACTTCTCCGTTCTTGTATCAAACTCTACATCAACAAAAACACCATATTCCTTTCCATCTTCACGCAGCCATAATTTGAATTTTTCTGTTGTTATATTCACTGTCTTCGGTTTTCTTCCAATATGAAGGTAATCAATAATTTGCGCTTTTGGATAGTTTTCTTTCGTTTTTTCTACCGCAAGTTTACCCCATTTTGCATATGGTGGTTGTGCGTGAACAACTGATGAATGAGTATATGTATTGCAATATGCTGTAACAAATACAATTCCTAATACAAAACATGCAAAAATACGCTTCATAATAAACTCCTTTTAGCCGTTTTTCTTATTGTGTACATGCAGTCTAAATCATATAAGTTTGGATTTTTTTGTCTTCTTTACATAAAAGCGTTTTATTTACAAAACATAACCATGAAATCATCACTGCAAATAAGGAGGGAAATATATGCGTCATACAGTTATTTTTAAAATACTGATTTTGTTTGTATTAATCGGTATATCTGTAATTGTAAGTAGCGGGCAGACAAGAAATGTCCAAGCCTTTTCTAATCAGGTGATTCAAAGAGGTGCCTCTGGAGAAGATGTCATTGAACTACAGTCTCGATTGAAATATAACGGATTTTATACGGGAAAAGTAGATGGTGTATTTGGTTGGGGTACATATTGGGCACTAAGGAATTTTCAACAAAAGTTCGGTTTACCTGTAGATGGCTTAGCGGGGGCTAAGACGAAGCAGATGCTTGTAAAAGCGACAAAGTATGAGAAATCAACTGCTAATAAAGGGAACACGGGTGGACAAAGTAATAAGCCAGCCCAAAATAAAGGTACAAATGTGCCAAATGGTTATTCACAAAATGATATTCAATTAATGGCGAACGCAGTTTATGGTGAATCCCGTGGTGAACCATATTTAGGGCAAGTTGCAGTTGCAGCAGTTATTTTGAATCGTGTGACAAGTGCATCATTCCCGAATACAGTATCTGGAGTGATTTTTGAACCACGTGCATTTACAGCAGTTGCTGATGGACAAATTTATTTAACGCCAAATGAAACGGCGAAAAAAGCTGTATTAGATGCTATTAATGGTTGGGATCCTACTGGAAATGCACTGTATTATTTCAATCCAGATACTGCAACGAGTAAATGGATTTGGAGTCGACCACAAATTAAAAAAATCGGCAAACATATTTTCTGTAAATAGAGCGGAGGTGAAGAAATGTTAAGAGGTATCGTAATTGTATTGTTAACAATCGGCGTAGTTGGAACAGGGTATTGGGGTTATAAAGAACACCAAGAAAAAAATGCGGTGTTAATTCGAGCAGAAAACAGCTATCAGCGTGCGTTTCATGATTTAGCGTATGAGGTTGATTTATTACACGATAAAATCGGAACAACACTGGCAATGAATTCACGTACATCTTTATCACCGGCATTAGCGGATGTGTGGCGTTTAACATCGGAAGCTCGTTCTGATGTAGGACAACTACCTTTAACATTAATGCCGTTTAATAAAACCGAGGAATTTTTAGCGAATATTGGTGATTTTAGTTATCGCACTGCCATTCGTGATTTAGAGAAAGAACCTTTAAACGATCAAGAATATAAAGCGCTTCAAACTCTATATTCAAATGCTGGCAACATTCAAGATGAGCTTCGAAAAGTACAGCATCTCGTTTTGAAAAATAATTTACGTTGGATGGATGTAGAACTTGCGCTTGCGTCAAATAAAGATCCAGCGGATAACACGATTATTGACGGGCTTAAGACGGTTGAGAAAAATGTAACAGCCTATTCTTCAAATAATTTCGGTCCAACTTTCACAAGCATGCAAAAGGCGAAAAAAGGCGGCTTTGAAGCAAAAGGTAAAGCGATTTCAAAAGATGAAGCGGCAAAAATAGCAAAATCATTTTTAAATTTAAAAGGCAATGAAAAAGTAGAAGTTGAGAAAAGCGGAAAAGGTGCTAAAGAATCATTTTATAGTGTGAAAATTCAAGATCCTGAAACAAAGAATGAATTTTATATGGATATTACCGAAAAAGGTGGATATCCAATATGGGTAATGAATAACCGTGAAATTAAGGAACAAAAAATTAGCTTAAATGACGCAGGAAGTAAAGGATTAACTTTCTTAAAGGACCATAAGTTTACCAATATGGAGCTCTTTGATAGTTCACAGTACGATAATATTGGTGTGTTTACGTACGTTGTGAATGAGAATAATGTGCGTATTTATCCAGAAGCAATTCAAATGAAAATTGCTTTAGATGATGGATCAATTGTTGGTTTTTCAGCAAAAGAATATTTAGCATCACATCAAAAACGCACCATTCCAACTGCAAAATTAACGGCTGCTGATGCAAGAAAGAAAATCAATCCAGATGTAAAAGTAATGGAAGAACGCAAGGCGGTTGTTGTAAATGATGTGCATAAAGAAGTATTGTGCTATGAATTTGTCGGGACATTAGGAAAAGATACGTACCAAATTTTTATTAATGCAAATGACGGAACTGAAGAAAAAGTGAAAAAGATGCAGGCTGTCGAAAAGATTTATGATTAAACATCAATGATAAAGTGGTGAAAATGATGAAAATCCTTATATATATGCTTATGATTTGTTTTGCTATCACAGGGTGTAGTGTAGGAAAAAAAGAGAATGCTCATGAAAAACCAGAACAAAAAAATGTATCTATGCGAAATGTTAGCTATACAAAAGATAAAACAAAACCGAATGAAAAAGTGGCAGATCATTTAGCCTCTTTAGCTTCTAGTATACCAGGTGTAAAAGATGCGACCGCAGTCGTTATTGGAAAATATGCTGTTGTTGGCATTGATGTAAAGGCAAAACTGGATCGAACTCGTGTAGAATCAATCAAGTATTCTGTCGCTGAAAGCTTAAAACATGATCCAAATGGTGCAAATGCAGTTGTTGTAGCGGATGTTGATACGTATGAACGATTAAAGCGAATGGGGAATCAAATTAAGCACGGAAAAGCTGGCGAAGGAATTCTTGATGAACTTGCTGCAATTGTTGGACGTGTTATGCCACAAGTACCAAATGATATGATTGAAAATAAAGAAACGAATCCGATTAAAGAAAACGACAAACAGTTACCAAAAGATGAAGAGAATGAATTAAGAAAAGAACAAGAAGATCAATCAAATAATCATCTTAAAAGATAACAAAAACATCTCGTGCTATATGGCGCGAGATGTTTTTGTTAATTATTAATATTCAGTTTATCAAAAAGGGAATATATGGTTTAATAATAATTAGGAAGTTACGACAGATCCACCGTGTATAAAACTATATAAAACCATCTGAAAATGATGAATAAAAAACATAACAAAGAAGGAGGTTTATCCTGGTTTCTCTGCGATATATTACATTTAGATATGCTTGGGTATCATTTTTAAACCAGAGATAGTTGTAATGATGAAAAATAAATGCGCACTCATAGTTTGTGGTCTTAGTCTGTGTGTGATTTTTGGTATGACAGCGTGTGATAAAAAGAAATAAAGAAACAAACAACAACTTCTTCAACTGTCACAGAAAAAAAGAAGAGAGAAACAATTGATATGAATATTTTCTCACAAATAAATGAAGAAATGATATATAACGAAGTAAAAGAATTAATAGGATTTGAAGGGGATTTACTTATAAATCAAGGTAATGAAAATTCATCAAACTATAAATAAACTTTTGCCTGGAAAGGAAATCCACCACAATCCTTTGCTGAGATTACCTTTTTAGATGGAAAAGTACGTTCTAAGTCACAGCAAGGTTTAAGTTAGTAATTAGAAGAAAAGGGGAAATAAAAATGAATTTGCAAACAGAAGATATTCAGCTTATTCCATATGATGAAAAATATAAAGAAATTATAGACGCATTTATTTTACCTAGTGAACAAATTCAATTTACAGCAAAACCAAGTGACTTGCTTGAAAAAGCTAAAAAAGACACAACTCGAAATGTTGTTGTTATTTTAGCGAATCATACACCAGTAGGAATTTTCGCATTACAATCAGGAACGAGGGTAGCAGAATACACAGATAATCCCAATGCTTTACTTTTAGTTGCCTTTTCTATCAATTACGAGAAACAAGGAAAAGGGTATGCAAAAAAAGGATTAGCCTTATTACATGACTTTGTAGCATCCTATTTTCCGAATAAAAATGAAATTGTACTAGCTGTAAATGAAAAAAATATTCCTGCTCAAAAGCTGTATTTAAAAGTAGGATTTGAAGATAGAGGTCAAAGAAGAATGGGCCCAATTGGAAGGCAGCTTGTTTTATATTTACCATCTTGATAATTCACCAAGTATACGTGCGACCGAATGTAGATGGTCTCCAAAAGGAAAAGAGACGCTGCGTAGTGTGGTAATATCAATGATAGCTATTTTGCGTAATAACTGTTATGAAATTGATTATAAACATTACCGGCTTATTGATGAACTGGACCAACATTAGAACAAGTTTGTAAAAAATATGAAGAAGAAAGAGAAGGCATTCCTATGTAAGGGAATGCCTTCTCCTATTATGTATACCTTTATTGATATCGTTTCGAAACAACGAATTCTACAAGTGGAATAACAATGAATGAAGAACAAAGCGCTATAAATAAAGGGAGATTTTGAATATTATCAAGCGAATATAAGGTAGAAAATCCTTCTGACCAAATCAATAAAATAAACATAATAACGACTAATACAAAATATCCAATTTTGAAACTTTTATATGTAATTTGTTGTCCCATTTCATCTTGACTTTCTTCTGACACGCTGTTTGGATCTCCCCATGTCATATGATTTATTAAATAACTAATTATTAAAGAAGCTCCAAAAATAGTCCCTCCGAGAATGGCTCCTTCGGTCGTATATTTGTATGCGCCATGTATGAGTATTCCAAGTAATGATAGTATAATAACTACGAAAATAAACTTATTCTGATTCATCGTATTCACCTCTTTATAAGTGTAAAAAACTCTTTACACTTAATAGTATAAAAATGACAGG
This sequence comes from Bacillus sp. DHT2, assembly GCF_026241455.1. NCBI lineage: Bacteria > Bacillati > Bacillota > Bacilli > Caryophanales > Bacillaceae > Bacillus > Bacillus sp. DHT2. The sequence continues at coordinate 607,385 of NZ_JAPHWH010000001.1, forward strand.
GAGTAATGTTAAATATATTTTACATAAATAGATAAATTTATGAAAATTAATTATTTATTTCTCAGTTTAGAAATAAACATTAAAAAACAGAAAGGAAAAAGATTTCTATTTGGTTTGAATGTTAAAGTTATTATTTGCATATATTTGGAAGGGATGTCAGATTAAATTGGGGGGTAAATATGTCCATACTTTTAAAAGCGGGTGCAGACGCTGGAAATAACGGTTTAAAGTTAATGGTGAAAGGCCAAAATCCGATTTATATTCCAAGTATATATTCACTGTATATTGGGGAACCGACAGGCTTATTAGACGAAGAGGATGTACCGATATCTGAAGTGGAAAATCATATAGATGTGACGATTAATTCATCTTCACTCATGTTGAATAATGTACGTTACATTGTTGGGCAAAAGGTTATCAATGATCAGTTGAAAGGGACAGAAGTAGAGAAGAAGTCTAATAAATCTACAGATGAATTAATGGTTCTAACGATTTTATCAGGTTTAGCAATTAGCGCTATGCGTCATAGTCCGAAATTAGATCATATTAATATTCGTTACGATTTATCAGTTGCTCTTCCAATGCAAACTATTACGCAAGAAATCGCAGCAGAAAACGCTAAACGTTATATGGGAAATCATAAAATTATTTTTCATTATCCAAATGGAAGAGATGTAACGATAAATATATCCATTGAGTACTGTAAATGCTTACCAGAAGGGGCGTCTGGGACCTGGGGGATTGTGTACGATGAGGAAGGTAATATTTTAAAACATAAAGTTGCAAGTGAAAAAGATGCTATTACAGAGATTGATTTTGTGGATAAAACATTATTATCTTTTGATATTGGTGCGGGTACAACTGAGGAAGTTGTTTCATTTGGAGTGAATTTTAGACCGCAATTAAGTAAAGGATTGTCCTATGGAGTTAAAGAAACTTTATTGCAGATTATTACAAGATGGAATCGGAAGCATCCGACAAAAACAATAGATAGTATTACAGAGTTTAATCAAATTTATTTAAATGAGAAACACCCAAGGCATGCAATGCTAGTAGAAGAGTCACAACAGGCATTTCTAGGATTAGCTGCACGAGTTGCAACGGATATTATTAATAAAATTGATGATATGAAAGATGATCCGTATGTATTTATCTATGGCGGGGGCGCTGTCATCATTAAAAACAGTTTGCAACTTATTTTAAAACAAAAAGGTCGTTTAAAAAATGTAATATTTGTAGATAACCCTCTATTTACAAATGCACGTGGATTATTAGTTTACACATGTTCACCACGGTATAGAGAACATAAACAAAAAGAATTGGGATTTACGAATTTAACAATTAGTTAGTTGGTGTGAGTATGGGGCGCAAGCGGTATAAGCGTGGTGATCGGGTAAAAATCCATTTAAATAAATCTGTATCTTCTGAAATGATCGCATGGATTAATAAGCAATCTGATGTAACAAAATTTTTTTTATACGGTGCCCAGCAATTGTTTAAACAAGTAGGCGATATTGATGTATCTAAAACTTTACCTAGCAGCTATGTTTTTTCCATGTATATTGAACCTACTTCTATGTTTAAATTTGAAGTAAATCCTCTTAGAAAAGTGTCAATGGAAAAGAAAGGACCTGCCGAATGTGTAGAAAATAAATCTTGGGAATTTATTGATCAAATAGATTGTCCCTTCTTTTAAAACATATAAAAGTATATCTAAAGCCTACCACTGTAAATATGATTAAGTGGTAGGCTTTTTTTGCCCATTAATCATGCGAAATTCAAACCGAAAGTACGGAATATTTTGAAGGTAAATGGATGTTTATTAAAATAAAAAAATAAGGAGGGAGAATTTTGAAAGCGATTCTTCATAACAAAGGTCATGATACTTTTTTCCTTGTCTAATGTACTCTATTCGATTCATTTTTTTACCTGCGATTTCTTATGATTAAACTGATAAGTTGGACACCCTTTAACCTGTGTTTTTATTCGGAATACGCCACCAGCATATGGATAAACTTCTAATTGATCTTGGTTCATTCTTGTCCTAGCAGTAGTAATATATAATTCTGTTAAGTCAGGTCCTCCAAATGTACAGGAAGTTACATTGAGTGCAGGAACAGGAACTGTTAGAATTTTTTCGCCAGTCATTGGATTCCATCTTGTGATTTTAGCACCGCTCCAATGTGCAATCCACAAACAGCCTTCCTCATCAATTGTCATTCCATCAGGTAATCCTTCACTATTAGGAATAATAATGATATCTATTGGGTTACTAATTGTTCCAGTGTGTATATCATAATCAAAACGAGTGACTTTTTTAGTAGGTGTGTCAATGAAATAAAGATACCGCTGGTCGGGTGACCAGGCTAAACCATTGGATGTATTTACATGTTCTAATTGCTTTTTTACACTAAAATCAGTATCCAAGAAATATAAAGAATCAGCTGCGCTGACTCCATATAAATCGGTAGTGCCAGCCCAAAAGCGACCAGCGGGATCGCACTTTCCATCGTTAAAGCGATTTTCTGGCAGGTGAGACTCCGGGTTATGAATAAGTTTTAATTCCTCTGTTTCAAGATTAAGAGAATGGAAACCACGCTCCATTGCTAATATAACTCCGCCAGATGCATCTTGAACGACACATCCAATTTGTTGGTCTAATGAAATTTTACGATTTATATTTGTAATAGGGTTATAAATGCATACCTTTTTCCCTAAAATATCAACCCAGTATAATATTTGCTTTTCTTCATCCCAACAAGGGCCTTCTCCTAAGTTTGCTTTAGCATCGATAACTAATTCTAATTTTCCTAACAATGTATTTTTCTCCTTTCTATAAAGATAACCTATATATATTCGATGAAAATGGTAGCAAACCCTTTAATTTGGAGAAATTTGACAACGATAACATTATAAATTATTATATGGAAAATAACTTATAACAAAAGTGGCAATGAAGAGAAGAGTAGTTAAGAATGATTGCATACAGAGAACTCCGGTAGCTGAGAAGGAGGGGTAAAAATCTTAATGAAAAAAGACTTGGAGCTGCGCATAGAACTAACTTGTTTAGGGATAATGCGACGGGTTCTCCCGTTATAGAGATAGGGTATAAGCAAATGATTGCCGTACCTGAAGAGATTAATATGGTGACATATTAATAAACTGAGGTGGTACCACGAAGTGAACAACTCTCGTCCTCAAGATGAATAATCTTGGGGGTGGGAGTTTTTTTGTTTTGAAAAGGAAGTGGAAGAGTAAATAAAAAATTAATAAGAGGTGAATTATATGCACTGGGCATATCAAATCGCGCATGAACTTATTCAAAAACATCCAAATAAAGAGACGTTTGTATGTGCATCCGGAATTAGTCCTTCGGGGTCTGTTCATATTGGTAATTTTCGAGAAATAATAACGACATATTTTGTTGTAAGAGCACTTCAAGATTTAGGAAAAAAGGCACGATTTATATTTTCATGGGATGACTACGACCGATTTAGAAAGGTTCCGAAAAACGTTGATTCATCATTTGAGAAATATATTGGTATGCCATATTGTGATATTCCAGATCCATATGGTTGCCATAAATCGTATGCAGAGCATTTTGAAAAAGAATTTGAAAAATCAGTAGAAACTTTTGGTATTGATGTGGAGTTTATTTATCAACATGAAGAATATAGAACTGGGAGATATAATCAACATATACTTCAAGCATTAAAAAGAAGAAAAGAAATCTACGACGTATTAATGAAATTCAAAACGAGTGAACCATCTGAAGATGAGCGGGAGATTTTTTATCCAATTACGCTATATTGTGAGCAATGCGGGAAAGATTCAACAAAAATAACAAATTTTGATGAAACATCGGAAACAATCCGATATGAGTGTGCATGTGGGAGTCATAATGTATTATCAGTAACGCAAACGAGTCACATGAAATTAAATTGGAAAATTGATTGGCCGATGAGATGGATGATAGAAGATGTGATTTTTGAACCGGGTGGGAGAGATCATTCAGCCGAAACAGGTAGTTATAATGTTTCAAAGGAGATAGCTAGTAAAATTTTCAATTATGAGGCACCGAATTATGTTGCCTATGATTTCATTGGAATAAAAGGTAATAATCAAAAAATGTCAAGTTCTGCCGGGAATATCATTACTCCAAGTGAATTATTAAATGTGTATTTGCCGGAAGTCATTCTATTTATGTTTTCAAAATATAAACCAAATGCAGCATTTCATATTGGTATGGATGAGGATGTGATTCGGAATTATACTGAGTATGAAAGATATAAAGAAGGTTGTCAAAATAATAAGTTAAATAATGAAGAGTTCCGTGATGTAATTAGGCTTTCCGGCGTTAGTGATGAAAATGCCAGCTTACCAAAATTTAATCAAATAGCAGGCGTCTTGCCATTAGTGAACTTTGATATTCATATTTTACAAGAGATATTAGCGAAAGTGGATGCAGATTATAGCTTGATTGACATTATGAAAATAAGTAATCGTGTGGAATACTGGATTCGAAATTTACAACCGCAAAAAATGATTGAAGTAAATAAAGAAAAGAATTGGGAGTTTTACGAAACATTGGAAGAGGTACAGAAAAGGTGGGTTTTAGAAGTTTGTGAAATAGTTCCTACAAATGCGGATAGTCCAAAGATAATGGAACAGATATATGAAATTTGTCATAATGAAAGTAAAAAGATAATGAAAGAGAATCAAAAATTACTTTTTAGAATCATTTATAGACTTGTTATCAATCAGCCAAGTGGTCCACGGATACCGTTACTTATATCTGTAATAGGTGCCGAGAAAATAGTGTCCTTATTGGATTTTTGTAACTAAGTAGAGTAGAATACTAACTCAAACACAAATTATATTATCAAGCTGTGTTTGAGGTGATTAATAGTATAACTAAGAATTCAAGGACTTGTATATGCGCGTCCTTGAATTCTTAAGGTTGTAACTAATAGAATGTGGTGAATTTTATAAAGTTATTATCGCGTATACATTTTCGGGCATTCATCCCCGATTGGTTCATAAAAACAATGGCTTTTAAATTGCCCTGCAAATGGTTGATTATACCATTCCGGTGGACAAGCACCAGTCGGCCGGAAATACCAAAGGGACCATCTTGCTGGCCAGCGCCATTCACCTTGTAACACACGTCTTGCAATTTCTTTTTCTGAGTCACGAGCACGTTGATAAAAATATCCGTATTGTACAGCTTCAAATCCACCTGGAGTTTGATATACCGCATCACTTACGGTACGTAATTGTTTAAAGTCTAAGCAGTCACAAAAAACGCGGTTTACTACAACGCAGCCGACAAGCTGTTCGCCTTGTCTACCTTCACCTTCAGCCTCAGCACGGATTAAGCGTGCTAATAAATCGACATCGCTTTCATTATAAGGAATAAGAGCCATATTAGTTCCTCCCTTGTAGAGGTGGTTATAGTAAAGGTTATGTAGGAAAATGAGTGTGGTGCTTTTACAAATGTGTTTTAAGAATAGTTGGCTTATAAAAGTGTTTGATTATTTTCTGTCTGTGTTGAATAAGAAAAGCATTGTTTCTTTCGCTGTGTTAACTTTAGTAAAGAATGTTGTCTTAACAAGGAGGGGATATGCAAGTGTAAAGTTTTTATTATTAGTCTGATTATAAATCACCATAGCATACTCCAAGTTCTAAGGTTTTATTTTATTAATTTCCCTATACAAACTACCCCGTTGGATCGATTCCCATTCATTGTTGTATATTCCACTTTCTCATATGCCAGCTGTTTAAAACCCTTCATCCAGCACTTTACTTGTTCTTCATTATGATGGCGTAAAATGGCTCCGTCAGGTAATTCAAATACACCGTATATATCATATTTTTGATAAAATTGGTCGTATCGCTTTAAATTACGATTGTCCTGATTTAATAGAAAGTCATTAATATAAATTATTCCATTAGGTTTTAAGACTCTCTTAATTTCATCTAAAATCGCTCTTTGTTCTTCGTCACTATGAATACAAGTTAGTACTGCGAATAAAAGTACAGAGTCAAAATAATTATCAGGAAATGCTAGGTTTCTATTTTCAATGACACTAAAATGAATCCCCATATCGTCTAATTTTGCCCTTTTAATCATTTCTTCTGAGAAGTCAACGCCATAAAGATTGGTAAACTGTGTTTTTCTTAACTTACGCAATGTTCTTCCATATCCACATCCATAGTCTAAGATACTCGCTTCTTGTTTTACATGTGTTTGAAACAAATCAAATCGAAAGGGAGTTGTAAATTGTTTTTCATGTGCAACCTCGTTCCAATATTGTTTTTGCTGTTTCATTAGTTAACTCATTCCTTTCTTATAATTTTCATTTGATTATAGTACTTGCTTTAAGAAAAGAATAGACTTCCAAAATACTGCATTTTTTGATATAAGAAATTTGAATATAAAAAAATAATATTTAAATTAACTTATAACAAACTTGTATTTTAAAAGGGAGGAAAGATGTAGAAGAAGCATCCCTTTTACTATACCGCATCTTACATCATATCCATCCTTTTTCATCAGCGATACGAATGGCTTGAAATCTTGATTCAGCTTCAAGTTTTTGAATGGAAGATGATAAATAATTTCTAACAGTTCCGTTTGTTAAATACAATGTTTTACCGATTTCTCTCGTTGTCAATCCGTTTTTAGCCATACGGAGTATTTCCATTTCACGGGCAGTTAGTGGGTTATCTTCCTTTAAAAACAGCGTAGCAGCTAGGTCTGTACTTACTACACGTTCACCATTCATTACTTTATGAATCGCGTCAATAAGAAATTCAATTGGTTCGTCCTTTAGTAAATATGCTTCTACTTTTGCGTCCATCGCTTTTTGTAAGTATCCTGGACGAGCAAAAGTTGTAACAATCATTATTTTGCAGGGATGTCCCATAGTTCTTAATTTTTCTGCAATTTCCAGTCCAGTGATGTCAGGAATCTCGATATCAAGAAGACACACATCGGGTTGTTGTTTTGTAATAATGTTCCAAGCATCTAGCCCATTTGAAACTTCTGCAACCACTTCAATGTCCTCTTCTAGTTTTAATAGAGAAACGAGGGCTCCGCGAAGCATTTTTTGATCCTCAGCAATTACAATACGAATCATTTTACTGCCGCCTTTCTTGTATCGTTTTACAAGGTTAATTTGTTTCTATTAAGTTTGTTGAAATAGGTATCTTTAAAATAATCGTTGTGCCGTTGTTTCTTAATGTATGTATATCTACTGTGCCATGTATCATCTTCATTCGTTCCCGAATTGATTGAACTCCGAATCCAAGTGGCTCATGTTGAAAGCCAATTCCATCATCGTTTATTTTTATTTGAAACCATTTTGTATCCATTTCTTGAACGATTGTACAATGGTTTGCTTGGCTATGCCTTAGAATATTTGTAATGGCTTCTCTTATAGAGAGAGCAACCATTGTTTCCGCAACATTTGATAGCAAAGGTGCGTTTCTGTTTGCATTAGTCGTAAATTGGATACCGGCTGTATGTAATAGCTCACGTAGATGATTTAATTCACTTTCAATCGATATATATTTCATATCAGTAACTAGTTCACGTACTTGTTTTAATGCGAAACGTGATGTGTCTAAAATATCATTTAATTCTTGTTTTGCTTGTGGTGGATCCTTTTCTATCAATCTTATTGTCAGTTCACTTTTCAGTTTAATCATTGTTAATGTTTGCCCGAGTGTATCATGAAGGTCTCTTGCAATGCGGTGTCTTTCTTCTTCTTGAATATATCTTTCAATTTGAGAGTTTGCGGCGCTTAGCTCCTTTTGTAAAGATTTTGCTTTTTCCCGGATATGGATGACAAATGGTTGTACAAGTTGAAGAATAAAGGCAAGAAGCAAAGAAGTTTTTAATATGTAAAAAGGGTGACCAAAGGTATACCAACTAACAAGAAAAAACATCATTGCGATGCCTACTGTACCGATGCCGATATACAATTTAGATTGGGCTCTTCCTAATAAATTCCCGATGACAAAACCATAAAAAAGTAGCCATGATTCGATGAATATTGCAAGTAGTGCAAATAATAAGCAGCTACATAAACTGGAAAGGAGAAGGCGCCAATCTTTATACCACAATTCGAAGTAAAAAGATAACAAAATGAGCAATAAAAGAACAATTTTTAAGAATAAGTTAATGCTCGTTTCTGCTCGAATTACATTGTAAATTAAAAGAACAATAAAAATAATATCTAAGTATAAGTACTTTTCGATTTGATCGTGTGGATAAATTTTTTTAAACATTCTACTTTCCTCCTACAAAGAGGGAATAAGGCTTTGTAATAAATCCTATTTCAGGGTAAAGCCCACAAAATCTTAAAAGTAACGATTCTCAGTGGAAATGGTGAAGTCCCACTAAGAATCGCTTTTACTTAATTAAACCAGCTGTGTATCTTCTGGCAGCCTCCATTGGTCCGTACTTAAATCTATTCAGCCAAAATGTTGCGAAGTAAATTTCAAAGAAACAGATACAGATCCAAATAAAGACAATCGATAATGAGTTCAATTTCCCACCAAGGCTGAAGCCCCAACCATAAAAGAGAATGGAAGAAAGAATATTTTGAAGAACATAACAACTAAGAGACATCTTTCCTACATTTTCAAGGCGTTGCCATAACCAAAAATGTTCAACTCTTTCTATCATTTTAGCAATCAATGCAATATACAAAATAGAAAGGAAAGGTGCAAATAAATAACGAGCTGGTAAATCGAAAACACCACCTGGAATAAAGATTAATAGATTGAGAGGGATGCCAATCATAATACCGATTTTAAACATTTTTGTGCGAATTCTTTTTCCATTTTCATCAGGGGAGAAAGCGCCAGCGCGCATAAGACGTATCCCGAATAAGAATAAGAAAATATTCATTGGGATAACAAAAATTACTTCCAGTCGATTTGCGATAAAGTTTGTTAGTCGATAATGGATTTGTTCAAACCAAGTTCCATCACTATAAAGAGCTATAATTTCATTAGCGTTACCTAGTGAAATGTTACCTCCTATGAATTTTAAATACATAAATATAGAAAGAATGACAAGCATAGCAGCTCCGTGAAAGATACCAATCATTTTCATAGCGCGATTAATCCATTTGTCACCACGTTTAATAATAAAAGCAACAATAATTGCGGTTATTCCATAGCTCATTAAAATATCATATTCCATAACCAAAGTGAAATGAATGAAACCTTCTAATAAAAGTATAAAAGAAGTCCATAGGTAAACGCCAGGCCATGTATTGCCTTTGCGTAAAGATTGTTGATATTTCAATTCAAGTCCTACACCAAACATAATTGTTAATAAACCGAGAAGTTTACCGTTTACTAAAAATAAAACGAACAGCCGAATAAAATCATTAAGTGATGTCCACCAAATTGCATGATCGAACGTAAAGATATAAGAAATATCCCCTAGATATGCAAAAATCCAAATATTCGTACCAAGTGTTCCTAACACAGCAAAGCCCCTTAATATATCAAGCAAACGAATTCTTTTGTTGTTAGTTCTCATTATTTTCCTCTTTTCTAATGATTTTGTCATTATTGTATCTTTAAAAAGGAATGTTTTGTATGCACAGGTGTCAGTTAGAGCAAATGACACCTGTCATATAGGCGAAAAAATGAAGTGTTTAAATCGTCATGCAATGAATTCTTAAAAATAAGTAAGAAAAAATATGGTAGTATATGCTTACGTAGAGATTATAAGAAAGGAATGGAAACATGGTTAAAATTATGATTGTGGAAGATGATCCTAAAATTGCGAAATTATTATCTTCTTATATCGAGAAATACGGGTATCAAGCAATTGTTATTGTTGATTTTCAACGTGTATTAGATATTTTTTTACAAGAAAAACCAGAATTAGTGCTACTAGATATTAATTTACCAAGTTTCGATGGATATTATTGGTGCAGGCAAATCCGCGCTATTTCTACGTGTCCTATTTTATTTATTTCAGCTCGTGAAGGAACAATGGATCAAGTGATGGCACTAGAAAATGGTGGGGATGATTATATTCCAAAGCCGTTTCATTATGAAGTTGTAATGGCAAAAGTTCGTAGTCAACTAAGGCGTGCATATGGAGACTATGCACCAAAAATAGAAGAACGAATGATTGAACAGCAAGGGCTTACTTTGTTTCCGGAGCGTTTAGTATTACAATTACGTAATCAAGAAATTGATGTAACAAGAAATGAAGCGATTTTGTTAGAAATGTTAATGAAAAATTATCCGCGCGTTGTAAGTAGAGAAGTGTTATTGAACAAACTTTGGGATAGCGAATTATATGTTGATGATAATACACTAAGCGTGAATACAACGCGTGTTCGGAAAAAATTACAAGCATTAGGTATTCAAGGGGCAATTGAAACCATTCGTAGTGTCGGTTATCGATTACATATAACATGGGAAATCGGTGGAGAAAAATGATAAAACTATTTATACGTGAGCATATTCCGCTTCTATGTTTTACAACTTTCCAGCTCATCGCCATTTTTCTTGTTTATTGGTTTGATGGCTATCGTCATATGACAACTGCGCTTTATGCAATGTTTTTAGGATTATGTTTTTTGCTTGCGTATTTACTATATCGCTATTTTACGCATAAGTCTTTTTATGAAAGGTTAGCAAATCCGATGCAATCATTAGATGAATCTGTACAAAAATCAGATTTTGCAGTCCTGTCTATTGCGTTACATGAGTTATTAGAAGTACAATACCGTCACTATCAGAATCAGTTAAAAGTGCAGGAACGTAAAAATGAGGAGCATTTAACTTTTATGAATCAATGGATTCATCAAATGAAAACACCTTTATCTGTTATTGAATTGATTACACAAGATGAAGTTGATTCTAGATTTGAGAGTATCGGTGAAGAAGCAGATAAATTAAAAAAGGGATTAGAAATGGCTCTATATGTGGCACGTCTAGAAACGTTCACACAAGATTTCTACGTAGAAAGAGTGCAATTATACAAGTTGGTAAATGAAGTAATACATGAACATAAGCGCTTTTTCATCCGGAATTTTGTATATCCAGAAGTTAATATTGAAAAAGACATCATGGTAGAAAGTGATGTGAAATGGCTTCAATTTTTAGTTGGTCAAATTCTATCTAACGCAATTAAGTATTCAGCGGGCAGTAGAGAAAAAATTATAATGGAAGCATATAACGTAGACAAGACTGTCATCTTAGAAGTAAGGGATTTTGGAGTAGGTATACCAAAACAAGATATACCACGAGTATTCCAACCGTTCTTTACTGGAGAAAATGGCAGGGATTTTAAAGAGTCTACAGGAATGGGACTATATCTTGTGCATGAAATTGCAAAACATTTAGGTCATAAAGTAGAAGTGCATTCTGAAGTTGGAAAAGGGACAACTGTACGAATTATTTTCTATATCTCATAAAAAGCTGATGAAATAGACTTTTTCATCAGCTTTTTTAGAAATCTTACAAAGTTGTAAGGTAAATGAAAGACGAATCAATATGAGATGTAAGATAACTCCTTTACACTTCAAACTAAGCAGAATAAATGAAAGGAGAATGTGGTATGGAAATATTGCAGGCGAAAGGGATTAGTAAAGTATATAAGGGGAAAGTTCCTTATAAAGCTCTTACTGATATTGATTTATCTATTCAAGAGGGTGAGTTCGTTGGTATTATGGGACCATCTGGCAGTGGAAAAACAACATTGTTAAATATGGTATCGACGATTGATTCACCAACATCAGGTGAAATTTTAATAAATGGAACGAATCCTTTTCAGTTATCATCTGAAAAATTAGCATTATTTCGTCGTCAACAATTAGGATTTGTTTTTCAGTCATTTAATCTTCTCAGTACGCTTACCGTAAAAGAAAATATTGTGTTGCCAATGACGTTAGATGGAGTGGCTGTAAAGGAAATGAATAAGCGGGTGGAAGAAGTTGCAGAAAAGTTAGGCATTCTGGATATTTTGCATAAAAGAACATATGAAATTTCAGGTGGTCAAGCACAGCGAACCGCAATTGCTCGTGCAATCATTCATAAGCCACAATTGTTACTAGCGGATGAACCTACGGGAAACTTAGATTCTAAGTCTTCGAATGATGTGATGGGTATGTTAGAAGAACTGAACAAGAAAGAACGTGCAACGATGATGCTTGTTACTCATGACCCATATGCAGCGAGCTATTGTAGTCGCGTTATCTTTATTAAAGACGGTGAATTGTATAATGAAATTTACTGCGGTGAAAGTAGACAAGCTTTTTACCAAAAGATTATGGATGTTCTCTCTTTGTTAGGAGGGAAAAGGCATGACTTTTCGTCAATTCGCGTTTAATAATGTTTTTCGTAATAAACGGACATACGCCGCTCATTTTTTAAGTAGTACATTTTCTATCATGATTTTCTTTACGTATGCACTTTTGTTATTTCATCCTAATTTAACGGGTGAGTTGAAATCGACAAGTGAAACGATAAGTGAACTCGGTACAATTGGGTTTAGAATTTCACAGGGCTTGATTTTTGTTTTTTCATTTTTCTTTATCTTATATTCAGTAAGCTCATTTTTAAAAACACGCAAAAAAGAATTTGGTATTTTAATGATGCAAGGAATGTCGATGAGGCAGTTAAAGAAGTTAGTGCTCATTGAAAATATGTTAATTGGATTTGGTTCAATCTTTATAGGTATTATGATCGGCCTTATATTTTCAAAATTAGTACTGCTCATTAGTGCGAGTATTTTAATGATTAACAATGGACTACCTTTCTATATTCCAACTCAAGCAGTACTATTAACTATTATTACATTTATTTTCTTGTTTTTAATCGTATCACTGTTTACTTTTAAAATGATAAGAGTAACAGAGCTTGTGGAACTCATTCAAGCAGAAGAAAAACCAAAACCTGAACCGAAATCTTCTATTATTTTATCGCTTCTATCATTTGTTAGTATCAGTTCGGGATATGGAATTGTACTTTATATTAACTTTAGAAGAATTATCTCTTTTCCATTATTAGGATTAGGTGTGTTATTGGTTATAATCGGTACTTATTTTCTGTATACGCAATGCTGTGTTTTTCTGTTGCAAGCTGCCAAAAGGCGAGAATCTTTATTTTTAAAGAAAACAAATATATTGACGTTTTCAGAGCTGATATATCGAATGAAAGATAATGCAACGATGTTTTTTATTGTATCTATTATTTCGGCAGTCGCGTTCACCGCAATCGGAACTACTGCTGCACTTGGAAATAAAGAACTATCAAGAATGACCAATCCGTATACGTTTACGTATATGAGTTTTGAAGAAAATAAGATGGAAAATGAGCATCTTTCTGTAATTAAGAAATCTCTTAATGAGGCAAATATTCCTTATCGAATGGGCTCTGCCTCTACTAAATATACAGAAAGTAATGTCTCTGTTATGAAATTAAGTGAATATAATGATCTTGCGAAAGCTCTTGGTTATCAAAGGGAAGCGCTTGATAGAGAAGATGAGATTTTGTTAGTACCAGGATGGATAGCACAAAAACAAGAGTTTAAAGATGGTGAATTTAAAAAAGAAATTGAAGTGATTCATGGGGATTGGATGAAAACATTTCATGTAAAAAAAGCTGTAAAGAATTTAGTTTTACCACATGAAGTAGAAAATATTTTAATTGCAGTACAAGATGATGTTTATGATAAAATTCCTTTCATTAACCGTGAAGATGTACCACATTCTAAAGAACGTATTTACGGATTTGTTGTAGATGATTGGATGAAAACGAAAGAAATTTCACATCAATTAAATAACATACTAGATAGAGATAGAGATGGTGAAGAGCGTAATTATTATTTCGCTGCTTTAACGTTGCAGTGGTTACAAGCGAAACAAACAAACGGATTGTTACTTATGGCAAGTGTTTTAGTGGGAATTGTCTTCTTTACATTTGCAGCGAGCTTTATTTATTTCCGTTTATATACAGATTTAGATCGGGATCAGCAACAATATAAAATGATTTCAAAAATGGGATTAAGCAAGCGAGAACTAAAAGGTGTTGTAACAAGACAGTTGTTAATCATGTTCTTTTTACCAATTATTGTTGCGGTAATCCATACTGCAGTCGCATACACTGCACTGCAACAATTAGTGGATTTTTCTATTTTAAATAGTTCAATTATCATCTTAATTTCATTTGTATGTATACAAATCTTATATTTTTTTATGACTCGTTGGCGTTACCTCCAAAAACTTTATAGAACTATGGATCAGTAAAATATGATTATTAAGGTTTGATTGTATCAAAGGTAAATGGAAAATAACCATACTGGAGTATACTTAAAAATTAATTTAGACAATGAAAGGAGTCATAATGAAAAAAATAATATCTTTTTTTATGTTAATTGTCCTGATTGTAACAAGCCTAAGTGCCTGTTCTTCCTCTGAAGAAAATAAACGGCCTGCGAACGGGATGGTAATGATTGGGGACGAACAATTCACTTTACCTATTTTTGAACGTTACAAAGAAAATATAAAAGAAAAAGAGGTATTTGAAGTGAAAACGGGGGTTTTTGGTGAAAATAAAGTGCTCATTATAGATGAATCTACAGCGAAAGCTATGATAAAAAATCAAATTTTGCGGGAAAATGATGTGAATAATCACTCCGGTTATACTCCTATAAAAAAACTACCGGATATCCCTAAAGGAGCTTCATTATTATTTACGCATGAAGAGGAAAAACATATTTCGAGTATCGATTTAAATAGTAAAGAGATTCCTGTTTCGTATGTCAGTAATGCTTGGATTGGAAACTCTCGTGACTACAAATCTCAATGGTATCTTATCGTTGCAAGAAATGACGTATATAAAGAAATACAAGCGAATAAAACAAAATTACAACTTATTCACTTGAAAAAATCATTAGGCTACGAAAAGCCTAAAATGTCAACAGACAATACATTAGTGAATGAATATTTAAAGATAAAAAGACAAGTCAAAGATTTTCATAAATTAATATCGGTCAAATTTGTTACTTTTGAGGATGAGGGTTAAAAAGAAAAGGAAATTGTCAACAAAACTTTATCAACTATGTAATGTTTCATAATTAATAGACAATTCAGATAAGATAGTTTACAGTATCTTTAAGTTAATAATTGTGATAGAGAATTGGAGATCCACACTATATAGCCATTGCTAATTGCGTTGGTATATCTTTGTGGATCTTTTTTTCTATTACATAGAGAAAGGAGCGAAATGAAAACGCTTTATTGGGGAGGTATAGAATAAGAAAAGGGGATGTAAAATGAAAAGATTACTTTTGGGATTTTTAATTTTATGTTTTATCGCTTCGAGTGTAATTATTCCAGTACCAACACATGCGGAAGAAGGAAAGAAAAATAACAATCCTATTATTTTGGTACATGGCTTTACAGGGTGGGGAAGAGATGAATTATTGGGCGTAAAGTATTGGGGGGGGGTACATGATATTCAAGAGAATTTAAAGAGAGATGGATACAGTGTACATACCGCTGCTGTTGGACCGTTATCAAGCAACTGGGATCGTGCTTGTGAGTTATATGCTGAAATTAATGGGGGAACAGTAGATTATGGAGCGGCTCATGCTGAGAAACATGGACATGATCGATATGGGAGAACATATACAGGGTTTGTCGGAAATTGGAGTGAGACAAATAAGGTTCATTTAGTAGGACATAGTATGGGTGGTCAAACGATACGTACACTTGTTCAAATATTAAAAGAAGGAAATCAAGAAGAGAGGGATTATGCAAAACAGCATGTAGATGTGAAGGTGTCTCCGTTGTTCCAGGGCGGAAAATCATATGTTCATAGTGTAACGACATTGGCAACACCTCACAACGGGACAACCCTCGCAGATGGAAGTTTACTTCTACCAGCTGTAAAGCAATTACTCGTCGCAACTGCTGGAATCGGAGAAAATAACAATCTATCACTATACGACTTTAAATTGGATCAATGGGGAATTAAAAAGAAAGCTGGGGAGTCATTTTATCAATATTCAAACCGTGTCTTAAATAGTTCCATTTTGAAGGATACGAAAGATATAAGTCAATGGGATTTAAGTACAGATGGAGCGAAGGAATTAAATGACTGGGTAAAAGCGCAACCAGATGTATATTATTTCTCTTACAGCGGACATGCAACACAAGCCGCACCTATAACGGGAATCCATTTTCCGCACATTACAATGAATAAGACACTAATGGGAAATGCAATTTTCTTAGGGGCATATGCAAGATACGAACAGAATCGTCCATTCATCGATTCATCTTGGTGGCAAAATGATGGTGTAGTGAATACAAGTTCAATGGTGGGACCATCAACTGATACGATTATAAATAATAATGACACACCAGAGCTTGGAAAATGGAACCATATTGAGACAAAACAAAACTGGGATCACCTTGATATGGTTGGACTAAGTGTTTCGGACTCATTAGGGTTTTCTGATATTAATGCTTTTTACCGAACAATCGCTGAAAAGTTATCCAATTTACCAAAATAAAGTAAAACTGTAATCATTGGGGGTCTTACTGTCCACGAATAGCGGGGGGACTGAATTCCTATTTATATCGAAATATAAAAACTCTCTCAGATTATTCTGAGGGAGTTTTTACTTCGTGAATTGTATTTTACTTTCGAAGTATAATGGAGTTAACATTAAAATAGCATGATAGTCCGAGGTGATGATATGAGAGTTAACGTGGTGATATCTGGATATGGAACTGTTGGAAAAGAGTTTGTAAGATTGGTATTTGAGAAAGCTTCATATATAAAAGAGATGTACGGCATCGAACTTGTTTTTACTGGAATTATTGGGAGTACAGTCAATCTTTATAATGACAAAGGTTTACATATTAAAGAATTATTAACTTATGGTACTGGTTCTCATGTATTAGAGAAGTATACCAAACACTATCCACTTGATAAAAGTGAAAAGTTTCCTTTTGGTACTGTATTAATTGAATCGACACCAACTAATCTTCAAACTGGTGAACCAGGAAGAACATACATTGAAACAGCGATTGAAAACCATATGGATGTAGTAGCTATTTCGAAAGGAGCACTTGTTAACGCATGGAAAGAAATAAAAGAAAAGGCAAAACTCGCAAACGTACGTATCTGTTATAGCGGCGCAACTGCTGCTGCACTCCCTACATTAGATATTGGACAATTCAGTTTAGCAGGATGTCAAATTGAAAGTATAGAAGGTATTTTAAATGGAACAACAAATTATATTCTTACAAAAATGTATGAAGAAGATGTAACATTCCAGGAAGCATTGCATCAAGCGCAGCACAAAGGGATAGCTGAAACAAACCCCTCATTAGATGTAAGTGGAATGGATAGTGCATGTAAACTTCTATTATTGGCAAATAGTTTGCTGCAAGCAGAATGTTCATTGAATTGTATATCTATAAAAGGTATAGAGGATGTTACAAAACAAGATATAGAGAAAGCAAAAGAAAAAGGTAAATCTCTAAAACTAATTACAACAGCATATAAAGATCATTCAGGAAATCTTAAACTTGAAGTATGCCCGCGTGAAATAGAGAAAGGGCATCCATTGGCTCATGTAAATGGAACAGAAAAAGGAATCACTTTTCATACTGATACGATGGGGAAAGTTACTTCAACCGGAGGAGCTTCAAGCCCAAGAGGAGCAGCGGCAGCGGCTTTGAAAGATTTAATTAATTTGTATCGAAAAGATGTATGATGAAAAAATATAGTATTCAATTAAAATGAAAAAGATAATAATCAATTTGACAAATAAATATTTTTATGTTATAATTAAAATTTTAACATTTGACAGCAAACCCTTAGGGTGATACATTTTAGTAAGAGAAATAACTTCACTAATTTATGTATCGAGGGGGACGTGTAGTATGAAAATAGAAAACGGTCTAGCGGTTTTGAAATTGAAAATTCAAGGATTTGAATTAAATCCAACATTACTTTGGGATGAAAAAGAAGCTCTATTAGTCGATACTGGTATGCCAGGTCAATTAGAAGGGATTCGCGATGCAATGATTGGTATTGGTGTGCCTTTTGAACAATTACAAGCAGTTATTTTAACTCATCAAGATATAGACCATATTGGAAGTCTTCCTGAAATACAGCAGAAGGCAGATCATTCTATTGAAGTGTACGCCCATGGATTAGACAAACCTTATATTGAAGGACAGTTACCCCTTATTAAAGGAGATCCAAATAAAATGAGTGAAGAAAAATGGGCGGCACTTCCAGATGTTGTGCAAGCTTTATATAAAAATCCTCCAACAGCAAAAGTAAATCAAACCTTAGAAGATGGACAAAGACTTCTATTTCTCGGAGGCATTGAAGTGATTCATACACCAGGACATACTCCGGGGCATATTAGTTTATATAGTGAAAAGTATAAGACATTAATTGCAGGTGACGCGATGGTATGTGTTGAAGGAAAACTAAAAGGGCCAGTTCCACATACGACATCAGATATGGAAACAGCTACAGAATCACTTAGAAGATTTTTAGAGTTTGATATTGAGAGGATAATTTGTTATCACGGTGGTGTTTGTGATTTGAATGTGAAGGAGCAGATTGAAACATTAGTAAGAAAAGAAAAGTAATGTTGTTATGCAAACTCGTATTTTATCCAGTATAAATTGCCCATAAAAGCCCGACTGGTAAAGGATGATGAAGAATACCCCATTTTATAAAGTTTTACTTTATGAAGTTCGAACGTTCAAATTATATTTGATAGTTATATGGATTATGTTATGATAAGTATCAAAGTTAAATAGTTTATTTCTATCCACTAGGGGGGCCTTTTATAGGCTGAGATCAAAGAATATTTTTGAAACTCTTAGGACCTGATCTGGGTAATGCCAGCGTAGGGAAGTGGAAGTGACAGAAGATGATATTTTTAAAATATTGATGATGTCCAGTCCGCTTTCTTTACGTGTGTGTAAAGAAAGCTTTTTTATTTTTGTGCACCTATTTGAAGTAAATCTCTGTAGTCTAGTCGTTAACGAGCGATTCGTTAAGAAATCTGTTTCATTTTTATTATTAAAATGTTTATTGGAGGGTCTTTCATGTCATTTTCACAGTTAGTACGTAAAGAAGTTAATCCAATTTGGGAAGCAAGTTTTAATCATCCATTTGTAACAAAACTAGGAGACGGCACATTAGATTTAGCTAGTTTCCGCTATTACGTTTTGCAAGATTCATATTATTTAAGTCATTTTGCAAGAATCCAATCGTTAGGAGCAGCAAAAGCTATTGAATTAGAAACGACAGCCCGTATGGCGTACCATGCACAAAATACATATCAAGCGGAATTATCACTGCATGAGAATTTCGCTAAAAAACTAGGAATTACGAAAGAAGAAAAAGAATCGTTCATTCCTGCACCGACGGCTTATGCGTATACATCACATATGTATCGCGCTGCATATGATGGGCATATCGGGGATGTTATCGCAGTAATTTTGCCTTGCTATTGGCTTTATTATGAAATTGGTGAGCGACTCAAGGAATGTCAACCTGAAGAACCAATTTACCAAGAATGGATTTCCGCATATGGCTCTGATTGGTTCCGTACTTTAGTAGAAGAGCAAATTGCTAGATTAGATGCCATTGCTGAAACAGTAACAGAAGCTGATCGTAAGCGAATGAAACAGCATTTTGTAATTAGCAGTCAATATGAGTATTCATTTTGGGAGATGGCTTACACATTAGAAAAGTGGCCAGTGGAAGAACAAGTAGAAGATGTAAGTTTATAATGAAAAGATATGTCTCTCATCAAGCATGCGAGAGTATAGAAAATGACTAACTTAGTTTAGTCATTTTTTTTACAAAATAATAATATCTATATTTCTATGTTTTAGGAAAATTAATTTTAGTGATTAATTGATTACATATTATAAAAAAATTACACAATAAAAAAGAGGGAGAAGATGGTTTTTATTGAATTTTGTTTATAATTCCTTTTTAACTTGTTAGAGGGTAATCGTAAAGAAGATTATTAATCTTTTTGACACTTTTTATTCCACTTACAATAATTGGGGTGTTCTATTAAAAAAATTTAATTTTGGAAAGGGATCAATAAATATGAAAACAAGAAAACGAATGGGAAATATTTTTTTACTCGTTAGTGCAATTTGTGTGATAAGTATTCCTTCTGTTTCATATGCGGAGGAAGTAATTTCACCTAAAAATTTCGCGAGTCCTTCAAGTTTGTATGAGGGGAGGAATATGGATGTATTGAAAACAAGTTTTTATGCCAATACATATAATAATCCGTTCAACCACCAATTTATTTCGACATTAAAGGAAACAAACACAAATATAAAAGAAATAGACAATGTTGATGATGAAAATCCTGTTATATCTACTACTCTTACATTTATTCGTGATATGCATGCTGAAAATTATAAATCTGCATTTGATTTAACTTCTCGATCTTTACAGAAGATAATATCTGAAAAATGGCTGGAGAGTTATTGGAAGGGACTCCCAGTACAATTACAAGCAGGTTCTTTTATTGGAATTGGAGAGGTAAAACAAAAAGAGACAAATTCCGTTCATACAAATGTAGAGATTGGATTAGTTTTTGAACAATTTACTATGCCTTTACTAATTAAATTAGATCCATCTGGAAAAATAGATGATTTTCAATTTAGCATGTCGTTTAGTCCTGTCGCAGAACGTCCATCATATAGTAAGCCTGAATCATTTGTTGAAAAAGAAGTAGTAGTCGGAAGTGGCGCGTTTCCATTACCAGGAACATTGTCTGTTCCAAAGGGAAATGGTCCTTTCCCAGTGGTTATCCTTGTTCAAGGATCTGGAGCAAGCGATCAAGATGAAACTGCATTTGCTTTAAAACCATTTCGCGATTTAGCTGAAGGTCTTGCTTCAAAAGGAATTGCCGTCCTTCGCTATAATAAACGAACCTATGAACATGGATTGAAGACGCAATTTAGTCCTTTTTATACAGTTGATAAAGAGACAACGGACGATGCACTTCTTGCCACTCGTTTTCTTCAAAATGAACCTATGATAGACAAGAATCAAATTTATATTCTTGGTCATAGTCAAGGTGGAATGATGGTTCCGCAAATGATCGAAAAAGACCAAAATCAAAATATTGCTGGGGCGATTGTAATGGGAGGACCAGCTCGTACAATCCAAGATGTTGTTTTAGATCAATTTGATTATCTTTTTTCTATTGGAAGAATGAAACCTGAAGAATATAAATTTTACAAAGAGCAATTTAAATTATTAAATGATCCTAACTTCTCTAGTCAGAATCCTCCAAAAGATTTTTATTTAGGATCACCTGTATTTTGGGATTCTATTCGTAAAATTAAGGCAGCGGAAATGTCCAAAGAACAAAAGACACCTCTTCTTATTATTCAGGGAGAAAGAGACTATCAAGTTCAATCAAAAATCGAAATTCCTCTTTGGAAAGAACAATTAAAAGAGCGAGATAACGTAGATTATCGACTATATCCAAAGTTAAATCACTTCTTTACAGAAGGTGATGGGGAATTAAGTAAACCGGATGAATATAATAGTCCTGCCAATATCCCTGAGTATGTTATAAATGACATTGCTACTTGGGTGCAAGGAAGAGCCAAATGAAAATAGTACAGTATATTTGTGAGAGCGCATTCCGTTTACAAAAAACATGGGGAATTAGCCTGTGTTTTTTGTGCTTATATGAAGAATTTTAAAGGGGTGTTTAAAGATGACAAATGCAAATGAACAGAAAAGTATAGAAGAAATTTTAAAAATCGCTGAAAAAAATGGTTTACCATTGAATAAAGAAAGCGCTGAATTAAATGAATCAGGAATGGACTTTCAAGTTGTATTTGCTACTGATGAGAAGGGCGCTTCATGGGTTCTTCGGAAACCGAGAAGACCTGATGTCATTGAAAGAGGGGCATTAGAAGGGAAAATACTTGAGCTTGTTCAAAAATATGTACCTGTTGCAGTACCAAATTGGAAAATCAACACATCAGAATTAATTGCTTATCCATTAGTAAAGGGGAATCCTGCTGCTGTTATTGATTTAGAAATACAAAATTATGTGTGGCACATTCAAAATAATCCCCCTTCTATGACGTTTATTCGATCGTTAGCCGAATCACTTGTTGCGTTGCATTCAATTAATCATGTTGAGGCTACTAAACATGGACTTGAAGTTCTTCAACCTGCTGAAGCAAAGCGATTATTAGTAGATAGAATGCATCAAATAAAATCACAACTTGGTGTTTCAGCCGAACTATGGGAGCGTTGGCAAAAATGGCTTGCGGATGAATCGTATTGGCCAAAGTACTCTGCATTTGTTCATGGTGATCTACATCCACCGCATATTTTAGTTGATGAAAATACCAAAGTAACAGGCCTGCTAGATTGGACAGAAGCGAAAGTGACAGATCCCGCTACTGACTTTACTCTGTATCTCACAATCTTTGGAGAGGACAATTTGAAAGTATTATTAAACGAATATGAAAAAGCAGGAGGAAAAGTTTGGCCGAGAATGCTTGAACATATTATCGAACTTGGCGCTGCTTATCCGGTCATGATTGGATTGTTTGCACTACAGACAAAGGAAGAGGCACATATGGAGATGGCGCGTGGGGCTTTGGGAGTGAATGAGAAATAATAAATTCTATTGTGTAAAGCGGCTGCGTTGTGAGGGGGGAATATAATCATATAAAAAGGTATATCCAAGTTGTTGAGCTCTTGTCCATCACACGTTTGAAGATGCGAAAGTTCGCTAAATATACAATAGGATAATTTGATAATCCCGCTAATTTACAAATAGCGGGATTTGTCATTTCTTTATACAAATCTAGATCTCTATTGTCAATTATAGTTTTGTTTTTTTGTTTACTTTTTGGTACAAGTAGGATTAAGATGTTTTTTAGGAATGTTATTATTTGCATGCATATACACTATAATTTGGTGGAAGTGAGGAATACGCTAAAAAACAAAAAATTTGCTTTGTTATATAGAAGAAAGATAGAAAACTGAAAGGGATGAGAGTTTTGAAGAAACTTGATGTGCTTTTAATGGTACTCAGCTTCCTGTTCCCCATTGCAGGTATTATGAAAAAAATTCCTCTTGAATTGTCATTTTATTTAGGAGGACTATTGTTTTTCACGAGTTTTGGAAGCTATTATGCAAAACGAATGTATTCACGAATATGTAGTTGGCTCGCTTACACTATATTTATCACGTTCTTGCTCGCAATTTGGAATCAATACGTAACAACTAGTTCTTTACTAGCAAACGCAAAAATCGCTGCATGTATTGCGGTAATTCCATTATTATTCCGGTTCCGCACCTATGCAATTACCTTAGGGTTACTGGCATTATGGGGTGGCTTATTATGGGATATTAAACAAGCCAAATCATTAGTCGTTCTTGGACGTATTATGAACTTATTGACTTCAGAACGACTGTATTTACTTTTGCTAGTAGTTGGATTTTTACTTGGTGGATTGTTTGCCAACATGCTAAAGCGTGGTAGTATCAATGAAAAACAAGAAAAAACAAATCTATTCAAACAAAAAAAGAAACGAATTAAACCGAATTTTAAAATTCGTATTCCGAGTTTACCAAGATTGAAAGTGAAGATGCCAAAGTTTAGTAGAAAATCTTCTAACTCAAAAGAAACACGTACGTATGAACCAAATCGTGAAGAAAAGACAGCAACGTATCATACAACGCAAACAGAGCAGCAACATCATGAAGTTGAAACAATGCAAGGACAAACAAGGATGGAACGACGAAGAAATCGTTATAATGCATAGAGGATGTTTTTTATACAAATATTTGAACCCGCAACGCCCCTGTATACAATTCGATGGGGTATTGCGGGTTTTCACTTTAATATATTAAACATCTTAATTATTGGAAATTTTCACGTAGAAGAGAATATATGATTAATGATAAGAAGAGAATACTATGAGAAAATTAAGTAATATGGCCATTGCAAGTATTATAGTTTCTGTAGGTTTAGGAATGACAATTTACTATATGCAAAAAGCTGAAAATAAACCTGTAGAAGGGAAGCTACAAGCAATATATGAAACTGCACTGAATTTAGAAGGGATTAAAGAGGAGATATTAGATGAGCAAAGAGAAAAACAAATAGAAATCAGTAATGAAATAAGGAAAAAGATTGAAGATATAAAAACAGAACATATAATTTCATCTAATGATCTAAAATAGCATCTTCGTTTAGGAAATTCAACCCAGTGAAAGGAATTAAATAAATATGCAACTTATCCAATGTACACGCCTGCTAATTACAAGTAAAACTTAATGACTTTATATTCAATTGTTTTTATACGGTATCAGAATATCAAGATTGAAGATTAAATAACATTACAAATGGCGGTATTGTGAACAATTTAGAAATAGATTGCTAATTGTTGTTTGGTTGAATATTCTTAATCTTAAAAGAAACACATTGATGGAGGTGTTAATATTGCTCATTATCATCACTATATCAGCATGTCTCTTAGTATGTATTAGTTTATTACATGTTTACTGGGCATTTGGCGGGAAATGGGGAATAAAGGCAGCGATTCCAACTAAGTCAGGAGAAAAAGCTTTTACTCCTGGAACTGGTATGACATTATTAGTTGCGCTATTACTATGTATAGCAGCGTTACTTTTATTATTACAGGCAAATGTTATTTCCTCTTTTATTCCACATGTCATCGTTCAAATCGGTTCTTGGATTTGTATGTTTGTATTTGGATTAAGAGTGGTTGGAGAATTCAATTACTTTGGCATATTTAAAAGAAAAAAAGATACATATTTTGCGAAAATGGATACAATGTTGTTTATTCCATTGTGTGCTTTTTTATCTTTTTCATTTCTCCTAGCAATTATTAGATGAAAAGAATAGCATGCGTCTCATTATATGTTACACTATAAATTACATTATTTCAGAAACGAATAGAGGGAAATACATGATAGATAATTTAAGTAAAGTAATCGATAATATGCCAGAAGATGAAGCAAAATCATTACTCCGCTTCATCTTAATTCAACTTGATTTAATGGAAACAGAGCCAAGCGAAGATAGAATGGACATTTTAACAGAAATCCCAAAACAACTCATTGAATCACAAAAACCTAAGCTACATATTAAAGAGAGTAAACATGTACATATTGCATTTGGTGACTCGCCAGCTGGGTGTATTAAACATATGCTGAAACAAGCTAATTTAACAGAAGACTATGTTATTCTTTTCTCCGATGCGTTCTCTATCGGCCCAATTCATCAATTGAAGTTAGAAGCTGGACAAGTAGCTCGCCAGCAATGGCTATCTAGAAGTTTAAACTCTTATGATCTTTATTTTGAAGAAGAATATTTATCAACATTCAAACAATCAATGAAAGAATTACAGTCTATTCCTCAAGATATACCAATTACAATTTGGAAAGCTGATAATGCACATGAACATGTGGGCCTTTGTTTTGTCCTTGCACATTTACAAGATCGAGATAATATTCGTGTAATTAACACATCTGAAGCATATAGAGAACTGTTCCCAGAAGGCTATGATATACGCGGGACAGGAGGGTTATCTTCAGAGAGACTAGCAGTTATTTATGAAAAGTACGGAAAAGATTCATCACTGGCTAATGAAGCACGAAAAACTTTTGAACAAGAATGGGAATTACTCTCTGAAACTACGGATTTATTACGAATTTGGAATGAAAACCAAGTTCAATCCGTACAAGAAGATTATTTCGATTCTTTCATTATTGAATGTGCAGAAAGATTAGAAACAACAAGATCTTTCTGTAAGGCACCAAGGTTAGTAGGAGAAGTTCTTGGGCATATTGAGCAAGTAATTGGAGATGTTTTTCTTGAATATCGCTTGCGTACATTAATCCAGCAAGGTGTATTTGAAATGGAAGGTACATTAAAAGCAATGCGCTATTATAGCGTTAAGTTGAAGAAGAGGAACCGTTAGGAAAGTACGGTTTTACAGTGTCCATTTTAAAAAGCCCAATTTCTCAGCATTAAAGTTGAAAAATTGGGCTTTTTTGTTCGGAAAAGGAAATGAGAACACCTCTATTGTTTTACAGTTATTTCAAAATAGAATCTCTCAACTTCTATTTTGGGCTATATAAATAAGCTTCCCATAGGAGCAATACAACATATGATTGGATAAAGTAATTAATCATAAGAGGTGAGTTTTTTAATGTATAATCAACCAACGTATTTTCCATATGTAGATTATAATCAAACAGCATATTATAACCCACAAACTTCTGGTTATGAAACATCTGATGAACTAAGAGATGTGGAGCTTGAAGAATATAGACCTGATGATGCGGAAGATGCTCCGACGTCACCACCGCCATCACAAGTACCATCTTTACCATCAACATTCGCCACTCCTGCACAAAGTAGTAATATGAAATCATGGATGTGTAATTGTTTAGGCAGATGGGGATATTTACGATTGCATCGACCAGGACCATTCGGAAGAGATTTATGGTTTTTCCCAACTGAAGTGAGAAGAAATGGAGTATCGGGATATACTTGGCAAGCCGGACGTCGCCGGAAAGTAAGTTACCGATACCAGCAAATTAGTAATTTCATGTGCTTTGCTTAGTGATAAAACAAAATGTAGGAAAGAAACACTAATAGGCGATAAGAAGAAAATATCTTCTTATCGTTTGTTTTTTGAAATGAATTATTTTTCAATATATAAAGTAAGATCGCAACGGAAAATTTACAATTTTCCCACTATTCATGAGTTATAATTCATATGTTGAAGTGCTTTTTACAAATAGATGAGAGTGAGGGAATGCAATGTTTTTTAAAAACAAAGTTGGCCTCAAAATAGAAGATGGTATTCAGTTAGCCTCTGCAGGTTTTAAAGAAGATGCTTATGAAATTTATAAAGAATCACGCGCATCACAACCAATTTTGTTCGTATATAAGAGTGAACTGTGGACAGAATGGCTTATTACAAGATATGAAGATGCATTACCACTTTTAAAAGATTCTCGCTTGAAGAAAAATCCAGAAAATGTATTTTCTCAAGAAAGATTAAAACCATTTCTTTCTCTTGCAAATAGTGACCACTTAACGAAACATATGTTAAATTCAGATCCACCTGATCATAGTCGTTTACGAGCACTAGTTCAAAAGGCTTTTACTCCTAAAATGATTTCACAATTAGATGAACGTATTCAGAATATCGCGGATACTTTATTAGACCGTGTAGAATATAAGCATTCCCTAAATCTTGTTAATGACTACGCCTTTCCATTACCAATCAATGTAATTAGTGAAATGCTTGGCGTTCCAAAAGATGATCAAGAAAGATTTAGAATATGGTCTCATGCGGTAATTGCTTCCCCTGAAACACCAGAGGAAATAAAGGAAAATGAAGAAAAACTATCCGAGTTTATTACATATCTTCAATATTTAGTGGATGTAAAAAGGAAAGAGCCGAAAGAAGACTTAGTTAGTGGATTAATTCAGGTGGAAAGCGAAGGAAGTAAATTAAGTGCACCAGAACTTTATTCAATGATTATGTTGCTTATTGTCGCAGGACATGAAACGACTGTGAATCTTATAACCAATACGGTATTAGCATTGTTAGAAAATCCAGATCAACTGCAGTTATTAAAAGAAAAGCCCCAACTTATTGATTCAGCGATTGAAGAAGGATTACGTTATTATTCTCCCGTTGAAATTACGACGGCACGTTGGGCAACTGAACCTTTTATGATTCATGATCAAGAGATTCAAAAAGGGGATATGGTAATCATTTCACTAGCGTCGGCAAATCGTGATGAGAATGTCTTTGTGAATCCGGACGTTTTTGATATTACGAGGGAAAATAACCGCCACATTGCATTTGGACATGGAAGTCATTTTTGTTTAGGAGCCCCGCTTGCTCGTTTAGAAGCAAAAATTGCAATTGCCACATTGTTAAAACGTATACCTAAAATCCAAATAAAAGGGGAACGCGAAAAAATTAAATGGCAAGGCAATTATTTAATGCGTTCTTTAGAGGAATTGCCGTTAACTTTCTAGAATAGGTATTTGAGACGTGCATACATTGTATTTCGTTCACATAGAGTATGTATGTGTCATTTAAAATCGAAACGGAAGGGTGAAGACATCCCAATGATCAACTAATTCTATTTTTTAAGAAATCTTCGTTATAAAACGAAATATTCTTCTGAATAGGATTAGTATGTACATTTTTATATGTAAAAGGGATGTATTTTCGCACTGCGAATAAACTGACTTTTATAATATGATGATGGTGCTGCCCCCTATTCAGAATGTAGAATAGGGGGCTTTATTATGTCTATGAATATAGAAGCTAAACAAAAAAGTAATATATCTGTAGTACTAAAAAATCGATTTGTGCAAGCAATTATTGCTTCAGCATTATTTCTCCAGATAGGAATTTGGATCCGAAACTTTGCGGTACTGCTGTATGTAATGGAAATGACCAATGGTGATGCGTTTGCCATTTCAATGATTTCAGTTGCTGAATTTGCGCCGATTTTTATCTTTTCATTTATAGGAGGAACGTTTGCAGATAGGTGGAAGCCAAAAAGGACGATGATTTGGTGTGAAGCCTTAAGTTCGTTATCAGTATTTGCAGTATTGTTTACACTTATGTTTGGTACTTGGAAGGTAGTATTTTTCGTTACACTTATCTCTGCAATTCTTTCGCAATTTTCACAGCCTTCAGGTATGAAATTATTTAAACAACATCTATCTACAGAAGAAGTACAGTTAGCTATGTCATTATATCAAACCATTTTTGCGATTTTCATGGTATTAGGTCCTATACTTGGCACGTTTATATTTCAAGCCTTCGGAATTTACACTTCTATTATTGTGACAGGTATTGCTTTTTTATTTGCGGCTTTAGTCTTGCTATTTCTTCCAAGAGATATTGAAGAACAAGAAGAAAAGAAAAAAGTTAGCTTATTGCAAGAGATGGTGGATGGAATTAAATATGTAAAGGCAAAGAAGACACTAACATTACTCGGAATTTGTTTTATGGCAGCAGGATTAGGGATTGGTCTGATTCAGCCACTAGGTATTTTTATCGTAACTGAACAATTAGGTTTATCAAAAGAAAGTTTACAATGGCTACTCACTGTAAATGGAGCCGGAATGATTATTGGAGGAGCGTTAGCGATGGTATTTGCCAAAAATGTTGCTCCGCAAAAGATGTTAATTTTAGGCATGTTTGCACAGGCCGTTGGCATTGGTATCATCGGATTTTCTACAAATTTATGGATTACACTCATTGCTCAGTTTTTCAGCGGTCTAGCACTTCCTTGTATCCAAATTGGAATAAATACGCTTATTATTCAAAACTCGGATACAGACTTTATCGGACGAGTAAATGGGATTTTAAGTCCTTTATTTACGGGTTCGATGGTATTAACGATGAGTATTGCCGGTTCATTAAAAGAAGTATTTTCACTTAGCACAATGTATGAAGGAACAGCATTACTATTTATTATTGGTTCATTATTTATTTTGCCAATATATAATTTGAAACCAGTAGTAGGAACTTCAAATGAAGGTGGTGCTGTCCAGCATGAATCCTAATTCAAATGTGCAATATCCGATTGAAGGAAATAAGAGTGTTCATTTCATTAAAAATACAATAACAAAACCAAATATTATTGTTGGAGATTATTCTTATTATGATTCAAAAAATGAAGAAACATTCGAAGATCAAGTGCTATACCATTATGAATTTTTTGGAGACCGATTGGTTATGGGAAAATTCTGCTGCGTAGCACCTGGAGTTACATGTATTATGAATGGCGCAAACCATAAAATGGATGGATTTTCAGCGTATCCATTTAATATTTTCGGTCATGGCTGGGAGAAATTCACACCTACACTTTCTGATTTACCGTTTAAAGGAGATACGGTTATCGGAAATGATGTATGGATTGGTATGGATGCGACGATTATGCCCGGAGTGAAGATAGGGGACGGAGCAATTATTGCTGCTAAAGCGGTTATAACAAAAGACGTTCCACCATATACAATTGTTGGTGGTAATCCTGCTACTGAGATAAAAAAGAGATTTTCAAATGATGTAATAAATGAATTGTTAGAAATAAAGTGGTGGGACTTGGACATTAAGATTATTTCTAAAAATATTGATGTAATTGTAAGTGGGAATATGGAAGCGTTGAAAAAATTAGCAGACGCTTCAGTGTGAAAAATATGAAAAAAGGAGGGCTCCATTACGAAAGATGAGTCCTCCTTTTTTCATTCGCTTTATCAATTTTATAAACAAAACCACCGTCACACCATAAGTCGTAACAAAATGTTTCTGGCTTAGCTAGAAGAGTTCGGGAGCGTTCAACCCATTTAAAAATATCTGAATTCGTTGAATTTGTTGCACTTTGTAAGATGTTTTGAAGAGATTCTATATTATATGTATTTCCGCGAGTTCGAATAGCATCTCCAACTAATAGATATAAACAGTGAAGAAAAAAAGTTTGATTGGGACAATTTGTATCACTTGCAATACTCAGTATAATTTCTGCTGCATTATCGCATATCGATAAGTCCCAGTCTTGCTCAGGGAAAACAGCATGTTCTGTATAAGCCCATTCAATAATTTCTTGTGTTGTAGGGTTCCACGGATCTTTCATTATACAATTTCCTTTATCATTTCTTAAATAATAAGTTAATTATATAATAGAGAAAAAGTTTGAGGAAAATGTTTTTCTTGTCCA
Organism: Bacillus sp. DHT2; assembly: GCF_026241455.1. Taxonomy (NCBI): domain Bacteria; kingdom Bacillati; phylum Bacillota; class Bacilli; order Caryophanales; family Bacillaceae; genus Bacillus; species Bacillus sp. DHT2. The sequence continues at coordinate 638,213 of NZ_JAPHWH010000001.1, forward strand.
ATTTTTCATGATAATTAGCAAGCGTAGTATCAATACAAAGAAAAAAATAGAAGTATCGTACCTCTCAAATTTGTTAATGATAAAAGGATAAGGAGGTGTGATACTTATGGCACAAGATGTTTTATGTGAAGTAAACAACTGCAAATATTGGGGTAACGGAAACAAATGTAATGCAGATGCAATTTATGTAGTAAGTCATAAAGGTAACCAAGCATCTACAACAGAAGAAACGGATTGCAAAACATTTATTCCTGAAGCTTAAACGATAAAGGGTAACCGCACCGGGTTGCCCTTTTATTAATTATATTATTGATAATAAATTTCATTTTCATTCACTATATTTGCTTTTTTGTCATTTTTTATATTTTTTTCATGAGAGAGGTAATCCAAGCTAGCTCATGTTCAATACATGATTTTCTATGTTGTATGACTTCAGAAATAAAAAGTAAAGTTTCAGCTAGGGATTGAATAGAGGCTAATTGTTTGTATAGCACATTTTGACGAGTCGTTAAAACTTCTTTTCGAGCTTCGTAATCCAGTTTCTCAAACAGTGCAACACGCACAAGAAATTCAGTATCATTAGCAGCTAGTTTCTCTGGAAACTCTCGCATCATTTCATAAAAGATTTCTTCACCTGTAGGAGTTAATGCGTAAATGTTACGGTTTGGTTTACCTATTTGTTGATGAATCTTTTTTGTAATTGCTCCCATATCTTCAAAACGCCGAAGGGCAGGATAGAGCATGTTATGATTCAATTCAAAATTTTCTCCAAGACGATTTTGAATGTTTTTCTTTATTTCATAACCATACTTTGGTCCAGAAGTTAATTCTGCGAGTAGTAAAATATCAACATACATATGTATCCTCCTAATTTTTTCTCAAGTTTATATCCGTAAATATCCCCTGTATATATGTTAAAATAACATATGTTAGTCTATACATCTTTGAACTGCCTACCTATTACTTTATTTTAAAAGAAAAGGGAGGAAAGAACTATGAATTCGCCTGAAAATGTAATTTTGGTTCATGAAATTTCAAAGCTCAAAACAAAAGAAGAGCTGTGGAACCCTTATGAGTGGTATAAGCATATGAGGGAAAATCATCCGGTCTATTATGATGCGGAGCAGGATGTATGGAATGTTTTTTTATATAATGATGTGAACCGTGTTTTATCTGATTATCGCCTATTTTCAAGCAGAAGAGATCGTCGTCAATTTTCCGTTCCGCCTTTAGACACAAGAGTAAATTTAAACTCTTCTGATCCTCCAGAGCATCGAAATGTTCGCTCAATTGTTTCAAAGGCATTTACCCCAAGAAGTCTTCAGCAGTGGAAGCCACAGATACAAGCAATTGCAAATGAACTTGTGAAAGATATGAATAATTATGATGAAATTGATATTGTAGAGCAGTTTGCTGCAATTCTACCTGTAACCGTTATTTCTGATTTATTAGGTGTTCCAACAACAGATAGAAAAAAAATTAAGATGTGGTCAGATATTTTGTTTATGCCATATAGTAAAGAGAAGTTTAGCGATTTAGATAAGCAGAAAGAAGTTGCTTTACATGAATTTAAATCTTATCTTCTCCCGATTGTTCAAGAGAAACGATACCATTTGAAAGAAGATATTATTTCAGACCTGATCAGAGCAGAGTATGAGGGAGAAAGATTGACTGATGAGGAAATTGTGACATTTTCATTAGGGCTTTTAGCCGCAGGGAATGAAACCACTACAAACCTTATTATTAATAGCTTTTATTGCTTTTTAGTAGATGCACCTAAGGTATACAAAGAATTAAGCGAAAGTCCAGAGCTGATTCCTAAAGCGATAGAAGAGGTACTACGTTATCGTTTCCCTGTTACATTAGCCCGTACTATAACGGAAGATACAACAATATTTGGACCAAAAATGAAAAAAGGACAAATGATTGTTACGTGGATAAGCGCTGCCAATTTAGATGAAAATAAATTTTCACAAGCAGATTGCTTTGATTTACATCGACCTGGAAATGAAAAACATTTAACATTTGGCAAAGGGCCTCACTTTTGTTTAGGCGCACCACTTGCTCGTTTAGAAGCTGAAGTTGCATTAACTACGTTTATTAGGAATTTTAAAAAGCTAGAACTTTCACCATCCTTTTATTTAGAGAACTGTATATTAGAGAATGAACAAACGTTAAAGTGGTTTCCTATCCTTTTAAAGAAATGAAGCATATTAAAAAAATGAAAACCCCTATTCTAAGTAGGAGTTTTCATTTTTTTAATAAGTTTTTTTAACAAACTAAAAAATATTTCTTGACCTGAAACGCTTTTCATAAATTATAACTAAGTTGTGTTTGACAAAGTGAATATGGAAACGATACCTAATTTGTGTATTTATCCCGCTATTTGTGAATAGGAAGCCATCCACCTTTAATCATAGTGGAAGGAACTGGAGGAATCAACTGCCTGTAAAATCTCGATTAGTGAAGACGAATATTTAGTGGGCTCCACTGATTTAAGTTTCACTTTATACAAGCATGTTTATTTATAGAAAGTGGTGACGGAACAATGAAACTAATTACAATCGATTTAGATGGAACTCTTCTTTCAAGAAATAAAATGATTAGTAAAGAAAATGCAGAAGCTATTCAAAAATGCCAGGAGCAGGGGCATGTAGTAGCGATTTGTACAGGACGTTCTCTCGTAGATATTGAACGTTTACTACTGGAAGCTGATTTACAATGTCCTATTATTGCAGAAAACGGTGCTCTTATTTATGTGGATCAAAAAATGATGAAGAGATACCCTATTCAAAATACACATGCCTTTGAAATTGTTGAATATCTTGAACAAAATCGGATGTATTATCAACTGTATACAGATCGAGGTATATACGTTCCGGCATATGGTGAAGAAAGTGTGAATCATGAAATAGAATGGATAAAAAGGTCAAATAAAGATATTGATCAGCAAGAGCTTGAAGTCATCGCAGCATTGTATCTTGAACATACAGCATTTCATATCACAGAAAGTTGTAAATCGATATTAGAAGAAGAGGTTTATGTGCATAAGCTTTTACCATTCTCCTATAATGAAGAGAAATTACAAAAATTAAAAATGCATTTTCAACATAATACAGAGCTAGCAATTACTGCTTCGTATTGGCATAATTTAGAGATTAATCATTGTGATGCTCAAAAGGGGAATGGTTTATATACTTTAGCAGAACATCTTAATATTCCGGTGGAAAATACTGTTGCAATAGGTGATGGGCTAAATGACATTTCTATGATGGAAAAGGCACATATATCTATCGCAATGGGAAATGCAGTGGACGAAATTAAACGGATTTGTCACTATGAAACATTATCGAATGAAGAACATGGAGTTGCACATGCTCTTTATCAATATGTCATGGTAAAAAAATAAAAAAGAATCCATCAAGGATTCTTTTTTATTTTTTATTAGGGGTAAGGTATTCTATGAGATTCATAGAATACCTTATTGCATTTTATTATATAGAATATATCGGAATAATTGTATATGATTTCCAAGTAATTTGTGAATAATTTGTGAATATTTAGATCATTACATATTTATATTAATAAGATTATATATCATTTTAAATAATTTTTAATTGAAAAATAAAATTTATTTGAATAATTATGCTCTTGCTATATACCTATGAGAACATTATTCGTATAATGGAGAAGCGTGAGTAAAAATTGGTATTAAATTTACATATAGAGGTGGAAAGAGAATGAATGCGCGGCTATTGGAACTCATTGATGTGAACACAATAGAAACCATGGCAGAACAATTTTATAAATTAACAAACATTTCACATCAACTTCTTGATCAAAATATGGAATGTGTTTTTTCATTTGGTATGAATCAAGAAGAAAATATACAACTTACAAAAATTGAAATCCCTATCTTTTTACATGAGCAACACCTTGGATCATTTATTGTTTGTGCAATTAAAAATGACATCCGTACTTGTTATAAATACTTCGAAATGCTTTCAAATCTCATTGTAGATGGTGCAATGAATAAACTTCAAAACCAAACAAAAAATATACATTTACTTTCTCAAAAAGAAGAACAGCTACATACAATCTTACAAAATATGCCCATTATGGTCGATGCTCTTGATAAAAATGGGAATTTTATATTATGGAATCGTGAATGCGAGCTCGTAACAGGCTATGCTGCAGAAGAAATCGTTGGAAATCCCAAAGCACTTGAACTGTTATATCCTGATGAAAGTTATCGCAGACAACTTCAAAAGAAATTTTCGATTCGCGGAAAAAGTTTTCGAGATTGGGAAATGAATTTAACATGCAAAAATGGGGAAATAAAAACAATCATGTGGTCAAATATTTCGGAGCAGTTCCCAGTACCTGGTTATAGTTATTGGGCAGTTGGCGTTGATATTACTCATCGAAAAGGAATTGAAGAGCAATTAAAACAGCAAACTTCTGAGTTAGAGCTTATTTTTAAAGCATTACCTGATTTGTGTTTCTTAACTGAGGCTGATGGAACAATTATAGACTATAAAGCAGGTTCACCAGCTAAGTTTTACGTACCTGCAGAATCCTTTATGGGGAAGAAATTTTATGAAGTCTTGCCATCACCTGTAGCACAACAATTTCAAGAAGCAATTCATCAAGTACAACAAAAGGAATCGACAGTTATTGTTGAGTATCCGTTAACACTTAAAGGAAGTGTTAGTTTCTTTGAAGCTAGATGTTTACCACTCTTACAAGATAAGATTATGATAATCGTTCGAGATATTACCGAGCGGAAAAAGACTGAGGAGTTATTGAATAAATCAGATACACTTGCAGCAATTGGGCAGTTAGCTGCAGGGGTAGCCCATGAAGTCCGAAATCCATTGACAGTGATTAAAGGATTTATTCAATTATTTCAGATTAATCAAGAAGATCAAGATAAATATTTTGATCTTATGCTATCAGAAATCGAAAGAATTGAAGCTATACTTCATGAGTTTTTATCGATTGCAAAAACTGATGTCATTTCAACTGAAAAGAAAAACCTCTGCTCGATATTAAAAAATGTCGTTTCATTAATCAACACGAAGGCAATCATGACAAATATTCAAATTGATCTGCATATAGAATCAAAAGAATTAATGATTGATTGCTGCGAAAATCAATTAAAACAAGTTTTTATTAATATTTTACAAAACTCAATTGAAGCAATGCCAAATGGAGGAGAAATCTCTATTTATGTAAAAAAATCAGAGCGTGAAGAAGTTACGATTAATATGGTTGATGAGGGCGTAGGAATTCCTGAAGAAAGAATTAAAAGACTTGGTGAACCTTTTTATAGTACGAAAGAGAAAGGAACTGGGATTGGACTAATGCTCAGTTATAAAATTATTGAAAGTCATCAAGGAAGAATTAGTATTATGAGTGAGGTAGGAATAGGAACATCAGTTACAATCTATTTACCAATGTTTCAAAGTGAGCAAGTTACTTCTTGTGCAGCAATGTTACCTATAACAGGGGCTTTATGAGGATATTACTTTCCGGTTCATATAATAATAGAGTTAAAAAGCTATCTTATGATTTGTAAGATAGCTTTTGTTATATATTAATTTATTTTGAGAGTTAAAGAGTTCTTATAAATTATACAGTTGTTTATCTATTATCCAGCGAATTGTACAGCAGTTTTTGCATGTAAAAAAGCAGTATCAAATACAGGAATAGAAATGTCTTTCTGTGAAATAAGTAACGGTATTTCTGTACAACCTAATAAAATTCCTTCTGCACCATTTTCAATAAGTTTTTGAATGATTTGTAAGAAACGTACTTTAGATTGCTGTGAAATAATCCCTTTACTCAATTCGTGAAGAATGACATGATGAATGAAATTTCGTTCATCTTCTTTCGGAATAATTGTTTCAACACCATAATTAGCTAGTCTTGTTTTATAAAAGTCCTGTTCCATTGTTTGTTTTGTTCCAAGTAAACCAATCCGTTTCACATCATGTTCAACAATTTCTTCAGCACTGACATCACCAATATGAAGAAGGGGGATAGAGATTGCTTGTTCTACTTCTTCCGCAAATTGATGTACTGTATTTGAGCACATAAGTATACAATCTGCACCGGAACACTCTATTTTTTTTGCTACTTGAACGAGTTGATTTTGCACTTCCTCATATTGTTGATTTTGTAATAAATTTGTCACTTCGCCAAAATCCATGCTATATAGAACAAGCTTTGCATTATGATTATACTGAGATAGAGTTAGTGTATTAATATGTTTATAATAAAGAGACGTTGATTCCCAACTTAATCCACCAATTAATCCGATTACTTTCATGTCGAATTCCTCCCGTTAACATGTTTTGTTATGTCGATTATCCCATAATCCCGATAAGGATACAATGATTTATTTGATTGTTTTAAGAAAAATAAAAATAGCGAGAAAAATATTGAAATTAACTTGCGTTAATGCAATAATACAAATTACAAACGAATACTTATCCAGAGAGGTGGAGGGAACGGCCCTATGAAACCTCAGCAACCCCTATTTATTCATACAAATAGGAAGGTGCTAATTCCGCAAAAGACATATTGTCTTTTGAAAGATAAGAGGATCATATCTCAATAAAAAATGACCTCTTATAAAAGGGGTCATTTTTTATTGAGATATTGAGAAGAAAGGAAGTGAAGACGCATAATTTAATTTTCTTATACATATAGGACTAATATAAACTAACTAGAATGAAAGGGGAATTCATATGAACAAATTATCTACAAAATTAGTCGTAGCAATTGGAATCGGTTCTGCAATATATGGTGTATTAGGTCTATGGGGATTTTCAATTGCACCAAACACATTTATAAAGCCTGCTTTGGCTATATTAACAATTTTTGGTGCGATTTTCGGGCCGATTGTAGGACTTTTGATTGGTCTTATCGGTCATACAGTGACAGATACCATCGCTGGATGGGGAATATGGTGGGGATGGGTACTTAGCTCAGGTATTATTGGATTTACGATGGGACTTGTACAAAAACGAGCAAGTTTCAGTGTGAAAAATGGAACATTTCGTAATCGAGATATTTCATATTTTGCTATAACAGGTTTAATCGGGATTGTCGTTGCAATCATATTTGCCGGTGCTTTTGATATTATCGTTATGGGTGAACCTTTGGATAAAATTGTTATTCAAGTATTCGGTGCAACGATTGCAGATATCCTTGTATTCTTAATTCTTGGTTTACCAATCACACTGGGATTAGCGAAAGCAAATAAAAAACATACACATTTGAAGATTGAAAAGTAGGGAGATTACAATGAAGCCGATTATTTCCTTTGAACAATTTACATTTCAATATAAACAAGTGACAGAACCTACTTTAAAGGATGTTACATTCCGTATTTATCCAGGTGAAAAAGTATTGATTGCCGGTCGAAGTGGATCAGGAAAATCAACATTGGCCCATTGTATAAATGGGCTTATCCCTTTTTCATATGAGGGATCAAGTACTGGGAACATTTCAATATGTGGTAAGGATCCGCGAAAAGGTAGTATTTTTGAGCAAAGCAAGCATGTAGGAACTATTTTACAAGATCAAGATTCTCAGTTTATTGGTCTAACCGTAGGAGAAGATGTTGCTTTCTCATTAGAAAACGATTGTGTAGAACAGGAGAAAATGAAGGCTGTTGTTATGGACTCACTACAGAAAGTACAGATGCATACGTTTCATCTACGAAGCCCGCATGAATTATCTGGTGGTCAAAAACAAACTGTTTCTCTTGCTGGACTGTTAACAACAGAAGCTGACATATTACTATTTGATGAGCCATTAGCAAACTTAGACCCCATGAGTAGTTTGAACACAGTAGAACTTATACGAAAGGTGCATCAACAATTTAATAAAACAGTTGTTATTATTGAGCATAGAATAGAAGAAATATTAAAATTAGACCTTGATAAAATCATATTAATAGAAGAAGGGAAAATTGTAGCGGTTGATTCACCAAAAAGAATTTTACAAACAAACATGCTACAAAAAATAGGGTTAAGAGAACCTGTATATATTGAAGCATTAAAAAATATAAGAATGAATATTTTAGATGAAGAATTATATCCAATTGAAAGTTTAGATCATGAAAATGTGAATAAAGCGATTAAGCAATGGATGTTAAATTCTACCATGTTTAAAGAACAACAAAAAAAAGAAATCTTATGTGAAATAGAAAATATATCATTTTCATATTCGCAAAAAGATTTTACATTAAGGGATATAACACTCTCTATACAAAAGGGAGAAATTGTAGCATTATTAGGCCATAATGGTGCAGGTAAGTCTACATTTGCACATACATTAACGGGAATGAACAAAGCGAAGGAAGGGGAAATTGTACTTGATAATGAAAATATAAGTTCATGGTCTATTCGAAAGCGTGGAGAAGTGATCTCCTATGTCATGCAAAATCCTAATCACATGATTACACAATCTACTGTTTGGGATGAAGTTGCTTTTTCATTAAAATTAAAGAAGACTTCTAGCGCAGAAATAAATAAACGCGTGGAAGATGCATTGCGAATTTGTGGATTATATCCATTCCGAAATTGGCCTATTCAAGCGTTAAGTTACGGACAAAAAAAGAGGCTTACCATTGCATCGGTTTTAACAAGGAATCCGAAGCTTATCATATTAGACGAGCCAACAGCAGGACAAGATTATTTTCATTATAAACAATTTATGTCTTGTATAAGCCTACTAGCGGCACAAGGAATATCATTCATCTTTATTACACATGATATGAATCTAGCTTTAGAATATGCAGACCGTGCAGTTGTCCTTCATAAAGGGAAAATACTTGCTAATGATACTGTTCCAAACGTATTAACAAATAGCGAAGTATTACAACAAGCTAATTTACAGGAGAGTTCGCTAACAACTTTAGCGAATTTGAGTAAAGTTCCTTTTCCAGACGTTTTTGTACAAATGTATATGGAGGCAAAAAGGAGAGGGGATTATGAATAAATCAGATTTATTTTATATAGATAATCATACATATTTTCATCGTATGGACGGCGCAATTAAATTGTTGTTATTTATAATTTGGATGACTCTTACGTTTATATTTTTTGATTTTCGTATTTTATTATGCTTGTTTTTCATTGGTTGTTTAGGATTAGTGATCGCTAAAATCCCTATAAAAAAAATTGTAATTATATTTAGTGTTATTTTCACATTTAGTATGCTAAATTCAATGATGATTTTATTGATTACACCAACTCATGGATCTGAGTTAACTGGTACAAGTACAGCATTCTTGCATATTGGATATGCTACGATTACATTTGAAACACTATTTTATGCTCTTACGCTCTCATTAAAGTATTTTACGTTATTACCATTTACACTTATTTTCATATACACGACACATCCAAGTGAGTTCGCTAGCAGCCTGCATAAAATTGGCTTACCATATAAGATTGCCTATGCAATAAACATTGCGCTTCGTTACATACCGAATATACAAGCGGAATACAAATTGATTAAGCACGCTCAAGAAGCAAGAGGTGTACCATTTGAAAGAGGAGAGACGAATTTTTGGGAACGTATTAAAAATCGGGTACTCATCTTTTGGCCACTTGTTATTCATTCTTTAGAGCGAATTGATACAGTTTCAAATGCAATGGACTTACGAGGATTCGGAAAAAAAGAGAAGCGAACATGGTATTTTACAACAAAAGCAAAACAAGAGGATTATCTAGGGCTCGTTATCGGCATTATAATTTTAGTACTGGCCATTTACCTAAAGTTCAATATTTTCAAAGGGTTTTGGTATCCATTGTAAGTTTTCTGGATGTTATTGGGATGAAATTTAGGCACTCAGAGGAATGTCTTTTTAAATTTATCCAAGACATGCTCAAAAATGGCATAGAAACATACTGTATAATACGAACCTGTTAATAAACGATCAATTTCATTATCCATTAGTTTTATACTAAAAGGAGGAGAGAATATGAGTTTCGGTGGTTCTTGTGGTTTTGGTGGAAGTTTTGCTTTATTAGTTGTGTTATTTATTTTATTAATTATTGTTGGATGCAGCTGCTGGGGCTGAGGGTATTAAAAACATATAACTTTTGAATCATTCGTCACAGAATCATGTAATCAGAAAAAACATTAAAGATACTTTTTTAGTATCAATACGAGATTCAACATAAAAAAAGGAGCTGCTATGCTCCTTTTTTTATGTTGAAATTTCACCGAAATAATAAGGTAATTTCCGGAAAATTCGTTCAATTTACATAATTTTTTAATATTGTAAATACTTGTGACTAAAAGGCGAGTTTTTATTATTCACGATAGTTATTGGCTTTGATTACCCAGTCTCTTTTGACTGTTAGGCGTAATTTCATCGGCAAATTCTATATTTGCCAAATTTACTTTGGATGGAATAAATGTTTTTGTTGTATTTTGAACGCCTTGGAACAAACGTTGAATAGGTTTCATCATATTTGAATTACGTGTTGCTACTACACTAAAAACTGTTCCTAATCCTAGTAAAGAAAACCAAATCCAGCTTCTATTGTTATTCCGTCTATTTCTAAATAATTTAAACATTTGCTGAGTTCTTCTTCCAGAATTGAATAGTGACATCAAGAAGTTAAGAGTATTCATTTTTTACCCCCTGTAAAGATAATTAGGAAAAAGAAACACTAAGTTCAATTTCACATGATTTATGTTGCAATATTTTATCGGAATTTATGCTAACATTTCTTGATTCTTTTTTCCTAAAAACCCTAAGTTTACTCATTACAAAGGGAAACATGCACAGATAAATAAGGATTTGAAATTCATTTACATAATGTTTATTTAATCAATGAGATGCAGTATATTGAAAAATGGGATTAAAAAGAATTATTGAAATTTTACGTGTGATTCATAAGGAAAATCCATCGTAATTTATTCTAAATAGTTGCCAGAATAGAAAAAAAGAAGTGCCACATAATAACAGAAATGAGTGAAAAGACACATCGTCAAGTGTACTGTAAGAGGTTATTTTATAGCTAACATTCAAAAAAAAGACCATCTGTTTTTCTGTCTAAATAAATGAAAAGATTAAAAGAAAAACTTGAGGAGCGACTAAATTCATTTTTTTTAAACGAAAATCAGCTTCAACGTTATCAGGAACGTATAACAGAATAATATCGACAGCTTATAGCTAACAAATTATAAAGAAATTAATAACAAAAGGAAAATACTCATGTACTAAAATCAATTTTTAGTATGCATCATTTTTTAGAGTTACTGTTTTTTTGAAAAAGAGTAATAATTTTAAATTGTTGAGGTGATTACATACATGCCAATGTTGGATGTAGATGGTAGTAGTCTGTACTATATCGTTAAGGGAAAAGGGGTTCCTATTGTTTTTATTCATCCTCCTGCACTTACATGTGTGAATTTTGAGTATCAAATAGAGGGATTATCCCAAAATTTTAAGGTGATTGCTTTTGATATTAGAGGACACGGAAGGAGTCAGTATTCAAAACAACCGATAACCTATCCACTGATTGCTGAAGACATTAGATGTTTGTTGGATCATTTAGAGATTAAGAAAGCATTTGTATGTGGATATTCGACTGGAAGCTCTGTCGCATTAGAATTTTTATTGGCTTTTGCTGAAAGAGCGTTAGGAGGTATTCTAATCGGGGGAATGTCAGAAGTGAGGGATGGATATCTAAAGAATAAGATTTCACTTGGCGTGAAACTTGCGAAAGCGGGGGCAGTTTCATTTTTAGCATGGTCTATTTCATGGAGCAACTCAAATACACATAAATTGTTCAGAAAGATGTTTAAAGAGGCACGAAAAGGGAATGCCAAAAATATCTGGCAGTATTATTGTTATAGTTTGCATTATGATTGTACTAATCAGCTTAGAAACATTCAGCTTCCGGTTTTGTTGGTGTATGGTAAGAAAGATAAAGTATTTTATAGTCATGCCAAATTACTACATGAAAAATTGCCATGTAATGAATTAAAATTCATTGATAACGTAAAGCATCAAATTCCTACAAAAGCAGCGAGATGCCTAAATGAAATGATTCAGCAGTTTGCTTTTATTCATACTGAGATGAGACTTTTTCTTTACCCATAAAAAAGTATATTTATTTCGAAGTTATATGCGTTTATTGTGCTAAATATTTAATGGGAAAGGAGCTATCAGGCTCCGTTTGATAATTGATATGTGAAAGAGTAGTGAGCGCTCAAGTTATCCCTCCTAAATATTTCGAATTATTTTTTCGTACCGGTGATTGATGCGGATGGAGTCTTGCGAATGTAAAACCTAATGAGTAAATATACGAGAAGTGGTACAACTATGTTAGGTAATAAAAAATGGAGTAAAGAAGGAATACCTTCAAGTTAGCTATAGCCAGGACCTTTTATAAGAGGGTTCATATATAAATAATTTAAGCCAAGGTTTATGAAAAGCATATCTTATTTTATATTAACTAGTAGTGATATTCCCGCTTTAAAAATCATCGAAAACAATGAAGTTAGGCGGGAGATGAAATGTTAGTAAATACCTGATTAGTGAAGGCTAATAATAAGTGGGGGATGGAGAAAAAACATTGATTAAAATTTCAATTTATGTAGTGAAAAACAAAAAGGAGCATAGGAAGCTCCTTTTAAATCAAAATGTTAGTGTTTTTTAGCAATCTCATTATTTTGTGGAAATGTGATCGTTAAAGTGGTTCCTTTATTAACAATACTATTTATATCTAAAGTACCATTCATCGTTTCAATGATTTTTACTGCAACCATCGTACCTAAACCTGTTCCTCTTGTTTTTGTACTAAAATAAGGTTCACCAAATCGATTGATTTGCTCTTGTGTCATCCCAATTCCACTGTCTTTAATGACAATAGTAATTTTGTTTTCACAAGCAGATGATTTGATACTTAGTTTTCCGCCATTTAGCATCGCTTCAATACTGTTCTTTATTAGGTTTAAAAAGCATTGCTGAAAATGTTGTGTATTCCCAGTGATGGAACCTGTTACTAAATTCTCAGAAACATTTATAGAATTCATATTACATAATGGCATCATCATACTTATTATTCTTTTTAATTCTTGATCTATTACAATGTTATCAACTTTTTGTGATGCTGGCTTAGCAAATGTTAAGTAGTCATCAATGATAACCTGAGCGCGGTTTAGCTCTCCAAGAATATGTTCAATATATTGTTCTCGCGATTCTTGTGGTAAATCTGGAGTTTTAAGGAGTTGAGTAAAACCTTTTACTACGGTAAGAGGATTTCTTACTTCATGTGAAATACTCGCAGCAAGTTGACTCACAATCTCCATCTTCTCCATCTTTACTAATTTAGACCTCATAATAACGGCATCTCTTAAAACCTCATTTATATATACAACAAATAACATGACAATTGGAGGGAGTAGAATAAAATAAGTGATATATGAATTTGTAATTGGGAAATCTGACAGAACAACAGCGATAAAGGTTGTAAGTAAAGCAAGGAAAAAAGGTAAAGTCATTGACATGATAAGCTTCTTTCTTCTGTTTAATTGATTAAATTTAGAAGAAGAATAGGCAGTGAAAATAAGCATGGTAATATAAACAATAACTGTTAAAAAGTTAACACCATAAAAAACAAACCGAATCAATAACATGATAGATAATAAAGCGATCCCAACTGGTAAACCACCATAAAGTGTACCTATTAAAAAAGGGATCTGTCTTAAGTCGTGAACGCAGTTTTCGTCTATGTATATAGGGAATTTCATACATAAAATCAATGGTATACTAGTGCACATAATGATAAGAATCTTTTTATAGTTTTTAAAAAATATTTCATTATTATATATAAAATAAAAAACAAAGATGCTGCTTAAAATGTAAAGCAGATTATTTAATACGTTTTGGTTAATGTATACAAAATTCATCTAGCATGCCTCATTATTGTAGTTTTCAGTACTATAAGTATTATACCGGAAAAATACAACTTCTTCATGTTTTAATTATTGGAATGAGGACTGTGATTACTTTTGAATTGTTATTTGTTTCGAGCAAATTCCCATGCTAAGTGAAATTCTTCAACTGATGCATAACGTTGATTTCTATTTTTTTCTATCGTACGAGCTGCTACGTCATACAATTCTTTCCCTGCTTCCCATTTAGTGAAAGAACGATCGAGTTCCCCTCCTAAGAACGCAAAAGCGATTGCTCCCATATTAAATACATTTGTTTTCTCATCAATCACTGCATCAAGTTCGAATTCCTCAGGTGACATAAATCGTGATGATCCCCAAAGTCTTCCCATTGTATTGATATAAGGTTTCTTCTGATATAAATCGATATCACAAATCTTTGTTGTCTTTGTTTCAAAGTCATACAAAATGCTTCCATCATAAAAATCTATTGCTACATAATTTTTTCTTTCAACATGAACATGGAAAGAAAAAATATGATCTAGTGAAATAAGACGTTCTTCAATTGATAATTGTTTATAGCGATAGAATGGAGAACTAGGATTACTATATTTCGCTAGTGGTGGAAATGACCAATGGGAATGAAGGCATTCTCCGGTAAACCAATTAAAGATTGCCACATAACCGTTTTCTACTTCATAATGATCAATTAATTCGATTAGATGATCGTGTTTTAATTCTTCATAAAGAAAAATAGCTTCTTTTAATCTAGTAACAGCGGCATCTGGATTTCCCGAATACTCCATTGTTTTTGCACCAGCATATTTAACAAATCTTTTCTGACCATCTATTTCAATACCAAAGCATATATTGCCAGAATCTTGTTGATCAAATACAGTAAACACTCTACCAAGCTTCACAAGCCATTCAAAATCTTGATATTCTTTTAATTTAAAAGTTACATCATCAAAGCTAAGTGTGACTGGAATTTCGTTCATTTTACACCTCTTATTTTATATAATGAGATTAAATATTAATAAATTCGAGGAGAGTAATAAAAATCCTGTTTTGATTAGTTAAAAAGAATTACTTTTAAAGCTATGTAATTATTATGAAAGGAGTAAAAGATGGATAAAGAAATAATCATTGAACCGTATAATTTAAATTGGCATACGGAATTTGTGAAGGAGAAAGAGAAATTTATCACATTGCTAAAAAAGGACATCTTAGTGATTGAACATATCGGAAGTACGTCAGTAGAAGGGTTAGATGCTAAACCTCTTATTGATATGATGATAGGTGTTAAAGATTTAAAATTAGTTGATCATTGGATAGAACCATTGCAAACAATAGGATATGAATATGTATTTCATAAACATTTTCCGCAGAGGCGTTTTTTTAGAAAAGGGAAATGGAGAGCAGGTACACATCATTTACACATCTATACGCACGGTGGTCAAGATTGGAAAAACAATTTATTATTTCGTGATTTTATGAGAAATCATGAATGGGCACGTGTGGAATACAAACAATTAAAATACGAGCTTGCTATGAAGTATTCATTTGATCGAGTGGCGTATACTAATGCAAAAGAACCTTTTATTCAAAGGATCATTACACTGGCGAAAGAAAATCTATACATATAAAAATTACGGTGGGAAATTTGTTTTTTAGTTCACATAAAGTATTTCTCATCTTATTCTAATCTTTCTTTCATTCTTTTTTCTTTTTTGATTGCTACAATTTGGAATGTAGTGATGTTTTGAAATTGAAAGAGGGATGCAAAATGAAGAAAACGTTCGGAAGTCAAATTTTTAATTTGTTTATAAAGATCGCAGGAGCTTGTGTGATTGCATTTAGTGTTACAATGTTTATCGTAAACTTTATGCTAGGAGATCAAATAGGATTAAAAAGCGTAAATAAAAATCTTGGTTCTCTTGGTGAATATGGTGCGATTGCAGCTGCATCGCTTTGGTTTTTACGTCATATTTGGCTGTTTTTACACAAAAATAAAATACCCGGATTCAAGTATATGAAAGAATTATATATGTTAGCAAAGAAATATCATATGTTTATCGGTTATGCTGTATTAGCTGTTGCAACAACACATGGAGTTTATTTTTTTATAAGGGGAAATCACCATATGATACAGATTTACAGCGGCATATTTGCTTTTGGTAGCTTAGTATTGCTAGGAGTTGTTGGAATTCTTTTGAATAAGGTTAAAGACAGAAAAAAATCGGTATTATATCGAAACATACATCAAATGATTGCGATTCTATTTGGATTAGGATTGATCATTCATTTAATAATATAGGAGGAATTAGGGTTGCATCATATATTAATAATTGAAGATGAAGAAAGTTTAGCTGAATTTTTAGAGTTAGAATTAAAATATGAAGGATATGCAGTAGAGGTACAATACGATGGGCGAAAAGGATTGGAAGCAGCCATAGAGAAGAACTATGATATTATACTTCTTGATTTGATGTTACCAGGACTCAATGGGATTGAAGTATGTCGTAGACTGCGTGCGACGAAGAATACTCCCATCATTATGTTAACAGCGCGTGATAGTATTATGGATCGTGTTACAGGATTAGATAGCGGCGCTGATGATTACTTACCGAAGCCATTTGCAATTGAAGAACTCCTTGCACGAATACGTGTTATATTTAGACGCGAACAAAAAGAAGAAAGTAAGCCAACACTTTTGCTTGCTTTTAAAGATTTACAGTTACATGTAGAATCAAGAACGCTAAGAAAAAATGATGAAATCATTGAATTAACGAACAAAGAATTTGAGTTATTACTCATGTTTATGAAGAATATTAACCGCGTACTTACACGAGATATACTTTTAGAGCAAGTGTGGGGTTACGATGCGATTGTAGAAACAAATATTGTTGATGTATATGTTCGCTATTTACGAAACAAATTACATGGTGTAGATAAGGAGGAGTATATCCAGACTGTTAGAGGGGCTGGATATGTGATGAGATGATCAAAAATTTTGCACAGCGCATTCGAAACCTTCCGATAAAATGGAAACTAACTCTTTGGTCAACTACGTTATTATTTATCTTGTTCGCTTTATATAATGTTTTACAGTTTATTGTGATTAATCAATGGATAGTAGACTATGAAAAGAAACAAATGAACAGGCAAGTGAAAGAAATAGCAGCATATTTTACTGATAAAAAAGAAACACTTTCTAACCAAACGATTGAAAACAGTAAAGACTTCCTTAATAATATGAATGATAAACATCAGATTATTCGAATTTTAGATAAAGATGGACAACCAATTGTCTCGATTTCTCGTGATTTTAATCCGAGGTGGGCGCCTCCTAAATCGGTTATCCAACCTGAAGCTTATATAAAGAGGCATTTAGAAGATAGAATATTAATTGAACGTATGCCGATTCAAACAGCAACATTTATGGGAACAATTGAGGTTGGGAAAAATTTAGAAGCTTTCGATCATTTGTTGAAAATCATTTTCGTTGTAATGGTTGCAGCTGGTATTGGTGGACTTATACTTAGTTTTTTAGGTGGAACAATTATTGCTAAACAACTTTTATTAAGTGTTCAGAATATAACTGATACGATGAATCGAATTAAAACAAACGGGTTAAAAGAAAGAGTTCCTGTACGGGAAAATAATGATGAACTTGCAAAGCTAGGCATTCTATTTAATGAATTAATGGATGATGTAGAAAAGTCTTTTTTACAACAAAAACAGTTTGTTGAAGATGCATCACATGAACTTCGAACACCCCTTACAATTATTCAAGGCCATTTATCCATGTTAAACCGTTGGGGAAAGGATGATCCTGTTATTCTACAAAAGTCACTTCAATCTAGTTTAAAAGAAGTGGATAGATTGAATAAATTAGTCTCAGAATTATTAGAGTTATCCAGAGCAGAATCAGAGCAAATGCCCTCATTAGCAGTCGAGCCTGTACATGTAAATACTGTATTAAAACAAGTAATCCAAAACTTTGAAGTTCTTCAAACTGAATTCGAATTCGATATACAATTATATGCCGAAGAGGCTTACGTGGCTATACCAACACCTTATTTAGAGCAAATAATGATTATCATACTAGATAACGCAATTAAATATACCAAAGCAAATGATAGATACATTTGTATTCAAACAAACATGCAAAGAGAAAATATTACTATACGTATTATAGATCATGGCGTCGGAATACCCGAATCAGATTTACCATATGTACTTAATCGTTTTTACAGGGTGGATAAAGCAAGGAGTCGTAAACAGGGTGGAAATGGCCTGGGGCTTTCCATCGCAAGACGGCTTGTAGAAAAATATCATGGAAACATTATATTAGAAAGTAAGGAGAAAGAAGGTACATCAGTTACAATTTCGTTTCCTTATGTTTTACATGAAAATGAGAAATAGATGAGAAAAGTTTCAAAGTATTTTCATATTACTGTTGTATACTGTGTAAACCAATAGAACTTGTACTTTCTTAAAGTACGAATGTAATGAAAATAAGGAGAGGGTAGATATGAACTACACAGTATTTCAATGGATTAATAATTTAGCGGGAACCTCAATCATTTCAGATAAGATCATGATTATGATTACGAATAGCGCGCCTTACATGGCGATTCTTTTCATGCTTATTTTATGGTTTAGTAATACTAAAAAAGAAATGGCGATTCAAAAACAATATACTGTTGTATATACTGTTCTTACAGTCGGAGTTTCATTGCTGTTAAATGTTTTCATTCATTCAGTATATTATCATGCGCGACCTTTTGTAACTTATCATGTTCATCAATTAGTGCCACATGCAGTAGATTCATCATTTGTAAGTGATCATTCTGTACTTGTATTTTCAATAGCATTTACGATGCTATTGAGAGGGGAAAGATTAAAATATATTGCATTAATTTGGGCCGTACTAGTTGGAGTTTCACGTATTTACGTTGGTGTCCATTATCCAGCAGATATAATTGGTGGAGCATTCCTGTCATTTATAACTTGCGGCATAGTAATGCAAAGTACGCGAAAATTAGAACCATTAACACAAATGGTATTTGTAATTTATGCATCCATTGCAAAACGAATTCCATTGTTATCGAAATATAACCATACACATTAATCATACAAGTTACTAGAAAAAGAACCTATTCGTAAATGATGGGTTCTTTTTCATGCATACAAACATTAATTTCACGCACTGTATTTAATTGGAAAATAAAAAATATTAGGACTCGTTAGAAGATATATAGCATGTGTAACTTTTCGTGAAAATTTTTTCGAACGAAATGTACGATGCCTATTGAGCACGAAACAGTCATATGTTCTGTGAAAATTCCATTGCGAAATAAGAGATTCCAGCGAATATGTTAGTTAATAGGAACCTCTCACTTCAAAATGGGATCATTCAATGACCTGTATACTTCATCCATCCACTTTCTGATCGTTTTGCTTTAAATTTACCGTAAGATAAAAGTTTCATCGCTGAACGAGTAGCTGTGTGAAAAACTAAGATCTTCATCCATTCATCTTCCATTTCACTAGGATAAGGGGTGGACTCGTAAGCATAATAAGCAGCCATGATACAAGGAACTACTTGGTCTGGTTCAAATTCATATGCAGTTGCATCATCGATAATTAAATCAATGATGCGCTTGTTTCTTTCTTTAACGTCTTTCTGGATTAACTTTTTTACCGCTTCTGGTACTAACTTTAATATTTCATTTTTCATAACAGTCACCTCATTCTTTAGCATGTCCAAATCGCTTGGAGAAATATTGAAAACATTGTGTTAAATCGGATTGCGTAAGTTGAACGGGACTATACTCATGAAATTATCAGTATGAAATAGTTCCTTTTGTACAAAATAGGTACGAACGTTTATAAGAGGAGGAATCATTCATGACGAATCGGAATGATAATCGAAAGCAAAAAAGCAAATATCCAAATAACCTAAAAAATGATACTGAATTCTCAAAAGATGTAAATATTAGAAGTGAAGTAACGAAAAAAGATTTAAATAAGTAATGTTTTGATTTGGAATATAATTGAGAGTAATTATAAAAATCGGCGCAGTATTTAATTAGTTTTAAGCATAGAAAAAAAGAAAAGATGTGTAAGCTAATCTAAGCTTACACATCTTTTCTTTTTTGATGCATTTACTCACAATGGTTTCTTCATTCAAATTTTACATAGTTGCTATTTCAAATTTCAATTACCGTATTTTTTCCAATAAAACCAAAATAATCCATAACAATATAATAATTAGCCATCACCAACGAATTAGAAATAACTTGTATATTACAAGTAATCCCAATTCAAAAAGAAGATGCATGAAAAAATTGTAGAATGGAACTATATTTCATAAAGGATTTATAAAATAGTATTAATCAGAAAAAAGAATGGGGCATTTTATCATGAACCTAACACCAGAACAAAGGATTCAATTACATGGTTTTAATAACCTCACAAAATCATTAAGTTTTAACATGTATGATATTTGCTATACAAGAACAAAAGAAGAACGAGAAGCTTATATAGAATACATAGATGAACAATATAATGCAGACAGATTAACTAAGATTTTGAAAAATGTCTCGGACATTATAGGTGCGCATGTACTGAATATTGCTAAACAAGACTATGTACCACAAGGGGCGAGCGTAACTATATTAGTATCAGAAGGTCCCGTGGTAGAAGTGCCGACAGAATCATTCACTGAATCACCTGGACCTCTTCCTGATTCAGTTGTTATGCAGTTAGATAAAAGTCATATAACGGTTCATACGTATCCTGAATATCATCCAGATGAAGGTATTAGCACTTTTAGAGCGGATATTGATGTAGCTACATGCGGTGAAATCTCACCTCTTAAGGCTTTAAATTACCTTATCCACTCATTTGATACAGATATTATGACAATTGATTACCGCGTTCGGGGATTTACAAGAGATATAACAGGTAACAAGTTATTTATTGACCATGAAATAGGTTCTATCCAAAATTACATTCCAAATAACGTGAAAAGTCTCTATGACATGATTGATGTCAATGTTTATCAAGAGCATATCTTTCATACAAAATGTAAACTAAAAGAATTTGACTTAAACAACTATCTATTTGGATATACACAAGAAAAATTATCCGTAAAAGAACAAGAGGAAATTACAAAAAAATTAAAAACGGAAATGGATGAAATATTTTACGGAAAAAACATGAGTCATGGATCAATAGAAGAAAGTTTTGAATGATACCTCTTTTTAGGGAAATACAAATAACTCCTATGTCACCTTAGCAATAAAGTAAACAGGCTGGACATCCTTAGTGTGTGAAAATCCAGCTTGTTTACCTTTTTATTTTGCTTAATGTGTGAAATTTGTATTTTGTTGTTGGTATCCCTAATTCTAGAGGGATAAATACTCAAGCAAGCAATTTCACGCACTGTATTTATATAATAAATAAATCAAATAAACAAATTAGCATAAACATCTAGTTTGTATGAATACCACTGGTTTATCCCGCGTTAACGGCTAGTAATACTCCCACCTCAAAATTCGGCGAAAACATTATCCAGCTCTAGCGGCTAGAATCTCCGGTCGTTTCGCCCTCTCGGACGAGGCAAAAAGCGCCTCTCTGTCGGGGGCTCCAACGTCCTGCGATTCTGAGCGAGCCGCTTACGCTTTTCTAAAGAAGTTAGGTGGGAGATAAACTGCCCGTAAAAACCCGATTCGTTCAACTACTAATCAGTGGGGGATGAAGAAAACCCCCACTGATTAAAGTTTTACTTTATGGGAAAGAGACAGGATTGCTGTTATAGATCGCAAAGTAGAAACACAAAGATTTGTCATCCCTGTGTTTCTTGAAGTTTCCTTTGATTACTCGATAAAGAGAACCCTGGGATATACCGGTTACTTATACAATTTTTGTAAATATTTCTTGAAACAGTTTTATCTCTCAACGAAAGAATGCTACAGCCTTCTCCTTAGGAACGTTTCCATAATATCATTCTTGAATTTTTCATAATCAAACTGAAAAGCCACATTATGCGTTTTATAACCTGGATTAGTCACAAAACGAAAGTCTGCAATGCTTTGACCGAATCCTTCCCCTTGATCTGGAATTACTTTGATGGGTACTCTTGAAAGACCAACAGCCTCTTGATTCAGCAAATACCACACTGTTACAAAATCATGCATAGGGCTTCCTCCTATACCGGGATTCGACTTGGAGTAGAAATTATAATAGTAGTCTAACATAGGCTTGATGATGAGTCCTGCAATATCCTGTGTATCCTGATGAAATGCATCGATTTGTTGGACCATTTCGGGTGTAACAACCGCATGTTGAGTTACATTTAACGGAATAATTGTCAAGTTCTTCGCATGCTGCAGAATTAAGTTTGCTGCATAAGGATCCGCATAAAAGTTAGCTTCAGCCACCGCAGTCACGTTTCCTGGATAAAAAAAAGCTCCGCCCATGCAAATATATTCCCTTACATTCCGCATTGTTTCTAAATTTAAAACAAAGGTCGTAGCTAACGAAGAAAGTCTTCCCAAATTGATAATTGTAAGATCATCTAAATTTGAATTTATAATTTGGTAAATATCATTTAAGGCATAAACTGGATAAGAAATTTCAGGTGGAATGATAGGTCCTAATCCGACTTTTCCATGTACCTCAGGAAAATACTGAACCAATATACCCGTTAACGGTACAGAAGCACCAAGGAATACAAGTATCTCTTTTTTTCCCGCAATGTACTTCAAATAGTTAATATTTCTTATGGCATTCTCTCTTGATACATTTCCATAATCGGCTACAATCCCTAAAATTTGAATATCTTTACGAAAAAAGGTGTACAGGATGGCAAATGCATCATCAATTCCCAAATCTGTAAACAGGAGAACCTTTTTTGGCATGTGTATTCCTCCAAAAGTTATAGAGTTCTATTTTCACTAAGGATGTAGTGAGTAGGCTTGTACATATATATTTTATGTATTCCTATAGAGTGAATTCTATTCATATGTAGTTGAAATAGAACATCATTAGGAAACTTACGGTGTTAAGGTGAGTGTATTATGCCCAACTTTTGCAGATACACCAATAATTGTAAAATATTTTAATAAAAGTAGATGAATTCTTGGAGTGGTTGACGCTTTTATTAAAAATAGTAGAAACATTCTAGCTTAACATTAATTTTGTTGTTGAAATTCTGAATATTAAAATGTAATATAAAAAAGCGTGTTTAACAATGTACTTATTTTAGATAAGAAAATGTATTTACAATAAAGGTGTGTGTAAGTGATAAGGAGGAAGGGGTTAACAACTATACAGATGAATTTTAAAGTTCATCAACATATAAACTTACTGGATTCTAAAATAGTGAGCAAAGCATACAGTTTCACAGTAAAAGTTACATGGAGGTTTCAGAAATGGGAAATGAAGGTAGATTTCAAGAAAAGCAACAAGCCCGTCGACAACGCAGTGTTGTTAATATTGGATTAAGTTTAGTATTATTGACAGTCAGCATGGTATCTTATCAGTTATTTTTTACTGATCATACAAAAGGAAAAGAACATCCAGAAGAAAAGAAAGTAGCCCAATTAGCATCTAAAGAGGCGAAAAACAATAAATTAGAGGAACGAAAAACAAAACAATCAGAAGCAGACTCATCAAAGGAACAAGCAAACAAAGAAAGTGAAAAACAAAAATTAATAGAACAGCAAAATCAAGAGAAAGAAAGCTCAAAAGTACAGGAAAAAGAAAAAGAAAAACAGAACAATGAAAATCTAGTAAAAAAACAAGAAGAACAAAAGGATAATAAAATTGAAGAACAGAAGGCTAATGTAGAAACAATAAATAAAAATCAATCAGATAGAGATGCAGATCAAACAGAACAAAATAAGCAATGGAATCCAGTTGGTACAGAGCAAGGGGCAAAACCTGCCATGCAATTTAAAGAGGGAACGACAGATTGGAATGAGATGAAAAAAGCAATTTCCTACGCTGTTGAGGTTCCTGAATCACAACTCATTTATGATTTTATTGGAAATAACGGAACGAATAAGGCCTATGGTAATGTGCGAGATAAGCAAAGCAATAAAAAATATAAAGTGTATATTGATTGGATTGAAAATAAAGGCTGGAAACCAGTATCTGTTCAAGCTGTGAAATAATTATACCGACAGATATTCCGCCAAAATTCAGCAAATAAAGCAAAGACTCTCCCAAACGGAGAGTCTTTTATATGAGTTATTATTTTTGATATCTTTGCTGTTTATTTATGTGGTTTCTTTTCGTTTATCAAATGCAAACAGGTTAAGTTCTTCAGAATCATTGGCCAGCTGCATCGATCGTTCAAACCGCAACCCTACTTTTTCAAGAAGTTTGGCTGAAGCGTGATTGTCTGGAGTAGTAATCGCCACAATACGATTTAGCCCCAATTTATCTTTTCCATATGCCATCACCGCAGAAGCTGCTTCATAGGCGTATCCTTTAGCCCAATACTTCGGGAGAAAGGCGAATCCAATATCTACATCTTCCAAGGAATCTCTTTTTACTAGACCACAAATTCCAATCGGAACATGATCCTCCTTCCGTTCTACTAAAAAAAGACAGAAACCAAATTGCTCATACATGTGAATCGGTCCATTCAAAATATAGATCCTTGCATCTTCTAACGTTCTCACACCGCGATCTCCTATAAATTGTAACCAAGAGGGGTCATTCAAAAGCTCGAGGATAAACGCTGCATCGTCGGTTGTTTGTAGGCGAAGAGTAAGACGCTCTGTTTCGAGAATATTCAAAAGAAATACACCTTCCTTTCAGTATTATATTCTATCTAGATATCATAATCGTATATTAACTTAAAACTCAAGGGTATTTTTTCGTGAGGTACACATTATATGTTAACCGTTGTAACAAACATTTTTTTATGTACGCCACTTGGTACAATAATTAGTAGAAGATATTATATTTGGAGAAAATATCACGAATTAACAAGTAAGTTATAAAATCAAAGCTTCACTTGATTAGTAAATGATGAGATGGTGATACTAATAACTATGAAACGTTTATGATAAGGGATGGTATTATGATTTTTATTTATACAGATTTTGGCGGAACACATACAACTTCACTTGCAGCAGCATATCATTTAAACAAACTCCCCACTGATCGAAGACTGACAAAAGAAGAAATTTTAAATGTGGACTATTTTAATAAGCTTAAAACGTCTGATATGGGAAAAATAATTTTTCATGGAAGGGACGAAGGAGGAAATCCGGTTTATACAGTAGGACACGGGACATCAAAAGTAGTTGTTCCATCCATGAAAAATTTAGCGGAAATTCTTCAACATCAGTATCAAAACAATGAAAAAATCATTTTTTCAAATACTTCACCAACAGTTCCACTTCCTATGACGTTTGGAGGATTGTTTTCAAGAAGATTACATATTGATTTTATTGGTGTTCCCTTACTCGTATGGGGAGCAAAACTGTGTTGTGATAATATACAACGACTTGTTGATTATACAAAAGAAGCGGGTAGAATGACTAATGATTATGTTGTTATTTTAGAGAATGAAACTTTCAAATAAAAAATGCAGGATTTATTTGAATCCTGCATTTTTTCTATATCAATTCAACTTTTTTTCGAATGACAATCTTATCAATTTCGTCTTCTTCATCCCCAATATATAAGCCACGTTCTTTTAAATATGTTTCAAAATATAAATCTGCTTCTGCACGTTCATCATAAGGTTTTACAGATAAAACAAATCCTAATTTATTTTGTTCCTCTAAATGAGAAGTAGAGATATAAGCGGGGGTATTATGACGTAAGAATAGCTCCTTAACAGGAATTATCATATCCTTCATTAGCTTTGATAACATGCTCATTTCAAAATCAAAGTTAAATCGATCAATACTAGATATGTCAGCAAATACCACCCCAATAAAGCCTGTATTAAATACTTCTTGAAATTCGGCGTCTTGCTTATCATAAAAATTCTTTTCAATTAAGTAATTTTTAAAATAAGCAACACCATCAGCGTGTTCAAAAGGTTTTGTTGAAAGAACAAAACCTATCTTCTTTTGTTTATGTAAATACACACAAGACATATGTGCAGAAATATTATGCTCTTTAAATAAAGAACTTGTTGCGCCTGCAAGGCCATCTAATACATGATGGACAATTTGAAGCTTTTTACGGGCAAAATAATAGGATTTTTTTTGTAGTTCCAATGTATCAATAAACACAGAACCGATAAAGCCTGTATTTGAGATAGTAGGTGTATGCTTTTTTCTTCCTCTGCGTTTGTTTTGAGCCATTGTAAAAATCATCCCTTCAAGTACGATTGAAATAAAAGAACGTTTGTTCGTATATTTATATTTTACTATTTAATCGTTATAAAGTAAAGGGATTTTTACCGGAAAAACATAAAAAAGACACCTTTTAAAAAGTGCCCTGAATGCGATAGGGAAGAGGATTCAACCCATTTTATTTACGATTTATATTATGAAACAGAGACAAGTTCTTCTGCATCTTCTACATCTAAATGACAATCCATTGTACGTACATCTTGATCTTCATGACTTCCGAAATAAATAGTAATTTTCATATGTATCGCTCCTTTATTCTAGGAATACCTAAAATAATTACTAGTAATGTTACTGCCTATTATATACCACTTTTTCCATTTCGACAATCTTATCCAGTTTATAATTTTATTTCGTAAATATTAAGAATATTTGTTATGATACACTTAATTAAATGTAAGGAGGAATTAACATGTTAAAAACTTTAAAAACATTCTCAAGTAAAGGAAGAGGAGTGCATAGTATTTAAGCTAACTTAACACTCCTGCTTCCGCGAAGAATATAAATATCGGAAAGTAGGAGAACGTTTGGATAAGTATACGCTGGCAAATCATAATATTTCTATTTTATTTTGGGTACATTTTTTTGGAACAATTAGCTTTTTACAAGCAGTTATGACGTTGTTTTATGCGGAAAGAGGATTAACTCCTTCAAATATTTTTATTGTATTGATGTGCTGGAGTGGAGCGGTTTTAATTGGAGAAGTACCAGCAGGCATTTTTGCAGATTGTTTCAGTTTAAAACTCTCTTTTATAACAGGCGCTTGCATAAAAATTATAAGTATCTCTATTTTGTTCTTTGCTGATAACATATGGCTATTTTGTTTATATAGCTTATTGAATGGTTTATCAGTCACTTTTTTTTCGGGTGCTGATGAAGCCTTAATATACGAATCTTTAAAAGAAACGAATGAACAACATCTTATGGATAAAGCGATGGGAAAAATTCAATCCGCTAGCTTTATTTCAATGTTGATTGCCGTTATTTTCGGATCTTATTTTGCGAAAGATTTGAAGGAAGAGCAATTCTTTATTTTAATTACACTCGGACTTCTTTTTCATTTCGTAGAATTAATTTTACTTTTATTTATAAAAAATCCGGCGGTGGAATTTGAATATAATGAGTCAGCTTATTCACAAGTAATCGAAGGAATACAAGTTATCCGAAGAGCACCTCAATTACTTATTATGTTCTTAAATATATCGCTTGTATTTATTCCAGCGAGTGCAGTTTTTGACAACTATGATCAATTACTTTTGAAAAATGCAGGCGTGCCCGTATTTGCAATTGGCATATTATATGCAGTCGCTGCAATAGGCGGATATTTTGCATCCATTTCTATAGGGTGGTTAACCCGAAAATTCTCTCGTATATTTTTATTAAATCTTTCAGGTGCATTAGCTGTCTGTGGATTACTATTAGCAGCGTGCTTTGGAAATACGTTGTGGAGCGTTTTAGGAGCATTTATTATATTACGATTTGTAAGAGCAATAAGATATCCGATTTATTCACAGCTGAGTAATGATATAATTCCATCACATGTACGTGCAACAACAATTTCATTGTTATCAGTACTAGATTCTGTACTGGATTTAATTATTTTTGGTACGTTATCTATACTTGCTGTATACGGGTTACCTGTTATGTTTATGGGTTGTACTATAATTGCACTGATAGGTACTTGCTTACCGATTAAAGGTATAAGAGAAGTGCCTAAAAATATTGAATCGTAAATCTGTTTTAAGGCGACCATTCTTTAAGGTATATCCAAGCCTTAGAGGATGGTTATTTTTTATCAAGACATTAGCTATCCAGTTGTTTATTTTGTAGACTGAATGATTTTGTTACAAAGCTTTAATAACATATTTATACGTGCTTAAATTTTATCGTGTAACATATATAAATAGAGTATAAGATTAGGAGTTTAAATATCACTATGAAAAAAGCACTTATTACTACAACTGTTTGCATCTTGATAGGAATAAGCATTGCTATTCTACAGCAAACAAAAGAAATAAATTATATAAAAGCTAAGAATCGATCAGATCATGTCATAACAATTGCCCATAGAGGGGCATCTGCATATGCTCCAGAACATACAATATCAGCCTATAAATTAGGTCAACAATTCAAAGGTGATTATATAGAAATAGATCTTCAAATGACAAAGGATGGACACTTAATTGCTATGCATGATAATACATTAAATCGAACAACAAACGGATCAGGACTTGTTAAAGATCATACATTAGAAGAAATAAAAAGACTTGATGCTGGTAGCTTCTTTAATAAAAAACATCCCAAGCTATCAAAAGAAGAATTTAAGGACGTAAAAGTACCAACGCTTGAAGAGATTATTGAAACGTTTGGCCATGATGCTCGTTATTATATTGAAATAAAATCACCAGAGGACTATCTAGGAATGGAAGAAAAGCTTTTAGAAATACTGAATCGATACCAACTAAGTGATCCCGCTATTGTAAAGGAGAAAATAATCATCCAATCATTTAGCACAGAAAGTTTAAAAAAGATTCATAGTCTAAATTCTAGCATTCCGCTGGTGCAATTATTAACACACAAAAAAGCAGTCAGACTAACCAATGAAGACTTAAAGGCGTATAAAACTTATTGTGTAGGCTTGGGCATGAACTATACATATATGAATGCTACCGATGTTCCAAAAATACAAAAACAAGGCTTAGAAGTTCACCCATTTACAGTAGATAAAGAGGAAGATATGAAAAAAATGATTGAATGGGGTGTAGATGGGATGTTTACGAATTATCCGGATCGTTTACAGCATGTAATTTTATCATTATCCATTAGTAATGAAATAGATTAACCTAAGTTACAAAAATATAATATAATTAGCAATGGGGTTAAGCCTCTTATTCATTTCTTATAAGGAGAGTGCTTATTATGATTATTAAGTTCATTCGTTTCCGTTAATTTCAGGTACATTTCTATTCGTTCATTTTTCTAAAGGGAATTTTGGGCTGTCTTGATGTACCTTTTTTCAAATGACCAAATTCGAATGAAATGAGGAATGAATTATGAAAGAAAAGATAAATAAAATTAATGGAATTGATATATGCACAGAGAGTTTTGGAAATCCTAATCACCCAGCGACTTTACTGATTATGGGAGCAATGTGTTCGATGGTTTACTGGGATGGAGAGTTCTGTAAACGATTAGCAGATACAGGGCGATACGTTATTCGATATGATCATCGAGATGTTGGACGTTCCGTTACCTACGAGCCAGGAAGTTCTCATTATACTGTGATAGACATGGCGGATGATGCTGTTGGAGTACTCGATGCATACGATATTAATCATGCACATATTGTAGGAATGTCTTTGGGAGGTATGATTGCTCAAATTATCGCAGTAAGGCATCCTCAAAGAGTCCTAACAATGACATTGATTGCATCAAGTATTTATGGGTCTGATGAAAACAATCGGAATTTACCTCCAATGGATGAAAAAATTCTTGCTTATCATGCCAATGGAAGTAAATTGGATTGGACAGATAACGAATCTGTTGTGAATTATTTGGTTAGAGGATCAGCATTACTCTGTGGACCAAAGCATAAATTTGATGAGCAAAGAGTTACGAAGCAGGTAACAAAAGAAATAAAACGAGCAAACAATCTACTCAGCATGTTTAATCATGCACTGCTTAAAGGTGATGATTACTATGAGGGGAAATTAAAAAAAATAAATATATCTACTTTAGTTATTCACGGCACCGAAGATACCGCACTTCCGTATGAGCATGGCTTAGCTCTAGCGAATGAAATTCCTAATGCGTCGTTACTACCACTAGAGGGAACGGGGCATGAAATTCATTTTGATGATTGGGATAATATAATTAACGCTATTTCGAAACATACTTCAAGAGTGTAGGGAATTACACAGTCAAAATAGACGATTTAAGAAGTTTTCTGCTCCTTAGATCGTCTATTTTTTATTGACACTTCGTTTCAACTATTCACGAATAATAAATTGTATTTTATCTAAATGGCTTTTTTCTTTGGACTAAAATGATTGAGTAGTAATAAAAAAATCGCTGAATCCAGTTATCGAAGCAGAATATTTACTGCATGATTAATAGAGCTTTTTACTTGTTTGTATGCTTTTTATATTTTTTTATAACCATTATTGTAAGTGGGGTACCAATCAATGTTGGTAAAAACCAAAACGATAGTGTAGGAAGTAAATTTAATATCGGTATAGAATTCCCTATGTTCACTAGAAGAGCCGTTACAGCACCTATATATGAACCTAGCATACCTCTAATATGATGATGAATCCAATTTTTCCAGCGTCTTTTTCTTGCAAGATAGCCATAAATAGCAAATGAATAAGAAAAAAGTGCGACATAAAACAAATAAGCAATCTCATTCCAATGTAAAATAGACAATATAATTGCAGTGATGAATATTACAACGTAAGATGCATGATAAACTTCACCCCATTCTGTATGAGTTCCTTTTCTCTTTTTTGCAGACATTGCGACAGCTCCTGAAATTAAACATATGATCCCAAATAGAATATGAATTATTAAAAGTATAGGAAAAATATCCAATATACTTCCTCCTTTGCCATTTTAATATTTTTGGTTTGTTAAAGAAGAGATGAAATACATCTTTGATTCAATTTAATATATTGAAATTAAGGTGTTTGTAGAACATCTTCTAGCAATAATAATTTTCATCATATTTTGTTTGCTGATATAAAATGTACATTGTAAATTAAGAAACTACTTCATATTTGAAAAGATATTATAGTTCTAAAAAAGGTGTAAAATAGAAACTGCTTTTGCAAAAGTTCTAGGTCTTGATAAGGAGGAATATAATAATGGCTGAAAAAACAAGAATAATAGAAATTATGCCTTATAATCCGGAATGGAAAACGGAGTTCAAGAAAATTAAAATGATGATTGAAAGTTATATCGGAGATTTAATTTTAAGGATTGAGCATGTAGGGAGTACTTCCATTGAAGGGTTAGCAGCGAAACCAATTATTGATATTGATGTAGTTATAGAAAGTTACGATCTATTACCTGACATTATAGAACGATTAGAAAAAGAAGGTTATCACCATCAAGGAGATCTAGGTGTTGAAGGACGTGAAGCTTTTCAAAGAAATAATGAAGATAATTTTATGAAATACCACCTCTATGTCTGCCCGAAGGATGGGAAAGGCTATTTAGAACATGTCGCTTTACGGGATTATTTATCAGCAAATGAGGGTGCACGGAAAGAATATGAAGAACTGAAATATCAATTAGCTGAGAACTATCGATATAATATTGATGGTTATTGTGAAGCTAAAACTGATTTTGTAAAAGGGATTTTGAATAAGACGCTTTATATAGACTAAAAAGAAAAAGTGGGAATTACTACTTGTAATAGAAGAACAAATAGAATCTAATTAAATTGGAAATTTCAAAAATATTTTCATCTTTCTTATATACCAATATGGTTAAACAATTATAAGTTAACTCAAAGATTTGATTTGGACAGTTTATGAAAAGGTAGAGAAGAATGTATCAGGAAGTTGTCAACACCTAACATATGAATGTATGAGTACCCGCTTGAAAGTCCTCTTCCTTAAATGAAGAGGACTTTTCTATGGTTCTATTAATTCCCTAACAATTTGACTTATCTGATAGATTCCTTGCGTAAGATCTTGGACAGGTACATAGCCATACGATAAACGAATATGTTGATCAAATTCCTCTTCATAAATACGCCCTGGGTTAAGAAGAATCCCTTTAGATAATGCTTTTGAAAATAGTTTTTTCATTGAAATTTTAGGTTGTATCTTTAACCATATAAACAATCCTCCGCTAGGGGTATTCCATGTTGCGATGTCTTTACAATACAGGTCCAGCGCTTGTATCATGATTTTTCTTCGTTCTTTCAGCTGCAATCTCACGGACGCTACATGTTTTTGATATAAACCACTAGACAACCATTCAGCAGCAACTCTTTGTGATAATGAACTAGATCCATAATCTGTTTGCATTTTTAATGTCTGATAATCTTTCAATCACAGGTTCTGGACCAATTACCCATCCAATTCTTAATCCAGGACTAAGTGTTTTCGATAAGCTACCGACATACAATACGTGCCCATTTTGATCCATTGCCTTTAATGGTACAATCCATAATTCACGATAAATATCATCTTCAATAATAGGAAGTTGTTCTTTTTCACAAACATTCATAAGTTCTTTCCGTCGACTTTCCAACATTAAGACACCTGTTGGATTGTGAAAACAAGGGATAGAATATAAAATGTTTTTCGTTTTATTATATTTACTTCGTCTAGACAAATCGCTTGGTACGATACCACTCTCATCCATCGATATTCCAGAAAGATGTATATCTGCTGATTGAAATACATGAAGCGAATATAAATATGAAGGTTTTTCAAGTAGAACTGTGGATTTCCTATGCAAAAGACCAACTGATATTAACTGTAGTGCTTGCAATGCTCCGGAAACGATTAGTATAGAAGACGGAGATGTATGAATACCGAATGATTTCACATAATCACTTATTGTCTGGCGTCAAGGGAAAAGTCCTTTTGGTTCTTCATATCCGAAAGTATCTAGTTCCTTAGACACATTATGTATAACTAATTTCATTGTTTCTAACGGAAAAATATCAGAAGAAAGTTCACCTTTACTAAGTTGAATAAAGTCTTTGTTTGATTCGATTTCATTAATTTCTTGAACAATTAATTTACTTGGTTTATGTACTCCTGTTTTTACATACTCGTTCCAATTAGGTGGAGGATTCGTTGCTAATAATGACCATGTATTATTCATTACAATTGTTCCCATACCCATTTGTCCTCTAAGTAAACCGTCTGCTGTTAGTTCTTCTAACGCTATAATTACTGTACTTCGATTCTTTTAGAGAGGAAATGATAGCGAATCGTTGAATATATAGGAAGTGTATTCGAACTATTAAAATCCGATAAAGAAACAATTATGAAAGAAAGATATTTTTTAAATAGGATAATTTGTTATTCAAAAAGGAGTCCATACGATGAATATCCAATTAAAAATAATAACAAGAGATAACTGGGAAGAAGCACTGAAATTACAAGTATCGAAGAAACAAACTACATTTGTACCACCAGTAGCAGTATCACTTGCGAAAGTATATATTAAGCCGGATGGTGAAAATGTCGAATACATTCCATTAGCCATATATGATGACGATAGTATGATTGGATTCATTATGCATGCATTCGAACCAAATACATCGGACATGTATTGGATTAACGGATTTATGATTGATGAGCATCATCAAGGAAAAGGATATGGTAAAACTGCTTTAGCTGAAATGATTAAATGGATTACAAATGAATTTACGGAATGTAAGGAGATTCGATTAACTGTACATAAAGAGAATATTATTGCAAAGAGGTTATACGAAGGTTATGGATTTAAAAAACTTGATTATGTTTATGACGAAGAGCAAGTATATCGTTTATATGTCTAACTTTTATTTAGAAAAGGTTGTGATCTAGCGCATGGAATTTAATGAAGTAAAAATCGAAATATTTATCCCAGAAGAATATATTGAAACTCTACGAGATGAATTAAATAACATTCACGCTTGTAAGGTCGGAAATTACGATAACTGTCTATCTTACAGCACAGTTAAAGGGTACTGGAGACCTTTAGATAATGCAACACCTTTTGATGGAGAAATCGGTCAAATATGTGAAGGGCAAGAATGTAAAGTCGAGTCGAAATAAGGTGTAAACAAGACATTGTAAAAGACACACTTACCATAATTAATCGAATTCACCCTTACGAAACACCCATGATTTATATCATGCCACTACTAAATGAATATTTTGGACAAGTTTAATATTCTCGGAGGATATCACTTTCAAAAAACATGAAGTTAGTATTGTAATTTCATTTGTTAAAGATTACTTAAAGGTGTATTCAAAATCTATTCACGATAGGTCTAGAAAAACAAAAAATAATAATAAAGACTTAATGAGAATACATGCTATGTTACTACAAAAGGAGGGGAATCTTAATTGAAAACAAAATTTCATCATATTGTAAGAGGGATAATTATAAAAGATAAAAAGCTTTTAATAGCAAACTACAAAGGGCATCACTCTTTTCTACCAGGTGGTCATGTTGAGTTAGGAGAATCTGCAGAATGCGCATTAATTCGCGAACTTAGAGAAGAACTGGACATCAATTGTGAAGTTAAGCGCTTTTTAGGAGTGATTGAAAACCAGTGGCAAGATAGTGAAATACTTCATTATGAAATTAATCATGTTTTCGAAGTTGATAGTAACGACTTACATAGTGATATAGAACCAATTTCTAAAGAGTCTCACCTGGATTTTAGTTGGATTATTCCTAATAATGAAAATCTAATCGCATATAAAATAATGCCTGAACCTTCAGTCCGAGGATTAATAGAAAAGGTGCAAAAAGAGGAATTATCAAGTTGTTGGCTTAGCAATTTATAAAATAACATGCAAGAGTACTACGTTGTAAAAAAACATGATATAAGTACCCTTTCTCGAAAAACTAATATACTCTTAGTTCATCTTTTTAAAAATTTAATATCTGTGTTTTTTTATGACTAAAAGATATCACGCAAAAAACTACCACGCTTAAGCTATAGAACTAGAAAATGATGACATAAAGCTAAATGTTATTGTTTAAATTCATATTTTATAATTTCCATTTATAAAAATGAGCCCATAGTAAAAACAACCTAAAAATAGGCATATGAACAAGGTGCATCATCTAGTGATAGGTCATATTTTGTTGGTGTACGTATTGAACTTAGTTTATAGCGCTATTTCTACTTAGATTTAACGAACAGAAATATAGGAAAGCATCGATGGGGTTTTAATTTATAAACGGAGGTCATGAAAATGAATGAGTTTCAACAAGAACTACAAGCGTTAAGCCTTAATGATTATCAGTCTGGAAATGTTGTGTATTGGGACCAGCAAAACCAATATCCATATTACTATATTGAAGATGATGCTCGTCGCTGTGGCGGTTGTGGCCGTTGCGGTGGATTTCGTTGCGGTGGATTTCGTTGTGGTGGATTCCGTTGTTTTGGTTGCTTCGGTTGCTTTAGTTGTTTTGGTTGTGGTGGTTGCGGTGGTTGCTCTAATTGTTTTGACGGTTTTAATGGTGCTACCTGGTGGATCATTTAAATTCGTGACATAAATAAAGATATTTTTGAAAGAAAAGTGTATATACAAGTATGAACTGTAGAGACACTTTTCTTTCATTTTGTGAATTTAACAAATAAAAGGGCATCTTCTATTTTCGTCGAAATTAATATTTGATATAGCATTTCATATAGAGGTGAATGGTACATTGGATACATATCAAAAAATAGTTTCATGGGTAGAAGAAATAAAGGCACGGAATAAGAGATTCGTCTAATTGTACACAAAAAGAACACTCGGGCAAAAAGGTTATATGAAAGCTATCGTTTTGTAAATCTTGGTCATGTTTATGATAGAGAAGAAGTATACCGTTTACTTGTTTAACTTTAATTAAGAAAATGGATAAAGAGGAGAAACCTAATTGAAAACGAAATTTCATCATATTGTAAGAGGAATCATTATAAAAGATAACAAACTTTTAATAGCAAATTATAAAGGGCATCATTCTTTTCTACCAGGTGGTCATGTGGAATTAGGAGAACCTGCAGAATGCGCATTAATTCGTGAACTGAAAGAAGAAATAGGTATAGATTGTGAAGTTAAGCGCTTTTTAGGAGTGATTGAAAACGAGTGGCAAGATAGTGAGACTCTTCATTATGAAATAAATCATGTTTTCGAAGTCTATAGTAAAGACTTGCATAGTGATATAACACCGATTTCGAAAGAGTCTCACTTAGATTTTCATTGGATCATCCCTAACAATGAAAATCTAATTACATATAAAATAATGCCAGAACCCTCTGTACAAAGGTTAATAGAAAAAGTACAAAAAGAAGATTTATCAAATTGTTGGATTAGTAATTTATAAAGTATTGCTGAAGGGTATTGGGTACTTAAGTGTTAATAATACTGCATAGTACCCAACTAACTCTTAATAACTATTAAAGAAAGTCATCATCCCCATCAAATGAAATAATTGATTCACTTTTATTGTACAAAAGAAGTAAACCTCAGATTGTGCTCCTACAAAGAATATAAGATTCTCTCCTATATTTACAAATGAGAAATTTATATAATTCCATATTTGTAAAATTTCTTTTATCATCTCGTTTATAAAAACGAATCCAACATACAAGCTATCTAAAAATAGGCAACCGAACAAGGTACGTCACCCAGTGAAACCTCATATTTTGTTGTTGTACGTATTGAAATTGGTTTCTAATTTCTATATTTATTGCTGTTTATTATGCCGATTAAACAAGTGATACATATAGAAAAGCACCGATGAATTATGCTAGACAGAAACTTTAATTTATAAACGGAGGTCATAAACATGAATGAATTTCAACAAGAACTGCAATCATTGAATCTAAATGATTATCACCCTGGAAATGTTGTGTACTGGGATAATCAAAATCAATATCCATATTATTATGCACAAGAAGATGCTCGTCGCTGCGGCGGCTGTGGACGTTGCGGCGGTTGCGGCGGACGTTGTGGTGGTTGCGGCGGACGTTGTTTCGGCTGTTTCGGCTGTGCAGGGTGCGGCGGCTGCGGCGGGGGATGCTTTAGCTGCTGGAGCTGGTGGTTCATTTAACTTTGTAACATAAATGAAGTTATTGTATGAAAGAAAGGTGTATGTACATGTTCAGAGTGTAGAGACAC
Source organism: Bacillus sp. DHT2 (assembly GCF_026241455.1). Taxonomy (NCBI): domain Bacteria; kingdom Bacillati; phylum Bacillota; class Bacilli; order Caryophanales; family Bacillaceae; genus Bacillus; species Bacillus sp. DHT2. The sequence goes on from NZ_JAPHWH010000001.1 coordinate 675,396, forward strand.
TTTTCTTTCATTTTGTGAATTAAACAAATAAAAGGACATCTTCTATTTTCATCGAAATTAATATTTGATATAGCATTTCATACAGAGGTGGGTGAGACATTGCATACATACCAAAAATTAGTTTCATGGGTAGAAGATATAAAAGAACGGAATCATAGCTCTGCAGCAGCACTTTTTATTATGAAAGATAATGAAGTGGTACTTGAACATTATAGTGGAAATCATTCTAATACTGAAAACAGTGCTACTATAACAGCGTCTTCACAATTTAATGTTGCTTCCGCTAGAAAGAGTTACTTAGGTTTAGCGGTTGCTTATGCACTATATGAAGGGAAGATAAAGCATCTTGATGATTATGCAGCAAATTATTTTAAAGATTATGATGAGAATTTGCTTAGTAAGACAACCTTAAGACATTTAGTAACGCATTCACATGGTTTAAATGAAAAAGAAGACGGAACAATTTATCGAGAATTTGAACCTGGACAAGGGTGGGCATATCGAGATATTAACGTACGTATGATGACCCATCTTATTTATCAACTATATGATAAAAGTTTTCCTACGTTATTAAAAGAACGTATCTTTATACCTGCAGGTTTTAAAGAAACAGGATGGAGAAAAAAGTATCATGAGAATTTGGTAAAGGTAATAGTAAATCCTCATGAAGAAGCAATATGCAGTACTGGAATATTAGATGATGGAACGGAAAAAAACCTTTTTGTTTCTGCTAGAGAATTCGCCTATTGGGGAAATTTACATTTAAATGAAGGATACATAAATGGAAAACAAATCGTACCGAAAGAGGTTATTAAAATTGCAACAAGTCTTCAAAGCCCAGAATACGAAAACACGGACTTACCACAAAACGGATGCTTCTGGTTTGTTCAAAACACACCCGCTATACAAAGCGAGCTTGGGGAAAGGGTACCTAAAGGCTCGTATCAAATATTAGGCATTACAGGACCCACCATTTTAGTCATTCCCAAGTATAATGTTGTCGTTGCCAAAATGTATAATAAAAGATATAACTATGGAGGAGACAACTATCTGTATTATTTACGAGAATTTAGCAATTTAGTCGCTGATACATTCGCGAAATCATCTTTTACATACCTGTAAAAATATTTGAATTGGGGTATAACTACTTTTATAAAGAAAAGGAGTGAACCCTTATGAAAAAACAAACGAATAAAAGTAAAAAACAAAACATCAACGACACAAGTGTTGAGCAGAACGCTATATATAGCGATCCAAAAGATGCTGCAAATATGCAAACTGTTCCACAACCAAAAGATTATGAGGAAATCGAATATTAATTTTTGTTTTTTATAAGACTTTTTTATGAAAGAAAAATACATCTTAAGCCCCATAAAAATAAAGACATCATTTGGTACTATAATGTATATAAGCATTTGAAAATGTCTTATCTTAACACAGCTTTTTTACAATAAACCCGTATATAATCTAATCGACAAAAAGGCACTTCTTAACGAAGTGTCTTTTTGTTTATTTTGTACAATGACTCCAATTTAATTTCCAGTTTTAAATTAGTATCTTGTATTTCATCACGGATATACTAAATTGTGATAAAACATGTCATGATAAGAAAGGGACAGTTCGCATGAAACAAGCATCTGTAAATCCATGGCTGATTGTCCTAGGCACAATCATTGTGCAAATTGGTCTTGGAACGATTTATACATGGAGTTTGTTTAATCAACCGTTAGTAAGTAAATTCGGTTGGGAACTTCATACTGTAGCGATAACTTTCTCAATTACCAGCTTTTCTTTATCATTTTCAACTTTATTTGCAGGTAAATTACAACGAAAGATGGGGCTTCGTAAACTTATCGCAACCGCAGGAATTGTTCTTGGAGTTGGATTAATACTTAGCTCACAAGTTTCCTCATTACCACTTCTTTATTTACTAGCTGGTGTCGTAGTAGGTTATGCAGATGGTACAGCCTATATCACATCATTATCAAATTTAATTAAATGGTTTCCAAATCGTAAAGGTCTCATTTCTGGTATATCAGTCTCAGCATACGGAATGGGGAGCTTAATTTTTAAATACGTAAATGGAAAGTTAATTGATACAGTTGGTGTATCGGAAGCTTTTTTATATTGGGGCATAATTGTTTTGATTGTAATACTTGCGGGATCTTTCTTCTTACGTGAAGCTGCTACGAATGAAACAGTATCTGAAACTTTAAGTAATGATTATTCAACGAAAGAAATGTTACGCACAAAACAAGTTTATTTATTGTTTTTTATGTTATTTACATCATGTATGAGTGGCCTCTATTTAATCGGTATGGTAAAAGATATCGGAGTTCAACTCGTAGGACTTAGTGTAGCAACCGCAGCTAATGCCGTTGCAATGATTGCGGTTTTTAATACTGTTGGCCGAATTGTTCTTGGGACATTATCAGATAAAATAGGTCGATTAAAAATTGTTTCAGCAACTTTTATTGTAATCGGCTTATCTGTTTTTACACTGAGTTTGATGAATTTAAACTACGCTATTTATTTTACTTGTGTTGCAAGTGTCGCATTTTGTTTTGGAGGAAATATTACCATATTTCCAGCAATTGTGGGTGATTTCTTCGGTTTGAAAAATCATAGTACAAATTATGGAATTGTATATCAAGGTTTTGGTTTTGGTGCACTCGCAGGTTCATTTATCGGAGCGCTATTAGGTGGATTTCAACCAACTTTTATTACAATCGGTATACTATGTATTATATCCTTTATTATCTCCATTTTAATTCGACCACCAAGCAAGGAGAAAAAGAAAGAAACACAAAAGTTATATCGAAAAATAGCTTAACATTTTGCATATGTTCTGTATAGAAAAGAGCCCTAAATGAACATTAGGGCTCTTTTGAGAAGGAATTAAATTTTTTATTTCCAGTTATTTTATAAATAATGTAGTTCACACCAAAGTACGTTACACCAAATAATAACAAAAACAATGGAAATAAAATAAGAGCTAGTAAACAACCTCCAATATCCCCATTAAAATTCACATCTGCATTTGAAAAATTCCAGTCCTTAACTTTGCTGATAATATGCCCTAGAATATAGGACAACACAAAACAGATTACAAAAGCGAAAACAAGATGAACTGTAAATTCCCGATTCGATACTTTATCAAATATGTAATAACAAGATCCCCAAAACGCGCCAAAAAGCACTAAAACAAACAATACTTTAAAAAACTTCTTAATATTGATCCAGCATTGAAATACAATTTGCTTAAATGTTTTTCGATTACGTTTTTTCTTTCTAAGTCTTTTCTTTTTATGCGGTTTCATTTCATCCATTCACAATCTTTGTTTTTTCTTACTATTATATCTTTAAATAAAAACAAAAGATATCCTTAATATTCCATATAATAATATTTTAAATTTACTAGCAAGGAGATACATCGCTTTATAGAGAACTGTATACTAGAGATCTACTAAGGAGGTTCCTATGAAAAAAGTAACTGTAACGTACGTACTACTTTACGATGAGTTTCAAGAAAAAGTATTAATGGTTAAAAATACAGGTTCAAATGCTTCTTATTTTACTTTACCGGGTGGTGCAGTCGAGTTTGATGAAACGTTAGAAGAAGCAGCAATTCGCGAAGTAAAAGAAGAGACAGGATTAGATATAGAGGTAGATGGGATTTTTTCAATAAGTGAAGCATTTTTTGAAGAAAGAGGTCACCATGCTATTTTCATTAACTTTATTGGGAAAATTACAGGTGGAGAAATACATATATCACGACCAGAAGAGATTGAGGAAGTTACGTGGATGGAACTACAAATTGCAGAAACATATTTACGACTTCCCGAACATTTAAAAAATCTATTGCAAAGAAAAGAAACTGTACCATATATTTTTAATGGGACAATTATTCACAAATAATAAAGCTAATATTTTAAGTTGAAACAAATATGAGAAGAAAGATACTTAATAACCAAGAATATCCCATTGAAAATAAATTAGAGTAATTGATTCAAAACATGAATGGAAAAAGGTTTATTAAAATACAAATCGTTACCTTTTTAATTATTATGCACAGAAATAATAGGGGCTTAGGAGAAATAACTATGCAAATATATAACAAAATACTTTCAAGCGAAAAACTTGAGGAACTTATACTGAATGAAAGCGGAGAAATACTAGAAAATTTGAATAACAAAGAAATGTTTATTAGTAGTTTTATTGATTATTATACAAAAGAATACGGGAATTCGAAATGTCATTACGTTGAACTATTTGATATTGACAGTCCAGACTATATTAAATTTGAATTAATAGATAAAAAAGTGTTTGTTACTGCTTCTTTGTTTGCGGGATTATCTATATGGTTGGATAAAAAAGCGTTAGGAAAAGTCACAGCTACTATAGAGGGGGGTTATTCGTTCATATTGATTGATACAGACGGCAACATTATTACCTTAGATGAAAAGTTACATTTACATGAGAGTTCTTTTGCTATTATAAACTTTAAAGTAGAGAAATTAAAAAGTATCGATCAATATTTTGATGACTATACGATTATATAAGTAATGGTTGCCTTATATTAAAATTAGAAACTATGTTTTATTAAAAGAAATGATGAGATACTCATGTTAAACAAAGAATACGCCCCTGCTAAAGGATTATGGAACGGAGTAGGCGGAAAAATAGAGAGCGGAGAAACGCCATTAGAAAGCGCAATTTGTGAAATAAAAGAAGAAACAGATATCGATATCAAAAGAAATCAAATCCAGTTCAAAGGTATCATAACATGGGAAATGGATCATACATATTCAGGTGGCATGTATGCGTATGTAGTAGATGTGCCTAATGACTTTTACTACGAAACTCCTAAAAAGACAGCCGAAGGGATTTTAGACTGGAAAGGCGTGTCATGGATACTTAGTAAGTATAATTATGGGGTAGGGGCGATGATACCTCACTTTCTACCTAAAATGATCAATGAACATCATATATTAGAACATAGATGTGTCATTATAAATCATACATTAGTAGAATATGAATGCAAAGAATTTAACAGGTTAGACAACCTACCTCTAAATAACCTAGTGAAAAAATAGGATAACATCAGTTTTTTAATTTAGTAAAAGGCCCGTACGAAAGAAGAACTCCATGTTTTGAAAAAACGCTTAAACTGCTTCATTTTAGTTGAGTGTAGAACGTATTTTGAGATGTTTGTAAAAAGTACACTATTAGTTATTGTATAAAGATAGTGCAATTTAACAAGGAAGGGATTACATATGTACAAAATTGTATTTTTTGATGTTGATGGCACCCTATTAAGCGAAGTGGATAGAAGTATACCGTTAAGCACAAAAGAAGCACTTGAGAAATTAATCGAGAGAGGATTAAAAGTTGTAGTTACAACAGGAAGACCGTACAATTTGTGCGAAGAGTTTAAGACTATGGGCATTGATACGTTTATTTCTGCTAATGGTGCGCTTATAACATGTAACGAGAAGGTTATACATAAATCAGTACTATCAATAGAAACAGTTCAAGATGTTTCTGCTTTTGCTGAGTTGAACGGACACGGTGTTTCTTATTTTACCAAGCTATTTACGATGAACGGCATGGGTTCCGATGATGAGCGGGTCATGGGGGCATTAAAAGAAACTTTGAACCTTACACAATATCCCGAAAAAATGAAATCCCTATCAGACGAAATTTACTGTATATGTTTGTATGCGGACGACAGTGAAGCGCAAAAATTTCTAGATAGATTTTCAAAACTTAGATTCGAGCGTTTTCATGGCTACGTAATGAATGTACTTGAAGAAACGGAAGTATCCAAATCAGCTGCGATTAAAAAAGTATTGGAGCATCTCAACTTTTGCAAATCCGAAGCCATTGCTTTCGGTGACGGCGGAAATGATATCGACATGTTGGAGTATGTGGGTTTGGGAATTGCCATGGGAAATGGAGAAGATACGTTAAAACAAAAAGCAGACTTCGTTACCAAAAGAGCAAGCGAAGGAGGAATATCTTACGCGTTAAAGAAATTTGGTGTCATTTAAACTAGAGTAACATTACAAATTTGTAATATTTATGTCACCTTCTCCAATAGCACTTAAAAACATCCCACTCATATACTTAAGATAGATTTACAAAAAAGGAGTGTGGGAAAATGCACGGAGTAATTGGGGAAGTCGTAGTTGGTCTATGTGAATTCGTTTTTGAGATTTTCGCTTACGGGAAGACAGATGAAGAGAAAAAAGAATAATTCCATTTGATTTGTATGATACATAAGATTCTTAGACACCTATATAAGGTGTCTTTTCTTGTTCATTTTAAGCAGAATACATTTAAACTAATAATTTCATAAAATAAGTTTTAGATAAAATAAAAAGTGTATAATTTACATACGATAGTTAAAATAGTTATGCGTGTTTGCTATACATGAATGATTTGTTTAACATCCTAAGACATAAAAGGAGGGAGAAGAGCTTTATAGAAAATCACTATATCCTTCATAAAGAAGATTGGTTAAAGAAAAATATATCTCCTAGTGACCATATAAAATAAAAAGCGCACCATCCATTTTCTTGGTGCGCTTTTTATTTTATTTAATCTGAGAAGGTGTAATATGCTCTAACCATAGAATACCATCATATTGTTGGTTAGGAATCATGATTTCTTTCTTTTGTCCCCAATGCAGTCCGATAATTGGCATATACATCCAAGAGGTTTCAGGACGATTTTCTTCACCTTTTAAATGCGGATGTTGCGCAGATTTCAAAATTTCTTCAATACTATTAGCTGCATGTTTTTCATTTACAGGAAAAGGGCCAATGTTATTCGAACCTAAACTGCTCCCGCTATACGCATATAATCCCACAGAATACATTTGATCTTTCAAGTATTTTGGCATAACATCCATCATATTTGGAAATGGAATTGGATAAGGATCTGTTTTTAACATTTTAGCGTTCTGTTTTCGTATATGATAATTATGTCCCCACACAATCATTTTTTTGTTTTTATACTGCAGTTCACTTAACCACGCTAAATTTTGTCCCATTTGTTTGTCATGTGAGTAATATGAAAAATCCGAAAAAACTGGCTGAGGGGGGATGCTTAATTCTTCTTTTACTTGATTTGGAATATACGTTTTAAGGGTATCAATTCGAATCTTGATTAACTTTTCTAGCAAATTCACATCATATGATGCTTTAGGCGCTACTTGTTTTAAATCATTCGAATGCTGTTGGATAAATTCTTTTACTTTTTCATATTTACGTAAAAGAGAGGACTGCATTGTTTAAAATTCTTTATAAGTAGAAACGGAACGGTATTTCACAATTTCTTCTTCTGCTTCTACAAGTTGTTTTCCTATTTCCGGATTTAATTTTCCAATCCATTCATTTGCAGGAGTTGCAAATGTTGCAGTAGAAGCATTCCACGGTATTTGTATGTCAAACCCTGTTAAAATAAGGGGCGTTCCTTTTTCCTTTTGTTCTTTTATGTATTGAAATAATTCTTCTACATCTTTTGTGAACCAATTGCCAAAAATAGATTTTTTCATGGTTTGCTCAGCAGTTAAATCATCTAAGTTTTGATATACGGAATTCGCTGCCGCAAATCCTGATTCAAACGCAAGTACATCATAACCCATTTCTTCATGTAAATACTTAATCATTTAAACCTTTGATTGATTCATTTCTGTTGAACCATGAGTAGACTCACCTAGTAAGACAATAACCCCTCCTAAATTTTTATAAACCTTATCACATAAATCTAATCAGCTATGATTCATTTAAACAAAATAGGAACAATTAGATTTATATATTCATACTAAAGGATGGAATTTATACAAATCAAGAAGAAAAGGAGGATATTTCTGTTTAATTTAAAAATTCTATAAATTAAACAGTGTTAAAATAATCCTCAGAAGAGAACTCGAGGAAATATGCTACATAATTGCCACAAAAATAGAGCAGATAGCAGCAGAAAAAATGGAGGATACGAAGATCTACAATGAATAAAAATGTTACTCCGATTTTAATAGATAAAACAGACGGAACATCAGTTCTTTTATATAATGATAATGATATGGAAGATGCACACTTCATTTATATCTATTGAAAGGAGAGAATCGAAATGACTGACAGGAGCAAAAAGAAATCTAATTGCGCACTGGAAAAGGACGAAATGATTAAACTGTATTTAAAAGGGGAGAGCACGTCAAATATTGCAAAACTAGCTAATGTTTCACCTAGATATGTTCGGATGGTCCTAACGGATAACAACGTTGAAAAAAGAGCAAGAGGCAGCTGGAAACGAAAATATAACTTAAATGAAGATTACTTTAAGCGTTGGTCTAATACTATGGCATATATTTTAGGGTTTTTCATTGCAGATGGTGTCATTACAAAAGATAACCAAACTGTAAGTATTTCTCAAAAAGAATCAGCGATTTTAGAAGATATAAAAATAAAACTCAATTCAAACCAACTATTATATAAAAACAAGAACACTGGTGTTTATATGTTAAATTTAAATAGCAAAATCATGAAAAATGATCTAATAAACTTACATGGAATCATGCCTTGTAAATCATACGACGTACAATTTCCATTTGTTCCAAAAGAGTATCTGCATCATTTTATTAGGGGATATTTTGATGGAGATGGCTATGTGAACTATCCAACTTATACTGTAAGTTTCGTAGGTGGATCACATAGTTTTATGAATTTTTTAAACGAAGTTTTACATGAGCAAAACTTTAAGCCGAACCTTGTGAATAAAAAATCGCATTACCGTGTGATACTTAGTGGTCGAAGAACTATTAAACTTTTTTCTAATTGGATCTATAAAGATAAAGAAATATTTTTACAAAGAGAAAATATTAGCATTAAAAAATCAACATTCAAAAACTGGTTACAAAGTGATTCCAAATTTAAAAATAGCTTCGAACAAATTAATTAAAAATAAAATCCCTTGTACAGATTAGTGTGAATGCTATATTTCAACGCTAATCTTTTTTCTGTCAAGCAACAGAAGTAAAAGGGAGATTTAAACTAAAAACAAGTTACTTCTATTTTCACAGTTAACATAATATATATTATAGGTAGTAATACAAAAGAAGTGTTTTCCTGTCTCTAAACACAAGTATACTATACAAAATGAGATGAAACGGATATTTTTTATGAAATCGGCTTTACATATTACTTATTTAAATTTTTATAGATTTTATAGTAAATTTACGATTAAATTTCTCTACAGCATTTTTAGAATAAAAATTTTGCTGAGTTTACAACATACAAAAACATTGATGAACATAAATTTATTACGTAATTCGTTAAAAATTTTTTTGTTATTACATTGTTTCCGCGTGCGCATTTAAGTTTTTCATCATCTATTATACATTTCCTTATAATTACATCTTATTTTCTTAATATGGTTAAATTTAGGGTTTATCTATAACAAGTTGTTTATTGCGTTGTATTTTTTATCTTAGTTAACATAACCCGATACTATTCCTATAAAAATTCTCCCTATTTTTTAGGAAGAATTTTTATATTGGTTTATACTTCTTTTTGTAAATTATATTGACTTTTTATTCATGTAACTACGTACATAAGTTTTAAAATTGTGATTTCACACTAAGATTCTTGCTATAACCGGTAATTCACACAGATATAGCGAAATACTTCAACCCCTCTTCCCTATTTTTCGCTATATTAAAGGTGTTTTTAGACTTAACAGCAATCCCAATTATAAAGTACATTTGAAAATTTTAGGTTTAGTAGATCTTCTTTTCGTATAAAAAAGTTAGCAATGCCGCAATCTCCCCACATAATTCCTAGAGAATCATCTGTATCGATTTGTAGCAATAAGATGTTATGTTCTTGATAGGTTTCTTCCCATTCTCTTGGATCCGTTTGTGTAAAGAATGGATATCCTCCAATTTTATGCCCTTGGCTTTCAAAATGTTTATTGTACAATCTATGAAATTCCATTTCTACGCTATCGTCATCGATTTCTTCTAAATGAATTGCATCTCTAAAAAACTCTTCAAATCGATAATCTCCTAGTGTTACAGGCTGATAACCTGCTTCAAACCTTAACTTTGCTGCTCTAGGCACAATAAAATTCTCTGAATCAATAGCATTTAAGTAGCTAAAATCCGTTACAATTTGAGTTTCATCTTGCGTTAATTCTGCATGATAAATAATACGAAAATCTTTTTGTTTTGTTGGATGGTCAAAATCAGCCCCAACAAGATCAGCATCTCTGCTTACAAAAAACTATAGTAATCCTTTCTTTGGCACAGATTCAATATGCGGAATCTCTCTAAAATTCAACTGCACAAGTAACATCATAGGCTGTCCATTCGAATCCTTTGGATGCTCATGATGAATAGGTACATACGGATACCCACCAAATTCACTTTCAAATATGGTATGTATTTGTCACCCTCTACTCCTCCTTTGCATAATATATGAAATAAGCCTATTTTAATTATATAACAAGAAATAGGCTTATTGAAAAATACTAAAAATCCGTTTTCACTCTCATTTTTTGTGCAGATGCTGGGCACAAAAGGTTATGTTCCAAAACTTTTTTATTAATAGTCCGAACTAGCTTTGCTGCTTCTTTAGAATCTATAATCTCTTTCAGCTTTTCCTTTAAATAATCAATTTCTTTCGAAAGCTCAATCCACCTAGGTAAAACATGATTATCTTTCAATGTTTTATAAAGTTGTTTTTCAGGATTATACGAAAGGCTTTTATCAATATTAAGTGGTTTCCCCTTGCCAGGTAGGTCATCAAAAGCTCCTGATTTTTCTGCCCGCTTAACGATAGAACTAATATGATCTTCATACGTGAAATCCCAAACCTTCTCATCCTTTACTAAAATCTCTTGTTTTTTTAACTCTTTATCTAAATCCTTTTGATTCATATTTTACCTCCTCATTTCTTTTTAAGATAACGATCTTGAATTATTTAATGCTAATAAACCTTCAGTAAGTTGCTCTCGCCACCAAATCTCGTCGTGACCGCCTTGAAACTCACTATAGGTAATTTGGTATTCTTTTTCTCTAAGCGTCTTATACAGGCTCCTATTGGCTTTTAAAAGCGATTCATTCTCAAGAGTTCCAGCTGCCATATACATACGTAATCTCAGCGTATTACTAATTGATAAAAATTGTTTCTCCATCCAGGGAAGTTTTTCTTCATACCCGTCCTTTTTCCAATGTACAGAACCTGACAATGACAGCACATTTCCGAAAACATGAGGATTCTGAAGTGCTGTATAAAACGCCGCTAGGCCACCTAAACTTAAACCAGCAATTGTTGCATGCGCCGGATCCTTATATACATGATATTTTGTTTGAATCCAAGGAAGTAGCTCTTCTATTAAAAATGCATTCATCTTGTCGTTATAAGTAAGCTCATTTAATCGATCTACGTGTTCAATTCCAACAACAATACACGAAGGTATTTCTTGTTTATGAATGAGATGATTGAGTGTTGCTGGTGCTGAAAGATTTTGCATAAATGAGTTTCCATCAAATGTGAGGATAAGATTTTGAAGGCTTGATGTAAGAGAATAATCATGAGGTGTGTAAATATATATCTTTCGTGTATTGCCTAAAACAGAACTGTAAAAAGAATATGTTTCAACTTTTCCCTGAGGATTATAATTTTTAGGGAATCTTTTATCGTACTGCATTTCCATTCCTATTTCTAAAACAGCTGCTCTATCTGTTCCTTCTCCAAATATATGACTGTTAAATGGATCTAACTGATACTGTTCACTACGCGCTATCCAATTTTGTTCAAAATAATCATTAACTGAAAAGTGATAGGTAGAAATAAACTTTTTGTTCGTTCTGAATGTTTTGTACCATAAATTCGTGTCTGAAAGCCGTTCTAGTCGATTAGAATGAAGATCCCAACCAGGATAACTACCAAATACATAAATATTTTCTGTGTCTTTATCGCCTAGCCATATGTAAGTAATAAGATGATACTGATTATTCATTGGACAAGTTTCTATAAGTGGCGTCTCATTTGCTTTGAGTTCATCTAAAAATGTATGAAAAGCTCGTGTATCTCCATTGCTTAATTGATCTGTAAGCTCTGTTATTTTGGGGCTTAGTATTGACTTCATTCCTTTTCCCTCCTCCACTGCAGTATATTAGTACTTCTTTTTTTGTAAATAAATTCCTATATAAACAGGGTACTAATGTTGTATATTTTATGAACAAAAACACACAAACAATATAGTCTGTGTGTTTACATTCTTATTTTACATGCTGTTTCCTAGTATCCACTGTTCACCCCTATAGTTATTATTTCTCTATCCATTCTAATAACTGCTCATACTGATTCTTTGCATCCTGATACCCAAGATTATATAAATTAACAAGCTTGTCCTTATTTCTTTCAATCCCACTAACAGGAAGCTGCATGCTTGGTTGAATTACAAAAAAGTTTTCTTTTTGTTCATCTGAAGACATGTATGAAATGCTCTCATTATAAAACCGATAATGATCTACTAAAAGCTTAGAGACTTTCGGATATCGTCTATATAAATATTTTGCCATTGGTGAAAACTTATTACGCTTTTTCTCATATCCTTTTGGCTTTGTCATAATAACAATGTTTTTTTGAAATCCATCTATTTGTGCCTTTCGAACAGGGATAGGATCAATGATCCCCCCATCTAAAAGTTTTTTACCATCATAGTCCACAGCTGGAGCAATAAATGGAACAGAACTTGATGCGCGAATAATTTTCAATATATCATTCCCATGCTCTTGCTTATTATAATAAACAGCTTGTCCTGTCTCGCAATCTGTTGTGCCTATTACAAATTGCTCATTTGCATGTGAAAAAGTTTGAAAGTCAAATGGTACAATTTTATTAGGCACTTCATCAAAAAGAAAGTCCATACCAAACAATTCTCTTTTTCGTATTAAGTTTCGATAAGATATATAACGATGATCAGATACTAACTCTGTATTTACTTTTTTATTCCTTCCTTTTTGACGCGATAAATAAGTTGCACCCATGCATGCTCCTGCCGATACTCCAACTACATATGGGAAAAACAAATCATTTTCCATAAAGTACTCAAGTACCCCTGCTGTATATAACCCTTTCATGCCTCCACCTTCTAATACTAAACCGATATTTTTCATTTATAATCCCTCTATATTTGTTTCTTGATTTTCTAAACACTTATATTTTAGCACAAGATATTATGATGAAGTATCAATAAATTCATTGCATTTGCTTAAAAAAGCTCTTGCTGCATTGTAAGAATCTCTTAGTCTATAACATGATACAATAAAAGAAACTCATTCCACAGATCATAAAGGAGGAATTTTATATGGGTTTATTTAGTGGTATTTTCGGAAATGCATCTGATACGAGTACAGAAAATGTTGAGCGTGACTTACAGAAGATTATGCTTGATGATGAACAAGTTGAGTATGCGTATAAATTGATTCGAGATTTAATTGTATTTACAGATCGACGAATGATTTTAGTAGATAAACAAGGAGTAACTGGTAAGAAAACAGAATATCATTCTATTCCATATAAAAGCATTACACAATTTAGCATTGAAACAGCAGGTCATTTTGATTTAGATGCAGAACTTAAAATTTGGGTATCTAGTATGCATGAACCGATTACAAAGGAATTTAAAAGTGATGACAGTATTTTAAGCGTTCAAAAAGCATTAGTAAAATATACAACAAAATAACACCTTTGCATTTTTATACAAAAACAAAAGTTATAACCCCGTGTTTTTTGGAACAACATGCATTGTTTTGTTTTAAAAATACAAAAAAACTTCGCAACATTGTATTATATAGGACCAAAATAAAGGGATAGATAATACAGATATACTCTGTTGTATCTATCCTTTTAAAATCTATTTTTATAATATTTTCTTATAATAAACAAGTGTTGTATTATCATTCAACTTCTTTCTTAACCCCGTCTGAATGTAGCCCACTTTTTCATACAGATAACAATTACGTTCTTCTTCTAAAATGGTAGCTAATTCCCAACTAGTTGCTTGTGGGAACATCTTCTCTATTAAAACGAGTGCTTTCTGGGCTACCCCTTTCCCTTGATAAATAGGCAAAATAAACATAGGGCTTATCCAGAATTCCGTTGTCTTTTCTTTCCGAAATATACAAATAGCTCCCGCAAGAGTATTATCAACAAATATTTTATAAAATCCACCATAAGGATTGTTTATTCTTGTAATTACTTTATCAATTGTTTCATTAGCAGGATTCGTTTTATAGTCCTTATATTTTTCTAATAACGGTTTAAATGCTTGTACTTGAATATTGAAAATATATTCCGCATCAAAACTTATTGCTCTTTCTAGTATTATTCCCATAACATTTACCACCCTAATCGCTCCCGTAAAGAAGTGATATGTGCAGTATGATGCCGACCGTGCCATGCATATAATCCAATTGCTACCTCCAGTTTTGTTTCACCTGATTCAGGATGATTAAAAGTTTTTTCAAGATCTGTCTGCTCTAAAGAGCTTAATACATTTACCCATCTTTTATGTAATGAATCTAATAATACAAGGGAAACATCTACAGGTAATTTTGAATCAGGGAGCTCTGCCCATTTCTCTTCCATATATGGTTTAATTGTCGGGTTATTTTCTGTAAGAGCTAACTTAAAACGAATATAACTATTCATATGACTATCGACAACATGATGAACAACTTGCCGTACTGTCCATCCACCCTTTCGATAAGGTGTATCTAGCTGTTCTTTATCTAAACCGTTAATTGCTTTTGTTAGTTTTGCAGGAAGATTTTCAATTTCTTGAATCCACTTTTCTACCATTTCCTCCGTAATATTTCCTTCATAAGTAAACTTCCCAATTGGATAACGTAAGTCCTGCATTGTATTGTTCCCCTTTTGTTTTAAAATTTCCTTTATAATACTTTAGTATGTTTCCAAACGTAATGAATGAAATTAATCTTTTGACCATTTAACTCTATACCTTTTTTATCAATTGCGGTACGTGAAAAGCCGTTTTTTTCTAATACTAGTTGTGAAGCAATATTATTATTTGTTGTCTTTGCATGAATTTCGATAATTTGATGGTTTGCTGCTTGAATTAAGAGTAATTGGACGGCCTTAGTTGCAATTCCATTTCCGATAAAATCTTCTCCTACACGATAACCAAGATATCCCAATTCTCTATCTTTCTCTATGTCTACTAAGTTTATTCGACCTACAATTGTTTTTTCCATATTCCGTATAAGATAAAAGTAGGAAGTGCCTTCTTTTTGTTCCTTTAACAATTCATCATGTTTAGATTGAAACGTCTCATAAACATAGTAATCATCACCACGACTCGGTACCATCTTTTCAAAAAAAGTTCTATTATAACTCTCAAAAGCAAACAATTCTTCCGCATCTTGTTTCTTTAATTTTTCTATGTATATTTCCATTCATGACTCATTCCTTTTTAATCAATTATCTACTTATAAATTCTCCATTTAATAGTTAAAATCCTACTGCTTGTAATGAGATTAACCTCCTTTATTTTTTCGAGTTGTAAGAATAGCAAGCCATACCTTAGGATGAAGAAGATGTAGGGGACTACGCATAAGGTTCATGACCCTAACTAAACGAATGTAAACGTCTGTATTACTCGCGGAAAGTTGGTATATTTTTTTCGTATACCATTGTTGAAATGGTTGTATAAAAGGCTTTTCTCCTTTTATCTTAGGGTGACGGAAAGCTTCTGTAGTAACCATTTCCCACGGCGTTGCAATAATTTTTGAAATTCGCTTATAAAAGTCACGCGTAAAATCTTTCTCTAGCACTTTCCCCTTCTTTAAACACATTTGTAATTCTTCAGCTTCCATAGCAGTGACAGAAATTCCTTGTCCAAAAACTGGATCAAAGCGACAGTGAGCATCTCCAATTACTAAAAATCCTTTTGGCATATTTTTCACTAAATCGAATCGACGACGAACTTGGTATGGAATCTTATGTATTTTTATATCTGTAATTGGCTCTGCTTGTTCAAGAAAATGAATGACATCTGGTGCAGGTAACTTATAAGCAAATGCAAGAAATTCTTCATCTGTTTTTGGTGCATTTTCACTGGCGTATCCGCTAAAAGTCACGAAATATCGATTGTCTTCAATGGTTTGAATAAAGGCGCCATAAGGATTTTCAGGAAAGCTAGGAGAAATAAGTAAATTACACCAATCAGGATATTCATTCTTTTTTAGACGGAATACCCTAGTCGCGTAAAATAATTGAATCCATACTTTTTCTTCTTTTACTTCTATGTCATGTGTTTCTAACCATTCTATAGTTTTCGAACCAAATCCACTTGCATCCACAACTAGTTCTGCGTGGAAATTTTCTTTATTTCCGGTCTTCACGCATCGCACTTTTACTCCAGAGATTTTGTTATGCTGCCGATCTATTATCAACTGTTCAACCATTGTTTCATATTTTGTTGTAATATTAGTTACTTCACTCATACTTTTTTGTATGTGCCACTCAAGCATAGGACGACTTTGTTGAACCGCATTCAACTCTCCGATAAATGGTTGTTTCCATAAACCAAAATGATGCCATTTCAAATCCCCAGTAAAATTATTTTCGATACCACCATCTTCTTTTAATTGATTCATAATTGCCGGGAATAATTTCTCAATTGCTACTTCACCACCTTTTAATAACACATGAGGATGATGGCTTTGAGGTACTCTTTTTCTAGGCCTTTTTTCATTCCATTCTTCGCCTGCTTCTAAAATTATTACTTCTTGAAAATAATCAGATAAAGCTTTTGCTGCTAGTTTCCCAGCTATACTTCCACCAATAACGATTGCTTTTCCTAACATTTTTTTACCTCCCGCAAGATATTTCCGCTACTTTCATGATGCTAAAATAAATTTTTCATTTTCCTCTTTATTCTTCTGACATATTAATAGAATCATAAAATAAAAAATCCTGCTATAAAATTGCGCAACAGGATTTTTTTATCAACATTTATTCGTCTTTCCCCTTAATTACAAGTACTATTTAAGCAAAGAATCAACATGTAATTCCGCTAAAAATAGCATTGTTTATCTAATAACGTTCACCAGCAAGACTCAGCATAAAATAAGATTATTGCATGACTGTATTTTTTCAAGGTCGTTCTCCTTAAAATACGCCAGTGAACTGTAAAGTTAAAATGATAATGCCTAGAGCCCAAACATAATATGCAAATACTTTAAGAGAATGCTGCTTTAAATATTGAATCATCCAAGATACTGCAATATATCCAAAAAATGCAGCAGATAAGGCGCCAACGATTAACGATGTACTTGAAATGCTTTCAGCTTTCCCTTGAAATACGTCTACAGACTGTAAAATGATTGCTCCAACAATAGCGGGAGTAGATAACAAAAACGAAAAATATGCAGCTGTTTCACGATCTAATTTTCTCCAAAGTGCTGCGACAATCGTCATACCAGAACGAGAGATTGCTGGAAAAATAGCAAACGCTTGAAACGAACCAATAATAAAAGCATCTTGATATGTAATGTCATCCATTTTCTTACGTCCATTTTTTTGTTTCTCTGCCATATATAAAAACAAACCTGTCACTAAAAACTCCCATCCGATTGTTACACCCGTTTTTGAAATCTCTTCAAAGAAATCTTTAAATAATAAGCCAATTATAACTGCTGGGATTGTTCCAACAATGAGTAAAAATGTAAGCTTTGAAAGTGGATTTTTAATTAAATAGATAAACTCTTTTTTATAATAAATAAACACCGCTAACAGGGTACCAATATGCAGCATCGTGTCTAAAAAAAGCCCAGCTTCATCTAAATGAAACAAATGTCTTCCTAAATACAAGTGTCCGGTACTGCTTATAGGTAAAAATTCCGTTAATCCCTGAATAATTCCTAATATAAAAGCTTCTAACCAGTTCATGATTGTCTCCTTTCTTGTTTGCTTGTACCAGTATATGTTTGTTTTTACCTGTTATGAAAGAAAAGAAAGGTAAAGGAATTCAAGATTTAAGGACTTTTCCAAACAACAAAAAAAGAGGGTATATACCCTCTTAACATAAACTTTATTTAATTTGTTCTTTATGTTCATGATTAACAAGAACATACCATTTACCTGTATCAAACTTTTCTTTATTAATCACATAAACTTTATTTCCTCTCTTTACATCACCAGGTTTTAATTCCTTACTAATAGTAGAGGTCTCGCCTTTTTCAACCTCATAACTACTAGTTGCCCACACATCACTTTGGTAAGCATTATCATTTTCATCCACTAAATCAACTGATGGCAAAACTGCTAATTTCATCGGTTCGTTTGTGATATTTTTCCCTTCAACCTCTATAACAATAAAGACATGTCCATTTTCAGGCTCTTGGATCCCTATACTTTCTTTACCAACCTTATCTCTTTCTACAAGTCTTTTCACAGTTACATCAAATTTTGGCGTATTAAAAGTTTTGTTTAATGAATACTCTTTTTCTTTTATTTTTGTCTTTTCTTTTGTTTGTTCCGTGTTTTTCGAATCTGTATTCCCTTTCGTTGTATCGTTTGTTTTCACATTCTTTTCTTCTTGCTTAGAAGTGGTTTCTTTAGATTCAGAAGAAGTTTTGTCAGATGTACTTCCACACCCAGATAAGTTAAATACTAAAGCGCCACCCAAAATACATGTAGTAAATTTTTTCAACATCCTTTTTTATCCCCCGATAAACACAATATATAAATTTCCTATTTATCATAGCAAAAAACAATTTTTTGCATTGTTATATTTTGTCGAATAGTCTAAGGGGATCAAATGTTTTTTATTAAATAAAAAAACATGACCTTAATATAATACTAAGATCATGTTTTAAATTACTCTTATTTTATTTATAAAATACTTTATCAACATTATACTTCGCTTGAAGTTCATTAATGATGTATGTTTCGTAAATTTCTCTTTCCATTGGATCTTCTACAATACATACATCAATACGATATACTTCATCGCGATGTGCTTGAATTGGTGAAACATTGTCTTCAAAATGCTTTTTAATACGCTGTCTTATTTTACGTGCTTTCCCAACAAAAAGAAGTTCATCATTAATGTTATAAAACATAAAAATGCCGCCTTTATCTCTTGGAAACAGGTGGAAATCAATGAATCCATGAATTGGAGTGATTCTTGGCTCATCGCCTTTTATTACTTGTTTTCTTTCTGTTATAGAAACATCAACTGCAGGTAAATCAATTTTAATCAAGTTACTTCACGTCCTCTTTTATAGTAAAGGTAAATAATAGCATAAGTATGAAAGAAAAGCTATGCGTGTTGATTATAAATGTAATTTAATTAAATTTATACAATCGATTTGCTAAAACAACTTTCATTATCTACTAAATATTATAATATCATTTATGCATTTTCTCCAAATCATATGATCATACGCCTCGCCCCAATAATCCTTTAACAAAAAGTTAGGCTCTCCAAATTTTTTCTTCCATATTTTTTGTGCGTTAGTATATCCGCTATCCAAACAGAATTCTTTTATTCCTTTATCCAATAAGGTAAGAAAAATCGCATTTAAAAGCAAATTACCTATGCCGCGTCTTTGGTAATTCGGGAGTACAAATACAGTCCCTATCTCATATAAGTCTTTTAATGCGCCATCTGTGCAATTATTAATCAGTTTACTAGATGGCCCAAATTCAATTGTGCCGAAAATTTTATTACAATGTTTGTCTACAGCGATCAAAAAATATCGATTTTTCCCGTCGCTATCAAAGTCACATTTCAAGTACTGTTTTTTAGTTTCAATTTCATTTTCTATATCGCCAGTCAACTCCGATAAACCTTCTCTAGCAAACGTATCTACAATGACTGTATGAAACAATTGATGTAACTCTTCATAATCACCAATGATTGGTCTTCTTATTTCAACGTTATACACTTAAGGCAACTCCTTAATCCTCTAAAATTGTATGTGTAATTGATTTATAATTTTCATGCTATCTATTTCAAATTTACAATCAATATAGCTTTTCTCCAAAATGCTCAAAATTCCCTCTGCAAATATAAAAAGAAACAAAAAAAGATTAGGTAGCTATTCCTAATCTTTTTTTGTTTCTAGATCTAATCACTATTCAAGTGCACCAGCTACATCATAATGACTTAAATCCAATTCTATCGGTTGGTCAAGAGCAAGTTTTGCAAGTTCTGAACCTAAGTATGGACCTGCTGTTAATCCAGAAGCACCTAGGCCGTTCGCAACTAGTATACCTTTAAAATTAGGTAACGGACCAATGACTGGAAGAAAACCTGGTGTAAATGGTCTAAAACCAACTCTTGTTTCCAGCATCGTACTATTTTCTAACCCTGGTGCCACAGACAATGCTTTATCAAATACTTCATGTAAACCACCAGCTGTAACACGATAATCAAGACCAGTATCATTTTCATGTGTTGCACCTACAACTACACGGCCATCTTCAAAAGTTAAAATATATTGATCGTTTGGCGGCATAACAACTGGCCAATTTTCAGTATTCGTATTCGGCATATGTAAATGAACAATTTGTGCTTTTTGGAAAGTCACAAGAAAGTTAACACCAAGAGGTTTTAACAACTCATTTGCCCATGCTCCTGCAGTAACAATTACTTGATCTGCCGTTACTGTTTCACCATTTACATGAACACCTTTAACATAATTGTTTTCATGAATTAAAACAGCATCTCCCTTTATAAAGGTAGCGCCATGTTTTTTCGCAGCATTTACAAGAGATTGACGAAGTGCTCGTCCATTTACCCGAGCAGCACCGCTTATACGCACAGCTCCATATTCTTCCGATAACGGCGGGAATAATTTTTTTGTTTCCTCTGGTGATAGACGAGTGATTTCGCCAATTTCAGGAGCATCCTCACGTCGTTTATATGCTCGCTCCTCCATTTGATCTAACTTTTTATCATCTGTATGTAGGCTAATAGCACCTACTCGATTATAACCTGTATCTATTTCACCATCTTCTTCTAATTGCTGGATTAAAGAAGCGTAATATCTCGCTCCACCTTTCGCGATTTTATACCAAGCTTTGTTACGCCGTTGTGAAAGCCATGGACATACAATTCCTGCTGCTGCATCCGTTGCTTGTCCTAAATCCTGGCGATCAACCAAAGTAACACGAGCTCCCTCTTTAGCGAGATGATAAGCAGTAGACGCCCCTAAAATTCCAGCTCCAACTACAATATACGATTTCATTTCAAACACCTTTTCTTATTCATTCTTTTATATTCTATTTACTGCACGAGAGCTCTACACATTTTATGTGCTGTAAAAAGCCACTCTCATAAATTCTGAATCATATTCAGTATACTTGAAGGAGATGTTTTTTCAACTTTTCTCTTCTATTAATTGTGTCATCATTATGTATTTTGATATCGAAAACGGAAGTTCATAAAAAAACATATTCTTGATGAGATCAAGAATATGTTTTACATCTTAAAATTAGACTTACGGTACCTATAACTACACTTTAAAAAAATTCCACTCTTTTTGAATATCCTAGTTTTACTATTAAATCTTCTTTATTTCTTCTTTCTGCGGAATAAATCAATTGATTTATAACCTTGCGAAAGGATTTCAACCATTTGCTGCGCACGCTTTTCACGTGTCTGTTGCTGTTTTGCTGAGAATATGTGGCGTGCCCAATCTTTTTGATAGCCTGGTGTTAAACTTTGATAAAACTGAAGTTCATTTGGGTGATTAGCTAATAATGCTTCTACATCTTTAATATTCTCTACATAATCAGAAACACATTGACTAGCAGCAGATGTCTTTTTAACTTTCTTTTTTTCGCGTTTCAAACCAACGACAGTAAAGACATCATCCATACTTACCATCCGTGCAAACTTAATATCACTATTATCTACATATCCATCTTCTCCAACGTTCATTGCTGGAAATATTTCATCTCTGTGAACAAAAGTTTCATAACGAGTGTTACCTTTTTTCGGATAAGCGAAAAATAAATAACCTTTTTCGAGTAATATTTGCTTATTAATAATAAGTTGCGTGTACTTTACCATCTCATCAATTGTTTCTACAAAAATGAAAATAGCATCATGATCTTTAGATAACTTAATTGCTTGTTCAGTAAAAAGGGCATAATCGTTTGGTTGATTAATCACTGCCATATTACTATATTTACTAAGGTTCAATTTATCGATAACTGACATAGTAGACTCCTTTTTTATTCATTGTTACTTTTATCGTACCTATATTACCATAAAAGAGAATGACCTTACTGTGCAAACCAAACCATTTATTTACCATGACGCTTTTACATTAAGGATCATACTATTTCTATTTTGAATGCAAAGGTAAGGTTTACATTTCAATGTTAAATATATCATGTAAGAGCTTCTTATAGTGATTCTCTGTAATTACACTTTTCCTTTTTTGACCATTCATTACTTGAGTCAAACTATCTTTCGTCAAAGAGACATATCCAGAATGCGTAAGTTTTACTGCAATCGGCCCTTTATTAAAACTAGAATTCTCATCTTCTATGACTTTTCTTTGAACTTCATTTAAAGTTGTTTCATCAATAGGATCCGTACGAAAAGCATGACATACTTTCCATTCTATCTTTTCATGTGGGTCATGCCACGAATGAGTGTCTCGTCTTTCTAAAATATAAGTTCCTTTATCTGTATCTTTTCTCCTAACACGATATTCGCCATTTTTTGAAGTAACAATCTCACCAGTAAACGGTACAAGTGTGAGAGGTACAAGTGAAGCAATTCCTACATCAGCTAAATACGATACTGAATCATAATTTAAAATGATTGTAATATGGCTTTCTTCAAGAGCCCATACATTTAAATCACTTTTATAAACTGTGCCTAATGCTAACTTCACATCGAATCCACAATCTTTTAATAAGTAATATAGAATAGAATTCATTTCATAGCAAAGCCCACCTCGTGAACTCATTAGTATTTTCTTTTGTAAATTCTCTTTAGAAATTTCTTTCGTATTACCTGTTACGATATCTAAATTCTCAAACGGAATTTCATACGCAATTGCGCTAATTATTTTGTTCAAGTCCTCAAATCTCACAGTCTGTTGTTTCTTTAGGTTTAACCTTGCAAAAAACTGATCTTGTAACTCTGTCATATAAAGCACCCCTTCAATATTTAGAGTGAATGTATTATATGCTAATTTTAAAAGCTATGAAGAGCATCAACAATGTTCATTTACAATAACTGTACCGGTACAAAGTTCCTGATTTTTAATAAAAAGAAGTAGATACCGATGTTTGAAACACCAGCATCTACTTCTTTTTCATTTTATTTTAATGTGTTTTGAACAACAAGGTCCGGAAATATTGATTCCATAACCATAAAGGTGTATGAATATCACTTGGAGTAAACACACTTCCTATTAACACTTAATCCCACGCTACAGCCACAACTTGACTGCTATCAATTGTAGATAATTCTCTACTTATACATAGATAACAATTACAAACTTATGTAACCAACTCTTCATATAACAATGTAAAGAATTACCCTTTTCATTCATTTTTCATGCGTATCTATGTACATTTTTTTATTTATTAGTTATATTATGGTTATTGAATGATTACGAAAATAAATCTATCGCTTATAAAAACGTTTGTATTTTTTATATCCATAACAACACTACAAAATGTATGAAAATCCATTTGTCAAATGAATTCTACACGGAAGGAGGCTTGTAGTTCGTTCATCAGGATATAAAAAAACAGTTTTCTTTTTAGATAACTGCTAAAAAATACAGGAGGCGACACGATGTTTCGTACGATTTCAAACTTTATGAGAGTAGCTGAGATAAGAAGGAAAATCTTTTTTACACTTGCGATGTTAATTGTTTTTCGAATTGGCACGTTTATACCAGTTCCTCATACTAACGCAGAGGTATTAAAAGTACAAGATCAAGCCAATGTTTTAGGTATGCTTAATGTATTTGGCGGAGGAGCCTTACAACACTTCTCAATCTTTGCTGTAGGTATCACACCATATATTACAGCCTCCATTATTGTACAGTTGTTACAGATGGATGTTGTACCTAAATTTACAGAGTGGGCAAAGCAAGGGGAAATGGGCCGTAAAAAATCAGCTCAGTTTACCCGATACTTTACAATCATTCTCGCATTTATTCAAGCCATTGGAATGTCTATTGGCTTTAACAATATAGCAGGCGGGCAACTAATTTCTAATCCAGGATGGACTACGTATTTATTTATCGCTACAGTGCTAACTGCTGGTACTGCATTTTTACTTTGGTTAGGTGAACAAATTACTGCAAACGGCGTAGGTAACGGAATTTCAATGCTTATCTTTGCAGGACTTGTTGCAGCGATTCCAAATGTCGTAAATCAAATTTATTTACAACAATTCCAAAATGCTGGAGATCAACTCTTTATGCATATTGTAAAAGTAGTATTGATTGGACTCATTATTTTAGCGATCGTTGTTGGTGTTATTTACATCCAACAGGCAATTCGTAAAATACCTATTCAATATGCAAAAGCTGTTTCAGGGAATAATCAATATCAAGGGGCAAAAAATACACATTTACCGCTTAAAGTAAACAGTGCGGGTGTAATTCCTGTTATTTTTGCTTCTGCATTTCTAATGACACCACGGACCATTGCGCAGTTATTCCCTAACTCTGATATATCTAAATGGTTAAGTACAAATCTGGACTTTACACATCCAGTTGGAATGATCCTTTACGTTGGACTCATTATTGCTTTCACATACTTCTATGCAT
This sequence comes from Bacillus sp. DHT2, assembly GCF_026241455.1. Taxonomy (NCBI): domain Bacteria; kingdom Bacillati; phylum Bacillota; class Bacilli; order Caryophanales; family Bacillaceae; genus Bacillus; species Bacillus sp. DHT2. The sequence goes on from NZ_JAPHWH010000001.1 coordinate 700,252, forward strand.
TTGTTCAAGTAAATCCTGAACAAATGGCCGAAAACTTGAAAAAGCAAAATGGCTACGTTCCAGGTATTCGACCAGGGAAATCGACAGAGAAATATGTAACAAAAATTTTGTATCGTTTAACGTTTATTGGTGCAATTTTCTTAGGTGCTATTTCAATTTTACCAATTGTATTTACGAAAGTGGCTACTTTACCACCTTCTGCTCAAATTGGTGGTACAAGTTTACTCATCATTGTAGGGGTAGCGTTAGAAACAATGAAAACACTAGAAAGCCAGCTTGTGAAGCGTCACTATAAAGGGTTTATAAAGAAAGTAAACTAATATTTTTACATACAAATTAGGCATAATGAAACCCTCTCATTTTCTATATGAGAGGGTTTTTATTTATGTAACTTTGAAAAACAACAGTATACATATAAAAAAACATTTAATTACATATCAATTCCATTGTCATAAACACACTATTTTATTCTTCTATTTCACAACTGAAATACAATCATGTTACATTTCTTTTTTCAATAATCTCCCCTGTTTAAAGTACACTCCAAGTGTAGAGCGATTTGCTAAAAATACACCAATCAAGATGAGACACGCTCCGATTCCCATTACTGGATTAATTGGTTCTCCTAAAAATACGTATCCTGTAATAACAGCAATTAATGGAGATACATACAGCCAAGTTGATGGGAATACTGGATTGGTCTTTGACAAGAGCCAATAATATAAACCATGCCCACCAATTGACCCTACAAAGATAAGATATAGAATGGGCCATTGTACACTCCAAGATGTTAATATATCGAGATTTGGCTGTTCTATAAAAGTAGAACTAATCAGAAGAAAAAGTCCACCGTAAAACATTTGGATTCCGTTAATGAGAAACGGCGATACTTTTGGCAGATCTGACAGTATTTCTTTTGAATGGATGGAACCTATGCCATAAAATAATTCGCCGACTAATATGACAAGGCAAGCGATACTCCATATAAAAGTGAGTTGTTGGTGCATCCCTGGTAAGGAGATACAAACAACTCCAATAAGCGCTATGATTAGAGCGAGAAATTGCTCCCGTTGTAGTTTTGTTTTATTTCTCTTCGATTGTAATAACAAAATCATCATTGGCCCTGTTGCAGAAAGAACAGCTGCTAAACCCGAAGAAATATACTGTTCAGCCCAATATAATGTTGCAAATGTCATAAAGGTTAAACAAAAACCAGCATATATAATTCGTTTTGAAAGTAGGTATGGTATAATACCTTTCCGTTTTAAGGTAAATACGATGATTAGAATAACACCTGCTAAAAAGAAACGGATTCCCGCCGAGAATAATGGTGGTGTCCCCGCTTCAATCCCAATTTTTATCGTTAAAAATGTTGTGCCGAAAATCATACAAATTAAAATATAATTAAAAATGACCATTATGTTTCCTCCTTTTGTTTTTTAAGATGAGTATAGAGGAAACAGTGTATAACAGTATATCAACGTATATAACAGTTGGATAAATCTATAGTTGCTCCTACATATGTTTTTAGATTTAATTAAATTAAAAAGAAACTCAGGTGAGATCATGAAAATTGTACTACGCAAAGAGTCTAATATACCATTCTATCAACAAATTTATATGCAAGTTGTTGAGCGGATTCAAAGTGGAATGTTATTACATGGTGATTCCTTACCTTCTTTACGTACTATAGCAGATGATTTGAAAATAAGTATATTAATCGTTCGTAAAGCCTATAAACAGCTGGAAACAAAAGGTTATGTACAAATTAAACAAGGAAAAGGTGTGTATATACATAAACATGAACATCGGAAGCATCAGCCTACGCCATATGATTGGCAACATACGAAATCAATCAATGTCATGCGATCTCAATATGTAATGAATCAACATAGGAAATATTATGATTTTTCACAGGCCATTCTTTATCCTCGTCTTTTACCTAATCCATTTCTTTCGGATGAAATGCAAAAAATAATAGACAAAGATCAAATGATATTAGCAACTTATGGACCAGTTCAAGGAGATGAAGAGCTTCGAATAGAAATTGCAAGATACTTAAAAGATTATCAAAGACTAGCTGTAGATCCTTCTAATTTATTAATTACAAGTGGCGCCCAGCAAGGAATTGATTTAATCGCTCAAACATTGTTACAACCAGGTGATACAGTTATAATAGAGAGCCCGTGCTACGGTGCAGCAATTGATGTATTTATAAACAAAGGGGTTAAAATCATACCAATTGAGCTTGATGAACAAGGAATTCGCTCTGATTTAATCGATGAAGTTTGTCAAAAACAGAGACCCGTTTTAGTATATGTGAATCCTACTTTTCAAAACCCTACAGGTACTATAATGAGTAGCCAAAGGAGAAATGAACTTGTAGAACTAGCAGAACTGTATCATTTTTTTATAATTGAAGATGATTCTTTTGGGGAAATATATTTTGATGAAGTTATAATTCCACCTCCACTTAAAACATTTGATACAAATGGTCACGTTATATATTTAAAAGGATTCAGTAAAACATTAGCGCCAGGCCTTCGTATTGCAGCATTAGCTGTAGAAGGACCTATTTTTGAATGGTTATATGCTGTGAAAGCTTCGATGGATATAGGAAGTCCGTTACTAACACAAAAGGCACTTCTTCCATTTTTACGAGCAGAAAGAATGAAAAATCATTTAGAAAAATTACGCACCGCATTACAACTAAGACGCGATACAACACTAGAAATATTAACTTCTCTAACAGGGGACATTCATTTTCAAAAACCTCTAGGTGGTTTTAATTTATGGATTACACTTCCAGATTCAATCAATGCTTTTATGTTACTTAAAAACGCGAATGAAGCGAACGTTTCTTTTCTACCAGGAACGGCTTGTTTTTTGAATCATGAATCAAAATATAACTATTTACGAATTAGTTATTCTATGTTAAATGAAAAAGACATGTTGATTGGATTAAAAAGATTTCATAACGTATTGCTAAACTCCCTAAAACAACCTGAAAAAGTAGTTAATATATCTCCATATTAACTACTTTTTCAGGTTGTTTTGGTGCAATATCTTTTCTAACATTTCGCAAGTAACTGGTTGTGCCCCAGCTGTTAGTTGATAACCAACGCGACCGTTCGGTTCTGCCGTTGCTTGTTGTAATGTTTTAATATCATGAATTCCTTGTTCTCTTAAATACATCAGCAGTTGCTGTTCTGTCATTTTCGTACGTCTCAAATTATTTTTCAAAATTTCTCCATTTTCAACAATAACAATGCTATTACCATTTAAAAATTGTTCCATCCTTCTTGATTTCATTTCTACATAATGAATAATAAATAAAACACCTGAAAATATACAAGCAGCAAGGATAGACGGTCCTACTTTTCTACTTAGCACTGGTTCTACAATAATACGCCCAATAGAGACAACGATAATAATTTCAGCTCTTGTCATCTGATTAATTGATTTACTTCCGGTTAATTTTAAAGCGAGGATACCCGTAACAATTAAAATTATGCTTTCAAAAAAAATATTCATCAACAATCCATTCCTTTAATGCTAATTTATGAATAACATTACCATTAATTAAATTCTTTATTGTTCACACAGTTCCTAAAAACTAAAAACAAGTATATACTAGCACTCCCTAGCATGTACTTGTTTTTAGTTATCCTAGTCAATCCTTACTAGATTTTTTAAAATTCCAAAAGAGATTTTCAATTTGTGCCTTCTCTTGCTCTACTCCATAAAACAAAAGAAGCGGATGTTCTCTTTTTATTTGGTACAATTCCCAAGAATGACATAGGGAATTTTTCTTTTTTTTCATTTAAATAATTTTGTGAACGATGAATATATATTTATAATCCAAGTAATAAGAGACTGAAATGTATATGTATTCTTATCAATAATCACACTTATTAGACTACCTATAACAGCACTCCCGATTATGTCAAATGGATAATGATGTCCTACCCAAATACGTGAAAAACCTGTCAAAACTGCTAATAACCACATAATAGAGCCAATTAAACGTTCACGAAGTAAAACGGAAGTCGCTACAGCAAAAGCTAAGGCAGTATGTTTACTTGGAAATGAGGAATTACTCTTTGATGGGATAAGCAAACGAATTCGATGGAAAATAAAAGGACGAGGTTTAAAATAAAAAAGTTGGATGATACGGTTTATAAATAAAGTAACTCCTGCTGAAATTCCTGCATACAAAATAATTTTTTTGTAGAAATTGTTTCTAAACCACATAAATATTAATATGAAAAGGTATAGATAACGCGTCTTCTGTGAAAGAAAAACCATTATCGCATCCATAGTAGTTCCTCGTCCAGCAAGACGATTTATAACCTTAAACAGCATATAATTCATTATAAATGTTCTCCTTTATTTCTGAAATGATATATAAAGTCCATTAACTAATAAAAAATGGAAAACAGTTTATGACTGAATTGCCTAGGTGGCAATTGTTCACCAATGAATTTAAAATGGTCCCCACAAACTATAAACCATCCCTCCAACAATGAACACTAAACCTAGAAATAACACTATAAAAGCGAGAATTGATTTTTTATTATCTTCCATGAACTTTACCTCCTTAAAAATTATTGGTTCTATATAAATTTCCCCACAACAAAAACCTTTAGTCATAATTATGGCTAAAGGTTTTTGTCATCATACTTATAAGGAATAAAAATATGGAATTATAACCTGTAAGAACAGACTATATACAGTTAAGAAAGATTAAAACCTTTTTATTTGCCCTCGAATTTCTCCGTTTGGGTGGTTTTCCGTATGAGCGTTTACATACGAATTGCCGATTTCCATCTTTCTTGCTAGTTCTAACAAGGACATACCTTGTAAAGGACCAGTAAGGTCACTTTCTACAATTATTCCCGTTACCACTCCTCTATTGACACTAATACCACGCGTTACTGGTCCAAAAAGAAATGCGACAACCTGACCATTTTCGCCTCGCGTCCCTAGATGAATGTGAACAGCAGTCAATATTTCTATATCATTAAGCACCAATTTAAATCGAAGTCCTGTAAAATCAGTATTAAATCTAAATAGTACTAAACCGCAAGCATCTGTTTTTACAAGAGGCACTTCTTCTCGCCCTGTTAATCTAGTTAAAAAACATTTAGACAAAGTATAGTTCACTTCCCTATTCATTAAATAATGTATTTTATTCATTTGATAGAAAACAGCTTGCACGCTTTTACTATAAATAGATTTATCGCTTTTAGATGCACAACGATAACTACATTTTCTTGGGTTAATGGAATCTTATCAATGTTTTTTCTTAATGCATTTATCAAAATAGCACGAAATATTAATAAAAAAGAGTCCATCTCAATTCCACAAATCTATGCATTTTTTGTTCAATGATGTCTTTGGTTCATACGATACATTTCTCTTCCGCTCAAATTCGCTTTATGCTAAGCTGCACTTTTACAAAAATAAATCATATAGTGACTTTAACAATCCCTAATCTAATAAAGTAGGTGAAGACTATGCCCTCTGTTGTCGGAAATCTTGTTGTTCAAAATAGTAACGGTTCTTTTAACTTAGGTGATTTCTATAATGTTTCTCCGAAAGAAAATACAAAAGCCTATAATGGTTCAGGATCATCTAATGTTGCTTTTGTAACTAATACCTTTAACGGTGTGAGTGCAACGAATACATTTGATTCTGATGTTGCAGATCAAAATCAAGTTGGAACAGCTTAATTTTATTAAGAGTAATAAAATCAGTTTTATAAATTGTACACAGCACCAATTGGAATTGTTGAAAAATATATCCCATTCTGAGTCATATACGTAGGATAATAATATTGTACAGACGGATAGTCAAAATGCATACCTTGCATCTGCATTGTTTGTACCTGCGCTTGTAATGCCTGCTGAACAGATTGAAGTGTACCTTGTGCTGAAGTATATGTTACAGCAGGAACTCGAATTTCATTATTAAAATATGGAACATTCATATTCATTCAACTCCCTCTTATATAATCATCCACACACTGTTTTATATATTATGGATATGAGTTTTAAAAAGTTCTAAAGCGTAACAATATTTAACAACCTTTTGTCCACCGTTGGAAGGAATAAAGATGCAGCAAAAATATTTATACGAACGAAAATGAAGACTAAGAACCGATATATACATGGTTCTTAGTCTTCATTTCATTTTATACAATACTCATTGTCCTTTTAAAACATTCTCTTCAAAATATTTTCCCCAATCAGGTTGTCTTCCATCAATATCTTTAAATCCATATTCTCTCGCTAACCCCCAAGAACTAAGGGCTTTTCCTGTTTTATTATGAATGTTCGAATCACTTGCTAAAGCAGCGATTGCTCTACCAATAAAGAAAGGTGTTTCAGATGCGATAAAGTGTGGATCTTTCTTTGCACCTTCTTGCCAATTTTCTTCTGTTACACCAAATAAATCTAACATTGCTTCCGAACGGAGAAATCCAGGGCTTACCGCAACAGCAGTAATATGATGTTCCTCTAAATCTTTCGCCATTGCTTCTGCCAAATGGATGGTTGAGATTTTTGCTAAGCTATAATATAGGTTACCACGGTACTGATAATCGACACCATCTGTAATTTCAATTACAAGTCCCTTCTTATTGTTCACCATTAGGGGGGTACCATAGTAACTTGTCATCATGTGTGAATGGACAGCACGTTGTTGCATAAGTAATCCATTATGTAAGTCATGTTCCCAAAATGGTTTTCCCCATTCAGTAAGCGGATCTCCGCCCCAAACATCATTTACTAAAATATCAAGTTTGCCGTTTTGTTCATCTTGAATTTTTGTAAATAATGCTTTAATATCCTCTTCCACTGTGTGATCTACACGTACGGAAATCCCCTTTCCTCCTTGTTTTGTAACAAGCTCTGCTGTTTCTTCAATCGTTTCTGTTCTTCCCATTGATGATAAATTACCCTTTGTACTTCTTCCTGTTACATACACAGTTGCTCCTGCTTCACCAATCATCATTGCAATACCTCTTCCAGCACCACGCGTTGCACCAGCTACAACTGCGACTTTTCCTTGTAATGGTTTCATATACAATTCTCCTTAATGTTTATTTTCCAGTCTAATTAATTTAGGTACATGCTCTCTATCATACTTTTTTGTATATATTTCCTCATCCGGAGTAACAAATTGTAGCGTAATCTTACCACAAACACCAGTGTAAAATTCGAACTCACCTTGTGAATTTGAAATAGCAAGTTCTTTATTTACGATTGAGTCTGCATAAACTTTAACATTCGATATAGAAAGGTTGTTGCCATCTACAATAACTGACTTTATATGAATAGCAACCCCTTTACAATTTTCACTTCCTTTATTATACATAACCATTACTATCACTCCGGTTCCTACGACAATACATATCAACAAGGCTATTATGTTTTTCTTCATAATAAACCTCCTATATGAAGTGTTAGTCTTTCTTAAAATGGAAATCTACACGATTTACTTGTTTCATTTCCTCGATTACTCTATGAATTCCTATCCTAATTTTATCTTCTTTCATATTTGATACATTCAGTTTTAAAAGTTTTTCTTTACGGAAAGAAGACAAATAATTTTTATCAACAGTCTCTATAAATATTTGATTTTGCCCTAAGTTTTTAATAAGCGTTTCCGTGACAATACTTTTATGTAATGATAAGCACGTATGTATTCCTATTTTGCTTTCTGTTTTACAAAACAGATGTTGATTTTCTTTATAAGCTTCTTCTAATGCTCCAGATAACGCCTTAGATCTAGCGTAATATGACAATTGGATTTTTTGTTTGTGTCGTTCAAACATCCCGCTTTTTATGTAAATTTCTAAAGCAGCTTGGGAAATCATTGAACTATCAATATCTAATAGCTTTTTATATTTATGAAACGCTTCTGCAATAGAAGCAGGAATAACTGCCACACCTACACGTAATCCAGGGAAAATAATCTTCGAATAACTTTTTAGATAGATTACATGTGAAGAATTATCGTAACTATATAGTGGATCTACCTTTGGGTTTTGTTCCAAATCTGCTAAATAATCATCTTCTACTATAAATACATTGTATTTCTTTGCGAGAGAAATAATCTTTTCTTTTTCCTTCTTAGAATATGAAGTGCCGAGTGGATGATGAAATCTTGGGATGGTATAAAAGAATTTTATCTTTCCCGTTCGAAATATCTTTTCTAACTCAAATAAATCAATACCTTTAGCAGTGCGTTTTATTCCGATTACAGGAGTACGATTTGTTTCTAGATATTCAATAAATAAGTGATAACTCGGTTGCTCAATAAGTATCGTTTCATTTTGATTTGGAAAGGGTATTGAAGTTAATATAACTAGAGCTTGCTGAACTCCTGAGGTGATAAAGATATTTTCTTCTTTTGCGAAAACTTGATAGTTCGCTAGTTGTTTTTGCACAATTGAAATTAAAGATGGCAGTCCTTTAGGTGTACCATATATAAACAAATCATTCTTATACGTATCAATTGCCTTATTAATACAATGTTGAAAATCTAAGTAAGGAAATACATCAGGATCTGGAGCTGAAGATGCAAAATCAAAATTCTCTGTTTCATCTTCTTCATAATTCCCCATTTTTTTCACCACATAATATCCACTTTGAGGTACGGAATAAATAATATGGCGCTTCTCTAATTCATGAAGCGCACGTATAATGGTTGCTTTGTTGCACTCATATTGTGATACGAGTGAACGTATAGACGGTAATTTCCTACCTTCTTTTATCTCTCCTTTTTGAATCATGCTTTCTAAATCATTTAATACATTTAAATATTTATACATGATTACACCTCAACGTCTATTTTGTACCGGTACAGTTTGTATTTGTTCACATTGTAGCACCGATTCAGAAAGATTACCATGTACATATACTGGCCAGTAGTAAATCAATTATATGAGGTGAAATTATGAAAAACACAACTAAAGCATATACAGCCGCATTAGTATATGCCTTTATTATCGGATTTTCATTTATGTTTGTGAAATTAGCATTAACGGTTACAACTCCTCTCGATACACTTGCACACCGTTTCACAGTTGCTTTTTTAATAGCTACTATTCCTATCATTTTTGGTTTTGTAAAATTAAATATTTCATTTAAAAACATACTTTCACTTTTACCACTAGCAATCTTTTACCCAGCATTATTCTTTGCGTTCCAGGCTTTCGGTTTAGTATATACAAGCTCGTCTGAAGCTGGGATTATCCAAGCTGTCATTCCGATATTCACAATGATTTTCGCTTCTTACTTTTTAAAAGAATTTACAAATGCATGGCAAAAAATATCTGTACTCATTTCTGTAATTGGTGTTATTTATATATTTGTTATGAATGGCACAGGAACTCATGAGACTAGTTTTATAGGAGTTGCTTTTATTCTGCTATCAGCGTTATCATCTGCTTGCTACAATGTTTTAGCACGAAAAATGACAAAGAAATTTAAGTTAATAGACTTAACATATATGATGACAATGATTGGGTTTCTTAGTTTCAATTTAATCGCTATCATTGAACATATGAATGAAGGTACTGTAAATATATACTTTAAACCATTTACAAACGGAACATTTCTTATATCTATTTTATATTTAGGATTATTGTCTTCTTTGCTAACAGCATTTTTATTAAATTATTCATTGTCTTATATGGAAGCAGCTAAAATGAGTGTCTTTAGTAATCTATCTACACTTATTACAATTATTGCAGGAGTATTATTCTTACACGAACAAATTGCATACTATCATATCGTTGGGACCATAATGATTGTTCTTGGTATAATAGGTACAAACTTCCTAGGTAAAAAAGGAATTCATATAAAAGAAAAGAATACCTCTATTAGTAAATAAAAAGTGAGGGATTTTTCATGCAGCAGGTAATGCCTATTAATATTAGTAATATAGCTGAACTAACAAAAGAATTGGATACATTATTAAACGTATCAATATCTTCTAATCAAGAACTTGAGAATTGGTTAATACAACAATCACAGACTTTAAATTCTATCAATGAGCAACTCATGCAACATTATATTGCTTTTCAACGAAATACAAATGATATAAAGGTAAAAGAAGCTTTTGACTTTGATCAAAAAAATGTACAGCCTACATTAAAACGTTATAAAAGTCTACTAGATCAAAAATATTATGAATCACCCTATCGCTTCCAGTTAGATCCCTCTCAGTTTGGATTCTTAGATACAAAAATCCAAAACATTCGAAGCCTCTTTAACGAAGAAAATATTAGTTTAGAGGTTACTGAAGATGAGTTAATAACAAGATATTTTGAAATCACTGGTAATCTCTCTTCTATGTGGGGCGGTGAAGAGGTAAACCTTTCTGAATTAAGAATATATCTACAAGATTCTGATCGAAACATTCGTCAAAAAGCGATGACTGCTATCTCTGAAAAGTTTTTATCCGTAGAGAATGAAATTCAAGAAATCTTAAATCAGTTAATTGTGCTTCGAACAAAAAAAGCTAGGAACGTTGGTTTAATGAATTATCGTGACTACATGTTTAAAAAATACGAGCGTTTTGATTATACGGCCGAACAATGCAATGAATTCGCTGAATCTATTCGTAAATACGTTGTGCCGCTTCAAGAAAAAATGCATAAAGAATTACAGGAAAAGCTTGGGGTAGATACGTTACGTCCGTGGGATATACATGCTGTACCTGCAGATCATAAACCTTTACACCCTGTAAAAAATGAAAATGAATTAATAGAAAAAAGCAAAACACTTTTCGCAGAGATTGATTCAAGTTTTTCAGCTCTTCTAGAAAAAATGCATAACCATCTAGATTTGGAAAGCAGAAAAGGGAAAGCACCTGGTGGATTCTGTGAATATTTACCCGCATCTAAGTTATCATTTATTTTTATGAATCTAACAAAAACACAAGATGATGTTGTTGCTTTCTTACATGAGATGGGTCACTGTATTCATCATGATTTAATGAAAGATATTTCGATACATCAATATCAACATTTACCAATGGAGACTGCTGAATTAGCAAGTATGACAATGGAACTATTTACAATGAACAACTGGGATGTTTTTTATAATAATCAAGAAGATTTTAAACAAGCTAAGCGAGAACAATTAACACAAATTATAGAGTATTTACCAATTACACTGGTTGTATGAGAATCCAACTCATACTGTCGAAGAAAGAAATGCTAAGTTTTTAGAACTTTCTTCTCTATATAATTCAAGCATCGTAAATACAGATGGCTATAAAAATTGGATCGTCGCACAATGGTTATCTGTTCTGCATATTTTTGAAGTACCCTTCTATTATATTGAATACGCAATTGCACAAATTGGTGCTTTACAAATGTATAAACAATATAAAGAAAACCCTCAGCAAGCATTGCAAAACTATAAAAAAGCTTTATCTTTAGGTAGTTCTAAGTCTGTAAAAACAGTATATGAAGCAGCTGGAATTCGATTTGACTTTTCTGGTGAAACAATTAAGGATTTGATGTGTTTTGTTGAAGAGGAATTAGCGTTATTAGAAAAAATATGAGTAATTAAGCCTACGTTTTACTTAATTCAACCTGTACTAAAAGACTCTATTTTGAAATTATATTTTTCAAAATAGAGTCTTAGTTCATCATTATTAGTTTACATAATAATATTATATTTTTTCGAGATGATGACTTACAAGCAAAACACCAACTGGTTGGTATTTATATGATGATTTAAAGGAATCACTAACTATTCGATCCTTTCAGACATTTGCTGAACAAATTGTCTTGGTCGTCGATGAGGCTAATAATGAAGTGATTGGCCTTGATATTTTTGGATAAGCTTTTACTTCTAACTGAACTATTAAATGATTGTTAAAACGAAAAAAGCACATTATTGTGCTTTTTCGTTTTAACCCTTCACTTTTAATCAGATAACACCGCTTATTAAAATCTTCTTCTGGGGATCGAATCTCAATAAACAAATCCTCATAAACTCCTACTCATTAAGAAAGGGTAGAAAATTCCTTCTATGTAATTACATCAAGCTTTCTGAGAATATTGTAAAATACCATTTGCATCAAAATAATAATAATAACCATCTAATAAAATCCAACCTCTAGTCATATGATATCCTGCATAAAAATGATACCACTTGCCATCATATTTTAACCATCCAACATGTTGTGATCCATCTTGTTTCATATAAGCCCAACCTACACCATCATGTACCCAACCTGTTTGCATTTGACCGTTGGAATTAAAATAATAAAGCTTTCCATCAATATGATTCCAGCCAGTACTCATATATTTATCTTTAGGTAAATAATACCAATATCCACCGTTTTGAAACCAACCAGTTTGCTGTGAGCCGTCCGCTTTAAAATATGCCCAACTTACACCGTCATGTACCCAACCTGTCTGCATTTGACCACTGGAATTAAAATAATAGTTTTTGCCATCCACCTTATACCATCCTGTTGCCATTGCCCCGGAACCATTCAATAAAAAATACCATTTCCCTCCGTCTTGTAGCCAACCATGATATAACGATCCGTTTTTAAAATAATACCAGTATCCATTATAAGAGAACCATCCATTTCTTGGAGCTTTGACCGTATTACGTTCTTGGTTAGAGTATTGAATACCATGTTTATTTCCTTTAATATCACTATTCCTTATTTCTGGTGAAAGTTCTGTTTTTATATGAATTGATTTTTGCTGTTGTACAGCAGGTGTTTTTTGAAATCTTTGATTCTGTTTTTCTTGCTTAGAATTTTCCTGTGCATGTGAAATAGTAGGAAATAAAATAGCAGACGATAAAATAACTGAAACTATTCTTTTTTTCATATGTATCCCCCTATAATAATGTTAAGAGTAATTTGGTAAAAATATACTCTATTAAGATATATTACCACAATGAGTGTAGTTCGAATATAAAATAAATATAAAAACATTGGAACTTGGATATAACAAGTTGCGTATAAAATGGTTTCAGAAAAACATATTGCCTCGCAAAAAAGTTTTTCATAATAATAAGAACTAAATAATAAAAAAATCAGGACGACTCCAAAGTTTCATTTCTCCACTCTGTTCATTATAGCTTTGAAAAACCTCTTATTTTAAACATTAGTCTCTCCTATATATTACTATTATTTCGAAGAACAAATTTAATTTAAACAATGACATAACGTGAGAATCAATTCTCCATTACCTACCATTACCTAGGGGGTTAATTGTATCTATAATTCTATTTTTAAGGTATTATAATTACATAATAAAATCTTGATATAATCAGATTTAATAACACCTACATTAATACTACTTGATAAAGTGAAACTTTAATCAGCGCGGCTTTATCCACTACCTAACTTTTTTCTTTCTTTAAATTTTATCCCATTAAAGCGAGATGAAAATAAATAGGTGTATCATTTTAATTGAAATTTTATATGTAGTCCTCTTTAAGGATTCCATATATTTCTAAATCGATCACTCCTTTACCAGACCATAAAGAAGCTTGTCTTAACACCCCTTCTTTTATAAAACCGTTCTTTAAGAGGACTTTCTTTGAAACCTCGTTTACAGGCATGACCTCTGCTTGAATTCTGTTTACATTAACTTCTTCAAATAAAAATTTTACTACCATACGAACAGATTCAGCTGCAATGCCCTTACCCCAATAATCCTCTGCCAAAAAGTATCCAATAGATACCATGTTCACTTTTTGATTAAAATCCATAGATTCAATAATTCCAACCAATTTATCACTTTGATTCTTCTGAAAGATACCCCATTTAATTCTGCTTTTTTTATGATAATCCCTATCAAAATGACCAATCATCTTTCTTACCGTTTGTAAGTTATGTTTAGGAATGATACCGCAATATTCAAATACCTTGTCATTGTCGTAGATCGAATATAATTCCTGTAAGTGTACCTCTTCGATTTTTCTTAATACTAGATTAACAGATTCCAATACTGGGAAATCTCCAAAAACCATTTCAATATTCATTTTATTCTCTCCTTAGGTTATTCCTTAATTGGTCTTATAAGTTCTTTTCAATATATTTAGGTTTTGTATTCTTTCAAAGTAATACATTCCTCAACCCTCTGTATATTCACATTTTATAATTCAAACAAAAGTTTTTTTTGATAATTTGTGCTAATTTTACATTTATATTGCAATCTACACTGTGTTCCTCTTTATGAAATTTAAGTGTATTTAAAAAGCAACAAAGCAAGTTTTCTCCTGTTTTGTTGCTTTTTGTATTAGGCATCAGTTAATCAATCTAAGAGAAATGTAATTTAATCATTTTTTGTCGAGAACATTGCAAATCAAACTTATGTGCTGTTTTTTATTATTGTTAACAATTATGTACTCTTTTCTGTATATCAAATATAATCAACAGTTTTTATTTCACGATAAAAGCTTTTTTAATCTGTAATTATCACATAATAATACGATTAATTTAAATCATTATTTTCGATTTTATTAATTACTAACTTATATCTTTTATACCATTTTTCCCATTCATCTTTTGGAAAATCCATGTCATGACCATCTAATACAGAAGAAAAAATTTCTAAACATATATGCCATCCAGATAAATCTTTTGGTGTGTGTTCATTTATTTCATGAATAAATTCCTTTAATATTAATAGACAACCATCTGGATTTTTATGTACTTCAAATCGAACACGATCTTCTCCCCAAGTAAATTCTAATACAGAATTTACTTGACAGTCTAAAATATTGATATCAATAAAATTCCCTGAGCCATCCATCATATCAAATTTTATAATACCTCCTTTTCGTAGATTCTCTACATAAAGGTTTGGTATCCATCTTGCTAGTTTATCATTCTCTGTTAATACAGCCCAAACTTGTTCTACTGCATGATTTAATGAACGGTTAAATTGAGCTACATATTCATTATCTATTTTCTCTATTAGAGCTAACATAGTCATACCTCCATTTAAACTCGAAAAACAAACATACGCTCGTTTTTTAAAATTTCACACAAAACACATGAAAAAGCAAATAAAAACTTATGATGTCTATAAAAATATAAATCCTTCAGTTTCTTTTAAAGTATGCAGCTAAAAGATTTTTCTATTTCCCTCTAAACGTTACAATGTATAATACATTTCATACTGAGCCAACGAACTTTTCTCGAATCCGCATTTTTTTACAAATCCTTCAAGTAAACCATTATTAGGGAATCCAATAGAAAGACTGGGAAGCTGTAATTCTTTGCTTACAGTTTGTAATAGACTTGTAGCCACTCTAATTCTTCTATATTTTTTATCAACAAATAATAAACTTATCTTACCATTGTCACTAACACATATACATCCTTTTAAATCATCATTAATATAAGCTCCATAATACGTATTATTTTCAGTTTTCTCCATATAATCGATATCATTTTGCCAATTTATATGGAAGTTTAACCATTTTTGTATACCGTTTTGAAATTCGCCAAACTTAATTTGCCTTATTTCTATATTTTGTACACTCTTACTTGTCAAAATAGAAGTGTCCCTCAAATTATAGTAAGACAGATCATATACTTTTTCATACCCTAACTTCGTATAAAATTGAATCGCTCTATCATTACCGACAATGACTTCAAGAAAAAGTTGCTGACATCCATTTTTTATCGCTTCTTCTTTATGAAATTCAAATAATTTATGACTAACGCCAACCCCACGATAGTCCGGATGAAGCGCTAATGTGCCACATCGCATTGTTTTTATACTTTCATATTCTTTAATTCCACTAAGTATAACTCCAATTGATTTATTTTCATCTAACGCTATATAAGAATGCTCAAGTTTATTACCTTCTGGACCGAAAAATCTTTTTATAAAGTCTTCTTTTGAAACTTCCATCTTTATAATGTAATCAGAAAAACCATCTCGAAAAGCTTCGTATACTAAATCTATATCTGCTTCGCTACATTTTTTATAATGAAACATAGTAAAATTTTCATCTACCTTTCCCACTAATTTGAAATAAATGGACATTTTCTGCTATACATTTCATCATTAATTTGTGCTTTATAACAAACGGCGCAATATCTCCATTTTGAATCTTAATCCCTGGTAAATCTCTGATACTCTCTTTGATTTTACCACTCCCTTGTCCGTCTACAACAAAAGGTAACCGCACAATAGTCCAATCCACATTGCTATTTTGTATCACTTGTAATTCCTTATACTTATCTTTCATCATATTCGAAAGAAACACACGAAATAACATTGCTCCTAGTTTATTTAATATACTCTTTTGATCTCCTTGTACATCCAATGATCCTCCAGAAACAAGAATATATCGCTTGATTCTGTATTCTTCCATTACTTTTAAAATATGATTTGTCACCGTACTAAATATATATGATTCTTTTTTAGGTTTCCCCACTGCATTAATAACAGCCTTGCAGCCTTGTAGTAATCGACGTATTGCAGAAATATCGCGAGCATCTCCTTTTACAACTTCCAAATGTTTATGCGATATTTTAAATATTTGTGGATTTCGTGTGAGAATTCGTACAAAGTATCCTTCTTGTAGTGCTTGAGTTATAAGGTATTTACCAGCCTTTCCGTTTGCACCGATAATTGCTACTTTATTTATTATTTTCATGACTAAAGTTAGGCTCCTTTTAAAGGATATAGATTTATACATCGTATTATTGATGAGATGTAGTTAATTCGTAAACGCGTAAAAACGCAATTAAATATTCACATGCTCTCTCACAGGCTAACATTTTAAACACCTTTTGTTCCTCTACAGTTTTATCATTTGCCTGATCTGAAGCTGCTTTCAAACAAAGAAAAGGCTTTTTATTCACATGACATACGTATGCAAAAGCAGCTATTTCTTGATCAACAGCTATTGCACCATATACAGTATGTAGTAAATATCTCATTTCCGTACTGCGAATACGCTGATCTCCGGATATGAAAGTTCCAAAATGTACTGGATCATAAGCACGCACTTTTTTTATTTGTCTTACAAGGTATTTCGTTGTTTCAATAGGAGCTGCTCTACCAGTATATAAATCGAAACTATCCGTTCCTGTTCCCGCAGCGGTTACATCATGCTGTAGTGTGTTAAGTGCAACAACAATATGACCATTCTTTACTTTCTCAGATAAACTTCCGCAAATGCCTGTCATAAATAACTGTTCAGGCTTAAATTCACTTATTAGTAACTGTACGCAACTAGCACAGTTCACTTTTCCAACACCAGTAATTACAGAGATTATTTCTAATTCATTTATAGAATGAAAATGAAATTCCCAAGCAGCTCGTTTTTCTACACGATGGCTTGGATAATACTGATACAAGTATGTAAGCTCTGGTTCCCATGCGGATACAATTGCAATACGTTTCATTACACTTTTCACTTCCTCCTATTTTCATTTGAATAATTCACCAATGTTTTTTCGCTCATAACATGGAATCCACTTTTTATGTAAATACCTTATTAATTCTTTATTCTTCGTAAGTACTTCACATCCTCTTCTAGATCCTTTCTAATCTATTATTCCTTTTAAATAATTCAAATTCCACTTATTTTATATTTCAAATCCCAATCTAATAAAAACTTTTTTATATCACTTTTCCAAGCTCCACTGGGTTCAAATGTATATATTTTTTTATGTAACACGTTACTTTCTCCTCAATAAAACTTTGTTTCAACATATCATAAGGAAACAAATTATCCTGTTGTTTTTATTCGTGATGTATTTTTTTATTTTTTTCAATACGTTACATGAAATTTTATGTATGATCTTAACTCCCAAATGCCTAAATGTTTGTTATTATATTAATGATGAGGGAATGCAAAGAAAGGAATTAAGTATATGATGGAAAGAAACATTTTAATTATTGATGATGATAAAGAAATTGTAGAATTACTAGCCGTTTATTTACGAAATGAAGGCTACAGCATTTATAAAGCATATGATGGTGATGAAGCGTTACACATGCTCTCACTTCATCAGATTGACCTTATGATATTAGATATTATGATGCCAAAACGAAATGGACTAGAAGTTTGCCAGCAAGTTAGAGAAGAAAATACGGTACCTATTCTTATGCTAAGTGCAAAAGCCGAAGATATGGATAAAATCCTAGGTCTTATGACAGGTGCAGATGATTATATGATTAAGCCATTTAATCCATTAGAATTAATAGCTAGAGTTAAAGCGCTATTACGTAGATCTTCATTCCAACAAGTTACATCACTTAATGATGATGGTATTATTCGCATCCGCTCTGTTGAAATACATAAACATAATCATACTGTGAAAGTGAATGGAGAGTATATTAAACTTACATCTATTGAATTTGATATCTTATATTTACTTGCCAGCAATACTGGTAGAGTATTTAGTTCAGAGGAAATATTTGAACGAGTTTGGAATGAGGATGGTTATGGTTCCAATAAAACTGTAATGGTTCATATTAGTAACCTAAGAGAAAAACTTGAAACAGGAACGAATGGTGAAAAACTCATCCATACTGTTTGGGGAGTAGGTTATAAAATTGAGAAATGAGACATTTGACATATTAAAAGTCATTCCGAAATGGAAAATTGTTTTTTGGCTTTTAATATCTATTTTGCTTACACCAATTACCGAGGTTGTCATATCCCGTCTTGTTACGAGTGTAATTGACAGTTCCCTTACATTAACGGCATTAAGTGGAGAATTTGTCAGAATCGTCGGCTACGAAAAGTATATGGGATTAAAGGAGTCTCTTTGGACAATGATGGGATCCTATCTGTTTTTATTCTCAATTTTTTCATTCTATGTTTATATTTTCTATCGTCACGAAAAAAAACTATATTATGAAGTATGCATAAAGCAAATGATTGACGAAATTCGTTATATTGCGGATGGTAATTTTAATCATAAAGTATCTATTTTACAACATAATTATTTAGAAGACTTAGCAACTGGTGTCAATCACATTGTAGAGCAGTTAAAAGTTTCAATTGAAGAAGAACGTCAAACTGAACAAGCCAAAAGTGAACTCATCACAAATGTATCACATGACTTACGGACACCGCTAACATCCATAGTTGGCTATGTTAATCTCATACATCATGATAATTACAGAGATGAAGTAGAATTACGTCATTATATTCAAGTTATTTATGACAAAGTAAATCGATTAAACATGCTAATGAATGACTTATTTGAGTATACGCGTGTTCAAAATAACGAGTTACAACTAAATACTGTACCTATTGATATAATTGAACTACTTGGTCAACTATCTGTTCAATTTCGTATGCAATTCCAGGAAGCTAATATTGAGTGTAGACTTTCATTTCCACCAGAAAAACTTATGGTCCTTGCTGATGGAGATAAATTAGTACGTGTATTTGAGAACTTAATTATGAATGCTATAACGTATGGTAATGATGGGAAATTTATTGATATAACAGCTTATCAAGACGGAAACATGATTGTAATCGATATTACAAATTACGGACAACCTATCCCAAGTACAGATTTAGTACATATTTTTGAACGCTTCTATCGTGTTGAAAAATCCCGTTCTGCATACACGGGAGGATCAGGCCTTGGATTAGCGATTGCAAAAAGTATTGTGGAGATTCACGATGGAACGATTGAGGTATATAGCAATACTGAACAAACAACATTTACTGTGAAGCTTCTTTCATATAAGCAATAAAAAGCATTTATCTCAACAACTAAAAATCCACTAAAAAAATCACCTATTAGAACAAGAAAAGTACTATATTCTAAATATAATAGTGATTTTGTTGTGTTGATTGATAAACCCCATGGAAAAATTCCATGGGGTTTATCAATCAACTTATCACTATCAATATAAAAAATAAAAACCTAGAATGTACGCATTTTACATGGATTGTAGCTATGGCACGCCAGATGGGTTATGAGCCTCCAAATACAGATGTTTTAGGGACTAAAGAATAGCGAGAAATAAACAAACTGATTTGGAATCAGTTTGTTTATTTAAGTAGATTGTATTAAATAACAGTTTGTACCTGCGAAAGTTGATTTTTTCCAATAATTCCAAATGATTCTTCACTTTCCCCCACTGTACTTAAGAAAATTCTCCAGCTCTAACTGTTACTTCCACTTCATAATTTACTTCTACGTTAAATAAATTGAAAAAATTTACTCTTTAAGAATTCTTAATTTATCCATTACTAATTCATTCCTGTCCTCTACTACTAAATCTTCTTTATGTTTAAATGTGAGTGAAAATACATGTTTATTTCCTCATGATGACCATAATTATCCAAAATTTATATATTCCTTATAATTCTTTAGAAATTCTTTACCTTTTCTTTCCTCCTAGTTAAAGATTAATTTTTACACTAGTAATATCGATATACAAGGAGGATAGCTTATGCAACATTTTAAGAATTTGATGCTTCTTATATTGTCTTTTCTTATTACTGCAATTCTTGTTTTTTATTTTTATTTCTATGTAAACGGACCTTCAATTAAAGCGAAATCAGCTATTTTAATAGATGCAACATCAGAAGAGATTGTATATAAAAAAAATGAAGATACCCCTTTCTCCTCAGCAAGTTTATCAAAAATGATGACAGAGTATATTGTGTTAGAACAAATACAAAAAGGAAAAATCAAGTGGGATGATCGTGTGAAAATAAGTAATTCTTCCATTCAAATGGAAGGAAATAATATCGATATAACTTTTGAAGATCAAATAACGATTCGAGATTTGTTTCATGCAATGGTTCTTGCATCTGATAATAGTGCGGCCGTATTTTTAGCAGAACATATTTCAAAAAGCGAACAAGACTTTACGAATTTAATGAATGAAAAAGCGACACAATTAGGATTATCTAATAAAACGTATTTTGCAAATGCAACCGGCGTAATGAATAAACAAGAAGAATCTAAAATAACAGCCTTAGATGCCTCGAAACTAGCCCAGCATTTAATAACGGATTATCCTATGATATTAGAAATCACCCAATTAACTTCTTATCAATTCACCTTCAAAGATATACATGTTTTCAATACAAATAAAATGTTGTATTCACTTGATAGTAAAATAAAATTCAAAGGAGTCGATGGTTTACAAACTAGCTTTTCAAATCCTGCTGGATATAGTTTTGCTAGTACAGCAAAACAAGGAAACAAGAGGTTTATTTCGATTGTAATGGAGGCAAATGGAGAAAATAGTGCTTTTATCGAAACAAAAAAACTATTTACTTATGGTTCCGAGCCTACCCACCTTCCATCTCTTCAATCTGTTAAGGATTATTTGATATCGTGGATATCTCTGCTTCAGTTTAAAAATCTTTTTTTACAAACAATAATAATTTTTGTTATTATTTCCATTTCACTATTCGTACATATACGAAAAAAAGATTCAGAGGATTTTTAACTAAAAAGCCTCTTTCACATAAAAAAACCGGCTTGTATTTTCTAAAAAAGTCGGTTTTCCTTATTTCCCTTTTTTCTTTTCATAGTATAATTCATCTGCATACTTTTTATTTGTTCCCTTTAAATATGCCAAAATAATTTGAGGTCTCTTTACTAAAGTCCAATCACCATGCTCATCAAATTTTCTACAAGATGTTGTCATATAAGCTTTTTTAATGGTAGTAAAGCCTTTTCCATGCATCTTACCGTATTTTTTTAAACGCATTGCAAATTCCGCATCTTCAGCCATTAATAAATCCTCATTAAAACCACCAATTGCTTCAAAATCCTTTCTATAACACCAAAACATTCCGACAGAAACGAATCCATATTTGAAAATGAGAGGAATAATTAACAATAATCCTGAAACAATAATTCCTAATGAAATACGTTCAAATTTCCCTTTTACTCCCCCTCCTATATATTTTCCAGTTTTTAAATGCTTATCTATTTCTCTTAACATATTCTCACTCATCCAGCTATCAGCATCAATTGTAACAATGATTTCTCCTCGAGCTATTTTCGCCCCAGCATTTCTAATTTTAGATAGGTTCTTATTCTCATCTTGTAAAGTTATACAATGATAAGATTGTGCAATTTCTTCTGTGCAATCACTACAACGATTTAATACAACAATTACCTCGACTTGATTTTTATAAAATTCAGATGCAACCACAATGGAATCAAGACATCTACCAATATATTTTTCTTCATTGTGTGCAGGTATGATAATGGAAAACTTAACATCTTGTTCACCATCTGTTCCGACAAAACAACCATTTCTATCCATATCATATCTCTCCTATGTAAATCTTATTTATCAATTCATTTTCTTACTATATTTACAACCGACTTATTACGCCGTTGTTTATTCAAGTTGTACTATGAACAAAGCCTTACTATTTTTGAAATGATTGAAGTCTATAAAACAAAAAGTTTTTTCTTAATGTATGTACTTTTTCAAAAAAACACCAAGGTATAGGACTCACATCTAATATCTTGGTGTTTTCGCTTTATATCTTCATTTAAATCACAACTTTTCCGATTAAAATGTCTCAATTTAAGCGTGACAATCCTACTTTCGATACTTTCATCTCTGTATTATCTTTCAGAATAATCAATTTCTCCTCATGCTGTTTTAACATCCTCAAAATTTCTGATTTACTATCTTTTTCAAAATCATTCGTCCACTTAAACATTTTCATTAACATTTTAAATGTGGGCTTATAGTTAGCCTTTTCCAGGTTAAGTAACTGCAAAATAAATCTTTTTATTATTCTGACTATCCTCTTCACTACACTTACATCTAAGAATATGATTAAATCTGCTTTTTGAAAGCTTTGCGATACCCATTTATGATGGGCACCTTCAACAATCCAAGCATTTGAATTTACAATATTGTAAAGTTGTTCATCTCTTTCCTTAGGTGTATTTCTTATATCTCCATTTTTAGTCCTTCTCCAAACAACATTATCTAGCTCATAATAAGGAATATTTAATTGATAAGATAATGCTCTTGCTAAGGTTGTTTTTCCACTTCCAACAGAACCAATGATATGAATTTTATTAGGTATAATACTTTTCAAAACAACCACCACTTTATAGATTTTTACAAAATAGAATTCCCAGCTTCTTTCATTAAACCTCTTCTAATTAAATTTGCTGACACAGGCTGAAGATTCAATTGTCTTGCCCAAATAGATAATTGACCAATATGATGGATCTCATGAGCAATCACATGACGTAGAACCTCGCCATATTTGAACGTCTCATCAGTCCATGAGGCTGTTAATATTTTATTCTCTAAATTACTTGACCATGTTTGTGTAAAGTCTTCCATTTTAGTTCGAAAGGAATCAGAAAGCTGCTTCACTTTTTCTAGCGTTCTATAATCTTCAAACTTCAATTCGAAATCTGCTTTCCCTTGAAGCGCACGTATCCAGCTATACTCTACATCTACAATATGAAATAAAGTTTCTAAAATACTCCCTACTCCTCCAACACGTTTACAGAGTAAATCTTCTTCCGAAAGCTGTTTACACCATTCAAACCATTGATCTCTTACTTGCCAATTGTATCGAAATAAAGTTTCCACTAAATATCGCTCCTTTTAATATGTATCCAGTTAATACCATTATATTACTTATACAGAAAATTCTTTTATTTTATAGTGCTATTTTGTATAAAGAGCGCTATCCAAGAACATATCAATAGAGTATTCGTTTGAAAGATAAATAGCTATAATTTTATACCTGAGCACTTAAAAGAAACCAAATTAGATTTTTATAATTTTTCCAATTAGTTTAATATCTTCTCCATCAGTTACATCATATCATTTTAAGATAAATTTTAGTTACATTCTATTAAACCATTCATATTCTAAAATACTCATTTCCCCTGACTCCTTTTAAGATTTCAAGCTCGATAATTCTTCCCTAACTCTTCTCCTATTGAAAAATAATGTCTAAAATTATAAAATAACGGACTCCATTTTTGCGGATCAATATGGTTTTCCCCTTTTATTATCTCTTCATGCGCATGTACATGAACAACCTCGGTTTCAACAATTGCAAAGAAAGGATCATATTCTGGAATCCTAATTTGTTTTACGTTTGCTTCGATTTGTAGTGGGCATTCTTTAATGCGTTGTGGCTTTACTGACTGTGAATCCAATGGTGTAAAACCAGCCATTGTAAATTTATCTTTTTGATATGTATACCCCATTTCTTGTTTATAAACTGGGACATGTTCTACTCCAGTATAGGGTGCGATTTTTTCTACTTGTTTCCACTGCAATGCAGAAGGGAAATTAATAACACATTCTCTACTCCTTTCAAGATTTCCAACCGATTTCCCTCCCAAACCAATGCCTAAAATCATATATTTTCCTAATGCCCATGAAGAAGACATTGGACTGATATTTGTTGTCCCATCTTCATTTAATGTTGATAATAAATTGGCATTCCATAATATAAAATCTTGGGCTGTATCTCTTTGCATAATAGTTTACTTATTTCCGAATTCATATTATCACTCCTAATTTTGATTCTTTATCTGTATTGTAAAACATAAAAACTTCCATTATCATCGAAATATGGATGTAAAAAAGGAGTGAAGAGGATGAATGAAAATATAGCGAAAATCGCTTCCTTAATTAGTGATACATCACGAGCAACTATCTTGGTTCACCTTATGGATGGGCGCGCCCATCCCGCTACTGAATTAGCACATGTTGCAAAAATCAAACCACAAACAGCCAGTTTTCATCTCAATAAATTATATGAGGCACAAATTGTTGAAGTAGAAAAGCATGGCAGACATCGTTATTACAAATTGGCAAATCATGAGCTAGCAGAATCACTAGAAAAGCTATTATACATTGCCCCTTGCGAACCAATTCGATCTTTTAAACAAGCAAAAGAAAATAAAGAAATTCAATATGCAAGAACATGCTATGATCATTTAGCAGGAAAATTAGGAGTTGAAATTACAAATGCTTTATTAAATAAACAAATATTAACAAAAAAGGATACTGAATTTACAGTAACAAAAGTCGGTGAAGCATTTTTTTTAGATTTCGGTGTGAACTTAGAACGATTACACAATAAAAGACGTGCATTCTCCAGATGTTGTTTAGATTGGACCGAGAGACAACACCATATTGCAGGTGCACTGGGAAATGCAATTCTGGTACGAATGTTAGAACAAAATTGGATTACTAAGTTCGAACAATCAAGAGCGATACACATAACTTCATTAGGACAGCAAAAAATTTATGAAACTTTTTCTATAAAACTTTAGTTTTATAGATGAACAATTCTCATATTTATAGACTTATACATGAATTATTCGGCAAAGGAACTACAAAATTAATCTTTATTTCAATTTGGCATAGATAATGTATGTGCTTTTCATTCATATTAAAGGAGATTCTCAATACAAAAAATCTATCCATCATAAAACAAGACATGAGCCCCTTTTATACGGGGCTCATGTCTTGTTTTATATTTGACTAGATTGTAATCCCTGAATATAAGAGACAACTTCCGGATTTACAAGTGAAGATAAATCTCCCAATTCTCTCCCTAAGTAAGCTGCTTTAATTACTCGTCTCATTACTTTAGAATTGCGTGTTTTCGGTAAGTCTTCTACAACATGAATATCCTTTGGACATAACGCTTTTCCAATGTGAGAGTTTACTAAATTTAATAACTCTATCTTTAATTCATGTGTAAATATAGTTCCTTCACGTAAAACAATGAAGCAGTGACAAACTTCGCCTTTTACTTCATCTGGTACACCAATTGCTGCTGCTTCTATTACATCATGATGCTTTACAAGAATTGATTCGTATTCCGCTGGTCCAATACGCTTCCCGGCAATATTTAATGTATCATCAGAACGTCCTGTAATGATATATTGCTCTCCGTCATAGATTACCCAATCACCGTGCACCCACTTATTTTCAAAACGTGACCAATACGTATTAACGTAGCGCTCGTCATCTCCCCAGAAGCTTTTTGTCATTCCGACCCATGGTTTTTCTAAACATAATTCTCCAACTTCATCACGAATTGGATTACCTTGTTCATCTAATACAACAGCTGCCATTCCAGGTAAAGATGCATTGAAACTAATCGGTGCAATTGGTTTAACTAAAACGTTTCCAAAGATCCCACCAGAAATTTCTGTTCCACCTGAATAATTACAAATTGGCACCTTCCCTTTACCAACTGTTTCAAAAAGCCACATCCAAGGGTCAGGATTCCAAGGTTCACCTGTTGATGCAAAAACTTCTAAACTTGCTAGGGAATGTTTCTTTACATACTCATCACCTTTTGCCATCAATGCTCGAATTAATGTTGGTGAAATCCCAAGATGCGTAATTTGATATCGATCAACCGTTTTCCATAATCGATCTGCTTCCGGATAATCTGGAACACCTTCATACATTACCATTGTTGCACCATTAATAAGTGAACCAAATAATAAGAACGGTCCCATCATCCAGCCCATATCAGTAACCCATAATACACGATCACCTTGCTTAATATTCATACCAAACCCTGCGTCAAATGCAGCTTTTAAAGGAAATCCAGTATGTGTGTGTACAGTTCCTTTTGGTTTCCCAGTCGTCCCTGATGTATAAATGAGCATAAGCGGGTCATCACTTTTCATTTCTTCAGCGTGTATAAATGGTTTTTCCTTTTCGAGAATACTCCATGATAGGTCATAGTTATGAGGTGTAAAATCATTTCCAGCATGACGTACAATTACAACCTTCTCAACAGATGGACAATGTTCGCACGCTTTATCTACCTCATCTTTTAATGAAACGATTTTACCACGGCGCGAGAATCCATCCGCTGTAATAATCATTTTGGATCCTGCTGCCTGTACACGCGTCATGACTGCATCAGAAGCAAATCCTGAGAAAATCGGAGAAATAATCGCACCTATTTTCATTACTGCCAGCATGGCAACAACTGTTTCAGGAATCATTGGCATATAAATCGTTACGCGATCACCTTTCTCAATTCCGGAATGCTTTAGTCCATTTGCAACTCGGCTCACCCAGCTATCGAGCTCTTCATATGTAAATGATTTTGTTGTTCCGTTTTCCCCTTCGTACATGAGAGCAGGTTGTTGTTTTATTTCTTCATCTGCAAGCCAACGAGATAAAGCAGATTCTACTACATTACACGTTCCCTCAGTGTACCACTGAGCGAATGGTGTACCGTTTTCTAAATCTAATACTTCTGTATACGGCTTCATCCATTGATAGCCAACTGCACGTTCCGCTTCTCCCCAAAACCATCCAGTTTCTTCAATTGACTTGTTATAAAATGCTTCATAATCTTCATAGCCAAGCGATTTCATCCACCCATATAGACGTGTTTTATCTTTATATTCTTCTGTTGGAAACCAAACGGCTTGTTTCAATGTTTTCCCCTCCTCATTTTTCGAACAAGAAAGCCCTTAATAGGGCTTTTATACTGGATAAACTGGATGTTTTCGATCTGTAAACATTTGATATTTACTCATGTACATTTCGAAACGCTTCTTTAGTTCTTCACGTAAATCATTCGGATGAACAATACCATCAATCACCATTTCTGATGCTAGGCGATAAATATCGATATCTTTTTTATACTCTTCACGTTTTTCTGCAATGAAGCTTGCACGCTCTTCTTCTGGTAATGCTGCGATTTTATTCGCATATACGGCATTAACAGCAGCTTCTGGTCCCATTACAGCAATGGAAGCCGTTGGTAACGCTAAACAACAATCTGGTTCGAAAGCTGGGCCTGCCATTGCATATAGACCAGCACCATATGCTTTACGAACAACGATTGAAATTTTCGGTACTGTCGCTTCACTCATAGCAGAAATCATTTTCGCACCGTGACGAATAATACCAGCTCTCTCAACTTTCGTTCCAATCATAAATCCAGGTACATCCGCAAGGAATAATAATGGAATATGATATGCGTCACATAAATTAATAAACTTCGCTGCTTTATCAGCAGAATCGTGGAATAATACACCGCCTTTCATACGCGGTTGATTTGCAACAATACCAATAGACTTCCCATCAATTCGGCCTAATCCTGTAATAAGTTCTTGTGCAAATAATTTTTTCACTTCAAAGAAAGAACCTTCATCGATAATACGATTAATAAGATCTTTCATATTAAAAGGAGCATTTTGATTTTCTGGGATGATTTGTTCTAACGTTTTTTCGAACTGTTTTGGTTCTTGAGGCTTAGTCATAGGAGCATTTTCTTGATAGTTACTTGGAAAATATGAAATATATTGTCTTGCTTGAGCAATCGCATCTTCTTCTGTCTTACATAATACATCTCCGCATCCTGATACCGAGCAATGCATACGAGCGCCGCCCATTTCCTCTAGTGTTACTTTTTCACCAATAACCATTTCAGCCATACGCGGAGAACCTAAATACATAGAAGCATTTCCTTCAACCATCATGACAACGTCACAGAAAGCAGGAATATAAGCACCTCCAGCTGCAGAAGGACCAAACAATAAACAAATTTGTGGTACCTTACCTGATAGCTTCACCTGGTTATAAAAAATGCGTCCCGCACCGCGGCGCCCTGGGAACATTTCAACTTGGTCAGTAATACGAGCACCTGCAGAATCAACAAGATAAAAAAGTGGTACACGTAACTTTTCAGCTGTTTCTTGAATGCGTAAGATTTTTTCAACAGTTCGAGAACCCCAAGACCCTGCTTTAACTGTTGAATCATTTGCCATGACACATACAGTACGACCATGTATTTTACCAGTAGCAGTTACAACACCATCTGCCGGTAAGCCTGTTTGCTCACAATTAGCAAATAATGCATCTTCTACATATTCACCATTATCAAATAGAAGAGCTAAGCGATCTCGAACAAAGATTTTTCCTTTTGCTTTATTTTGTTCATGATATTTTGGTGCCCCACCTTGTTTAATTGTTTCAACACGTTCTTGAAATGCATTCGATTGTTGTTTTTGTTCTAGCACATTTACTCCCCCTTATACACTGGTTTACGTTTCTCCTGAAATGCTTGTAGTCCTTCTAATCGATCTTTCGTATGGATTACACCTTCATACGCCTGCTTTTCCATTTGTAATCCGGTATGCAAATCTACCTGTACCCCATTTGAGATTGCTTCTTTTGCTAATCGAATAGCAATTGGTCCATTACTCGCAATGCTTCTTGCAATTTCAATTGCTTTTTCTTCTAGTAAGTTAGCTGGTACCACAAACTCTACCATTCCATATTCCTTCGCCTCATGCGCTGAAATACGTCTTGCTGTATAAATTAATTCTTTTGCCCTGCCAACACCAATTAGTCTTGGGAGACGCTGCGTCCCACCAGCTCCTGGGATGATAGCTAGAGATGTTTCAGTGAGTCCAAGGCTTGCTGTTTCTGCCGCAATTCTAAAATCACACGCTAAACTTAACTCGGTACCACCACCAAGTGCAATTCCATTTATTGCAGCAATAACAGGTTGTGATAATTGCTCAACCATATCCATTGTAGAACGAATCATCCCAACTGCATGACGTACTTGCTCCTCATTCATATTGGCACGTTCTTTTAAATCAGCTCCGGCACAAAATGCTTTTTCACCATAGCCTGTTAAAATGACAACGCGAATATCGGCTTCTTCATTAATATGATTTAATGTAGATTGCAACTCTTCTAATAGTGCAAGAGATAATGAGTTTGCTTGCCGTTCGCGATTTAATGTTATTTTTACGATATGCGGTGTTACATAATCTACTGAAATATTTTGTAATTGTAGCATTTTATCACCTACTTATTGTTTTATGTTGCAATGCTTTATACACATGACTTGGCAATTGAATATTTAGCTTGCTTTGAATAAATTGACTAGCCTTTAATAAGTTTTCTTCATTTATATTTGTTTGTACGCCCATTTTGTGGAGCATATGTACTAAATCATCAGTCGCGACATTACCTGATGCCCCTGGTGCATACGGACAACCACCAAGCCCACCACAGGAACTATCAAATGTCGTAACACCGTATTCCAATGACTGAACGACGTTTGCAAGCGCCATCCCGTAGGTATTATGAAAATGCATCGCAAATTGAGAAGAATCATATTTTTTAAGTAAATGTTCCAATACTCGCTCTACTTGCAATGGATTTGCTACACCAATCGTGTCTCCCAACGAGACTTCATAAATACCATATGAGAAGAGTTGATTACATAACTCGTCTACAGCATCAATGCTCACATCCCCTTCATAAGGACAACCAAATACAGTAGAAACGTAACCTCTTACTCTTTTACCTGCAAACTCTGCTTGCTTTGTAATATCTTGGATGACAGATAATGCTTCTTTAATAGACTTATTAATATTGCTTTTATTATGTGATTCACTCGCTGATAAAAAAACATTCACCTCATCTACATTTTGCAAAAGAGCTCGTTCCAAACCATTTTGATTTGGAACAAGCGCAGCATATGTAATATCTAAATTCCGCTTTAACTCTGTAAATACATCACTCGCATCAGCTAAAGCAGGAACCCATTTCGGGTGAACAAAAGAGGAAACTTCAATATATGATAATCCAGCTTCTGAAAGTAATTGAATCCATTTCACTTTATCTTTTGTGCCAACAATTTTCTTTTCATTTTGCAAACCATCACGTGGTCCCACTTCTTTAATGACAGCAAAAGTAGGTAGCTTCAATACATTTCACCCCTTCTTCTCCCTATTCAATCTCTACCAATACATCTCCTTCATTAACAAAATCGCCCTCTTGCACATTTATTTTCATAACTGTCCCAGCTTCTTCTGAAACGATTGGAATTTCCATTTTCATAGATTCCAAAATGACGACATCCTGTTCTTCTTCTACTGTATCTCCTATTCCCACAACAATTTTCCAAACATTACCTGCCATCGATGCATATACTTTTGTCATCATTTTTCCCCCTTTAATATTCATAAACCTTATTTTTTTACAAGTTGTTTTGTTACAAAACCTGTTGTATAAATACCACTTTGGAACACTTCATCTTCTAGCACTTGCAATAGCATGGATGTATTTGTCTTAATGCCTTCTACTTTCAAGTTTTGAAGTGCATCCTGTAATTTTTCAATTGCTTCTTCACGCGTTTCACCATGAGCAATCACTTTTGCAATCATCGGATCGTAAAACGGTGTGATTGTAACATTATTTTCTAAAAAGTGATCAATCCGCACTGTTTCTGGTAACGTTAGGTCCGTAATCTTCCCAGGTGATGGGAAAAATGTTTTTGGATCTTCTGCATAAATACGTGCTTCAATGGCATGACCACTACGATTTATATCCTCCTGCGTAAAGGAAAGCTTTTCACCAGACGCAATGAGTAATTGTTGTTCAACAAGATCTAGACCAGTAATTTCTTCAGTAACAGGATGCTCCACTTGTAACCTGGTATTCATCTCTAAGAAATAGAAGTTTTTCTTATCATCCACAAGAAATTCAACCGTACCTGCATTTGTATAGCCAAGAGCTTTTGCTGCTTGTACAGCAACTTTCCCCATCGCTTTACGTGTTTCTTCATCTAAAAATGGAGACGGTGCTTCTTCAATTACTTTTTGATTCCGGCGTTGTACAGAGCATTCACGTTCCCATAAATAAACTGTATTGCCATGTGTATCAGCTAAAAGTTGAATTTCAATATGATGCGCATCTGCAATGTATCGCTCTAAGTACATCTCACCATTACCAAAAAAGTTTTGTGCACGCGTTTTATTGCTCTCGAATGCTTTGGTGAGCGTTTGCTCAGTTTCCATCAACTGCATTCCAATGCCCCCGCCGCCCGCGGATGCCTTCAGCATTAATGGATAACCAATTTGTTTTGCAATTTCAATCGCTTCTTCAGCAGTCTCAATATTCGTTGTGATTCCTGGTACAACTGGAACATTTGCTTCTTGCATTGCCAGACGTGACTCGATTTTACTTCCCATCTTAGCAATGATTTCTTCAGAAGGACCAATAAATACAATTCCTTCTTCTTTACAGCGAACCGCGAAGGAAGGATTTTCTGATAACAATCCATATCCTGGATGAATCGCTTCAGTATTTGTTTTCTTAGCAATTTCTATAATCTTTTCGAGATTTAAATAGCTCTCTTGGACACGTGGGCCACCAACCAAATAAGCCTCATTTGCTAGTTTTACATGAAGTGCATTTTCATCTGCCTCTGAATAAATAGCAACTGTACGAATTCCAAGTTTTTGACATGTTTTTATAATTCGAACTGCAATTTCGCCACGATTAGCGATTAATATTTTTTGAAACATAGTGAATCCTCCTTTTATCTACACCCTAAATGTCTTGCGATTACGAGACGTTGAATTTCAGAAGTTCCTTCACCAATTTCTAAAAGCTTCGCATCACGAATATGACGCTCTACTTCATATTCACGCATATAACCATATCCACCATGAATTTGCACTGCTTGATTCGCAATACGACTTGCTGCTTCAGATGCAAATAACTTTGCCATAGCCGCTTCTTTACCGAAAGGTTTATCATGATCCTTTAACCAAGCCGCTTTATGTACTAAATTACGCGCCAATTCCACTTCAGTAGCCATATCAGCCAGTTTAAATTGAATCGCTTGGAAATTAGAAATCGTTTTTCCGAATTGCTGACGCTCTTTTGCATATTGAAGTGCACGCTCAAAAGCAGACTGTGCAATTCCTACAGCTAATGCTGCAATTGAAATACGCCCTCCATCAAGTGTATATAAGAATTGTTTAAATCCTTTATTTACATCACCAAGAATATTCTCTTTCGGTACACGAACACCATCAAGTACGATTTCACAAGTATTAGAGGCACGAACACCCATCTTATCGTATGGACTTGAAATCGTTAATCCCTCACTTGTTGTCGGCACAATAAATGCAGAAATACGTTTTTTTCCATTTTCTTCGACACCATTGATAGCGGTTACAATGATTGTATTTGCATACTCTGCATTCGTAATCCAACACTTCTCACCGCTAATCACATATTCATCACCATCTAAAAATGCTTTTGTTTGTGTGCCACCTGCATCGGATCCAGCATTCGGTTCAGTTAAACCAAAAGCACCTAATGTTTTTCCAGATGCCATTGGAACTAAATACTTCTGCTTTTGTTCTTCTGTACCAAAGTAATAAATTGGAGAAGCACCTAATGAAATTGTTGCAGCATAACTTAAACCTGTACCGCCACAAGCACGGCCAATTTCTTCAACAGCTAACGCATACGATAGAGTATCGCCACCAGAACCTCCATACTCTTCTGGGAATTGGATTCCTAATAATCCTAGTTCGCCCATTTTTTGAAACGTTTCGTATGGAAATTCAGCTGTTTTATCATAATACACAGCTTTTGGTGCAATTTCCTTTTCAGCAAAGTCTCGTACCATTTCTTTAATCATTTGTTTTTCGCGAGTTAGAGTAAATTCCATTCCGCTACACACCCCTTATCGAATATTGAGTTTCGACAGCGTGCGAGTCTGTACTACAAACATTGCTTTTAAAAGACAAGAATAGTAGTTAGATAATTGCTATAATTCTGTCATAACTTAATTTTAAAACAGAATCTGTACTCATGCACAAAAAAATTCCTACATTGTTCTACAACAACATAGGAATAACAGTGTCGAATTATGTGGTTTTTTCTTTAATAATCTCTTCCTTTTCCGGAATCTGAAATTTCTACTAATGCTTCAGGGTACGGTTCAAAATATGTTTGTCGTAATAAATAGTGGTCTTCAAAACGTAAGACCCACGACTTTAAAACTACAAGTAAATTGCTAAGAGGTATTTTCTTATCTGCATATTTTTGAAGTAGCGTTAAAAAATACTCTTTTTCTTGCTTGTTTAGCTTATCTTTAAAGTATCCAAAAATGTGCTGACATACGTTTATATTCGATGTATAGCGAGGTGTTCGCATTAACAATTCATGCAAAATCTTCTCATAATTTTCAAAAACAACTTCAATTTTTTCCTTTTTCTGATTCGCGATAATACGCCCTAATTCTTTCTGTTTCACTTGATTATATGCCATAAATAAATATTTATAATCAGACTGAAAATTAATGAGATCTTTTAAGTCTCTATTATGTTTTAATGTTTTAAAATTAGCGATTGTAAACAGCCTCCTAAAGAAATGTTCGCGGATAATAAAATTCGACAATCTACCTTCTTCCTCTATTGCAATATGCGAAAATTTTTTTAATACAGCGCCACCAAACAAACCAGCACCCTTCTCTTTAACTGGTGATTTTTCATATCCTGTATAAATTTTCACATCTCTAGTTCCACAACTTGGAGAACGATTCTTTAAAATAAAACCATCAACATCTGGTAAAGAACATAAAAATTGATCAGAAAAACTTTGCATTTTCTCTGTTACATCTTCTTTTGTTGAAGGTTGTACAAGTTTGTGGATTCCGCTATCTTCAATAATTCGAATCGTTTCACGAGGGATTCCTAATCCAATTTCCACTTCAGGGCATACCGGAATAAATGTAACAAACGGCTGTAGATTTCGAATTGTCACATCATGAATCAAATCTCCATTATAACGGCAAGCACCAAATTCTAGACATTTACTTACAACAACTGTTGGTTTAGCAAATTGTCGCATTTTATTACCTCCGCGGCGTTAATCCATATAATATAAATTGTACTACGATGAGTATTCTAAGCAAGGTTAGTTTGTATTGTCTCTTTTTATTATGACTATATATCAGTGACATATCAGCGATAATTTATATCTATTTCATATAAGTGTTAGCAAGTTCGTTTGCAAACTTGTTAGCACTTTTTTATATTTCTTCTATTATAAGCTTCTCTCATCTTTACCTCTACGTTATATCAGATTAATTCTTGTTTCCCTGTTCAGATCTACTGAATACTATCAACTTGTGTTATAGAATCAACTCTATCCATTTCAAACCTCTGACTTGCGCAGCATCTTATAAGTTATGGTAGCGCAGATGGTAGATACCGAAACGAGCCACATTAGAAGTCATTGGTTGAGAGAGTTAGGATGACAAGAACATATTTCGTTAGCCGCTCTATTCCCTCCCGCCACGCAAAAAGAACACATTTCGTATCACAACGTCTTATTTAAACTGTATAAGCCTTCTTCAAAAGTTCAATAACTTCTTCTATTGTAAGACCAAAGGATTTGTAGTATGAAATGTCGCTAACCATTTGCTTTATGACCATTTCGTTGCGTATTCGCAGTATCTCATCGGATGAGAATTCTGCTACAAAGCACCCTTTACCCGTTATTGTATTTATCAAACCACATCGTTCGAGTTCTTCCCAAGCTTTCTTTACGGTGATGATACTAACACGAAGTTCCTTGGCTGCTTGTCGAATGGGTGGTAAACAATAGCCGCCTTCTAATTCGCCTTTCAAAATTTGGGCGCTGATTTGTTCGAAAAGCTGCTGATAAATTGGCTTTTCAGATGTGTTCGAAATTGCTATATTCATTGTATCTCCACTTGTAGGAATCGCTTATACGCAATTCGATAAGCAATCATGGTGAATAAACTAAATATCACGATTCCTGCGATCAGGATGGATATTTGAAGCGCCATATTGTCAGCACCGCTACCATTGAAAATGTCAGACACAAAAGAATTCTGGATTCCGAGCCATTGTGCAACTCCAGCAAAAACCATTGCGGCTGTAACGGATGCGAAGGTTGCTTCACCATATTTATACGCTGTCTTGTAATACATGGAAATAAAGATGATGTTGAAGATCGCGAGCATGACAAAACATAGTCCCCAGAAACCCATGTGCGGTGCGAAGAAATAGTAGGTTTGATTCGGATATAAGCGAATATTTAACATTCCAAAGATAATTGCACTAACAATATGCAATAATTCCAGAATGACAATAACGAACACCCTCGCCTTCACCATGTCTTTTCTGGTTACAGGCATCATAGTAGTAAATATCAAATCGTTCTGAGTTCTATATCCTGCAAACATAATCGGTATCGTTATCCAGCGAAAATACAGAATGACAATAAAATATAACCAACCGGGAACAAGCATTAATGCACCTATCAAAACAGGTAATACAAAAAACATGGGATTTAGGCCTAATTTTAAATCCTTCATCACTAAGTTATACATACATATCCTCCTTTTTTGAGAAGTAAATCATGATTTCTTCGAGACTCGGCGTGGTTGCTTTAATATCGGAGGAGGGATCGAAGTCTTTGGAGTGAATCAATCCCGTAAAGCCAAATGAATTTATTTTGTAGGAAATCAATTTTTCTTTCACCTGATTTAGCTGGTTTCCGTTACCATTTAGTAGGCGATATGAGGCAATAAATTCATCTTTCTCAGAACTGTTGATAATTTGACCGTTTTCGATAAAGGTAATAAAATCCGCGCATTTCTCCAAGTCGGATGTAATATGAGTAGAGAAAATAATGCTGATTTCGCCATCTATCACGAGCTCTTGAAAAATATC
Organism: Bacillus sp. DHT2; assembly: GCF_026241455.1. Classification (NCBI taxonomy): domain Bacteria; kingdom Bacillati; phylum Bacillota; class Bacilli; order Caryophanales; family Bacillaceae; genus Bacillus; species Bacillus sp. DHT2. The sequence goes on from NZ_JAPHWH010000001.1 coordinate 736,783, forward strand.
CAACAGATCATCTCTTGCGGCTGGATCGAGTCCGCTTGTCGGTTCGTCTAGGATGAGAAGCTTCGCCCCATGGGATAGGGCAAGGGCCAAACTGTACTTTACCTTCATCCCCGTCGACAATTCAACGATTTTTTTGTTTTCATCCAATTTAAATCTTCGTAAATAGTTGTAATAGGTTTCATCATCCCAATTCGTGTAGAACTTCTTAATCACATTGGTCAACATCTTCATTTTGCTTCGAGTATAAAAGTCAATGCCGCTAAATGTGTATCCGATTTCCTGTTTCAATTCAACCTCGTGTTCGGCAATGTTCTTGCCTAAAATGCGGACCTCGCCGCTATCAAGATTAATCATGTTCAAGATCGTTTTAATGGTGGTTGTTTTTCCTGCGCCATTGGCACCGATAAAGCCCATAATATAACCCTTTTCCAGTTGAAACGATACATCCTTTAACTCGAAATTTTGATATTTCTTATTTAAATTTCTAATGTCTAGTGCCAGCATACAGAACCTCCTTATTAATTGTGTATACCGTATATGCACAATATATGCCAGAGTACTTATTAAGATAACTATCAAATTTTCCAATATGCACCCATTTTTCATGCATCACAATATAAATTGTGTTGTTTTGCTGTTTCGCATAGTTCTACATGTACCAATCGCTTATTTGCTGCAGAACCTGCACCATACGCAATATAACGTGTATCCGCAATTTGAATTGTTTCGTCCCAATCAACTGCATAATGTACAAATGCATTACGCCAAGTACAAGACTCGTATTTTTGGATATTAATAGCTGGTGCTTCAGGTGTGGCTGTGGAATGTGCCACTACTCCTTCATATGCACCGTAACGATAAGGGATTTTAGATAAACCATCAATAATTAAAAGTCTATCAGCAAATGCACCCGTAACAAACGAAAATAAAATAAGTAACGTTGCAAAAACAGAAGTACATAGTTTCATTGTTTTCTCCATTACACATCACCTTCCCCCAGGATTTTTTGTTTGATATCTGATACATCTTTTGATAGTGAACCAAAGGCTTTTGCTTGTTCTTCGATGACTTGTTGGTTTTTCTCAATGACCTTTTGATATTGTGCTGCACGCTGTTCATTCTTTTTTTGCGTAGTAAAAAACATCCACACGAATAACGCTACAAATGCTCCTTGTTGAATCATTGAATTAAAAATTTGTTCCTCCATCGTTCTCATCTCCTTTGGAAAAATAAAAAGAGAGACACTTGTCCCTCTTTCGCAAAAATATATTTCTCTGATATCAAATTGTCCCTTTGATTATTAGGCTTAAAATCCCCATTACAACTGCACCAATAATAATTCGCAAAATCCAAGTTGTATTCATACTAATTTTCTTTAATTGCTTATTAATTGTCGCTATATCTTTTTCATTTATGGTGGTACGTGTTTCTAAATTTCGAATATCCTTCATTATCTCTGTTTGCTCTAACTTTAAGTAGTCTATTTTTCGTTCTAAATCTTCCACATTTTCACTTCTTTATTCCTAATAAATATGAAACATCTAAATATCTTATTCTAACAGTGGACAAAATGTTCTTTATCACATAAAAAAGAGCTCTTACTTATAATCTGGTCCAAAAATTTTAATACCCTCTCGTGCGAGTGCACGCATTTCTTCATCCAAACGATCCAATTCATTACGTTCTACTTCTGAATCCATTTCTGTATCGGATTTCACTTGATAGTATTCTTTACGTAGCTTAGCCATTTCCTTATCTACTTTATTGAACGCCTTCATTTCAGAAGCATTTGGCGCTTCTTCATCATTCTTTTACTATCAGCTTGAATCGCTTGTTGTTCGTCCGTGACGTTATAGTAATCTTCCGTTACTTTTCCGCCACCTTGACCATTTACAAAGAATGCTTTAAATTTAGCTGTTAAGCAACAAATTATTCTTCGGAATCCTGTTGAAAATGCAGAAATACCTAAAAAGGAAAAAAACCACCCGAATTTGGACAGAGGAAGAAGTAAAAAAATTTTTATTGCATTCTCAAGAATCACCTTATCATATTGGATTTGTTCTTACAATAACCACAGGATTTCGTTTAGGAGAGGTTCTAGGTTTACGATGGCAAGATGTTGATTTTGATAATCATACAGTAACTAGTAATCAGACATTAGGTAATGATAATAAATTGAAGTCAAGTGCTAAAACAAATTCATCAAAACGGACTATTCCTATTCCTAATGAAACAGTCGAAGAGTTAAGAAAACATAAAATCAAAATTAACAAGGATAAATTACGACTTGGTTCCGCTTATCGAGATTTAGATTTAATTAATTGCAATGATTTTGGAGAAATAGTAAAAAGGAATACATTTAGAGAAAATTTAGTTAAAGTAATCACAAGAGCTGATGTGAAAAAATTAAATTCCATGATTTAAGACATACTCACGCAACGCTATTATTAAAACAAGGGGTCAACCCTAAAATTATAAGCGAAAGATTAGGTCATACGGATATATCTATGACATTAAGAGTTTACTCTCATGTGTTATCCAACATGCAAGAAGAAGCCGTTAAAACTTTCGGAAAAAGTATCTTTGGATAGTCAATGTTTGCAAAATGTTTGCAAATACGAAAATCAAAACCCACAAACGTTGTTATAGCAACGTTTGTGGTGTTAGTCCATACAATATAAATTGAATCGTATTTTCAATCTCCACTTCATCGTCCCATTTTTCTTCAGGTAATAATAAAAATCGAGTTAAAATTAACCCCATTATAGCTGATAAAGTAAAGCGGATAACTGAAGGGATTGGCATTTCAATAATTTGTCCTTGTTCTTGAAAATGTACAATTAATTTTTTAAAGCGAGAAAAAAGTTCCTTCTCTACTAATTGTTGTATTTCATTTTTTAATTCTGGTTGAAACGGTACTTCTTGTATTAAAATTTTTAACATTGGAAAATGTTTTTTAGCAAATTCAAATCGATTTCGAATTGCTTTTCTTAAAAATTCTTTATACGTTTCATATGTATTCTCCAGTATTTCTTTTGCAAAAGCCTGTACAAAAAATGGAGCAGCAAACTTTGTTAATGTTGGCATGACAACCGCTAATAGTAAATCTTTTTTTGTTTTATAGTAGCGGAAGATTGTTCCCTCCGCTACACCAGCACGCTTTGCAATTTCACTCGTTGAAGTTGACGCATATCCTTTTTCTCCAAACATATCAACCGCCGCTTCTAATATACGCATTTGACGTTCATTACGTTTATCTGTGTCTGTAGCAGCAATTAATTCTTCCAGCCAATCTTTCTTCATTCGTAAAGCCCCTTTTTTATAAACATTATATTTTGCGATGTTTCTTCAAAGCAAATATATTCCCTACTGTAAATACTATCGCAAAAAGAAGTAACACACAAAGGTCTCCCGCAATTTCAGTAAATCCTTGATTACGAATCATCACTTGTTTCATTGCATCAGCACCATATGTTAGCGGAAATAACTTACCTAGCATTTGTAGCCACTTATTCATTGATTCCATTGGAAATAAACCTGAAAAGAAAATTTGCGGTACGATGACCAGTGGGATAAACTGAATCATTTGAAATTCGTTATTGGCGTATGCCGATAAAAAAGTACCTAGTGTTAACGCTGTTAGTGAAAGCATACATGTAATTAGTAATGTAAGCCACGGTGACCCTGCTACATATAAATCAAGAATATAGACAGAGAAACTTACAATGATAACAGACTGTAAAAACGCAAAAATACCAAATCCAATTATATAACCAACAACAATTTCCCAGCGGCGCACTGGAGTAGATAATAATCTTTCCAACGTCCCACTTAAACGTTCTCGTACAAAGGAAACTCCTGATAAAATAAAAACAAAGAAGAATGTAAAAAAGCCAATTAATACCGGTCCAAGTCCATCAAACATCGTAAAATCTGCGGAACCATGTAAAAAATCAATTTCTGGTTTCATACCGGGCATATCATTTTTTTCTGTGGCCTTTTGTAATGTCTGTAGCACTGCACGGTTTTTTGAAGAATCACTACCTTCTAGCAATATATTCGCTTTTCCATGTTCTAAAGCGATAATGGCATCTATTTGTTGATTTTTTAATTTAGAATACGCTTCATCTTTACTATACTCATAGATGGTAGCATCTTGCTTTTTCATTGATTCTACTATAGGTGCTGGAACATCTATTAATGCAATATGAGGAGTGTAATCCTTTTGTGTAAACACAAGCGATAATAACCAAAGGAGTAACATTGGCGCTCCAAACATCATCGCAAGTGACCGTTTTTCCCGAAGAAACTGACGAATAATCCGAATAATTACACCACCGACTCTCATGATTCAACCGCTCCTTCCAATAGAAAGACATCTTCAATCCGTCCTGATGAAGTTCGATCTTTTAAATCATTTGGAGTTCCTGTTGCAATTAACTTCCCATCTCTAATTAATCCAAGACGTTCACAAAATTCAGCTTCGTCCATAATATGTGTTGTCACAATAATCGTTGTTCCTTGCCCTTTGAGCTCATAAAATTTTTCCCAAATAGATTTACGAAGAACTGGATCAATTCCAACCGTTGGCTCATCTAAAATTAAAAGCTTTGGTTCATGTAAAAGTGCCATCGCTAGAGATAACCGCTTTTTCATCCCCCCTGAAAAGTGTTGTACTTGTTTTTCAGCATGCTCTGATAATTCAACTAATGTAAAAACTTCTTCAATTCTCTCCTTCTTATGTTTACCTTTCAATCCATACATTGTTGCGATAAAATCTGCATTTTCATAAGCTGATAATTCTTCATACAGCGCATCGGCTTGTGCCATATAACCTATTTGCTTCATGCCGTTTAAGTTTGGCATTTGTATCCCTAATGCTATTACATTCCCTACTGTTGATTCACTAATACCAGCAATCATTTTAATAAGCGTCGTTTTACCAGACCCGGATGGACCTACTAAACCAAAAATCTCTGTCTCTGCTACAGATAGTGAAATATTGTGCAGTACTTCTTTTTTTCCAAAACACTTTGATACATCTTGTAAAATGACTGAAGGTTGTTGCAATAAGATCTCCTCCTTTTCAAAATGAGTGAGTACTCACTTTTATTTTACTCTTAGATTATTATATGTCAAATTATATTTATGAGTATTATCTTTTCAATCTTTCTAACAACTAATACATTGTCTATAGAACAATGAAACAGAGTCGACAATAGAATTCATTTCTCACTGTCGACTCTGTTTCATTTTAAATCATTATTTATAGGCTACGTTTCTAAATTTAAATACTTTCTAATTCTAGCAAGATCTAAAGAATACTCAATTACTAACTGCTGGATAGGCAAAATAACTTTTTCGGGATACAAATGTGCATATTTTAATGTTTCTGTATATTTTTCTAACCTTTTTTCTAAATACTTCACAATTTGCTCAGGATGATTCACCAATAAACATTGACTATAATAATGAATTTGTTCTTCAATTGCAGTATATTCCTCAATTTCAAATTCTTTATGCATGTGTACACTCCTTTATAATTAGTTTTTTATATGCACAAGCCATAAGCATTCTAACCTGAATGAAAACTGAGTATTTTGATTATTTACACTATAACAAAGAAAGAACGTCAAAATTTGTTAGTTTATGTAGCGTAGAACAAATTTAACAAAATTGTAATGGATACTTGTACTTTTTAGAAAACACCAATCTTTCATCATACATATTTTCTGTTACTTACATTTGTTATCTTATTTTCTATTAAAAGAGTTATAGTGAATGGACCGCCGCAACGTCACTCAAAGCTAATAAAAAAAAGTCGTACAAATTAATCCAGTTGTACGACTGCAATTTCTGGTCTATTAAAAATCCTTTGAGGAATGATGCTATTCCCTAACCCTCTGCTTACTATCATGGAAGTACCTTGTTCCTTATATGAACCTGCTGTGTATTTGGGTAATATGCCTTGATTAGGTGCAACTAAGCCTCCAATAAAAGGTAGTCTTACTTGTCCTCCATGGATGCCCTGTTAAAACTAAATCAATTTGTTGCTCAGCGTATACTTGTAAAAGTTCAGGTCTATGTGAAAGTAGTACTTTATATTCATCCTGATCTACCTCATTTTTCGCTTTAACGATTTCATTTTTCACTGTAGACATCTCTTCATTTTCATCGTTATTTTTCGCGGTAAATGACGGATCATCTATGCCGAGAAGGCAAATTTCCTGCCCCTCTTTTTGAATACGTTCATGTTCATTTCTCAAAACTGTCACATTATATCTTTTCAACTCTTTTTCTAAACTATCATACCTCCCTGACCATAATTCATGATTTCCTGTAACAAAATAAACGGGATAGTGTTTTACAAGCTCTTTCACTACCTTTAAACTCGCCTCTGCATCATACCTCTTACTATCAATTAGATCTCCTGTAATAGCGATAATATCAGGGTTCAAGCTTTTTACTTTTTCAATTAAAACTTCTTGGTTTTCTCCAAATTTTTTACTATGTAAATCCGATAACTGTACAATTTTAAATCCCTTGAAATTAGAAGGTATCTTACTAGATGTTATTGATATTTTACTTACATTTATTAAATTATTTTGTAAGTATGAGAATGCACTGACTCCTATTGCTATTGCACTTATAATAAATAACCTTTTATATCTTTTTTTCATATCTTCTCCCTTATAAAAATTCTATTAAATATATTTTTAGCAATTCTTTTTAATCATATCATTAACATTTTATCAAACTATCTATTTCTACAAAATAGATAGTATTTTATTTTTATAATGTTTTATTTTTTCTTTCAATACAGTATGTGAAATTATCTTTTTTTCGCAGTGTTCCTTGCTCCTTAACTAACATTACAGATATCAACTTCATTGTATCTATATAAGAATTTCTTTGTTTTATCTATATCAATGCAGCAAAAAAACTGCCTAAGGGGGACCTTAGGCAGTTTGATTCATTTATATTTATGCTAGTGATTTCGTTTCTCTCATTACTTCAATGAAGTATCCCCAGTTATTTATAACTGATGAAATACTAATATGTTCATCTGGCGTATGAACATTGAAAATATCTGGTCCGAATGAGATGGCATCCAATTCAGGCATTTTTTGAACAAATACACTACATTCAATACCAGCGTGCACTGCAAAGATTTCAGCATCTTTGTTATATTTTTCTTTATGCACTTTTTCAAACAAATCACGAATTGGTGAATTGGGATTGTACGGCCATTCTGGATACTCTGATTCCTTCTCAAATTGCGCCCCAACTAATTCTGCAATATACTTAATTTCATTCGTAATGTGCTGTTTTAAACTGCTTACAGAGCTTCTTACTTCATTTCTTAATTTAATTTCATTATGTAACGTTTCAATAACACCTAAGTTTGTTGAGCTTTCTACAAGTCCTTTAATATCCATGCTCATGCTTTGAATGCCATTTGGAATCAAGAATAAAGAAGAAATAAGTTGTTTCTGTGTTTCTGTTGCAAATACTTTTTCTACTTTTTCTTCTAATTTTGTAAGAGAAACATGTACATCAGGATCTACAGCACGTAGCTCGTCTTGGAAAATACGTGTCCATTCTGCTACTTTCTCTTCTACCTTTTGTACATCATTTACAGATAATAAAATTGTTGCTACGCTTTCACGCGGAATCGCATTTGTTTTTAATCCACCGTGAATTCCACTCATGTTAAATGAAATTTCATTTGATAAATCATGAAGAACGCGTCCTAAAACTTTATTGGCATTTCCTCTTTGTTTATCAATCCCCATACCAGAGTGGCCACCTTTTAAGCCTCCAACATATAAACGGTATGCTTCTAGTTCAGCAGGTACTTCTTCCCAAGCAACAGGAATCGTTTCAACTGCCTTCGCTCCACCTGCACTGCTCACTAGTAATTTATGATCTTCTTCAGAGTCGATATTAATAAATATTTTCCCATCAAAGTGCTTCGCATCAACAGCAAAAGCACCACCCATTGTTGTCTCTTCTTCTGTTGTAATCACAACCTCAAGAGCTGGATGTGGAATATCCGTTGAATCTAATAGTGCTAATGCATACGCAACCGCAATACCATTATCAGCACCTAAAGTCGTTTGATTTGCATACAGCATGTCCCCAACGATTCGTAGCTCAATCGGATCTTTTTCAAAATCATGAACAGTTGCTTGGTTCTTCTCGCAAACCATGTCCATATGGCCTTGAATAATAATTGCAGGAACATTTTCATAACCGTCAGTTGCTGTCTTTTTAATGACTACATTTAATGCTTCATCTTGTACAACATCTAAATTACGATCTTTTGCAAATTCAACTAAATAATCACTAATTTCTTTTTCATTTCCAGATCCTCTTGGAATCTTTGAAATTTCTGCAAAATGATAAAATACAGGGTGCTTTGTTAATTGTTCTAAATTAGAATACATTTTGAAGCTCCTCTCTTAAATAAAACTGATTGGATAAATCTTTGAATTTCAAATTATTCTTTTCTTTACCATTATACCATGCTTCATCATTTTACTTTTTATTAAAGGTATAGATCTATCACTTCTATTTATCAAAAACTATCCCATATCCATTTCACAGAATATCAGTATAATTTTACACTACATTTAAAAAATTAAGGAAAATGCATATGTATTTTACAGAAAACTTTCCTTGTCCTGAACACATTTTCAATTTACCCCGCATTAACGGGCAGTAAAATCCCCACCTCAAGATTCAAAGAAAAACGAGTAAGATAGGCGGAGGATCAACTGCCCGTAAAAGCCCGATTGATGCAACTAATAATCAGTGAGGATGACTATTTAAAGCTTTCAAAAGAGCAATTGCATCATACTCTCATTCAAAGTACTTTTGTCATAAGTGCTTATGATAACGATCAATTAATTGGAACCAGACGTATTATTTCAGATGGGATAATTAACACTTATCTATGTGGATTAGTCGTTCATCCCTCCTTTCAAAATCGCGGAAATGGAAAGGAGATCGTTCAAAAATTAATTGTAGAATGCCAAAAACAGAACCTACACTTGCAATTAATTTGTACAGCTGAATACATTCCATTCTATGAAAAGCTAGATTTCGAAGAATTTGCGATAGGAATGAAGAAAAAATAAAAAAGAAAATGCACCTATGCATTTTCTTTCAAGTTTTTTCCCTGTATATATTTTGATGCATCACCATTCACGATCTTTTCTAGTCGATTAATATTTTCCGTTAATGCACCTTTCACAAGAGAGAAATCTGTATTTGAATCTTCTTTTTCTTTCTTAAAAAAAGCAAGTTTTTGCTGTTTCATTTCTTGCATTTTCTCCTCCCCCTTTTGTAAAAAAGATACAATCTTTGTCTATCTTTATTATATATTAAATATAAAAATGGTGCACTTTTATCCTTTTCTTTTTAATTCTTCTTCTAAATTTTCTACTTGCTGCATTGTATCTCCTTTTATTAAAGAGAAATCTGTTGTATCTTCAGCTTCTTCTTTGAAAAGTTCACTACCGTATTCTTTTTCCACTACAATCACCTCTACGTGCTAGTGTAGGAATGATTGTCCGATTTTATTCAACTTTGTTCCATTTTCTCGAAATTTGTTCTACATTATGTATAAAGGAAAAGGACAGAATTTAGATTCTGTCCTTACTTACTAAAATAACTATGATGAATTGTTAAGTTATATACATTTTCAAAATCCCGGTCTTGAAGATTATTCTTTTGACCATCAATAACAATGCAAACATCTCTTACTGTTTTGGCTGGTATGATACCAACATTTTCAACTTGCACTGCTTTCTGTTCATTTAATTGTTCTATATGTTCCACAGGAACTGTAATACTAAATTGAGAACGGATACCACGAAAATTCGTATTTAATTCATCTTCTGTCACAAATACCACAATCTTCGCCCCAATTTTTTCTGCATACGTATCAAGAAATACATTTAAACTTTGTACATATTCTGCTTCAGTTTGCCACTCCATCGTACCAAATGCTGCTGGGTTTACATTTTGAATAATTGTTGTGTAGATCTCACCTCGTGCTTTCGAAGCAATTAATGATCGTTTAATAGATTGAACGGTCTTTCCGATATCACTAAATTTTGCACCCCATATTTCAGAAATGTTTGGAGTTAAAATAAATGCAATATCAACAAATACCACCATTGCAACGAACATCAAAATATTTTTCCAGAGGGTTAAATCAATTCCTTTCACCATGAAATACATTGTGACCGATGTGATAAACACACCATACCATGTTTTTCGAATAAGTTGCTTTTTTTCTTCGTACAATTCTTCATTTTTCCAATAAAAGAAAATAAGAAATAAAAAGACTAATACGAGAAGAAACAAACCAACTCGAATGTTAGAGACCGTCAATCACATCACCCTCCATTCAAAAACTTCTCACGATATCATTACATGCTGCTTTCCCTCTCATTATGACAAAAGACATGGACAACCTTCTAAAGTTAGCTGCATTGCATATACATGAGAAGGAAGCCACATCTTTTATAATGAATCTACATTTTATATGTAGACAAGCATCCATTTCAAATTTTCACAAATATTTTTTATCAGGATATATGTTTCGGAATCACACCTTCCGGAACTTCACCATCCATACTTAAATAATAATGACGAATTGGGCGTAAATTTTCATCTAGTTCATATACGAGTGGTATACTCGTCGGAATATTTAATGATACAACACCATCATCCGATAGATTATCTAAATATTTTACAAGCGAACGAATTGTATTCCCGTGTGATGAGATGATTACCTTTTGACCAGATTGTAACATCGGTGCAATTTCATTATGCCAAAAGTCCAATACTCTTTGTTCCGTATCCTCTAAGCACTCAGTAAGTGGAAACTCACCTTTTTTCAACAACTTATATCTTGGATCATCAGCTTCATACCTTGGATCATCTTCAGTAAGTGCTGGCGGTCTTACATCAGTACTTCTTCTCCATATATGAACTTGCTCATCACCATATTTCTTTGCTGTCTCATCCTTATTTAATCCTTGCAATGCTCCATAATGTCTTTCATTTAACTTCCATGATTTATGTACAGGAATCCATGCAAGGTCCATTTCATGTAGAATAATCCACAACGTTCGAATTGCCCGTTTTAAAACAGATGTATACGCAACATCAAACGTATATCCATTGTTTTTTAAAATTGCACCTGCTTCTCTTGCTTCATTTAATCCATTTTTTGATAAGTCTACATCTGTCCATCCTGTAAATCTGTTTTCAAGATTCCATAAACTTTGTCCGTGACGAATGAGTACAAGTTTTATCATAATAATCCCCTTCCGGAAATGAAAATTTAAATTTTGCAATGCGTACACGTAATAAAGTATCTGGTAATGTTAATTTTTTATCCATTTATTCTATGATTTATCCATAGTTGCCAAAATACATGGATAAAATCGGTTCTTTTTCAAACTCAAAAAACAGATGAATGATTTATTTACTCATTTTAATCAACTGGTTCTTCACGCTTAGATAACCATGCATCAAAACCTAAACGGCTATTTGCTAGTTCAGTCATAACTTGATGCCAATTCTCTTCACATGTTTCACCAAATTTTGAAAAAATACTGCTCATTTGTTCTCTTTGTACATCGCTTAGTTTTCTCTCTAGCTCTGCTCCTTCTGTCGTTAGGACAAGCTGTTTCACACGACGATCGTGTTCTGCTTCCTTGCTTTCAATAAGCCCCTTTTCAAGAAGCTGACGGAGTGGCCCGTGAAGAGCTTGTTTACTTATTTCTAACAGAGATAACAATTCATTTATACTAAGCTCAGGAAAACGAGCAATAAAAAATAAGATTCGATGATGAACTCGCTGTATACCATACTCTTTTATAATTTCATCTGGTTTTTCTGTGAATGTTTTATACGCAAAATAAAACAGTGCAAGTGCTTGATTCATTTGTCCTTCTTTATGTTGTGTCATCTACTTTCCCCCTATATGTAAATTATACCACAATTTATCTCTGAAATATTAAATCAACCCATTTGACTTAATAAGAGGGAATTTCACTTAAAATCACTAGCAGAACTTACAAAGCAAAATTCTAAATGAATAAAAAAACGTATTACTCATTAGATTGAGAATACGTTTTTATTTACTAACATAGACCTAGTTTGCAGAAAAGTTTAGCTGCCAAGAAACACCATACTTATCATTAAGCCAACCGAATTTCTTGCTAAATGGATAAACTGCAAGTGGCATTAAAACTTCTCCTTCTTGCGCTAGCTTATTAAAGACTTCATCAATTTCCGCCTCTGTATCACAATTTACATATAGTGACATTGAAGGAGTAAATGTGAATTCATGTTTCACACTACTATCTATACACATGAACTCTTGTCTATTTAATGTGAATGTAGCATGCATTACAGTTCCCTCTTTACCAGGCTCATTTGCACCGTAACGAGAAATATTTATAATTTCTGATTGATCAAATAAAGAAGTATATAAAGTCATAGCCTCCTCTGCATTGCCGTCAAACATTAAAAAAGTAGTAATTTTTTGCCTTGTATTCTTCAATTAGAAACATCTCCTTTTATGTAGATACACTTGAAATTGCTAGTCCTCTAACAAACAGAACATACATTCCTATAACTGTATTTTCCTCAAAAAATATTGGATTGTCAACTTATAATAACCTCTAAGTTTTAAGAGAATAACAATATAAAAAGGAGTTTCAAATGAATAATACTGGTAGTAATCACAGAACAATAACATGTGTACCAAATAAATTATAAGTGTCAAACATGAATTTCATTGAGGAAATTTGATTAGAAATATATTAAAATATAATAGTTGTTTCAATACTTCCATTGGAATAACCAAATCATATCACGCCGTTTCCCCCTCATTTCTCAATATTCCCTTCGTTACAATTGCTATTACTATCATTATAAGACTTACAAACAATATAGGTAAGTAAACTTTTATACTAAAAATTTCAAACATAAATCCATATATGACCTGACCTATAGGTGCCATACATTGCGCTACCGCTGTAATAATTGCCATGACTTTTCCTAAATTCTCGTTAGGTGTTTTCTTTTGTACGACTGTAATAACGAAAATGGAGATAATGGTCATTGCCATTGTAATAAGAATTGCACACAAGATAAAGAGGATAAATGACGGATAGTATCCAAATCTAAGAACAAGTGGCATAATGGAGACCGCCATCGGTACAATTAATAGAGCAATCATAAGTATCCACTGATATATTGTTTTCATTTGCATCTTATTCGCAAAGAAACCGATGGATAAAGCCCCTAAGATTGTAGCAAAATCTATGAGTCCCATCCCGATGCCATACAACGTGTCGCTACTTCGCATCGTTACTCGTAAAATGATGGGACTACCGACAATAAAGAGTGGTGTAAGGATCAAGTTGAGCAAAGCGGCTAATATCATGGATTTCAATATATAAGGCTGTTTGACAACATAGGTAAATCCAACTTTCAGGTCTTTTGCGATTGTTGGCACAATATGCTCATCCTGTTTCCTTTTAACAAACGGAATCTTAATAAACGTCTCTAATATTGCTGACAAGAAAAAAGTGATACCACTCAGCACGACAAGCATTTTTAACCCTACAAGGCCGTATAGCACTCCGCCCAAAACAGATGCCGCTACACCCGACAAAGCTTGAACACCATTCACGATACCATTTGCCTGTTCTAGCTTTTTTTCCGTAACGAGCAGCGGAATACTCGCCATAACAACAGGGGAATACATTGCACTAATAATCGCTAGCAAAACCATAACAACAACGATAAGTACCACGGAAGTCTTGCCGACTGATAATAATAAAAGAAAGCAGAAAATAATAACACTACTTATCATGTCATAGATTACCATCAAATTACGCCGGTTAAATCTATCAGCGATAGCCCCGCCAAGAGGTGACAACAACAAAGGACACTCGATATAGCATACAAAGTAGCATAAATGTCCGCACGCCCCGTTATATCCAGTACATAGAGTGATAAAGCAAAACGTAAAAGGGTGGAACCTAAGATAGATACAATTTGTCCAATCACCATGAGGTTAAAATCTTTAGGGAAAGATTTTATATTGATGGTATTTTGCATCGTATACACACCTTTCATCAAGGGTCTAGACCGACTGCCGGTCTAAAAATTTTATAAAAAAATCATTTTAGGACTGCCTCATCAAAATATCCAAAATGTAATTAAACGTTCCTTTTTTAGCTCCCAAAGTCGTTTCCATTATATTGATAAACGCCTTTGCTCTTTGCATTGCTTCATGCGGCTGCCATTGAAACAATCCTTCATCGAATATGACTTGTGCAGACGCGATCAAGAACTCCATTGTTTCCTGGGGATAAGCCGTCTCAAAAATTTTTTCTTTGATTCCCTGCTCAATTACCTCTGTTAAAACAGGTGTTAAATGTAAAATAGCTTGCACTAAACTTTTTTGATGCATTTCTGCATTATTTGGCTGGTGAAATTGTTCAATCATTTTTTCTTTATTCCCACCTGCTTTCGGCACTTGCACCATTAAAATTTGAAACAATTTATCCAACACAGTGATATTAGGACTTGAGGCAATCTTTTTCGCGGCCACTACATCTGCATTTACAATCCGCGTAATAATAGCGTCCATTACTTCCTCTTTTGATTTGAAATAATGATAAAATGTTCCTTTCGCAATACCAATTTCTCGTAAAATATCATTTACAGTTGTTTTCATATACCCTTTAGAAACGAACAGTTTTTCTGCTGTATCCAGAATTTCATTTCTACGTTCTTCATATTCTTTTACTGTTCTCACAAAGAAACTCCTTTCATCTAGACCGACTGTCGGTCTAGTATAAATATATGCGTAGCCTGTGAAAAAGTGTCATACAAATTAAAATGAATCAAGTTGTTTTTACCACATGTTTCCTAATGATGTATACAACATCCTAATTAAATTATCCTTCTACTTTAATGAACAAAAAAGAATTCTTTACATCTATTTACCTGCTGTACACAAAAACAAAAAAAGCCGTTCCCTTCTTTAAAAGGAAACGACTTTTCACTATAAACACTTACTCTATATTATCTACCGCGTCTCTGCTGACCTGGCTTTTTGCTATTTTTCTTTTCACTTGGTTTATGAAATGATCGTTGTTTTGTATTCTTTGATCCCCCAGGGTTATCTTTTTGACCGTATTGACCTGTTTTCTTTGGTTTTTTGATTTGCTGTTTTTTCTTTTTTTCACTCGCATCATCGTTTTGTTTAACAGGTAGTTCCAACTCTTGTCTTTGCAACGTTGCGCCAATTCCTTTTTCAACCTCTTTTAAATACATTTCATCTTTCGGTGCAACGAATGTAATTGCAAGGCCTGATCCACCAGCGCGTCCAGTTCGGCCAATTCGGTGTATGTAACTCTCTACATCTTCTGGAATGTCATAGTTAAATACATGTGTTACGCCTTCTACATCTAATCCACGAGCTGCTACATCTGTTGCGATTAAATATTGAATTTTCGCATCACGAAAACTCTTCATTACTCGTTCCCGTTTTCCTTGAGATAAATCACCATGAAGCTCATCGCAGTTATAGCCGTACCCTTTTAAATCATCATATAACTTACTCGCTCTACGCTTTGTACGACAAAAAATAACTGCTAAAAATGGCTGATCCCGGTCCATCACATGGCGCAGTGCATCTTGCTTTGCCCGATCTGTTGTTTCAATAACACGTTGCTTAATATTATTCACCGTTACTTCCGCACTTTGAATTTGAATCATCTCAGGTTCTTTCATATAGCGCTTCGCAAGCTTTTTAATATCTTTTGGCATCGTCGCTGAAAATAACATCGTTTGTTTACTCTCAGGTGTTTCTTCTAAAATGTCTTCTATATCATATAAAAAGCCGAAATGAAGCATTTGATCTGCTTCATCTAATACAAGCATAGAAACATTGGATAATACAATCGTTTCGCGGCGCAAATGGTCTAATAAACGTCCTGGTGTTGCCACAACAATGTGCGTATTTCCTTTTAACTTTCTCATTTGCTGCGCAACATCTTGACCACCATATATCGCAAGAACATTGATATTTTCTTGATGAACAAGCATTTTTTCAATTTCAGTTGTGATTTGCAGTGCTAATTCTCTAGTTGGTGCAACAATTAAAGCCTGTACATCACTTGACTCAGGATCAATTTTTTCTAGAATTGGTAAGACGAACGCCAATGTCTTCCCTGTTCCTGTTTTTGCTTGCCCAATTATATCTTTTCCAGCCATAACAACCGGGATTGCTTTCTCTTGAATTGGCGTTGCTTCAGCAATCCCATTTTCACGTAATGTATGATTAAATGTCTCACTAATTCCTAATTCTAAAAAGTTTTTCAAACAGATCACTTCTTTTCCTCATTTTTCACATTAAGCTCTCATTGTACCACTTGTTTCGCTAAATATGAAAAATAAGATAATTCTTATCTCCTTTTTTCATGCTCACTATGAATGATTTGGATTAGTTCTTTCTGTTTTTCTTTTGATTTTGTTAGCAATTTCATATTTGTAGGTGACAAAATCAGCCTCTTGATTTTCCGATTATTCCAAATGAGCCCTGTATACCTTGTATCTTCATGTACATCTCGAAACCATTCTTGTTCACTTAGCTGCGCAATATGATATTTTAATTTCGCGTCAGTCCTCGGATAGAACAGAATAATATCGGCTATTACATCAAACAAAAGCCACATGTTTTCTCCCCACAATATTCTTGTTGTTCATACTCATATGAGTATGAACAACAAGAAAGAAATGATAAAAAGGGTTATTTTGTCGATTGTTTGTCTATCCTTTTAAAAAATCTATATTTTTAAGCGCATTTACATAATGTTAAATATACTTTTACAAAATTAATGAAAAAACGAAATAAGGAGTGATTATATGGAGAAACAGAAATTATGGAAAAAATTAAATGAAGGTGCAACGAAATTAGGAAAATCCGGTGTGTATGAGAGCATTATTTTATATTACACTTTAAAAAAGAACGGACTGCCTACTAAAGCCAAAATAATTATATTAGCTGCGCTTTCCTATTATGTATGGTCAATCGATTTCATCCCAGATTTAGCAGCTATTATTGGAATCGGCCTGTTAGATGATGTTATCGCAATTGCTTGGGCACATAGATATATCATGGTACATACAAATGCAGAAATTCGAGAAAAAGGAAAAGTAAAGATGGAATCCTTATTTGGAGCGACACATACATAATGCATCAAACAAGAAAGACGGTCTTCATAACCGTCTTTTCTGTACTATACATGTACTTGTTCTATCTGCATTTGTAAGCAATCCAACATTCTTTTCATTTCACGTTCTTTATAGTGATTTAAGCAAGCAATTTGAATCCAGTTATTTTGTTGTAAATAGTTTGATTCATAATGGATAATAAACCCTTGCAATGCTAATGAATCTCCTATTTCCTTAGAAGAAAGTTCTTTATCTAATGCAATTGTAAGAATGATAGATGAAGCATACTTTTTTTGAGATACAAGTTGTAATTCCATATTGGTAACAGCTTCTTCGATAAAGGTATACATCTTATATATTTTCTTAAATTTGTTTTCATCTTTAAAATTCTTTAATGCTTCTTGTAAGGCGCATATTAAATTCCAAGACTGAGAGTACGGTACACTTCTGTTCTCTGTGTACATTCCTATATCCATGTACACAGATAAAGTTGCAGTCGGATTTACAGTATGATTATAAAATACAAAAGAGAGCCCAGTGTATGCTCCAATTGCTTTTCCGCTAATTCCTCTATTCCATTGTATAAAAATGGTCTCACCATTTGTTAAAACGAATCCACGTCCCTTTAATAACTTTAGCTGTAAAGCGATTGAATCATTAGCAATAATCGTTTTTTCACATTCTCCATCGCAGCTTTAAATTGAATGGAACGATGCGAAATTGGATTAGAAGCAAATGCTTGCTGGACATTTTCTGCGATTTCTACGGGTCCGGGTCAAAATGTATATTCTTTCGTCACAAGACTTGTAATACTAGATTGTTCAAGCATTTTTCGGGTGATATACATCGGCTAAAATGAGCGCTAAATCACACCCATTTAGAAGCAAATAGCGATGCAAAAATCGAATCAATCCGAGTAAAGCTCTTCCGTTTCGATATTCTTGCTCCACAGCTAATAAACGAATTTCATATACACGATTACCACGTTCTGGTAACCACTCATCTAAATGAGGTATTTAAATACGTATTTTCTTCATGGAACAAATCTATGCGTTTGCGCTCTTCTGTTTGTTCATGCTGCGGAATTTCTTCTACGAATGTTTTATAATTTAGTTTATGAATACTTTCAAACTCCCATGCTTGATCAGCAATTTTATACATTACCCCCATGTTTTAATCCCCTTTATTTTCTATGTGCGTACAAAATCAATATAATAATGCAAACACTTAATACAATCGCTACCATAGAATAAGAGTATACAATCATACAAAGTGGTAAACAAGCGATTGTAATTAAACCAGCCTTTGTAAAACTCTTAAAAATTAAATAAAACAAAATAAATATAAGTACCAGAGTGAGCGCTATCAAATAATTGAACACAATCAGTCCGCCAATAAATGTCGAAATTCCCTTTCCGCCTTTATATTTAAAGAAAATTGGATATATATGACCTACAACAACTGCTAGTAGCGAGATTAATAGAAATATAGACTCCCCAAATAAGATTCTTGCTACATAAACAACAATTGCCCCTTTAAGGGCATCTCCTAGAAATGTAGCAAGAAAATATACTTTTCCGTATAAACGCCCCATATTCCTCGCACCAGGATTTCCACTACCAACATCATGAATATCTATCCCGTATTTCCATTTTATAATCATATATGCTGTTAATATGTTCCCAAGCATATAAGCACCTATTACATACAGAAACTGGTTGATATGAATCATATAATCATTCACTTTCTATTTACTATTCTCAATACACTCTTCAAGCATAAGTGGCATAGAAGTAAGCCATACAATAAAATATGAAACTTGCTACCGTTGAATTCCTATCAAATTCCATGCAATAACACGTACGGATTTAATATATTGTAAAATATATCTTATTGACCAGGCTATAAACAAACTTACAAGTATTATAACTTGCGGTTTATGCACCGGAACCTTATCAATTCCTATAATGGCTATAATATTCATACATACGATAAGCAAGAAGATCGAAAATGAAATTCTAAATAAAAAAATCCATATTTTAATCCCAAAATCCATATAACACCTCCTTTTTAAAGAAGACTGCTATATGGAAAAACTGTATTTAAAATAAAGTAGATTTTTTTACAGCTAAAAAATAAGCTCCTTTTGCTGATGAAATTTCACTTTGAATAAAATTTATTTCATTAATATAGTTTTCGCAATACCTCTTAAATTCAGCATATATTTCTGGTACAGAGCACAAAATTCCACCTTTTACTGCAATTGAAATTGGTACTTCAAATGACATTTTCTTATACACGTCAACTGTAATTCTGGCTAATTCTTCACTAGCTTTTGATATAATTTTGAACGCATCATCATTACCTTTCCTTGCTTCCTCTATTACAAGGGGGGCAATCGCAGCAACCTGATCTTTCTGTGAGGAATATACAAGTTGTTTTATATCAAATGGTGTATGAATAGGAACTTGCTTTTGTATTACTCTGCTAAGATTGCAAAATTGCTCACCTTTATCATACTCGATTGTCATCCTTCTTAACGCCTGCAAAGCAATCCAATACCCACTTCCTTCATCTCCTAAAATATGGCCCCATCCTCCACTATACTCATATTCTGCTCCTTTTTTCCCTAAGCAGATAGCACCTGTTCCCGCTATTGTTAAAATACCATCGTTTCCTCCTAATAAGGCCGCATGTGCAATTACTGCATCATCATAAATTTCAATATTTGTTTGATATCTCGCTATTAAACGTTCCTTTAACACATTAATATCTATACTTTTCACACCCGCCAGCCCTAAACAAATACAAACGCAGTCCTCTTTAGACAAGCTTTGTTGACAATATTCAATTGCCTCCATAATATGCGATAAAGCTTTCTCATAATCTAGTAAAACATTTCCGAAACAGCTCATACTTCTTGCTATTTCTTTACCATTTTGGTCAAATGCAATCGCTTCTGTCTTCGTCCCACCACCGTCTACACCTATCATATACTTCATCTTTCCACCCACTTTTTCTTACCTCACAATTGGAGGGAATGTTACATTACCTAAAACGACAGGATGTCTTCTGTAGCACTTGGTACATTACTCGGATTACGATGATATGTTTCATTTGCTAGCACAGCAAAAGCAATTGCTTCTTTTGCGGATGATGAATACCCAATTTCCTCTTGTATAAGTACTTTACAGGGCGCCTCCTTCAAACTCTCTTTTATCATTTCTACAAGTGTTTTATTATAACTTCCACCTCCGTCAAGAATAACTTCATCAATATGATAATAAGGAGAAATAATTTTTTGATAATGATGAACAATCGAGTTTGCTGTAAACATCGTTACAGTAGCTACAATATCTTCCTTACGGTGCTCCTTAAATCGCTTTAGCAATTCATCTGTAAACTCTTCTCCAAACTGCTCTCTTCCTGTTGACTTAGGTGGAACAGTTTTAAAAAACGAATGGCTCATACAAGAATAAAGCATTTCATTTATGACACTTCCTTGTCTTGCTATCTCACCATTTTTATCAAACGAGTACTGAAATAATCGCTGACATACTTCATCTATCACCATATTTCCTGGCCCCGTATCAAAGGCAATCACTTCTTGTTTAGATACTCGGCTTGGAATTACAGTTACATTCCCTATCCTACCAATTTTTTAAAGTAATCGATTTTTATTTTGGTCTCTATATAAAATAAGTTCTGAATATGGAACAAGAGGGGCTCCTTGACCACCAGCCGCCATATCCATCGTTCGAAAATTTGAAATGACTGTTGTTCCTGTTTCATAGGCTATAACTGCGGGTTCTCCGATTTGTAGTGTCGATGGAACAATCGTCTTCTCTTGAACAGGCTGATGATAAATCGTTTGACCATGCGAGCCAATTAAATCTAATTGTTCTATTGGAAAATCAGATTGTTTACAGACTTTTTTCACTGCATTCGCAAAACATAGCCCGAGCTTAAAATTCAAACTACATATAAGTTGTACGTTAGAAGCTTCTATAGATAAGGCTTGCTAAATTTCATTTGTTATTTCTTTTGAAAACGGTACTGTAATAAAGCTGATTAGTTTCACCTTTAATCATGAAAGAAGTGATAGACTAGTTGCCTATCACTCTAATACATATCTGTATGATTTCTTCATATTTCGCATCATTACACGTTCACAGAACCTCACTCGCCATCACCACTCTTTTCGACTTCAATCATATTTTTATCGTACATTTTAAAAAATGGCAGATAGATAAGGAATGAGATTGCTATATTAATGAAGACTAACACAACAGCTCTCCAATCTCCACCCGTCGCTAAATATGCACCAATTGGAGCTGGTAATGTCCATGGCGGCATAATATAAGTTGGTGTAACGAGTCCTATTGCTGTTGCAGTATAAGCAATTGTCGCTGTTACTAATGGTGTAATAATAAAAGGAATAATTAAAATCGGGTTTAACACGATTGGAAGCCCAAATATAACTGGCTCATTAATATTAAAAATACCCGGTATAATACACGTTCTTGACAGCGCTTTGGAATACTTTGATCTACCGAAGACAATCATGGCTAATACAAGCCCTAATGTAGCTCCGGAACCACCAATCCATATAAACCATTGGTATAATGGTTCTGGTGCAATAAATGGTATACTGCTTGCTCCATCTGCAACTGCAGCAGAGTTTTTACCAAGATAAACTTCCCATAAAGGACGGGCAACTGTCCCAACAACAGAAACACCATGTATGCCAAATGACCAGAAGAATGTAATTAGAAACACAGGTAGAATAACTCCAAAATAACTATCACCAGCTTTTACTAATGGTGCAGCTAGCTTATCAACTAAATGATGTAAATCAATGCTAAAAACAACAGTAATAATACTCATAATAATAATAACGAAAGCAGCAGGTATAAGTGCTTCAAAAGAACGAGATACAGACGGTGGTACTTGCTCTGGCATTTTAATCATCACATTTTTCGTCTTACAGAATCTCAAAATCTCAACCGATAAAATGGAAACAATCATTGTAACAAATAACCCATGCCCTCCAAGGTTTGTCATTGGGAGCATAAATCCTTTCTTATCAATGAGTTCAGGTGTCAATGTAAGAAGTAATGAGCAGACTGCAAGCTGCGCTCCTGATAAGGCATCTAATTTGTAACTTTTCGCTAAATTATATCCAATACCAAAGGCGATATAGAGCGACATAATAAACATCGTTAACCGATACGGTATTAAAATACTCGTTTGATGTTTGGCTGCCCATAGTGAAATAAAACTATCCTTTGGAAGAGGCGGAAACGCCACAATTAGAAAGAAACTTCCTACAATAATAAACGGTAATGCTGAAATTACACCATCACGAATTGCTTGTAAATGCCTTTGCTCAGAAAGCCTCGCCATTGGACCAGATAAGTTATTCTCAAGAAATGAGACAAACTTATTCATCAAACTTCCCTCCTAACGGATTAATTCATTCACAGCCTTTAATAGCGTCGGTCCACCAAGTGGTGTATAAGCTTGTGGCGGAATTATACCACAAGGAACAGACTGCTCATCTGCTATTTTTTTCACTGCATCAAATCTATGCCTTACTTGCGGAGCAACCATTACAACGTCCCAGCCGTTCTTAACCTCTTCTTCCACTTCACTCGTTCCAATTGCGTGTACATCCATATTAATTCCCTTCTTCTCCGCTTCTTTTTTTAAAGCGTTTACAACAATTGAACTGGACATTCCTCCAGAGCATACAAACAGAACTTTCATTTCATAATCCTCCTATATGCTTTAAGTAATTTTTATCCTTTTTCAAGGACTGTCAAACCACCAACGAAAGGAAGTTTCACGTTATTAAAAATCATATGAAGAATGTAGACAAATTAGTTCTGACGAAATGAAATTTCAGAAAAAAATTTTTTATGTTAAATCAAAGTTTCAGCCCCTACTTTCTCAATTGTGAATCTTATATTCACGTGATATAGTAGTCTCGATAATAGAATATGTAAGGAGGCGTACGATTATTTTCAGAAAATTATTGATGAGTTGTTGTAGCGTCATCTTGATTATTCCCTTCTTGTTCATAAGCTCTAGGTTCACACAAGCTGAAGTACCTACTACGTATCAAAAACATGAATTACGCGCCGCATGGATTGCATCTGTTCTCAACATTGATTGGCCCTCTAAGCCAGGATTACCTATCGAAAAGTTGAAACAAGAATTTATCAAACTACTAGATGATGTAAAAAATCTAGGTATGAATGCAGTTGTTGTTCAAATTAAACCAACCGCAGACGCTTTTTACCCTTCCCAATATGGCCCTTGGTCCGAATATCTCACAGGCATACAAGGAAAAGACCCCGGTTATGATCCACTCGCATTTATGATTGAAGAAGCACATAAAAGAAATCTTGAATTCCACGCTTGGATTAATCCCTACAGAATAACGATGAATCATACCGATATAAACCGATTAGCAGAAAACCACCCAGCAAAGCAACATCCCGATTGGGTCATACCCTACGGCGGGAAACTATACTATAATCCTGGTATTCCAGAAGTGAAAGCTTTTATAACGGAAGGTGCATTGGAAATTGTACAAAATTATGACATTGACGCACTTCACATGGACGATTATTTTTATCCCTACAAAGTAGCGGGTGAGGAAATTCCAGATCAAAACACATATGAAACATATAATAATGGGCGATTTTCTAACATTGAAGACTGGCGTCGTGATAATGTGAACCAACTTGTAAACGGATTAAATACTGCTATTAAACAAGAAAAATCTTATGTCAAATTTGGAATTAGTCCATTTGGAGTATGGAGGAATATTGCTGATGATCCAACCGGTTCTAATACAACTGCTGGACAAAGAAATTATGATGACCTATATGCTGACACACGAGAATGGATACAAAAAGGATATATTGACTATATTACACCACAAATCTATTGGAATATCGGTTTTGCACCTGCAGCATATGACGTTTTACTAGATTGGTGGATAAAAGAAACAGAAAACAAACAAATTCACCTATATATTGGACAAGCTGCATATAAAATTAATAATAACTCAGTCCCCGCTTGGTCAGACCCTGAAGAATATCCAAGGCAAATTGCATTAAATCATCAATATTCACAAATAAAAGGTAGCATGCACTTTAGCCTTAAAGATATAAATAACAATCCATTAGGAATAAAAGATCGACTACAAAAAGATATTTATACACATCCTGCATTAATTCCACCAATGCCTTGGCTAGATCACGATCCACCTAAGCAACCTACTTTAAAAGGTGCTATTGCAAGAAATGATGGTATTGCCTTAGGAATCATCGATGATAGAAACAATGATTCTACGTATTATGCAATCTATCGAGTAAATGAAAAGAATGACGTTGACATTCAAAAAGCTGAAAACTTACTTACTACTGTACGAAAAACAAAACCTGGGGAAATTTATGTAGATAAAACAGCTGTGTCTGGTAAGACGTATACGTATGTGGTGACTGCTTTGGATCGGTTGCATAACGAGAGTATCCCTTCTAGCAAAACTACTATACCAGCGAAGTAATCATAAAATCCCTCACTCTATATATGAGGGATTTTACCTTACGCATATTCAAAAAACAAACTACCCAGGCTTAGGAAGGGTATGCATTTACTATATTTGATCTGTTCATCCATTTTTTCATATTATATGGTTCTAATAGGGTTAAAGGTAGTATCCGGCGATATTGCTGTCATTTACCTTTAAACGTTTTTTCATTAACATATAAGTGGCTGTACAAACAAAAGCAAAAATAAAGCAGGAGGGGCTTTGCATCTGCCCTCTGCTTCTTATCCCCGAATCTGTCCATTCCCACGAATCACATATTTCGTGGAAGTCAATGCAGGCAATCCCATCGGCCCCCGCGCGTGCAGCTTTTGCGTGCTGATGCCGATTTCGGCGCCGAAGCCAAATTCAAAGCCGTCCGTAAAGCGAGTCGAAGCATTATGGTACAGCGCCGCGGCATCGACGGAAATGAAAAATTTACTGACATTTCCTTCGTTTTCTGTAATAATCGCTTCGGAATGCTTGGAGCCATAAGCATTGATGTGGCGAATCGCTTCTTCAACCGAGGAAACGATTTTGACTGCCAGCGTAAGAGACAAAAACTCTGTTTGCCAGTCTTCTTCTGAAGCAGGGACAAGAGATGAATCAATTGTCAAAGCTTTCTTATCCCCGCGTAGCTCCACTCCTTTTTCCTTCAAGAAGGAAAACAGCTCAGTACCGTAACGCTCCACCCAATTCTCATGAAGTACAATTGTTTCAATAGCGTTGCATACGGACGGGCGCTGTGTTTTAGCGTTTACAATAATGTCGAATGCCATCTGTTTATCTGCTGTTTCATCAATGAAAATGTGACAATTTCCCGCACCTGTTTCTAATACAGGGACAGACGCTTCTCTCACTACCATATCAATCAGCTGCTTGCCGCCTCTTGGAATAAGAACATCTAAGTACTCGTTCAATGTAAACAGCTGCTTTGCGCTTTCACGTGACGTATCTTCAATGAGCTGTACGCTGTCTGGAGGCAGGCTAGTTTGTTCGAGTGCCCGGTGAATGACAGCGACAATGGCTTTGTTGGAATAAATGGCGGAAGAACTACCGCGCAGAATCACCGCGTTTCCTGTTTTCAAGCAAATCGTGGCCGCATCCACCGTCACATTTGGCCTCGCCTCGTAAATCATCCCCACAACGCCGAGTGGCACGCGCACCTCCTGAATGGACAATCCGTTCGGCCGTTCCCATGCCGCCACGCACTCTCCGACAGGGTCACGCAAATCAATCAGCTGCCGGATGCCCTCTGCCATGTCAATGATGCGCTGTTCGTTCAACAGGAGGCGGTCAAGGAGTGATGCAGACATTCCTTTCGCTTTTCCTTGTTCGATATCCCGTTTGTTTTCCGTCAAAATGTAGGATGTCTCCGCCATCAATTTCTCAGCGATAGCCGCCAGCGCCTTATTTTTTTGATCCGTCGATTTGGCCACAAGCTCTCTCATAACCGCTTTCGCTTTTTGTCCCTTTGCTAATACTTCGTTCATTTTCGCTTCCCCCTTTTAAAGATAAAATTTGAGACGTGTCTAACTCCGCCAGCTAGGCACTGCAACCCAAAACTCTCCTACACAGATATTAGTTGAATCGACCGGGCTCTTAACGTTCTGTTGCTCATCCTGTCTAAACATTCAAGTTACTGACGCTTTGAGCAGAGAAAAGGCAAAAAACGCCAGTTAAGACGAAAAGCCTTGGTTTTTGCACCTAAACAAGCCGGCTTCTGTTTTTCTTAAGATGAAACCCAATTATCCCTATGAATGACCTCGTAGCTATGCCTTTCTTCTCGCGCTTGAATGTCACGGCTCCGCATGCCTTTCAGCGCCCGCAATTCCTCTGCGCTATATCTGCACTGCCCTTTGCCGATTACGCGTCCTTTTTGCGTGATGACCTCCACCACTTCGCCGGCCTGAAAGATCCCGAACACGCCGGTAACACCAGCGGGCAGAAGACTTTTTCCATGATGGACGATAGCAGCGGCTGCGCCAGCATCCACCTCGATTTGTCCTCTCACGAGCGAATGCAATGCAATCCATTGCTTGTTCATCTTGATCACTTTTTGCGGCGTATTACCGATGTAC
Source organism: Bacillus sp. DHT2 (assembly GCF_026241455.1). NCBI lineage: Bacteria > Bacillati > Bacillota > Bacilli > Caryophanales > Bacillaceae > Bacillus > Bacillus sp. DHT2. The sequence continues at coordinate 763,747 of NZ_JAPHWH010000001.1, forward strand.
GTTCCGTCACCTTTGCCTTTCAAAACATCTAAAAACTTCTCCTGTCCGCGTCCTGTTCCGATGAATACGCTCACACCGAGAGACAGCGCCGTCTTCGCCGCATCGATTTTCGATCTCATGCCACCGGTACCGAGCTTTGAGCCAGCATCTCCGGCAAGAGCGTCAATTTCTTCCGTAACGTCAGGAAGAAAGTAATACTTTTTCGCGTCCGGATTTTTCTGAGGATTCCGGTCGTACAAACCGTTCACATCCGTAAAAATCATGAGCATATCTGCCGACACGAGCCCGCTTACTAAAGCCGACAGCATGTCATTATCTCCGAACGTTAGCTCCTCTACAGAAATAGAATCGTTTTCATTGATAATAGGCAAGGCAGAGCGATCCAGCAGCTCTGATAAAGTTGCATAGGCATTGCTGTATTGTTCTTTTCTAGAAAAATCGCTTCTTGTTAGTAGAAGCTGCGCGGTAACAATCCCATATTTGAGGAATTCCTCTGTATACGCCTGCATTAAGAGACTTTGCCCGACAGCGGCGGCAGCCTGTTTTCCTTTGATTGTCACAGGCCGTCCGGGATACCCAAGAGCAGAGAAGCCTGCGGCAACGGCCCCGGATGTAATCAGCAAAATTTCATGTCCTTCCTGTTTCAGCCGTGCCAAGGCGGCAACGTGATCTGAAAGCTGTTCGCTAGAGATGCCGCCTTGATTCGCTGCCAAAGAACTGCTTCCAATTTTTATGACAATTCGTTGTTTTTTCACTTTTGTACCTCCTCGTCTAAAATGAAAATTTTTTTATAAGGTGTGCCGCTTCTTTTTTCGAATGGAAACAAAATACTCTTCTACCGCGTGCAATTTGCAGGGAAAAATCCCCCGCCAATGATGCCCATTTCGCAACAAAAATTCAAATAAAAAGACCGCTCCGCCCTTAAAAAGGACGAAACGGTCATCGTTCCGCGGTACCACCTTCATTGATATGATCCATATCCGCTTGTCGCCTGTAACGCAGGCATACGCTTAAACTTTCGTTTAAAACTCGGGGATAGGTTCGATAGTTTCTTTGCGAGGAATCTTTCAGCCTGCGGATTCCACTCTCTTGCGCAAGAAAACATATGTACTAGTTCCCTTCAACGATTTTAATTTTAATTTTAATTTTTTATATTATGCAATACAGTGGATTTTTATGTCAAGAGATGTTTTAAAAAACAAAGAAGGCTGCATATTTAATTTTTATTGATAAATGGAAATTATCGGGGTTTATAAAAATACAACACCATTCTTGGAAAATTGCACGCTAAGGACTAGAAAAATTTACTATGACAACGTTCTTAAAGGATAACCACATGTTCAGAAAGAAAACGCCAAAAATTAATTGATCACTGAATCTTGTACGTACTTTATTAACTTGATTATATCTAGAAAACGTTGATATAGTTTTCTGAACAAATATCTCTTAACGTACAACAAAAGAGGTATTTTGTATTAACACGTATAATTTTCCCGAAAGAATATAGTGCTTCATAAGTACTCTGTATATCAAATTGCTTTTTTTCAAATATTTTACGTAGCAATCCTTTCAATTTCCCCTTTTCATTATACTACTGATAATGATATGTTATATTCTCCAAAAGTATTTAAGATGTTATAGAGTGAAATATAATAAAAATTTCAAACTATAGAAAATGTGCTTGTTTAGTACACAATAAAAGTGATTTCTATGCATATTTGGTATTGCAAAAAACAATGTACTCTCTTAAAATATTTTTTTATAGTAATCTCGATATTATTTATAATGCCTATTTCTATTTTACAGGATATCACAAAGTTTTTTAGAATAATAAATTTCGATCTAATGAAATTTATACTAAAAGGAGCGAGAGCGAATTATTATGAACAAACAAATAGGATTCATAGGATGCGGAAATATGGGTATCGCTATGATAGGTGGAATGATTAACAAAAATATAGTTTCCTCAGATAAAATAATTTGTTCAGATTTAAATGTCATTAATTTAAAAAATGCTAGTGAAAAATACGATATAATCACAACTACTGACAACAATAAAGTAGCTAACAATGCTGATATTTTAATTTTATCAATCAAACCAGACCTATACTCATCAGTAATTAACCAAATAAAAGAGCAGATAAAAAGCGATGTAATAGTAGTAACTATTGCTGCAGGGAAAAACATTAAGAGTACTGAGGACGCCTTTGGCAGAAAGTTAAAAGTTGTTAGAGTAATGCCTAATACACCTGCTCTTGTTGGAGAAGGAATGTCTGCATTATGTGCTAATAAAATGGTTACGGAAAAAGACCTAGAAGATATACTAACTATATTTAATAGTTTTGGCCAAACAGAGATAGTACATGAAAGATTAATGGACGTTGTAACATCTGTAAGTGGTTCTTCTCCAGCATATGTATATATGTTTATAGAAGCTATGGCAGATGCTGCTGTACTAGATGGTATGCCAAGAACTCAAGCATATAAATTCGCAGCCCAAGCTGTATTAGGTTCTGCAAAAATGGTACTTGAAACAGGAATACACCCAGGTGCACTTAAAGACATGGTTTGTTCTCCAGGTGGAACGACAATAGAAGCTGTAGCAACGTTAGAAGAGAAAGGATTAAGAACAGCTATTATTTCGGCTATGAAGCATTGCACTCAAAAATCTATTGAAATATCCAAGTTAACTAATAAATAAGAAATAACTTATAGAATGTACCATAGCAACAAAAAATTCTATACTAAGAAAACAATTATTTATTTCCTCCTATATTTACAGATAATAAGGAGCAACTTCTAGGAATACTGTTCAGTTAATATCATTAATTAATAAAAATCCTGATTACAAATATAATTTTTCTTTTTCTCATCTTCAAACACTCTCTAAAACATTAACACCTCTTGAAGTGCTTGAAATTGAAAGCCTATATAAAGAAAAATTAGGCACGCGTAAGTTTGGATACAATTCAAACTTAATAGTTAAACTACAAAAACCTCTTGAGTACGTGACTCAAGAGGCTTTCTTTTACTTATTCTTAAATTTTTCCTTCGCCGCTCTCATTTTCACATTCAAATCATGATCAATGGAGTCACGAATATCACGCTCTACTGCTTCCATTTCTTTTTGGAAGTTTTGTAAGTAAACCTGCAATTCTTCTTCTTTTTCAGGACGCTGTGATGGCGGTAGCTGAGCCACTAGTGACAGCATATCCGTTAAATCTTTCATTAAGAAAGTTTCAAGTTTGTGTTGTTGTTCAAACATGCGATGTTCTTGGTAATACGGAAGTGCGTTTAATACGGCAATTGTAATTTCATCGACTGTTCTTTGTAGTGACGGATTGATTGCGCGTTTATACGCTTGAATTGTATTTAATGCATCTGGATAACGGTCATAAAAATACAATTTATAAAACGATAAATCTGTTGGCTTAGATGATTGTTGTGATTCTTGTCGTAAAAAATCTTTTACTTTCATCGCTGCTACATCGATATCTTCATTCGTCACTTTTTTCGTTGTTTTTGCCATAGCGTGTACCTTTTTCTGTTTATCTTTCGGTAACATAGAGAAAACTTGTTCTCTTGTACGTTGATCCGCCGCACAGAAAAGAGTATTCAATGTTTGTTTTTCTTTTTTCCCCTCTGTACGAATCCAGCGATAAAAAAGCGGATTCTGCGTAAATTCTTGTAAGAACGGTGTTGATTTATTTGATAATTTTTCAATTGATTCATTCGCTCGTTTATACGGTTTCGCCCATGATAAATAAAATTTCCGGCCGAAATACACAAGCAAGACAACAATTGTAAATCCTACTAAAAGCAATACTCCAATTAGTATTAAAACTAATTTAAAGAAGCCCATTTTTTCACCTCCTCTAACGATTCTTTATTTCTTTGGACGCTGAATGAGCTTCTGCTTCATTTCATCATTAAATGTGTCGAGTTCAATAACAAATTTTTTACTAGATTCAATAATACGCTCTGATGATTTCTCAGATGCTTCAATAGCTGCAAACACATTTTGGAATGATTCGCGTAGCTTATCCATGCTGATTGCTGGGTTTTCAAGTAACTGTGTTGTTTCTTCTGTATTCTGTTTTAATGCTTGTGAGTTACTTAACACCATTGATTCAATTGCTTCGTTTGTCGCATTCACTGCATCAATCGTCTTACGTTGATTTGTTAATGCCAGCTGAATCGCTGCTGAAACAGTAACTACGTTTTGCGTCATTGTAATCGCATTACGAATTGCTTCTGTCAACTTTTCATTATTCTTCTTAATAATGTCTACAGATGCAATAGACTGCAGTAATACACTTTTCGCTTGCTGCATGTTACGCGTACGTACAAGAATTTTTTCTAACGCATCATTGATTAATGGAATATCCTTTTGACGATCTGGATTTTGCTTTTCTACTTCAAGCATGCCAGCGAGCTTTCGTCCTAAATATACTTGTTTATCAAGCGCATGAATTTTATCATGTGATTGCTCTTTTAACATTTCTAAACCAACTGTATCCTCTTGTAAGTTGTCACGCCCAATAAGCAACGCTCGTATGATTTCTTCAATTTGTTTATCTATAGATTGATATTTATGCACATACGTTTCAAGTGGGTTTTTCTTGAAAACCTTAAACATAAACTTCTTCATTCCCGATGCTTTCATTGAATTGGGATCGAGTTCTGATACCACTTTACGTAATTCTAACAACGTATTTGGAATTTCTTCATTCTTTCCATTCATCATTGCAGTAACAGGACGTTTTAGTGCTGATAATGTTTGCCCTGCTGCTTGCTGCTCTTTATCTCCTAAATCTCCCAGCTGGGATAATACTTTTGAAAGGTCAGTATTTTGTTCACTATTTAACTTTTGTACATATAAATCAGCTTCTTTATTCAGTTCAACAAGCTCTTCATCTTTAATAACTGTATCAACAACTACTTGCATATTATCTTTTACTACTGATACATGTTCTTTTTTCTCTAATTCAGTCACAAAATCGCTCCTTTATTTATATGTGCGAATTTATTTGCACTATATTTCATCTAATATATCGTATTCAACATGTATGATACTTGTTTAAAATCGATTTTTAATAAACTCCTGCTTATGCAGTCATTCCCTGTTTCTTATCCTAAGTATACCTGTTTCGTACATTATTTTCCTCAGACTTAAGACCTAGAAGGCTACGTGCGGAAGACGGATTCTTCACATGTTATACAGTTTATTACTTAGCAATTCGGCCCTCAATTTCATTTTGTCTACCTTTCCGTTCGGCTTCTTCGGTAAACGTGATAGTACAGTCCAATTTCTTGGCTGCTTATATGCTATTAGTTTTTGACGGCACTCTTTCTGAATATCTACTAATTCTCGAGAAACTTCCTTAACGATAACAGCCCGTATAATTTCCCCGCGATTCTCATCTTTTTCCGAAAACACTACTGCTTCTATAACCCCGGTGATTCCAAGTAATACATCCTCTATTTCACCAGCATACACAAAACTCCCAGCAGCTTTTATAACATCTCGGTCTCTACCTACTAAAACAATTTTTCCATCTTCTCTTTGGAAACCAATATCATGTGATGTTACCCAATCTTCTATGAAAGTTGCTTTTGTTTGCTTTTCATTTTCAATATATCCTTCAAAAGCCTGACCAGATCGAACAAATAATTTCCCAAAGTTTTCTTTATTAGTTACTATTCGTTCTTTTTTCTCATTAAAAAAGGCAATCTCTACATCTGGGAATGGTATCCCGACTGTTTCAGGTGCAGTTCTTGCATCTTCCGGTGTTAACAGTGAGGCATAGCCCATTTCTGATGATCCGTAATATTCATACAAAAATGATTTAGGAAAACATTCTTCAAATTTTTGTCTTTGTATAGGCGATAATTTTGTCCCAACTGAAATCATACACCTCGGAATCATTTCCTGCACACTTCGTTTTTGCTTTGCATGGCGAATTAAAAGTTCAATTAAAGCTGGTGTGATAGAAGCACACGATCCTTTCGCTTTTAAAAAGGCTTCTGGTGTGAACTTAGATAATAAAACAATCTCAGATCCTATAGCTAATGCCTGAAGTGCCGGATATAGCTGGGCTGAATAAGATAAATGTAGCGGAACTACTACACGATCGCTTTCAATTAGTGAAAATGCCTTACTCCACCCTTCAAAACTACTAGTCCATGATTGATGACTTTTAACAAACCCTTTCGATGTACCTGTTGAACCTGAAGTATAACCAAAGAAGTATAACTCATCCTTACTATTCACATGTCTAAGAGGAAATGGGATGGTATTAGGCTCCATTGTTTGACATAAAGTCTCTTTGGATGTGATAATCCAATTAGGCTCCGTACTACTTATAATTGTTTGCCATTCAATTTCGGTAACGTCTGGATGAACCGGCATTATAATTCCACCAATTTTTGAAACCGCAAGTGCATCTTGAATCCATTCCATACAATTTTCTAACTTGATAATAAAAATATGCCCTGGTATCGCTCCGTCTTGCATAAGAGCTGATGCGCGATTTGAAACACATTGCACCAACTCTTTGTAAGTCCAACTATTATGTTGTTCCGAAAGCACAACGCGATCAGGATATTTTTGTGCCTGCTCATAGAAATAAGAATGTATTCGCATTTTTTATTAAATCTCCTTGTTTGTTATGGCTATATTTTTTATTTTTTTCGTGCTACAAACGCTCCTTTTTGAAAGGCTAGTAATACAGTTTCAAACGTATCGTCTTCTTCAATCATCTGAATAAATTCTGCTAACTCTTCTGCATGCGAAGTCGCATTATCAATGACAAGAAATCCTTGTGGTTCTAATATGCGTTTTATATTTTCCCACCACCACATATATTGCGTACGCTCTGAATCTAGAAAAATAAAATCAAATGAACGATTTACTTGTACATCTAGAAACGCTCCTGCTTCTTGATTATGAATATCAATCCGATATCTAAGATTTGCCTTTTCAAAATTCATAAGTGCCTCTGCAACCCTTTCTGAAGAAAGCTCAACAGTTGTAACATTTCCTTTTGTTTCTTCAGCCGCATTTGCCAGCCATAATGTTGAATATCCATTTGAAGTACCAATTTCTAAAATTTTTTGTGCACTACACCCTTTTATTAAAATAGATAAAAATTGTCCCATCTCACGAGAAACATTTCTTAACTTTTCTTCTCGCTTTTCTTTTTTGCTATCATGCTCTTCCCCATACTTTTCAAGTTCTAGCAACAATAATTCTAATGAATTCATACTATTCATCGCCTTTCTAACAAATTTAATGATTAAAAATTGATGAGAAAGTTGATTATGTTTGTCTACTTTTCATTATATGCGAAACGAAAATCTTTTTCCTGTTATAAAACAAAGAATTGAAATTTTTTGTAGCATATTGTTTCATTTTTTGGTAAAGTTAATTTCTACGTGTAATTATTCCATTCACATTATTTTACAATCAAAATGCAATCATAAAATCATTTTTAATCGGTATTTCACATTAAAAAAGCGCCCTTTTCGGACGCATTTTCTTTTGTTTATAACTGTATGTAAGAAAGGATGCTTTGAACATGAACGTGATTAATTTAGAAGCTGCTAGAAAACGTAAGCAGTACAAAAAGCAAATGATAACTATACCGATTATTAAACGTATTTACGAAGAGGACGGAGAAATTAAGTGCGAGGTATTAGGCGAAAAGGATGTTCCTCTTGAAATGTTAGAGAAGTAAATTACATGATCTTAAATCGAAGACGCATCTCTCTTGAGATGCGTCTTTTTCATTCTATACATTCTGATTTAAATGAATAAGCTTTTCTGGATTCATCATCATATAAATAGATGCGATTTTCTTTTCTTGAAACTCAAACGAAAGCACATACGTAGCGCGATTATTTATATTTACAATAATACCTGGTGTACCATTTACCATTCTAAATGCAATGGAATGTCCTTCTGGTAACTTTTTGGTAATCCCTAAGAATAAGCGAACAATCCTTTCAGGTGTGTAAACTGGTTTAAGAGCCGTTGTAACCTTTCCACCACCATCGGATTTAAATATTGCATCTGTTTTTAAGATTCCTAACATTTCCTGTACGTCTCCTCGCTGCAAAGATGCAACGAATTGTTCTACATATGCAGCCATTTTCTTTGTACTTAATTTTGAGGCTTTCGGTTTATCTATTATACTTTTTCTGGCCCGATGAAAGATTTGTCGACAGTTCACACTACTCTTCTCGACAATTGATGCGATTTCATCATAATCATAGCCAAAGACTTCTCGTAATATAAACACCGCTCGTTCAACTTCAGATAACTGTTGTAAAAGCAAAAGATACGCTGTAGAAATAGACTCCTTCATTATATATGTCATTGAGGGATCATCATTTTCTTCAACAAGTGGTTCAGGTAACCACATGCCAACATAAACATTTCGTTTATGTGCCGTTGAACGTAATTTATCGATTGCACGATTCATAACCATCTTACACAAATACGCTTTTACATTATCAACAGACTCTAGCTCTTCTATTTGACTTAATGCAAGAAATGTATCATGAACAATATCTTCAGCATCCATAACACTCCCGAGCATACGATAGGCTAAAGAAAACAATAAAGGTTTATATGCTTGATACAATTGTTCCATTTCCACACTAACATGACCCTCTTTCAATTTGTGACTTTACTTTGTTCTAAAATTTGTAGTGCTGCTCGTTTACCGCTAGCAACCGCAGCGTCAGCTAATAATTCATCATGCCCAGTCCCATCTCCTGCAACATATATCCCTGGCATTTCAGGAACCCTAGGCCCTGGATTTTCAGTACGGCCAATATGAGGAAAATCATAGACAACTGTTATTTTAGGTAAATATTGCTTTTCAACTAACTCCTGTTGCCATTTCGGATGTAATAAATCCATTGTATGTTCTAACAAAGTTTTATCATCATTAAAATTACTAGTCTGTAATGCATGATTATGATATTTTATCAATCCCACTACTACCGTTCCATCGTCACTCAGCTTAGCGGCTCTCGATTGATTCGTAAAAAACAAAGGTTGATCTAATCCTAAGGCAAATTGATATGATGGATTGGGTAATTTTCTTAGGCCAAGATCTAAGGAAGCTACTGTAACTGGCACTGATTGTTCTTCCCATATACGCAGCATAGTGTCTCTTGCACCTTTTACAATTTCACAAGCCTCTTTTGGTGGTATAGTAATAACAACCGTAGGGACTTCAAAGAATTCGTCACCAGAACAACGAATTCTTTGAATATGACCACAGTGCTCAATTTCAACTACATTTTTGCTCTCTAAAAAATGAACTCCAGCATTTGTAGCATCTTCTCTTAACTTTGTTATGATTGTCTCCCATCCGCCATCTACATAAAAGACTCCTTCTTTCATTGATCGTTGTATTTGTTTTAGTACAGAAGATGCTAACTGTATTGTCCGAGCATATGTGTAAGTTGATGTTCGGCATAATGCATAAAACATATTTCTTACCATGGGATCTTTAATTTCTTTTTCTGTCCATACACTCAGACTCATTTTAGGAATTGTATTTAAATCTAATTTCCCTAGCTTTAACATCAGATGAGAAAATTGTATTTTAGCCGCCCATGAAAGTAATGGTGTAGATAAGATTGATCGAAAATCTGTCGGTATTGTATACACATCATTTTTCCATATACCATGCGCGCTAGTTGAAGGTATGTCTCCTGGAATGTTAATTCCAAGTTCCTCAAAAGTTGATAGTGCTTCTCCCCCGCGATATAAAGCGTGCGCCCCAAGATTCATAAGGACTCCGTTTTTATTCGTTGTTATTGCTCTTCCACCAAAGCGACTTGATTTCTCTAATACAACAACTTTTTTACCTTCCCTAGCTAAATAAATCGAAGCTGTTAATCCAGCAAGTCCCCCGCCTATAATTGCCACATTAAAGTTCTCCATATATATTCCCTCCTTATTGTTCTACACACAAGACGGATGAAGAAAGAGGAATGTGACATCTTTTAAGATTTATTTTTCCTTCAAAAACAAAAAGATCCTTTATCACATACTAAAGGATCTTTTTGTTTACATAATATAATTACCAACTACTTGTATGAGAGGTAGTCTTTAGTGGCACTGGATTCCAACTTTGTTGTATTGTTTGCCATGATTTAACCGTTCCATCTTTACTTTTAATAAATGCTTTAAATTCTATATTTCTTTCAGCTGGCAACACAACATTTCCTCTCCAATCATTACTATGAGAATCATAATATAATTGAATTGGATACTGTTTTGTGTCCCAACTTCCTAATTCCGCACGATTCCCAGTAATATAAACAGTATCTCCTATTGTTGTAGGAACATTTTTTACTACAATCGTTTGCATAACAGGGGTTACACCTAATAAATCTTTAAATTTCCCCATTAATGAATTGTTATACATTACATCTTGATAACGAAGTAACGTAAATCCAGCAAAATTATAATTGAAAGCCATTTCTGCAACTCTTTTATACTCTTCTTCATTTCCGATACTTAAAGCATTTTCACCGTTTAATACAATTCCCTTTTCATTGGCTAATGTTGCAATATTTTGTACCAATGTTTTTGGCATTGAATATTCCGGATAACTACCTTTATCTGTCATTTCTAAGCAAGTAAATGTTACATCTAGCTTTGCACTTTTGAAAGCATCAAGTAAATGGCTATAATCATTATACCCTGCAGGCTTTTCAGCTCCATGAGGTATTGTTGGGTTATTATATTGCCAATGTACGCCTGCAATTTTTGCACCAATTGGTACTTGGAAAGTTGTGTCAAATGCGTTATGTGCTAATTCACCAATTAATTTTGTATGATTTTCCAAGATGCCCTGATACCATTCTAAATAGTCTTTTCCATACATAGAAAGATATCCATTCATTAAGAATTGTTCCCCATCGCTTGGTGGTAAAATTGCTAACTCTGAAATCAGTTTCGTGCCCCATGCTTTATTCACTTCATTTAGAGAACCATATTTATTTAATACCCATAAACGAAATTTAGATTTTGCAAACTCTGTATACGCTTGAAACTTTCCACGTGAGGGATATCCTGTCCCATCGGAAGTTGTATATGAAGGATATCTTAGTTCACCAGCTGGTCCTCCAGATAAATATATTTTTGCAATTACATCTTTATACGGTTTCATAGCTGCTGCGAATGCTGTATATAGTTCACCATATTCCTTTCGAATTACATCTGAAGCAAGTGGATTTAATGTTTCTTTATTGACAGTTCCTGTTTCAGACTTAAAATAAAGGCTATCATCGGATTTTTGATTCCAAACCCATGAAGGAATTGGTACATTGCAATCATCCCCAACATTTCCACCGCACTGATGTGTGGAAATAATAGGAATCATTTTCATACCTGCATTTTTTACCGATTGAGCAAAGCGCTGTGCGTATGAAAAATCAAATTGCTGATCTCCGTTCTTTTCCATATCCCCCCACCAAAAATCAACTGTAATAGCATAAAAACCATTTTGTTTTGCCCATCGTAAATCATTTTCAAATGTCTCCCAATTTGTTACTTCCGGTATCTTTTTTAATGGCGCCATTAAATATGCTTTGTAATCTGGATTCATTCCTTTTCCATTTACAGCTGCCGAACTCGCTTGCGGAATTAATAATGATACAAATAACATCACTACAGACAAAATGACAATACAACAATATTGAAACTGATTTTTCATTGCTTCTCTCCCCTTTAATTTACAAATTTCATGTATTCGCTTTCATTATAAACGGAAAGACGCAATCGTTTGCATGTAATAATGCATAATATTAAAATAAACAAGCTAGATTAGTCTACTTGTTTATTTTAATATCCAGATGCATACTATCTACTTTCATATACAAATATCATTTCTTATTTTACTGAACTTGTTATACTACTTTTTTCATATTTTATTAAAATATCATAAAACCCTTTTACCAAGAATGATTAAATCCCTTTCAACCCCATCTAATTCTGCAACGTTAGGCAGATGCGCCCATTTTTCAAAATCAAAACAAGAAAATAGTTGAAGACTAGCTTTATTATGAGCAAATATAAATGCTAGTAATGTTTTAATCTGGAGCTTTGGACAAGTATCTAACACTTTATGTAGTATATGTTTACCTATCCCCCTACCTCTATACATTTGATGAATGTATATACTTATTTCAGCTGTTCCATTATAAGCAGGTCGACCGTAAAAGGATTGGAAACTAACCCATCCGCATATCTCATCTTGAGATTCTATTACCCATAGAGGTCTAAAAGAAGGTGAATGCTCATTAAACCATTGTTCTCTACTCGTAACAGTGACAGGTTCTGTATCAGCAGTTACCATTCTACTTGAAATAGTTGAATTATATATATCTACTATACTAGATAAATCTTCAATTTGGGCATCTCTAATCTTAATATCTTCTTTCATAAACAACTCACACTCCTCAGTTAATATTCTATTTTTTCATATATTAACTGAATTCATACATATAATTCAAACATGAATTGTATAAATCTAATATTTTTTATCCTTTTATAACTTTCAAAAACATTATTAATTTACTACCTTATTTTTATATTAATAATATTTTATCCAGAATATTAGGTATGTACGGGTCATATTTATTTTCCAAAGAATTAATCAAAATTCCTCTGTAATTTACAAAATAACTAGGTATAAATACCTAGTTATTTTGTGTTTAAATGAAATACCAACTTCATCTTTTCTCTAATTTTTTTGTGAATCTATCATATTGCATCCGAAAAAGTTCAATGACAACCGGAAGATCCTCTTCGCTTTTTATATGATAACTAATCCATCCTGATTCAGGTAATACATGATGGGGCTGCGCTAACCCTTGGTTAACCAATTCATCCCGTTTTAATTTTGGAAATGGAAGATCAGCTAATGTATCTCCATGAAGATGACCTAACTCTTTCTTTTTATAATTTAATTCAATACCACCAAATCGATGTGGTTTTTCAGAAACCCCTTCCCAGCTCAGCACTTCTTTTCTAATCATTTCACTATATGACATGGCCATTCACTCCTTTATCATTCTGAATGTAAGAATACGATACCTTTTTTCTTTAAACGTTACATCACTCAAAGGTATCAATGTATTTACGAAAATAGTTTGATATTTGCAAGGTAAATGAAACTCATGCTTTTTCAAAAAAACCATCATTTATTCGCTCTAATTCTATTTTATATTTGATTCAAACATACATTCATTGTATACGAATAGGTACAATCAATACTGCACACTAAAATAACTAGACTCATATCCTAATTCGTATACTTAATCCTATTTCAAAACAGAAAGGCAGGAAGAATAAATGACTTCTTATATAGATTACACCTCTCCCTCTGTCCGTTTCACTCATGATCTAAGTACGAGTAATTTTTTTAAAAAAGATGAGCAAAATTATATAAATGTACTGGGAATTAAACAATTAAATACATTAGACAATACATCGTTATTAGATATTTTTTTAAGCACTGGTAACGTCGTTGAACCTCATGTACATCAAAATGCAGCTGAACTTGTTTACTGTATTTCTGGAGCAGCTATTGTTTCATTACTTAACCCGTTTACGAATCAAATTCTTAATCTCCCTATTAAACCAGGGCAAGTTGCCAACGTACCCCAAGGTTGGTGGCATTATGAAATTGCCTCTGTAGACAATACACATTTATTAGCAATTTTTAACGCTCCTACACCAGAAGTTATATTTGGTTCAGATATTTTAAGGCTGACACCCTCAAATGTAATGGCTCATACCTATTGTCTTGATGAACAAGAGTGGAAGGAAGCAATATCTCCTATTCAATCAACTACTGTAATTGGACCTCCGGCAAACTGCACTCAAAATCGAAATACTATGTACAATACACTACCTCAAAACCCAACCTATCCCAAGCAGCCACCTTCATACTACCAACAACAGTTTCCATTTCATCCATATTGGGGGTATTAATAGAAGGAGTTATCATTAAATTTTATAAATATATGAAAATTCCAAAGCTATTCTTTATCCAGTAAATTAGAGTTTAAGTATCTTTCACTTAAGACCCTATAGAAATTACATTGAATTTTACTTGAGTTAATAAGCTGAAAAATGAGTTCTAAAAAGATGTTTACTTACTCTGTAAACATCTTTTTAGAACTGTAAAAATCTTGTATGTACGAATCATATTTTCATCTTGTTTCATTACCTTAAACTACCGTAACGATTACTAGAGTTTTCACATATACTATTTATATATCAAACTGGAGGTGATGGTATCATGAATAAAGAGTACGATTCTAACAAAGATTCTTCTAACAATAAAGATATCCGCACTTCATCTTCACAATCTTCCAATTACCAATCATCACAAAACCTATATCGCCAAGGATATGTAAAGAAAAAAGGATGTAATTGCGGTAAAAACAAATAGAATTTTTCACTTTATTCAGAATTGTATTTACTGTGTAATATATACACATCAAAAAAGAGCATCCATAACAGATGCTCTTTCTCTTATAAAATAAGTAAATGATTATTCATTTTGAAAGAACATTTATATAGAAAATCTGCCGTTTTTTTACTTTTCCACTGTAAGAGTAGATATGTCCGTTATTGTTTAAATAAACTTCTATATCCTCAGCAAACATCTTTTACATCCTCTTCTTCAATAACTCCCTTTTTATTTTCAGCCAATTTCTTCAAGTAATCAACGAATTTATTAATTATTTCCACTGCCATCATCCTTTCAATTCAAATGTCCATTTTGTTCAATAAAATAGAGTACCCGCCATTAGGTACTCTTTTGCGAAAGGAGTATGGAGCTCCAAGTATCATCTCAATTATGATAACTCGTCCCACACTTCATAATATGCTTGTCTCATTAAGTTGTTTACTAGTCCATTGTGTAATTTCTATATAACAAAGAAAATAAGGTATAATCATTTTCTATCTCCAGCATAGCTTCATACATTGGTTTATCATATCCAACGCCTTTTGCATAAACTAAAGATTTAATAAATGCCTTAATGACCCTCTTACTCTCAGGAGATAACTTACTATTGCTTATAAATTCAACTTGTGACCTAACTATCTTTCAATTCTTTATCCAAAAAAGCAATACACGCCTTTTCAACAGATGAATAAAAACCAACTGGCTTGAATCCGTATTTTGGTTCTTCGCCTTCTTTTGTTTTTTTGTACTTCTGATGTTTGCAATCACAAAAAAATGCGGTTTCTCAAATACAAGAAACCGCATTACATCAACATTTAAATTTAAATTTTAAACTGACTCGTATACAGTCCATAATAGAACCCTTGACTTTCAATTAAAGATTCATGATTGCCCCTCTCAATAATTTCTCCATCTTGAATAACCAAAATTTGATCCGCTTTTTCAATTGTTTTTAATCGATGGGCAATTACAAAGCTTGTGCGTCCCTTCATCAAATTGTTTAATCCAGATTGAATTTGGAGTTCTGTTCTTGTATCAATGTTTGATGTTGCTTCATCAAGAACTAAAATATCTGCATCTGCTTGCAATTGCTCTCGCAATTGCAAGCAGTTGCTTTTGCCCCTGACTTAAATTCGATCCTTCTGAAGCAATCTCTGTTTCATATTGATTTGGTAAATGTTTAATAAAGAAATGTGCAGAGGCTGCTTTTGCTGCAGCAATAACTTCTTCATTACTTGCATCTAGCCGTCCATAACGGATATTATCCATAATTGTACCAGCAAAAAGATATGTATCTTGCAAGACGACTCCTATTTTACTTCGTAAGGAGCTAATATCGTAATCTTTTATATCTTTTCCATCAATCTTAATTTGGCCCTTATGAATATCATAAAAGCGTGTTAATAAATTAATGACTGTTGTTTTTCCTGATCCAGTGGGGCCAACAAGTGCAATCGTTTCTCCTGGATGCGCATGTAAGTTTACATCTTTTAAAATTTCTTTTTCTTTCGTATATCCAAATGATACATGTTCGAAAGAAACATTTCCTTTTAGATTCTGAACAACAATTGCATCTTTTTTGTTTTGAATTTCTGGAACTTCATCCATAATTTCAAAAACTCGCTCTCCCCCAGCAACTGCAGCTTGAATTGTATTCATAAGCGTTGCAAACTGACTAAGTGGTCTTGAGAATTGACGAGAATAGTTAATAAAAGCTGCGATGACACCAACTGTTGTCATACCATTTAAAACCATAATAGCACCTGCTAAGATAACAAGTCCCATCCCTAAGTTGTTAATAAAGTTCATACTTGGGAAGATAAACGCTGAAAATGTATCAGCTTTTGTAGCAGAAATTCTAAGTTGTTCATTAATCGCATGAAATTTATTTACTGTTTCTTTTTCTTTTCCGTACAACGTAATAACATCTGCACCTGTAATCGCTTCTTCAATAAAACCGTTCAATTCTCCTAAATCTTTTTGGCGCTTCGCAAAGTTTTCACCACTATATGCAACCAATTTTTTTGTTACAAAAAACATGATGGGTACTGTAATGAGTGTCACAATTGCTAAAATCCAATCTAGTGAAAACATTGCAATCGTCACACCAACAAATGTTAAAGCAGACGAAATGATTTGCACGACACTTTGTGTTAACGCTTGGTTTAAACTATCGATATCATTTGTAACGCGACTCATTAAATCTCCCTGTGAACGAACATCAAAGAAACGAAGAGAAAGCGTTTGGATTTTTTCAAAAATATCTTGCCTTATTTTTTGTATCGTTTTTAATGCAACATTAACCATTAAGTATGTTTGCAGCCACGTTAATAATACCGTAACGCCATAAATCCCAATGAGCAGCATACACATTCTTGCTGTCCCATTTAAATCTCTTGGTATAATATATTCATCAATAATAACTCCCATATAATATGGACCTAGTAAACCAAGTAATGTTGTGACAAATACAAGAACAGTAACGAACATAAGAGCTGCTTTTTGATAACCCATATAGTTCCAAATCCTCATTACAGTTCCTTGTGTATCTTTTGGTTTTCCTGATTTGGAATTGCTACGTCCACCTTTATTTCCGAACTGTCCTTGAAAATTACGCATGCTCTTCCCCCCTTTCTTGATGCAAACTACCACCTTGGGAAAGATATATATCTTGATACACTTCACATGTTTCTATTAAATATTCGTGCGTCCCACTTCCAACTAACTCACCATGATCTAAAACTAGAATTTGATCAGCATCTATAACAGATGATATTTTTGAGGCAATTAAAAATGTTGTCGTTTCTGTGTGTTCTTCTTTCAATGCTGTTTGTATAATTCCCTCTGCTTTTGCATCAACTGCAGATGTAGAATCATCTAACACAAGGATAGATGGCTTTCGAACAAGTGCCCTTGCGATAGAAAGACGCTGTTTTTGACCACCAGAAAGGTTCGTTGCGCCTTGCGTTAAGTTATACTGATATGTATTTTCAAGCTTATTAATAAACTCCGTCGCACAAGCTGCCCCTGATGCAGATTCTATTTCACCTTGCGTTGCTTCTTCTTTACCATATCGCATATTTTCTTCAATACTCCCTGAAAACAGCAATGCCTTTTGTAGAACAAATCCGATTGAAGAGCGAAGCACCTGTAAATCGTATTCTTTGACATCGACACCATCAACAAAAATCGCACCTTGATCAACATCATATAAACGTGGAAGTAATTTAACTAAAGTAGATTTCCCACTTCCTGTAGGACCAATAATCCCTATTTTTTCACCTTTTCTTGCGGTAAATGAAATATCTTTTAAAACATATTCATTATTTTTACTGTAACTGTAACTTACATGCTTAAATTCAACATTTCCCTTTACTTCCTCCGGCTGATACACATTTTTTTCATTTTCAATATCAACATTAGTTTCTAGTACTTGTTGCACACGATCAGCGGATGGGAAAGCACGCGCAATTTGAATAAATACCATACTGATGGACATAAGTGACATTAATATCATATTCAAATAGTTAATAAATGCCAAAATCGCTCCAACTTGTAGTGTACCATTAAAAATTTTCACGCCACCTATCCATAAGGTAGCTACAATACCACCATTTACAACGAGCATGATGATCGGCATCATTAATGAAATGATTTGTACTGCACGAATATTAATGCCCGTTAAGTTTTTATTTACTTTTTCAAACTGAGAAATTTCATGATTCTGTCTTACATAAGCCTTTACAACGCGAACACCAGATAGATTTTCTTGTAGTTTTGTATTCACTTTATCTAGCGCTTCTTGTACCCTTCTAAAGGATCCACTTGCATTCCCAGCGATAAAAACAATTGCAACTAAAAGAATAGGGACAACAACCAGTAGAATAGAAAATAGATCTTTTGCTGTAACAAAAACAATAATGATACTGCCTATAAATAATAATGGGCCACGAACAAGAACGCGTAATGTCATCGTCATGGCTGCTTGAATGGATGTAATATCATTTGTAACAATCGTTAGTAATTTTCCAGTCCCAAATGATTCTCGATTTTCACTAGAAAACGTCTCGATTTTTGTAAAAACATCTTTTCTTATATCCGTTGCGAAGTTAACAGCCGCTTTCGTAGAATACATCATACATCCAAGCCCACCAATTAATCCTAGTGCTGCTGCTCCTATCATAAAAATTCCCATTTTAATTACATAATGAAAATCTTGATTAGCAATTCCAACATCAATAATATGTTGCATAATTGTCGGCTGAATTAAATCCATCGCAACCTCAATTACCATAAACAGTGGTCCAATAACGGCGAAGAACATGTATGGTTTTAAATACTGTAACAATTTGCGAAATGATTTCATACATTGTCTCCTTTTCTTATGAAATTGTCATTTTATAACTCAAATCCCCCTCCATTCTATTCATCTGGACATTTTCATCACTACTACAATTATGTTCTACAGATTAATATTTAACATTATTAAATGATAAGTATTAATTATACATTCGTCAATCAAAGTGCCTTAATTTGATGGAAAATAAGACTTTTATCACAAAACTTTATGGACGCTTATTTAACTCTATTTCAAGACAATAACAAAAAGCCGCATTCTTTCATAATAGAATGCGGCTAATTTTAATTATGTATGCTCAATTGTAAAATCCAAAAATTCTGTTTCAAATCCATTATCTTTTGATGGACTACAAGTATAATTTCTTAAACATTCCATAATTCACTTATCTATCATTTCCTGTAATCCAATCAAAAAGTATCTGTTAATAGTTACTTCTAGATTAAGATTCTATTTAAAATTCAGTCAAAACTGGAAATTTATATCCTTTAAAATCGATCTTTTCACCACCGCGAACCATCAAATGTTTTTTAGATTGAAACTCTTTGTGCGCTACCTCTTCAAGCCCTAACTCATCAGGGTAAAAGTAAAATTCAATCTCTGTAAATGGCTCAGATATTTCAGCACATATATCATCTAAAATCGGAAAGATTTGTGCGAAAATACCAAATAGTTTCAGTACTTGATTTTTCACTTCAAATACAATAAGCGCGTCGAGTTTCTTTGAATAATATAGTTTTTCATTCCATTTCGCATCGTACATATTAAAATAAAAAGAAGACTGATAGTTTAATGTTGAAAATTCCATTGAAAGCTGTTGAGCGTTTTCTATTATTCCCTTTATAAGTTCCATATCTTTTTCATCATAAAAGTTTAATTTTCGAAGTGAAGACGAGTGAGGTAGAGTATTATCATATGATAATGTCATCAGATATTCTTGTACGACTCGAAAACCAAATGGTTCATATAATTCCGGTTTCTCTGTAAATAATATTGCACATTCATACTTTGTATCTATTTCTTGTAATACTTTACAAAACAGCTGCTTCATCAAGCCTTTTCTCCGATATTCTGGATGTGTCATGACAGATTGAATACCAGCTGCATAAATCCGTTCTCCATTTACAAAAATCGGTAGTGAAAACATAGACACATTTGCTATTACTTGACCTTCTTGTAAATATGAAAAAGGTTTGTATGTAGTGTCCCAAAATCCATTGGCCTCAAAATTTTGTAACGTTTGAACAGGAATACGAAACACTTCTTCAAATAATTGAAATAACGGTTCCTTTTTCGATTCCTCCACAAAAAAGTTTTCAGAAAGAATAAGATTCCCCATATTGTTCCTCCATAAGTTCATTCTTATCAATGTAATTGTTTTCTATTGTGTTTAAATCAAGTAAGTCTTCTTACAACTCAACGCATCATCACAAAATATACCAAAATAAGTTAAGATTTTCAAGATAACTCCGAATACTAATCCACCTGTTTTTTCCCTTTATGATTCAGACAAGTTCTTTTCAGTAAAACTCTAAGGAATTATTTTTTTAGTATTACAACACTTTTATAATTTTTATATTTAACAGCTAACCGATATATGTCAGATAAAGTGAAACTTTAATCAGTTCGGGTCCCCCACTGATTATTAGCCCTCACCAATCAGGCTTTTACGGGCAGTTTATCTCCGACTCAATTCCTGTACTTTCGCTGAATTTTGAGGTGGGGGGTCTTACTGCCCGCGAATAGCGGGATAAAAATTATTTTATCTTACTCTTACATGTATTGTTCAATAATCACCATACTAAGTGGGAACTAATTTCATTTAAAGTGAGGGCTATTTAACCATGAAAAATTATACTACTCCTAAATGTATTATCGTTATTTTTGGTGCGACAGGTGATTTAGCAAAGCGCAAATTATTCCCGTCTCTTTTCAGGCTCTTTCGACAAGGGAAAATCTCTGAAAACTTTGCCGTTGTTGGTGTGGCAAGAAGACCATTATCTACTGAAGAATTTCGTGAAAATGTTAAACAATCTATTCACAATTTACAAGAAGAAAACATGACTCATGATACATTCGCTTCCCATTTTTATTATCATCCTTTTGATGTAACGAATTTATCTTCTTATCAGGAGCTAAAAAGTTTATTAATCACTCTAGATGGAAGGTATTTTACCGAAGGGAATCGTATGTTTTATTTAGCAATGGCCCCTGATTTTTTCGGCACAATTGCCACGAATTTAAAATCAGAAGGATTAACTTCAACAGAAGGTTGGATTCGTTTAGTGATTGAAAAGCCATTTGGACATGATTATGAATCAGCACAAGCATTAAATGATCAAATTCGCCATGCCTTCACAGAAGATGAAATTTATCGTATTGACCACTATTTAGGTAAAGAAATGGTTCAAAACATTAAAGTCATTCGATTTGCGAATGCAATTTTCGAACCCCTTTGGAATAATCAATATATAGCTAACATCCAAATTACTTCAAGTGAAACTTTAGGAGTAGAGGAGCGAGGCCGCTATTACGAAGATTCAGGTGCACTACGTGATATGGTCCAAAATCATATGTTACAAATGGTGGCACTCCTTGCAATGGAACCACCAATAAAGCTAACCGCAAATGAAATCCGAAGTGAAAAAGTCAAAGTACTACGTGCTTTACAGCCACTTTCAGAAGAAACAGTAGAACATAATTTTGTACGAGGACAGTATGGACCAGGTATGATAGACGAAGAAAAAGTAATTAGCTACCGTGAAGAGAACGCAGTAGATTCAGAATCGAACACAGAAACATTCGTTTCTGGTAAATTAATGATTGAAGACTTCAGGTGGTCAGGAGTTCCTTTCTATATTCGAACTGGGAAACGTATGCAAGAAAAATCAACTGAAATTGTCATACAATTTAAAGACTTACCAATGAATCTATATTTTAATAAGGAAAAAAAAGTTCATCCTAATTTATTGGTCATTCATATTCAACCGGAAGAAGGAATTACCCTCCATTTAAATGCGCAAAAAACCGATAGCGGTACTACTTCGACACCCATCCAATTAAGTTATTGTAATAACTGTATGGACAAAATGAATACACCTGAAGCATATCAGGTTCTTCTATACGATTGTATGCGTGGTGATTCAACTAACTTTACACATTGGGACGAAGTATGTCTTTCTTGGAAATTCGTTGATACAATCTCGAGTGTTTGGCGTAATAAACCGGCGAAACATTTTCCTAACTATGAGTCTGGGTCAATGGGCCCTAAAGAATCTGATGCTTTATTAGAAAGAGATCGCTTCCATTGGTGGCCAACGATAACCTCTCATTTGAAAGGAGAAAGTTACAATGAAAATATATGATATTACAGCACCTATATTTGAAGGGATGACTGTTTACAAAAATAAGCCTGAAAAACAACCACAATTTTCAAGAACAACAAATGCGCATGTCACGGAGTCACGTATTACATTAGACGTCCATACAGGTACACATATTGATGCACCATTACATATGATTAACGAAGGAGCAACCTTTGAAAGTATTCCATTAGAAAAATTAGTGGGACCTGTTAAAGTTTTTGATTTAACAACTGTTGAAGATGGAATTACAATAACTGATTTACAACACCTCGATATTCAAGAGAATGACTTTATCTTATTTAAAACTCGTAATTCTTTTGAAGACGAGTTTAATTATGAATTTATTTTTTTAAAAGAAGACGGTGCCCATTATCTAGCGAAGCGAAACATTAGAGGAGTTGGTATTGATGCTCTCGGGGTGGAACGTAGCCAACCAGGACACCCAACTCATAAGGCATTATTCGATGCAAATATTATCGTCATTGAAGGATTACGTTTAAAAAACGTGCCGGCAGATCAGTATTTTATGGTAGCTGCACCATTAAAACTAGTTGGAACTGATGCCTCTCCAGCACGTGTTCTTCTTTTTAAAGATATATAAATAATAAACAACCCCGTTCTTTTAAGTACGAGGTTGTTTTTATGTAGAAAACGTTTTTCAATTACATTAAGATAACGACTCATTTTTTGTCACTTTTTTCTACCGCATGTCCGCCAAATTCATTACGGAGTGCTGCAACAACTTTACCTGTAAATGTATCATTTTCTAATGAACGATACCTCATTAATAAGGACAGGGCAATAACAGGTGTCGCTGTTTGTAAATCAAGAGCCGTTTCAACTGTCCATTTTCCTTCTCCTGAAGAATGCATGATTCCTTTAATGTCATCTAACTTTGCATCCTTTGAAAATGCGTGTTCCGTTAAATCCATGAGCCATGAACGAATAACTGAACCATTATTCCATACTCTTGCTACTTTTTCATAGTCATAATCAAACCCGCTTTTCTCTAACACTTCAAATCCCTCACCAATAGCAGCCATCATACCATATTCAATCCCATTATGAACCATTTTTAAAAAATGACCACTTCCTGCTTTTCCTGCATATAAATATCCATTTTCTACAGCTGTATCTCGAAATACAGTCTCAACAGTTTTCCACGCTTCCGGGTCTCCTCCAATCATATAACAAGCACCATTACGAGCACCTTCTGTTCCACCAGACGTTCCTGCATCCATAAAATGTACACCAGCTTTTTTAAACTCATCATAACGACGAATGGATTCCTTATAATAGGAATTACCCGCTTCAATCACAATATCTCCTTGACTTAAAAGCGGTGTAATTTCATTAATAACAGTATCAACAACAGCATGTGGCACCATAATCCATAGAATTCTTGGTTTTTCGAGAGATTGAATAAGTTCAGATAGACTAGATGTACCTATAGCTCCATATTCTTTTATTTCTTTTATAGCATCTGTATTTACATCATACGCCACTACTTCATGATTCTTATCAATTAAATTTTGACCCAAATTTAATCCCATTTTCCCTAGACCGATTAACCCTATTTTCATCTTTAACTCCTCCTAAAAATACCTAAGTGAGATTCGCTAATCCTTTGTTTATCTTTCTTCATTTGAACAATCAATATTTATCCAAATTTTTTCACTACGGATATATTTTGCACGAATCAGCTCTGGTAGATGCATAGGAGTCACTTAATATTTATACTTTAACATTACAGTATAAAAAACATTACAGTTCCTACCCCGTTATTCACTAATCCCTTCTAATCTCTCCTTCGTACTTCCTTCTTCTCCTTTCAAACGTTTTTCAAATGTTTTTCTCCAACTTGCTGAAAGGGCCTCTACTCCTAAAATCCTTCGTACTCCCTCAAAGTTACGTTTTTCTTTATGCATTATATGGTTTGCAAAAGCGATTGAAATCCCTTTACGATCAGACTCAAGTTGCGTAAGAGAATCTGTTGGTGATACCCACGCCTCTTTTAGAACACGAAAATAAAATCCCGTATACCCTGTGTTTTGGAAGTAGAGTGGTAATTGCGGTATATCATACTTTTTTGCTAATTTAAAACAAGGTTGCCTTGGTTGACTTACTTGTACCACCGCTTCGCCAATTTGAAATATATCACCTATACAAACATCTTCCTCAAGCATGTCTTGCACTGTCATATTCTCTCCAAAAGCACCGTATACAAGCTTTCGATTCAATTCCTTTTCCCAATACGGATAATGGTTATAGGAATAAACACAAACTGCTTTATCTATTCCTCCATGATGGACTAAATCAGCTTGCCCATCTCCGTTAAATTTTAGTGATGATAAAAAAACAGGCTCACTTACCCGTGATTTATTAATACCCGTTTGAATTAATTTCCCACCATATGACACTTCTTTTGGCATACCTACATTAAGAGACCTCAAGTCATACGACCTTGGCATCATTCCCCACTCCTTTTACTATTTTGACAAAGCGCTTCAAAAGCTTGATTTATTATCTCAAACCCCTTATCAATTTCTTCATTCGAAATTACAAGTGGTGGTAAAAATCGAAGAACATTATCATGTATACCCGCCCCAATGCTTATAAGCCCATTTTCCCAAAACTCCTTAATTAACTGCGCTGTTAATTCTTTTGCGGGTTCTGTCGTTACATGATCGGTCACTAGCTCCATTGCACCAATTCCACCCGCAAAATCAATAAAGTTATTTCCATCTACATCTGTTATCATTGCTTCTTTTTCCGATTGTACGTACAAAGGTGTTAAATTATATACCCCTATTGGTACAGCTTATTGATATCTCTTATGAAGTTCTTGAGAATAATTACCTGGTAATGTATTAGATTTTAATGCTGGTATCATTTCATCACCTCATCTATTTTTTACAATGATTACTTTGCTGTTCTACTAATGTGAGTATAATTTCAAGATGATCATTGTTCAATTCAATTATTTATATGATAATGATAGGTAAAACCTATCATTAGAGGTGATTCCCATCGAGTTAAGACAATTAGAATACTTTGTAGCTGTTTCAAACGAATTACATTTTACAAAAGCAGCTGAAAAATTAAACATTTCACAACCTTCACTGAGTCAACAGATTCGTGCACTTGAACATGAAATTGGTATGCCTCTTTTTGATCGAATTGGCAAAAAAATCTCTTTAACAGAAGCGGGAAGAATTTTGCTTTCACATAGTAAAAAAGTCTTTCACGAAGTAGAACAAGCGTATGCTGCAATTCAAGATTTAAACGGGCTTCAGCAAGGAAAGTTAACCATTGGTGCTCTATTGACGACCGTAAACTACTTATTACCACCAGCCATTTTGAATTTTAATGAGTTATATCCCAATATTGAACTTTCCGTATTAGGTCTTCGTACTGGGGAAATTCGTGAAAAATTGTTACAAAATGAATTAGATATTGGCATTACATTTCTTCCTGTTCAAGACAAAGAAATCATATCTATTCCGCTTTATCAAAATGAACTTACTTTAGTAGTGCCAACTAATCATGAATTAACACAACACACTACTGTAACGATGGGAGTGTTACAGAAATATCCTATTATCCTTCTTCCCAAAAATTTCTTTTTAACACAGCTTATTCGTTCGCATTGTCAAAACTTTAACTTTACACCAAAACCAATTTTAGAAATAAGTACAATGGAATCATTAATTCACATGGTGTCAAAAGGAATGGGAATTACAGTGTTGCCTAAACCATATATAGACTTTCTACAGAGTAACTCTATTCAAGCTATTAAAATCAAAAATCCTACTGCAACAATAGAAATTGGAATTATTTATAGAAAGGATAAATATATGTGTGCCGCTACACGAATGTTTATTGAGCAGTTACAAAAGATTGTAGCTTCTTTTCAAAAAATAGAAATTTAAATATAAACAGAGATTTATCGTTTATAGATTCATTTCATCTGAAACAGAAAAAATCGTAATAAACGCCATTCTTTCTGTATTGGAGTGAACCCTAAGAATGAATGGATATCTCCCGTACTACAATCTTTCCTTACTCTATTGGGAGAACACATAGGTGAAACAACAAAAGTAAAGTAAACAAAGAAAAAGAGTTGATTGTCTCTGTTGAAGGATACCAACTCTTTTTGGAATTTCATTCATTTCTCACCTATAACGTATACCTTCTTTTCCCTTCCCATTTTATATGCCAATTTGATTTTTCTTAGTTGTAGCCTTCTCTTGAACAAGAAAATATATGCTCGGAAGGACGAGTAAACTAGCAATTGCACAAATTATTCCTAAGACAAAGAACGGTAAACCTTTACTTAAAGCAAAAGATGCAACACTTGAAGCAATCGTCATTCCGATATACATTGCAGAACTATTTAATGCCATAACTGTCCCTCGTATAGCTGGATTTAATTCTGAAATCAAGGCAGTGAGTGAAGCCTGACCAAACCCAATACATATACTCCAGATCATATGTGCGGTAATCGCATATTTTACATTTCCAATATATACAGAAAATAAAATCACACTTATAGAAGCAAATATACTTGCGATTGAAACCACAACTTTCTTACCTATTTTATCCGCCAATTTCCCACCAGCTACATTACCAATTACACTTCCTAAACCAGCAAAGAAAATAACAATTCCAATCTGTCCAATTGTAAACCCAAAATTTCTTCCATAATACACACCTATGTATGAGAACATACCATGTAGTCCTACAGTCCATAAAAACGTTGCTAATAACGCAAAGAAAACAGAGAAATTTGTAAATACGATTTTACAAGATCCAATCATTGCTTTGGGTGCAGAAATTGATAACTGGTTTTTCGGAATCTCTTTTTGTAACAATCGACTTGTAATTAACGTAACAATCAAAGCTAGTAATCCTATAATATAAAATGTCCATTGCCAGTTTCCTACCTCAGATAAAAACGCACCGATAGGGACACCTAATACCGTCGATCCAACCATTGCTCCCATAATCATCCCCATCGCTTTTCCTCGTGACTGGTACGGTACTTTATCTCCTACTAATGCAAATACACTTGGCATGATCATAGCTCCGGATAAACCAGTCAGTCCACGAAACAATAAGAGTATTTCAAAATGCTTCGTAAGCCCGGTACAAAATGTAGCGGCTGAAAAAATGATAAGACCTGTGACAATCATTTGCTTTCTCCCCACCTTATCAGACAATGGTCCAAAAAATGGAGCTGTTATCCCATAGCATAGTGCGTATGCTGTAATTAAAAGCCCTCCCTTTTCAGCAGGCATTCCTGTTGTCTGTGAAATCGCAGGCAATAATGGTGAAACAATTAAAGAATCTAAACCGATAAAAAACGCGATAACTGCTAAAATACGTAACATTGATTTTACTTGCAACTTGTATTCCCCTCTTTTTACTTCATATATGAAATAATCATTTAAATTCCTCCTCACACCTCCGATTTTATATACGTTATTTTATTTCATATATGAATTATTTATATAAAGAAAAATGTAACAGAATGTTACACTTTTTCATATATATCACAATTAAACTATACAATGCTTCCATTTTAATAATAGCTCTTGTAGCTTCTGTTCTTCTTCATCAGTAAAACAGCTACAATTTTCTTCTAAAAAACCTGCATATT
The DNA here is from genome assembly GCF_026241455.1 of Bacillus sp. DHT2. Classification (NCBI taxonomy): domain Bacteria; kingdom Bacillati; phylum Bacillota; class Bacilli; order Caryophanales; family Bacillaceae; genus Bacillus; species Bacillus sp. DHT2. The sequence continues at coordinate 791,641 of NZ_JAPHWH010000001.1, forward strand.
TTACATCGACTTTTTCCCTAGCTATTTCTCCCTTTTCAGTTAAATACACAAGTGTTTCACGTTGATCATTTGGATTTTTCTCTGTCGCAACGTAACCATCTCGTTTCATCCTTTGGATCATCGTTGTCATATTACTTGGAACACACCCCATATTTTCAATTAGCTTAGACATAGAAACCTTTCCAGACTTCGCAAGTACTTGTATCACACCAAATTGAACATAACTTATATCGTGCTCTTCTATCGCTTTATCCAAATTTCTTTGCAGTTGATGATAGACATCTCGAATATTTCCATATAATTCTCTTTTTTTCATATCCATTCGAAAAAGCCTTCCTTTTTTATTTCATATATGAATCTTATTCCCATTTATTTCATATGTCAAATAAAGCGAATACGCAGCGGAACTTTTATATTTCGCTACGTATTTATCCTTATCTATCAAATTTTCAAAACTATTTTTTAACTTGTTCACCACCTGCTATTAACATGCTTCCTGAGAATGTCTCCTTTTGCATGAAGACTTTATTAACCAACTCTTTCTGCTCATTTTGTGACATTACACCCTTACCTTCGCCAAGATTACCGCTTTGTAATTTCCAAATCGTATTATGATCCGCATCAACTTTCTCGTATTTCCCTTGTTTCCATCTTTCTAAAATATCTATATATGTATTTTTATAATTCATATCACTACTCTTAACAATCCCCAATAAACTTTCAATTCGTTCTTGCGTTATAAAAATATAACCCCACTTTTGATCCGCTTTTACTTTTTGATGTGCCATTTCATGTAATGCGATTTGTAATTTTTCATCAGTCCACTTAAAGCCTTTATTAAAATCACTATTTGGCAACGAATAATTACCATTATCTAACAGCTTTGCGTTCTCTGCTTTTACTTTACTATCAGCTAACACTTCCACTGCCGGAGCCGCAGTTGGTGTTTTTTTAGCGGTTGGTTTACTATGATTGAGATAATATAAAATTCCGTAAGTAAGTGCCACACCGATTACTACCATTCCAGCAATTATCCCTAGTATTTTTAATAGTGTTTTCATTGTACATATTTCCTCCCCCCAACATTCCATCACTCATTTTTTTCCTACCTATTGCGTTTTTCAAAAATAACTTGTTATAAATTATTCTTTAAAAATGCTTTTTCTTAAAAATTCTCCATCCATTCTCTCCCCCAAAATAACATTTGATCAAAATCTTTCATAGGTTTCCTTTTATTGTATTTCTATTCAGTTTCATATTGCAAGATTATTCTGTAAAAGGATTATGATTTCTAAAATTCATATAAGAATTTTTCCACACTCCATCTCTGCTCGGCAAAATACGGTTAGCTTTATCCAGACTATACCCTTTGAAATCAGTTGAATTAAGAAAGCATTTTATTTTTAAGTCATTTAAATTTGTGCTAGATTAGTACGTAAAGAAGATGACTGAAATGAGTTTATTACATAAAGGTATAACATTCCTTCATTTTGACGAAACGTATGAATTACAAAATAAACTTCATTCTTATCCACATGAAGATATTGATTTTAGGCATCTAGAACACTCAAATTTATATTGTAAAAAATATCCTGTATCATATCAAAGAACAGTTGCATAATAAAAAAATCAAATATAATAATCTTAGGAACCTTCTATCAAACATCTAAACGTTATAGTCATACTCATTACTTTTCACATTATGCACGATGTTATTCTAATCACAATATAACTATCCCCCATAAATTACCCAATATTATGTTGTTTCAATTTTCTTCCCCACAATTGTTTCCATAATACAATGCAGGCAACAGCAAGCATAATTGTTGTGATTACACTTCCTTCAATCCCAAAAGTTCCTCCATGTAACGATTTCGGACCGCTTGTTGTTGATTTAAACAGAGATGTAGAGTATATTGTTGTACCACTTACCGCAAAACCATATATATTATATTGAGCCCAGTTCCATATAGAATGCCAAGCACATATACCCCAAAGACTATTTTCCTTTAATACATAAAACGCTGCGAATACACCAACTAATATGATATTTGATATAGAAAGAACTGTAATGCCTGGATTCAGTAGATGGAGAAATCCAAATAGTAATGAGGTAACAGCAACTCCAATCCATACCCGACTTCTAACTGAAATAACTGGAAATAACCAACCACGTACAACAATTTCTTCTGTGGCACCTTGTACTAAAAATGCTATTAAAGAACCTACCATTCCCAATATGACTGTACTTGAAATCTGTTGTATATGTAAGGTAACAGAACCACTTAAAACTAAAATTAAAACGGGTATTGTTATAAATGTAAGCCCAATGAATGCTCCGCGTAAGTATTTTTTTAAAGCTTTATCTTTCCAAAAACCAATTGATGAAAATGGACGTTTTTCCACAAAACGAACCCATAAAAATACAAATAAAATTGCTCCGCCAAATGTTAATAACATCCTTAAGTTATCATAAATCCCTTTCATCAATGTCGTTTCTGCTTTTGGTAAAAACAACATAAATAGCATGAATAACTCACCAAGTGTTAAAAATACAATCGATAATATTACTGCTAAAATTGGGTGTACTTTTTTTCGACATTCCTTTGCTGCTTCAATTGTTTTAAATCGACTATTATTCAAAACTACTCCTCCCTTCCCTCCTATAACTTACAAATACTTCCTATTTTACACTAAATTTATTATTTTTTATACTTTTATATCCCCATTTAAAATTCATATCCATAAATTAAAAAATACAACAAGGAATGCCACTCGTAATCATCTGGAGTATTTTCACATATTTTCGAACCAGGAATAATACATAAAAGTGAATATTTTTAATCTTGTTAATAAAAAACTTAGCTACATGAAATACAATCAAATCCCTATACCAATAGCATTATTGAAGCACTCGCTCTTAAAAATATCCTATTTCCTTCCAACACTTGCTATTTCTCACCATTTGTTGTAAGATAGGTCTTAAGGTCAAATTTATAAAAGCTTAACTTTACATATTATCAAGCATCTATTAAGAATAATAAGTATTCCTAATGGTTTTTTGATAATATGTGAATTTTTATTTTCGTTGAAATAAGACGGATCATATTGTAATTTATTTTTCTTATTTTTAGGAGGCATTTACCATGACATTAACAGGTAAAGTAAAATGGTTTAACAGCGAAAAAGGTTTCGGTTTCATCGAAGTTGAAGACGGTAGCGATGTATTCGTTCACTTCTCAGCTATCACTGGCGAAGGTTTCAAATCTCTTGACGAAGGTCAAGAAGTTAGCTTCGAAGTTGAAGAAGGCAACCGCGGACCTCAAGCAAAAAACGTTGTAAAGCTATAATTTAAACAATAAAAAGGTTGTTACCATCGCACGGTTAACAACCTTTTTAATATATAATTAAAATTTTTACATAAAAGGAGTGGTCACATGTATCGCAATCGAAAGAACGATGTAGCAGAAGTACCACCAGAACAAACCCCTGTTTGGGAATGTGAATCAGAGGATTGTTTAGGATGGATGAGAAAGAACTTTTCATTTGAAGAAGAGCCAAAATGCCCTTTATGTAAAAGTAGCATGAAAAGCGGAGAACGTTTATTACCTAAATTAGGTTAATTGCTTCATTCCCCTCTTATCTTTTGATAAGAGGGGTTCGTTATTTTTCATTACTATCTAATTATAAAAGAAAAACCATGCGTACTATATCTCATGGTTCTTTTCTATATCTGTTCGTATAATAGAATATATATATACATCTCGTTGTTGATCTCCTTGATGAATATACCCTCTTAATAGTCCTTCTTTCTGAAATCCTATTTTGGACAACATCTTACAAGATGCTACATTTTCAGGATATGTAATTGCACCGATTCTGAATATCCCTAGCTCCTGAAAACTATAGGTAATGATTTTTTGCACAGCTTCCGTTGCATAGCCTTTTCTCCAGTAAGAAGGATGTAAATCATAACCAATCTCAGAACGTTTACTCCAAAGTTGTAAATTATTTAATCCAATTGTACCAATTAAAATACCTGTTTCCTTCAATACAATTCCCCATCGAATTGCACGTTTTTCAAAAAAATTTTTTGAAAAAGATTCAATCATACGCGAAGCCTGACCAAATTCTGTAAAGGAATTCATTCCATAATAGCGCGTTACTTCTTCAAGCGAAAAGATTTCATATATTTTTTGACAATAAGATTGATCAATTTCAACTAAACGTAACCGTTCTGTTTCTAAAACAGGAAATGCCATTAAAATCCTCCTAATGTTTTTCTTTTTACTGATTTATTATATCAGAAAAATCTTCTCCAATCGGAAGTTTCATCATAAATAAAAGCCTGTTTTCTAAATAGATGAAACAGGCTTCCCCCATGGTTTTCTTAATTTATTCGGTTTATACACAGTATTTAATTCGTTTTAAATCTAACAGAATTAATACTCTAAATTAATATCTTTCAAGTATTTCTAACACTTACCGGAAAAGAAATTCAAAACCAAAATCTGATGTTTACTGATTTAATAGTAACTGCAATTATTATGATTACCATAATCGGATTCTTACTATTATTCGGAACACGGAAAATGGAATTAACAAATAAAAATAAGAATTAATGTTTCTTTATTTAAAGAGGTGCTTAATATAACAAGCACCTCTTTAAAAATGAACTATATACATTTGTTTCTCGAAAGCTTCCCCATATCCAATATCAATTGGATATTTATGTTAAAATATTAGTGAACAATACATCACGTTATTATTCAACGCAGAAATAAGAGTTGTATTAACGGAGGTGACCGAAAATCATGTATATTTTTATAGGCATTGCCCTCTTGTTCATTTCACTTGTTTTTTTATTCGCACAGCGATTCGCACCAAACTCGGCGATGATGACAAGTTTCAAAGGAAACAGCTTGAAAAAATTTATAATTGGGCTTGTAATCACCTCGGTATTATCACTTTCATATGGATTTTATCACGCAGCCACTTATCAACCTTCCTTGCTAGACATTAAACTAAACAATACACAATATATCGTTTCAGGTGATATTGGTGAATTTGGTTATTTCTCAGAACAAATAATCAAAAAAGAAAAAGAAACCGAACTTTATTTCACTTCTTGGAAAACACTGAGTTTAGAAAAACCTCAAATTATCATAAACTACCCTTCTGGTAAAACCGAAACTTGGAAACCGAATATTTCCCTAATAAAAAATACATCCACAAAAGAAATAAAAGAAAAATATAACATAAAAGAGATTTATCAACTCTCCCCTTATTCATTTAAAGAAGCTGGTAACGTCACATTAACAATTACAGAAAATAAAACGAAACGTGCAGAAACCCTAATCAAAATTAAAGAATAAACGATAGATACAATTTTTAGTAAAAAACAGACGAAATCCCACTCTTATACTAGAGAGGGATTTCGTCAAAAATATAAAGGTTACGTTATTCAAAGTGATTATTCAATACTTCAATAATCTTCTCTGCCGTTTTCTTTCCATTTCCTATACAAGCCCCAATGCCTACACCATAGTATGAAGCCCCCGCTAGATACATATTTGGAAAAACATCTAATAATTTCTCATTTAAAGATTGAACTGCATGGTTATGTTCTAAATGATAATTTGGCATTAAATCTTTCCAGTCCGTAACTTCAACAATTTGCGGTTCTCCCTGAATTCTAAGGCTTTTCTCAATATCAGATAAGGCAACTTGAATCAATTCTTCCTTACTTTTATGTTTCATTTTTTCATAAGCAGGATTCGAACTTTTATAAAACAATCTCACCAATAAATTTTGTTTATCTGATGTATGCTTCCATTTCCTGCTTGTCCACGTGCATGCATCACAAAGTAAATCACTATTTTCTGAAACAATGAAACCAGTTCCATCTACCGGTAATTGTTCATCAGCTATTTCAAACCCTAAATAAATGCTAATTAACGAAGAATTTTTCAGTTTATTGAAATCATCATCTAATTCATTAGAACTTAATAATGTTTGTGCAACATCATGTGGAGTAGCTATAACAACGTAATCCGCTTTTATTGTCTCTTGATTTGAAAAAGAAACTTCATATCCATCATCAACTCTATTTACCTTCGTCGTTGTTACTCCTTTTCGTATATCTGTCTCAGCTAATTCCTCTTCTAAACGATTAATAATCGTAGAAAGTCCATTTTTAAATGATAAAAACTTCTTATTCCCAGCAGCCTGAAATTGTTTTTTATTTACTTCAAAACCTTTTATAATACTGCCGTATGTATTTTTGTAATCAAGTAAATATGGTAGTGTAGAAGCCATTGTAAGCTCATTTAATTTACCAGAATACACTCCTGAAAGAACGGGGGAAATCTGTTTTTCAACCAACTCTTTTCCTAAAAAACTTTCTAAAAATACAGCGAGTGATGTATCTTTCGTAAAATCTTTATTCTTTGTAATAAAGTCTTTCAGTGCAATGATTTTCCCTTTCGTTGAAACTAACGTACTACTAAATAACGACTCTACACTCATCGGTATACCAAATACTGTGTCAGCAGGAATCGGATGTAACGTATCATTTAAGTAAATATATGAAATACCTGTTTCGTTATATACCATTTCATCTTCTAAATTCAGTTCTTTTACAAATGGCATAACAGTTTCATTTCGTGCAACGATTGAATCGGCTCCTGTTTCCAGGATGAAATCTTTTTCTTTCACACTGTGAATTTTCCCGCCCAAATATTCATTCTGTTCTACAAGGATTAATTTCAAATCTATATCGTAATCCTTTTTTAATCTTTCTAAATGATACATAGTAGAAAGTCCTGTAATACCTCCACCTATGACAACAACTGTTTTCATACCTGCTACGCTCCTAACCGATACTATAAATAAATTCCTTTATTATTATACCCAAAAATGAGCTTTCTCGACTAGCAACTTTCAAAGTTCTTGAAAAGGTATACAATGTATGTGAATACATTTCAGATTGATCATTATACACTAAATGATTAAGCAAAAGGAAAGATAGCAATATGAATCTCCGAATTTAGTTGTTTAAAAGATATAGCAGCTGAAGACTCATCCTCCGAACTCCCTCCAGCAATACATAATGCAGGCACTTAAAGATTAGAAACATCACTAGTTTCACAAAAAGGATAACGATTCGTTTCATTCCATAATTGAATGAAAGTTCTCCCAGCACTATTCTCATGAATTTCATTCATATACGAAACTACTTCTTCATTTTCAAACATTTTTTATGATGCACAGCTTCTTGTTATAAGGTTTCTTCTCAATTCTATGGTTGAACTGGAAAAAACATCAACAAAAGTTAATGATTTCATTTTACTTGGTGGTCTTTTCATAAACAAAAATATCGCTAATCTATTTACTTTCTTTCATTAAATTATTTAAATAAAACACACTTCATATTACAGTAGTGTTTATAACATGATGAGATTCTAAAATGAGGTTCGTAACGCTTAATGATGTTAGAAGATATATTTAAATAAGGAAATAATTATACTTTTTAATATTTACAGCTAATAAACTAACAATTAAAATAACCAACTATCACTCAATCATTATTTCTGTATAAAGTGACCGCTCTTTATTTTAATAACATAAAATAATTTATTAACTTGTCTAATTCCTGGCTCATTTCAAGTACTTTTTGGTGTTGAAATCCATAATTTGAAACAAGTGCAAAAAGTTCTTCTTTTTTCACTTCAATGATATGTTCTAATTTTCTCAGCTCCATGTTTTATTTACTCGCTCCAATTTGAAAATATATGTACTCTAGTATAGACTACTTACATAATAAGTAAAAGTGTTATGTTTATGTAAATCTTACATCTTTAAGAAAAAGCTACTCCCCATTACAAGAAAAAGAATGCTTTACAAAAAAAGCATTCTTTTTCTTGTAATTTTTAATTATGTACAATTAAACCATTGGGCCGAAGACGACTCATCATAATTTCATCAATGAACTTACCATGAGCTTTTAGATTCCCCCTTTTTATACCTTCTTCCCTAAATCCAAATTTTTCATATAGTACTTTTGCACCAGGATTTATTTCCAAAACACCAAGTTCTACTCTCTCTAGCATTAACCAATTATCTGTAAGATCCAGCATTTTCGTCATCAAACCTTTCCCAATGCCTTTATTATGATATTCACTATCTACACCGATAAATAAATCTCCCGAATGTGACCTTCGTCCTTGCCCTTGCGTTAAACCAATAAACCCAACGACTTTTCCATCATACTCAGCAACAAATTCAAATTGATTCGGCGCTAGATTTCGAATCCTATTTTCCATCGCATCCACTCGCATACTAGGCAAGAAAACCATATATGGTAAAACATCATTTTGTATGCATATACGATGAATTGCTCTAGCATCTTGTATTTCTACTGCACGAATCGTAACCTCCATCACTTTACCTCCTTTTCAACTAATACATTAAAGGTTCTTTATTTCTATACAAGAATCCTACTTGCATTTATCTTTAAATCTCCTAATTCATCTGTTTGCATAACAATATTCTTAAAACTTTTGTATAGAAAATATAAAATTTCCTTTTTTTATTTCCTGAATTGTCATATAATAACGGGATGATTTTTATTTTTCTAAAAACTATAGTTTGGAGGTTTTCATATGACTACACTCGGTATTATCCGGCACGGCAGCACACATTGGAATAAAGAAGGTAGAGCACAAGGAAATTCAAATATTCCACTTGATCAAGCTGGATTATCTGAAGCTTATAAACTTGCAGAACGTTTAGCTACAGAGAAGTGGAATGTAATCTACTCTAGCGATTTATTAAGAGCGAAACAAACTGCTGAGGCAATAGAAAAAAACGTTGAAAATATAGAAATCCATTTAGACCCTAGACTTCGCGAAGTAAGCGGTGGACAAATTGAAGGAACGACCGAAGACGAACGAATTTCGAAGTGGGGAGATAATTGGAGAGAGCTTGATTTAGGAATCGAAAGTGCTGATAGCGTTAAAGCAAGAGCTATACCTTTTATTGAAGAAATTACATATAAATATCCTAACAAAAACATCTTAATCGTTAGTCATGGCTCATTCATTAAGCAGCTTCTCAAAGAATTAGTACCTCATTTGAGCATGATAGAATCTCCTAAAAATACATCAATAACTAAAATTATAAAAATAGAGAACGGATGGGATTCAGAATTATATAATTGCACGGTACATTTAGATTAAATGTTTAAAATTCTAACAAAAAAGAAGCTCTTAGTAGCAAGTCTTCTTTTTTGTTTTATAGTTTCCTACAAATATGAGATATTCGCTATTATATAGTGCTTAAATCTTTTCCCATAATAACATAAGGAACATCACCTTTCTGTATTGGTACTATATTCACCACAAATCCCCTCCTAATAAAAAAATCATAGCAGTTACTGTGTTTATAAAAAAATTAAAAATTAAAGAATATTGAAATAAAATATTCTATCTATAATTTCTTTCTTATTGTTAATACAAAAACGTTCACGTGTAGCTTTAAAGTAAAGTTTGATTAAATTAACGGTTTTAACCTTGATATAAAAGCAAATATGAAGAGCATGTTTTGAAATACTATGTAATATTTATAGAATTTACCCAATTCTAAGATAACCACTCTTAGTTTAACAGTAGCTTTTTTCAGCAAACGGATGCATTAGTGAATAGAATATATGGAGCAAATACTCTCTATAATTGATATACATAGTATTTAAATATTTTCTTTCTATTGGAGGGATTTCCTAATGGTTGATAATATTCAACAACTTATTCAAGAGCATAGACAATTTTTCCATAATGATTATACAAATAGTCTTCAATTCCGCCTTAAACAGTTAGAAAAATTAAAAATTTCTATTCAACAATATGAAAATCAAGTGCTGAGCGCATTATATCAAGATTTACACAAAAGCGAGTTTGAAGCTTATGCTGCAGAAATTGGTTTCACATTAAACAGTATCAACTTTATAATGAAATACCTAAAACAGTGGATGAAACCACAAAAAGTAAAAACACCTATTCACTTTTTACCTTCCAAAAGCTACATAATAAAAGAGCCATATGGTACAGTGCTAATTATTGGACCTTTTAATTATCCATTCCAATCATTAATTGAACCTCTTATTGGGGCAATTGCGGCAGGAAACTGTGTAGTTCTCAAACCTTCAGAAAATGCACCAAATGTTTCAACTGTAATTAACAAAATAATAAGTGAAACGTTTGATAAGCAATATATTCGTGTAATTGAAGGCGACAGAGAAACAACTTCTTTATTAATTCATGCACCATTTGACTATATCTTTTTTACTGGTAGCGTTCAAGTTGGAAAAATTGTCATGGAAGCTGCGGCAAAAAATCTTGTACCAGTAACATTAGAACTTGGTGGAAAAGGACCAGCTATTGTCGATGAAACAGCTAACCTCGATATAGCAGCCAAACGTATTATCTGGGGAAAATTCATAAACGCTGGGCAATCCTGTATTGCACCCGATTATGTTATTGCACACAAATCTGTTAAGGTAAAACTGATTTCGAAGATGAAAGAAATAATCACCCGCTTTTATGGATCGGATGTATCAAAAAGCAATGATTATGGTCGAATTGTCAATGAGAGACAATTTGATAGACTTATTTCTATATTAGAAAAAGGCCAAAATCATATAATATTTGGTGGAAATTCATCTAGAAGTCATTTATATATTGAACCAACACTTCTTGAAGTAAAATCATGGGATGATGCAGCTATGAAAGAAGAAATTTTCGGACCAATTTTACCAATTATGGAGTACAACGACTTAGATGGGGTCATTCACATGGTTAACAACCATCCTAAACCGTTAGCCTTGTATGTGTTTACTGAAAATAAAAATGTTGAAAAACAGGTATTAGGACGAATTTCTTTTGGAGGAGGATGCGTCAATGATACAATGTCACATATGGCTAATCTCCACTTACCCTTTGGTGGAGTAGGAAATGCAGGATTCGGTTCCTATCATGGCAAACATAGTTTTGATACTTTTACACATCGTAAAAGCATTTTAAAGAAAAGCTCAAGGATAGATTTAGGGTTTGTATTTCCACCGTATAGGAACAAAATTAAAATTTTGCGAAAGATTTTTAAGTAATAAGAAAGACACTGTTTGCTGAACATAGGGTATGGCAATCAAAAGTAAAATAGGGGGTTAACTATTACCATTATTATTTATAAAATCTGCCCCCGCATTCGCAATACTAAAAAGGCATCCACTGAGAATCAGCAGATGCCTTTTTGAGTTTTAGTTTATTCAATTAACATTAACGTTAACATTAAACCCAAAAATACAATATTTCATAAGCCTTTATATCACGAGTTACGATTAAATTTATATACTTTATATTCTCCATTATTGGATGAAAACTTTAAAATATTTCTGTCTTCTGGAATCCCCTCAAAATAAGCACCGATACAGCCAGTTGTACACCTGTGTCCAGATAACAAAATATTTAACTCTCTTTTTCTATAGTTCACTTCAAGATCATGCATAAAGTTAAAAATTTTTTGCACATAGCTGTTACTATCTTCAACTCCATTATAAGCTCTAGAATCAGGAGCACCTCCAGCCATTTTTACTTCGTCTTTTCTTAATCCGTCTGCCTCTCCTAAATCAAAAACATCAAGTCTTTTATCGGTTATTGCTTTTATACCCGTTACGATTTCTGCTGTTTCAACTGCTCTTTCTTGCGGAGAAGAAAATACATAATCAAATTTTATATGTTTAAGCTTATCTCTTAAACATTCTGCTTGTTCTATACCATACTCATTTAATGGTAATCCTAATCTCCCTTGCAGTCTTCCTTCTTTGTTCAAATCTGTTTGCCCATGTCTAATTACATAAATCATGGCTATCCCCTCCCTGTTATTTTTATCCCCTTTAATTCAATAATTGCTTTTGATTACTATTCTAAATTCCTATGATACAGAATCAAATATATCTATCACTTTTTATTGATTTAATATTTATAATTTTAACATTTTCATTCAATAAATTAAGAGTTCTATTCTCATTTTCAATATGTAAAAAAGATATAACAATTGAGACTCCCACGACTAAAGTCGCAAGCCCTGATCCTTACGGATTAACGGGTGGGATTCTTGAATGACTAAACATTCGCAGTCCATTTCTGTTTTGAACAGCCTTCAAGATAAGGGCATCTCATTGCCCCTCCTAAGCCAGACCCTATAGGTGCTTAGGCTGATTGACTATTACCATCAATCACAGTTACGTAGCGAATATTCATCGCCCCAACAATATCACGGTGTTTTTCAAATCCACATTTACACTTGTATTTTCTGTCTTGTGCCTTATTTTGTTCTGAACAAACAGGGCATGTTTGACTCGTGTAGGCAGGATTCACAAATTCAACTTTGATACCTTCTAAATTTGCTTTGTACTCAATGAATTGAGATAAGCGATAAAATGACCAGCTATGCAAATTCTTTTCGTTTTTACGGCTTGTTCTTGCCGTCTGTCTTATATTCGTTAGTTGTTCTAATCGAATGACAGAAATATTGTTCTCTTTAGCAAAATTTATGATTGCACGACTAACCTTATGGTCTTGGTCTTTCATGTATCTCTGTTCTTTATCATCGAAATTACGAATAGCGTTTAGTTTCTTTTGTTCCCCTAACTTCTTTCGAACACTACGAAACTTTCGTTTTATATATTTATTTTGCCTACCGTTCCCAAAGAATCGAACTTTATCATCGTCTGTTACGGCAACAGCAGGGACTTTTAAACCCAAATCGACACCCATTATTTGTGTTCCTGTATTTTCATTTGTAGGAATCGTGACAGATATTTGAGCAACCCATTTATGTGATTTTTTCATTATACGGAGTGTGCCTAACTTATGATGTTTCAGCAAATCAAAGTTACGATTGTTCTTATCGGCTAACAAAGCTCGAATCTTTAAACGAGTTGACTTTCCCTTTACCATAAAAGGAATTGAAATATGGGCGAAGTCGAATGAATAGTTTTGATTATTCCACACGCAAACAGGTTTCTTTAGAACGGGAATGATTTTATATTTACTTTTCTTCACCTTTGTAGAAAACACACTTTTAGCATCCTTAATCGCTTGATTCTTCACTGCACTTGGGATATTAGCTTCAATATCTTTTGTACTTTTCTTGGTACTTTTCTTTGCTTCGACCATTTCAGATACAAGTGCGTTAATAACTTTGATATATTCGTGACCACTCTCTTCTAATAGTTTAACTTGTTCTTTTGTTGGAACCAGTTTAACTTTAACCGTTATCGTCTGCGACATCTTTTCACCCCCTTGTTTTTTGATTTTCAACATAACGTTTGATTGTCTCACTCGATACATTTCCTTCGGTAGAAACGAAATACGAGCGTGTCCAAAGGCTTGGCAGGTGCCCGAGATGAGGAAATTCCTCTCTCAATTTTTTAGAAGTCACTCCTTTTATTTTTGCCATAATATCCGCAGGACTAAGCGTTGGTAGTGTATTTAAGAATAAGTGAACATGGTCTTTGTCACACTCCATTGCGACAATGGCAATATTCAGCTCATTACACATTTCTTGAACCAATATTTTGAAACGTTCTTCTACCTTTGTGTTAAGAAAAATCTTTCTTCTATATCGTGGGCAAAATACAAAATGATAGTTAATTAATGATACTGTTGTTTTAGTTCTTCTATAATCATTTAGCATATTCACATCGTATCAGTTATAACACACAACTACAACAAAGATGAAAGTACTTTAGATACTTGAAGCGTCACAAACCTTACGGATTTAGTGACACTCCGTATCTAACCTCACTTTCATCCCATGCCTAAAGACGATGGGCTTTCCCGTTCGGAAAATCTGTAATAATATCCTTATTGAATTCACACACCTAAAAAATCGATTCCCTGAACTTGAAAGGAATCGATTTTTTCTTTGACTTATTCAACTAAAACATCTATTTGTTTAATAAGAATGAGACCAGCACTTTCTTATTTCTTCCACTACAACCTCTGGTTTATCCCAATGTAGCATATGAGTAGTATTAGGAATTAATTTTACTGTTCCTCCTGTTTTCTGTTTAAAGATGTTTGCTGTCTTACTTCTATATGCATCCCAGCTATTGGGTAATGTAGCCCTTAATAATAGGATGTTGGACGGCAAATTTTCATAAATATCTATTGTTTCATGTTTATGCATAGCTTTAATGATATGACCGGCTGTTACACCTCTTGCATGCCAATACACTTTATTGTCATTTTCTAAACCAAGTTCTTTTACGGCCAGTTCTAACAAGGCAGACCATCTTGTATATGCTGCTTTTTCACTTTTGAAGAAAGATTTCCAATCATTAAATACATATTCTTCAAAATCTTTTTCATAGTAAGCTATTTCTTCTTCTACAGTTTCTTCTTTAAGTCTTTTTGTTTGATATCCTCCATCGATGAGAATACTACCTTTTACTCTTTCGGGGTATTCCATCAAATAAAACAAAGACACCAAACTTCCCCAAGAATGTGATAAGAAATAAAATTGTTCAATTTCAAGATGATTCAATAGGTCGTTTAACCATGTTGCTAAACGAGGCATTTCATATTCTTCAGCACTTTCAAACGGAGAAGTTTTACCGTGTCCAGGCACATCAATTGAAATCAATCTATACTCCGCTTTGAGCTGCTCAGCAATTTCTATAAAACTAAGACTCGTGCTTCCTAATCCATGTAAACAAAAAATTACGGGATTATTTTTACTCCCCCATTCTGTAATTTGTACATCTATGTTCCCATTATTGATAAAATAGCGTTTCAAAATATTCCCCCCAAAAATTTTAATACGACTACTACTCATTTCGAATACATTTTTCATCTATGCGTCTTGACTATCACATACTTTTTTAGTAACAGGTTATTATTTTATCCCATATTAACAGGCAGTAGGACTTTCACCTCAAGATTGATAAAGAAACGAGGAAGAATTGGAGAATTGTACATTTCAATATAAAGATGTAGTATCTTTGATTTCTATGTCAAGTTTTCCATTTGCATCAACAAATTTTATCGTTATTACAGCATTTCCAGAATAACCTCTTTCAAAATATCCAATAACATATTCCGTATATAAATTCCCTTTGGTATCTTTACATTGAAGCTTCATTGCACTCTCACCAAAATTCTCAGTTGGATTTACGTTAGATTTATACTCTAGGTATCTTAATATCCGATTGAATATGCCCTTGACAACATTCTAATGGATTTTCATCTGAATCAAATACTCATAGTTTACGTATAGGACTCGTAAGTGCAATTATGACTTCAATGAACTTTGTAGCTGATGCTAGTATAAATATTGCAACTGGGTTAAAGTCAGAAATCACTCCACCCGCTAATGCTCCTAACGGCATAGCCAGACGGGTAAGCACTCTTGAGAATCCTAAAACTCTTCCTTGCATATCGGTAGGTACAGTTTCCTGTCGGACCGATGCTACAATGGTATTCCAAGCTATATTACAAATCATAGCAATACCAAATGCAATACCTGGTGCAAGCCAATATTTACTCCATATGGCATAGGTCAATCCAATCGCACCTATACCTAAAAGAACAGGAATAAGAATTCCACGTCTAAAACGTTGTTCGAGCGGAACAACAATGATACTTCCTAAAAGGCCACCTACTCCGATCAACGTATAATTAAGACCACTTTGTTCAGCAGATAAGTGTAATGTTGAAAGCAAGTAATACATAAGTGCTCCCAGTATGGCACTAGCGCCAAAGTTACCTACCATTGCTTGAAAAGATAAAGCAAGGTTAAGACGATCATTTAATAGCCATTTAAATCCCTCTTTCATATCGTTCTCTAGGTTCCCCAATAGATTTCCCGCTTTATCCATGGGTTTTCTTTTTTCGATTTTTGGTAATAGCAAGACTACAATTAAAGTAGCTACAAAAGAGAGGACATTTATCCAGAGAGCGTTAAGTCCTCCTATTACAGCAATTATAATGCCCGCTAATGCGGGTCCTGTTAAACTAGCAATTTGATTAACCATTTGGTATGCCGAATTGGCTCTTGTTAACGACTGACCTGCGATATGTGGAATTACTGTAACAGTAGCTACATCAAACAACATGGATAGTATTGCTAAAATAAAAGAAACAACGTATAGATGCCAGATTTGGAGAAGACCTAGCATATGAAGAATGGGAATGAATGCTACCAAAGCAATACATCCTAGATCAGCGGTCCACATTAATTTTCGTCGGTCACAACGATCTACCACTACTCCTACTATTGGACCAAATAAAACAATGGGTAGCACACCAATAGCAAAAAGAGAACTCATTATTACTGCTGAACCAGTCAACTCATAGGCAATCCAAGGAAGGGCAAACGTATAAAGGGAATCACCAACCCTGGAAATCAGTAAGCCAAAAACAAAAATCACGTATATACTAGGCAACTGTGTAATTGTTGAAAGCACATTTCCACTTGTTTCTTTGGATTGCAGCGGTGAATTAAGATTTGTCTCCTTTTTAATTGTCAAAACTATATCCCCCTTTAACAGGTGAATTTTGGTATGTATTTATGGGTAGTAAGCATCCTACTGATTATTAGCCTGACCAATCGGGCTTTTACAGGCAGT
Source organism: Bacillus sp. DHT2 (assembly GCF_026241455.1). Lineage (NCBI taxonomy): Bacteria > Bacillati > Bacillota > Bacilli > Caryophanales > Bacillaceae > Bacillus > Bacillus sp. DHT2. The sequence continues at coordinate 808,328 of NZ_JAPHWH010000001.1, forward strand.
TGATCCCCCACCCAACTTCTTTGCTTTTGTTGAATTTTGAGGTAGGGGTCTGCCCACAAATAGCGGGATAAATGTTCTTCAAAAAGCTGATTAAGTGCTTGATAATTATAAAATTCTACAAAATATCCAAAAATCCTTACATTACTTAATACTTGCTCCTATCATTATAAGAATTACTTTTTTAAATAATGAACGTTTTATGTTTTATATAAGAGAAGTGTATACATCATGGATTGAATGAAAAGACAACATTAATGTGATTGAAGAACTGTCTTCAACTTCTTATAGAAAAAAGCAATCAACATATTATGTAAGTCTAATATATTTGCCCTTTTTAGTTTATTTTAATTCCGATCTCGATACATAATCCCTCGTCTGTAATATTAAAAGTAGATTCTTTTTAAACTTCTTCAAGTCAAAAGTATTTTTGCTTTTTAACAAGCAAATAATAATTTATTTTTCACCTTATTCTCCCTTTTTTTCATATAAACCATATATTTGAATAAATATCTCACAAGTTTGAAAGTCTATCATTTTGAAATTTTTTATACAAATTCTACTTACAGATATCAATCATTACACTTCATTAGAAAACTCTACAAGTTCAAGTTGATTCAATAGCTATCAATATATTCTGATTGGATTGTATATGAACAGACTCGCTTTTCTCTAAAACAAATACAATCTCCCGTTGTTTCAGACTAACGATTTTTTACCATATTATTCGGATACTTCGAATCTCAATAATCTAGAATTACTTCCAAATAATTTGGACTAATCTCCCCTTTCACACAGTAAGCTGAAAATGAAGACCATAAAAATGGAGTGTGATTCTATGGAACGATTATGGATTCCGATGATCGTTACGTTTTTTTCGTTTGGTGGATTACTATTAGGTGGCGCTGTCGGACTTGCCACACGTCAACTGATAGAAGAGAAAATGCATCGTTTATATGCGCTATGCGGCGGTATCTTACTCGGTCTATTATCACTAGAAATCATTCCAGAAACTTTTTCAAGCTATGAAATCATGGGTCCTATGCTCGGAATTGCCATTGGTTTATTAATTATGAGTTTACTAGATAATTATTGCCATCACCCTATCATACATAAAAAAGACCAGCAAGCATGGCAAACTTTTTTATTTCTCTCCTTCGCTATTTTTATTCACAATATGCCGAGCGGCTTTGCATTAGGCGCTGCTTTTACAAACCATAATGAAACTGCCATTCCCTTCTTATTTGCGATTGTTATACACCATATTCCAGAAGGATTAGCTTTAATCATTCCATTTTTATTTACACAGCATAAATATCTCTCATTTCTATTAACAATTCTGTTATTATCAATTATCCTCGGCACTGGCACAATCTTTGGGATGATGATGAACGGGAAAGCGATTCATTTACAAGGGATGATAATGGGAAGTGCAATCGGTTCTTTAGGATATGTCACAATACATGAAATGCTTTGGAAAGCGAAGAAACACCTCGCTTTACTTCCCTTCTTATCCTGGTCTATGAGCGGTTTTTTACTCATAACAGCCTTTACATTCTTCGCAGGACACCATTAGAACTGCACTTTTATTTATTATTTGTATATTTTACCTTTTTTTTCGAAACATAATAGTATCACAGTATGTAAGGAGGATCTTTCATGTTTCGAAAAACAGCAGGTGAAGCGCTTGTTGATTTGCTTATCGAATGGGGCGTTGATCACATTTACGGTATGCCCGGTGATTCGATCAATTCTATTATTGAGCCACTTCGAAAAAAACAAGACCAAATTAAATTCATTCAAGTTCGCCATGAAGAAGCCGGTGCATTAGCGGCTGCATCTTATGCAAAATTAACAGGAAAATTAGGCGTTTGTATGGCTATCGCTGGGCCTGGTGCGATCCACTTACTAAATGGATTATATGATGCAAAACTAGATCAAGCACCCGTTCTCGCAATTACAGGTCAAGTTGAATCAGATTTACTCGGAACAGGATTTTTCCAAGAGGTAAACTTAGAAAGAATGTTTGATGATGTCGCTGTTTATAATCAACGAATTATGTCAGCAGAACAACTCCCTGCGGTTGTAAACCAAGCGATTCGTATGGCATATACAAAGAAAGGTGTATCTGTTCTTACCATACCAGATGATGTTCCGAAGTTTAAAGTAGAAGCTGGCGCACGTATAACAAGTTCTTCTTTTACATTACCCGAACTCTTTCCGCAAGAAGAGGATCTAAAGTTAGCAAAACTAGCATTAAATAACGCAAAAAAACCTGTTATTTTAGCTGGAAAAGGAGCAAAACATGCGAAGGAATCTTTACTTGCATTCGCAGAACATATTGGCGCACCAATTGTTTTAACACTTCCAGCTAAAGGAATTATTCCTGATGAACATCCCCTTTGTATAGGCGGATTAGGGTTAATTGGAACAAAACCATCTTACGAAGCAATGAAGCATGCAGATACATTAATCATGATTGGTACTTCTTACCCTTTCACTGGTTTTTTACCCGAAAAAGCAAAAACGCTTCATATTGATACGGATCCTGCACAAATTGGGAAGCGTTATGCGACAGATATCGGATTAGCTGGTGATGCAGATAAAACATTGAAATGGTTTTTAGAAAATGTGGAGAAGCATGAGGATCATTCATTCCTAGAATATCATCAAGAACTGATGAAGAAATGGGAAGAAAAATTGCATAATCAAGAAGAGGACTCTTCTACTCCAATTAAACCACAAAGAGTTATGCATGCCTTGCAACATGTCGCTCATGATGATGCCATTTTATCAGTAGATGTTGGGAATGTAACAGTATGGGCTGCTCGTCATTTTCGGATGACGAATCAACAATTTATCATCTCTAGTTGGCTCGCTACACTCGGATGTGGTCTACCTGGAGCAATTGCTGGTCAAATCGCTTATCCAGATAAACAAGTCTTTGCAATTTGTGGTGATGGTGGATTTGGAATGACAATGAATGATTTTGTCACTGCAGTAAAATATAAATTACCAATTGTGGTTGTTGTACTCAACAACCATAAAATTGCAATGATTAAATTCGAACAAGAAGTAATGGGAAATATTGAGTTTGGTACAGATTTAACAAACCCTAATTTTGCAAAATATGCAGAAGCATGCGGTGGAGTTGGCTACCGTGTAGAACACTTAGATGAACTTCTCCCTGCTTTTGAAAATGCAGTAAAACAAGATAAGCCATGTATTATTGATGTAGTAGTAGATGTAAATGAAGCACCAATGCCTGCAAAAATTACATTTGGGCAAGCTGCCGGATATACGAAACATATGCTAAAAGAGTTATTTGAAGAAGGAAAAATTGATTTACCACCTTTGTAAAATCGAAAAAAGATAGATGAAAACAGATTGTTCTCATCTATCTTTTTTATTTAGATACTTCTTGATGGAAGGAAAAATCTTCTCTTTCACTTTTCGCCTGTTTCTCAACTTTCTCTCCTACTTTCCTTCTCCTCAGATTTCCTATTCCAATCGCCCCTTGTAGACTATTACTTATAAAATTTCCTGCCAAAATTGTCAGGCTATAGAAAAAAATCGGTACAAGAACGATCCAAGTATGTGTGGTCAAATGACGGGAATTTTGTCCAATCAGTCCTGTCCACTCCTTCGTCACACTATCTGTATCACCGCTATATGATATAGTTCCTCCAAAAAACAAATGGAGTAAACCAAGATGTAAAAGTAGCAATAACATACTAACAAATTGCTGCGCAACCAGTAAGAAAAAAGATGGCAACAGATGTGGCCAAACTTGTCGACATAATTGATTCCAGTTACTTCCTCCAAGTACCGTTGTTGCCATCATAAACTCTTCTCTTTTTACACGCTGGACTTCTTGCGCCGTATACAGCATGACAGTCGGCACAGCCAAGCATGTGAGAATACTAATTTGAAACAGAACTCGCATTGTAAACGGAGCAGGGACTGTTCCACTTTGAAAGACTAAAACTTCCTTTAACATAAAATAAGAAATCATGATCATCGGAACAATACTAAATGGATCAAAAAATGAAAAAATAACCGGAAAAGAACGTTTACTATATATACCAAGAAGGAAACCTATTTTGAGTTTCCCCTCATCAAACCTTACATCCCATATTAAGGGATATAACTTACCAACATGTTATATCGTGAATTTCAAATACTGTTCTCTGGACATTGTTTTATTTAGCGAAAGCTGTCTGTGCTGTTGAATAAGGATTAGATAATGATCAAACTTTTTTTCAAAATGGATTCTTTTTATTATCGTACAATACGGGTTTGTGAGGTGTTTTTAATCAAACTTTGTTTCAAACCTACAATAGTTCCCACAATATGTTGTTTCTGCATAACTTCGCTCCAAGAAAAATTCTTACCTTTTACAATACAGAAAATTCGAAAATCGTTTGAGTAAACCTGTATATCGAATTAATAGTATCTTTTTTATAAAGAGTTTAATAATATATTATGGTTTGTATAAAATCCTTGGAAGTTTCGTTATATCCTCTCCATTTATATGCCACTTATCGTCACCTTTATTATACATATCAACCCTTACTGATTCTTCCGTAGAAGATATATCTGCTTCAAGTAATATTGAAGATGAATAATCATGTAGTTGCTTTATTAATTTTGGGTTAGATATTGATGGGTTTTCACTTAATATTCTTTTTTGCTCATCTTCAACTTTTGTTCTCAAACTTGATATCAATATTGGCTTTGATTTTATTTCCACTCCTGCAGTTTTACCTTCTCCGTCTATATATACAACATTCGTTTCAAATTTCACCTTTTGCCGTATTGCTTCTTTAAAATTTTTAAAATAGTTATCTACTGATTCTTCTGTAATACTAGATACGCCTTCATAATTATATAGGATTGCTTTTCTAACCTTTTCCGCCATCGCTTCATTAAATTGTTTTCCATCTTCACCTGTTAATTTACTCATTTTGTCTATGTCTTTATCATAGAAGCCCGCATTCATGTAAGCTGTTAGAGCTTCAGCTGGTCTATTTGCATTATCACTCTTTTTAGATACACTTCCTTGTTTTACTTTCGATGAATCTACATATGTATTACAAGCACTTAGCCCACCTATCGTAAGTGATACTATCAAACTCATACCTACTAACTTTTTGGAATATAGCATATTCTATCCCTATCCTTTTCTGTATAAATTATGAATTACAGTAATATCATACCATTATATCTCGGTGCTCTATAGCATATTTTATTTATATACAATTATTAAAATGTAAAAACCACTAAACATCACACCCTATTTTATTTCAAGGTGCGCCGTTATCTATAGCACTGGGATAAAGTTTAATTAAAATGACCCTACTAAATCCCTATGCAATACACAAAAAGAAACCATCTTGATTAATCTTGAACAGCTCCCTGTCAAGTAGACAGTGGAAATAATAAAAATACTTTAAGCGGCTTGAACCCTGTATTCCAATGGGCTTAAGCCGTTTAATCTTTCTTGGTAACGTTCGTTATTGTAAAACTGGATATAATCATCTATTGCTTGTTGTAACGCTTCAAATGTTTCATATTTATGTAGGTAATATTTTTCACATTTCAATGTTCCCCAAAACGATTCCATTGGTCCATTATCTATACATTTTCCTACACGGGACATGCTATGAATCATGTTTGCTTTTTCTATTTTTCTCTTAAACCCATGTGACGTATATTGATACCCTCGATCACTATGAATCAATGGTTTTTCATTCTCTTTTAATATAGTGATAGCTTGGTCCAATGTTTGAAATACCAATTTATTATTGTTTGAATGACCCAATACATAGCTAATAATAGAGCCATCATAAAGATCTAAAATGGCGCTTAAATATGTTTTTCTTCCGTTTCTTAATTTGAACTCTGTGACATCTGTTACCCATTTTTCATTAGGCTTGCTTGCAGTAAATTCACGATTGAGGCGATTTTCAGCGACATATTGCGCTGACGAGGGAACATAGCGTTTTCTTTTCCGACGAATAACGGACTGTAATCCAGCGATGTGCATTAAGCGATAAATGCGTTTATGGTTAAACTTTTTATGGTATCTTCTATTAATATTTAATTTCATTCTTCGATACCCATAAATGCCTCCTACTTGTTCATAAATAGCTTGAATATCTTGAAGAATTGCTTCATTTTCTAACTCTCTAGCTGTTGGCGTACGTTGTAGCCATTTGTAATAAGCGGCACGAGATACACCGGCAATTTCACATAAAAGGATCACTGGCAGATTTTCGTTCGCATGTAAATCTTGAATTGCTTTATATTTATTTTGTAGACGAATGCTTGTTAACGACGCCTCCTTTCGAGTTCCTCTAACTTTTTTAAAAAAGCATTTTCTGCACGTAATCGTTCATTTTCTCGCTCTAATCGTTTCATTTCCAGCTTAAACTTTTCTTCATCTGTTAATTCATATTCCTCTTTCTTTCGACCGCGTTTGTCTTGTAGTGCTTTTTCACCATGTGCTTCAAACTTCTTGACCCATTGATATACCTGTTGATAAGAAACTTCATAGCTTTTGGCTGCGAGTTGATAGTTTTTCTGATGTTGTAGACAGTAATTTACAATTTGAATTCGTTCTTCTAATGTTGTTTTTCTTCTACTTGTCATAGAGTTTTTCATTCCTTTACCAGTATCATTTAATTCTCTATGACTATTATACTTTTTAATCCATTTTCCCAAAACCGCAGTACTGGATATATTGTATTTTTGGATAACCTTGCTTAACGAATAGTGTCCTGATAGATAATCATTGACCGCTGCTAACTTTAGCTCTTTTGAATAAGACTTCCAAGAAGTCGCTTCTGTTAAACCGTCTTCACCATTCATTTCATATCTTCTCTTCCAATCTCTAATCGTACCAGGATCAACAGAAAAAAGCAGCAATACACTAAAAACATACTGTTATGCCCTAAAGCAGTTTTTTAATTATTTTGGGGAAGTAAAAAAAGATTATAAAGGTTTGTTGAACAAGTTATACATGGATGACTGAAGAGAAACAACAGCGTTTATTAGAATGGTGGGAAGCGACTGAGCAAGGGACAGTAGTGGTGAAGCGCTTAGTTTCGTATATTACGGAACTCAGGTTGCACCCTGAATCAAGCCGTGCTGACGGGATGATTTTGTTTTATCGGGCCGCATCGGAGATTTCCTATGGTTATGCAGGGATGAGGGGCTGTATTCGTCGTGCTTTCACGCCTGAATATTCCGAGTTTCTCCGCAATAACATTGGCAGGTGCCATAGCTTTACGCGGAGATTTTCTGTTGATACAAAGATTCTTCTGGAACGAGTCGCTAAAGAAATCACTGGGGCAAACGTGATGCAGATTGTAGATAGAATCCACGAAACACTTCGTGAAAATGACGCAATGCTAAGAGAAATACAGAACAAAGCGGATGCATTTTTCGGTAAGAAAAACTTTTAAACGAGTCTTATGCAATCTATTACCATGCTTACTACTCAATAGGAAAAAATGCCTGTCACTCCCTGAGAAATGTCGAAGCTGCAAAATTCATTCGACATTTCCAGGATGATGACAATGGATTATTTTTTATAATTCTATTTTCTGGTCACCACGTTTTTCTAGATTTTTAGCAGTTTTACTATGGGCAACATCCTTTTGGTCTTTAAAGGTGCCCATGAGAAAATCATAGGCTGGGTTCGTAACACCATACCAGTAATTTTCATTTTTGAAGTGATGCCATAAATGAACCTTTTTCATCCATCGCCCCCATGGTGATATTGGTTGAAGGGGGCGATGCGCGATATAATGCTTCCACTCATAAAATAATAAAAAGAGCATAATACCTGCAATAAATGCGTTTGTCATGACAAAGCTGGATGAAAGAAAATAAAAAATTGCTCCTGCAATTGCAATGTTGGGTACACTATACCATAAGGGTAAAAATAATAAATGTAATTCATTCGGATTTGTATGGTGGTCATAATGTAGGCGCTTAAGCATTTTTAATAAAAATGCATTCTTTGGTGGCTTTAGATGAAAAATAAACCTGTGAGTAGCGTACTCAGCTACGGAATACATAATCATTCCCAAAATAAAAGCACCCCAAATTCCGATAGAGATTAAATGTAGAATCATAAATCCAAAGCTAATGAGGAAAAAACAGCTCATGATCAATATATCAGGGTAGGAAAAATATTCTTTAAAATATTTTAGTTTCATTTATTACGCCTCCAGCTTTCTTTATTTTTTTCTATCTTTCCAGAGAGCCAAGCTTTTCTCCATTGTTGTCTTACACAATCTTTCCGCTTCAATTGCATCTCCCTTTAATGCAGCTTTTAATAAGTCGTGGTAATAGTTGAAGGACAACCCACGATGATCTTTTACAGAAAAATATCTTTTCCCCATATCTACATAAATGGAATCGAAGCTATTTAAAATGAGTAGAAAGATCGGATTGGCCGCAAGCCCAGCACACCTTTTTTGCAAATCCCAATCAAATGCTGCATAGCTTTCTGCACTATCTTCAAGCTGCTCAAGATTGGCAAGGAGAGCAACCACTTTAGGTTGATTAAACGTAACAGCATCACGAATATAAGTCGGAGTCAACGAACTTCTAAATTCTAATAAGTACATAATAAATTCATCTGTAATGGTATGATGATTCTCAACAATATTAATAAGTGTCGTTAGATTCCCATTGCTCCAATAATCACTAATACGCGCTGGCATTCCTTTTCTTCCTGTTATCCATCCACTCCTTCCTAAACGTTGAAGCGCCTCCCGAATAGTTGGGCGACCAACACCAAATTCTTTCGCAAGCTCTCTTTCCGGCGGTAAAGTACTTCCTACAGAATAAACACCAGCCAATATGGATCTAATTAATTCATTCTCAATTTTATCTGAGGAGCGTTCCTTTTCTTTCAAGCCATCGTCCCCTTTATTTTATGGTAATACATGTTAAAGACATTGGTAATACCAAAAATTATATAATGAATTTGAATTTTCTGTCAATAAAAAAGGAGCGGATTTTTATAAATAGAATTATCGAACAAGCCCGTAAACTACTTAGTAGGATGGAAAATGATTGCTTAAATGCGTTGTTAGGATATTTATAAAAGAGAAAAAAACTCATTTAGATATACAACGGAGAACCGTATCATAAAGTAAATGAGGTTTTTATTCAACCTTATGAAAATTATTAGTTTTAGCAACTACATAATTTATAAGAATGAATGTTAGAATATCTGTTCAAAATAGATGATCAACCTTTTATATTTTAAAGTATGTGAAGAATTATACTTAAAGTAACGGGTGCTATAGTGAAAGAAGAATTAATTGAATTTAAAGATTGAGACCATGTTTTAGTTATTCCATTAAAGGGCGCGATTGTGGAACAAGAATTACAAGGGTGATACATATTATACATGACTAATATGTATAATATGTATCACCCTTTATTTTTTATGACTTTTTACGTTTTAGGCATTGATAATTTCAAAACGGTTGAACTTTATTTCAAATCAACAAATACACGATATTTTCAATAAAATTTAAAGATCTAGGACTATCCTTAAAATTAACTTTAAATTCGAAATGCAGATACGCATAATCAAGCTGCTTCTATGACTGAAAATTCCCTCTCTAACTTTTTTAACTTTTCATGTTAAACCCATGCCTTTTTTATAAATTTAACTACCATTAAAATTTGTAAGATAGGTAAAATTAAAGCTAGATATATAATTAATTCCAACTTATCTATTCTATTAGCATGAATATAACATTAGGAATTATTAAAATGAGGCTGACAAGTGTCATTATCCAAGATTCTCGTTTTATAGCGACAATAAAAGTTATTAAAGAAATTAATAGTAACACCCAGAAAATAAAACCTACATACCAAAACATAAATATTTCATATTGATATCCCATTCTATTCTCCTGTCTATTTATTTTGAAAGCAAAAGGAGTCTTAGACTGCGTAAAGCATAATATAGATCGTAGAGTAAGTGGGTATAATTCTGTCAATTGCGTATAATGTTGGTATAATTGTGTCATAAAAAATGACAGAAATCTTCCCACTTAAATAGAAAAACACGTTATTTTAAGCGTATTTAATCTGGGTATTATACGCTTTTGAAGCATTAAGAAACTTCTTCTTTCATTTTATATAATCTATCTCTTTTCTCATCATTTTTTATAAAAGTAAGCTTTCCTTCAGTAACAAAACCTTCAAGAATTAAGCATACTTGTCCGTAAGCTTTAGGCTTATCGGTTGTGAATCTTTCATTAGGTATTTTTCCTGATAGTATTAATTTTTCACATAGCTTCATTGCACTTATTTCTTCAGAATTGAGCAATTCCAAGATATCTTTCTGCAGTGAAGATAAAGGTATTTCTATCTCGGTCGCCTCCACTACATTCTCATCAAATAAATCTTCAAATGAAATTTGATTCATCTCATCTATTCCTTTCTAACAATGACTTTGCAAAGTATAAATTGTTCGCTTATTCTATTAATACTTGCAAAGCTTAATTTCCATACTATTAAGCTTCTAGTAGCATGTTTTGATTATACCAAATATACGTTCTGGCATCTATTGAAGAGTTCATTATAAAAGGATGGACAGCGCTGGCAGAAGTTTTCCATTACCCTATTTCTTTATTATTGTAGAAAGACAAGAATATGGATACTTTTTTAGAAAGAGATTTCTTACGTTATATATAATTTGAACTCATTAAAATAACATAAAAAATAGGATACATGAACAATTTCTAGATCAGAAATGTTTATGTATCCTATTTCAATTACTCTATTTCACACCTGCTACACATTGTGAGATGTAGTATAGTATAGATACTATACAGGTACTGTAGCACTCATATCATTAAAGAGTTTGTAAATTGGTAACTCCTTATAACGCTCCTGATCCGCCGTTTCAAATTGTTCGAATAATAATTTCGCTTCACGTGCACTTCCCAACAATACGTTGGCACAAAACTGCATTTCTAGATTTTCTGTATTTCTTTGTTTAAATTTAAATAGTTGCCTCATTTCTGCTTCTGTAATAACCCTTTCTCTTCGTAATTTGATTTGAAGTTGATTAATGAAAACAATAGCATCTGTTAAGTGCTCCCCTGAATATTTGCTATACAAATGTTCTGCTAAATGGAGCCATTCCGCATCTTCTGTAAGATCGAATACAGTCATGCACATCAAACAAAAATGATTTGTACAGTTTGCTAGTTCTGGGGTTTCATATGGATTAATGCGGTTAAACGACTCTTTAATTACTTTTTTCTTTACATTCACCCCATATGCCATTCCTGACGAATTTAATAATACATAGGGAGTATAGCATAATTGAACATCTTCATTGATAATATGAGTTCGCCCGTTTAACAACTCTTCTGAAAAAGCATTTATTAATTTTGGCGTTGATGATGGATTGTAGAATAAAATTTTTTTGATTGAGCCAATATTAAATACTACAAACTTAGCTTCATGCAGTTCATCTATTTTATAATTACTCATATCATCCTCAAGTATCATCTTATTAAACGCCTCGATTTGATCAACAAATCTACCAATATCTGTATCTTAATCTCCAAATACAGTTTCTTCATTTATCTCTAATTGTTGAAAGACTTCCTTCAAAGTTAGGAACGTAGTATGCAGTTTCACAATGGCTCCATAAATTTCTTCACGTTTACTCATAGCCCCAATATCAAACGTTAACTTTAACTCTTCGAATGAGATGATTTTTCCAGAAAAAATATGTAAAAGCAACGGTAATACTTTAAGCTGACTAGCCAAAGAGTGCAGCTTTATAATTTTGAAATTGAACTTTGTACTTCCTTTTTCATATGAAAATTCCAAAGAATTTTCAATTAACAGGACGACTTTCTTTTCCTCTTCCGCTACATTTACTTGTAATTCATATAAACATCCATCTATCGTCACCGTTTCCTGTATTTCAAGTAAAACCGCCTCTATTCGACCTTGATTAAGTGGAACGGATAATTCACCATGAACACCATACATAGTAAAATCATGCTCGAATATATTTCTTGTAGATGTTTTTGTAGGGTTATAAGTTAAGCTCGTTAATTCAAATGTATGATAATCCTCACGACTAAAGGGACTTTTTTCAATAAGAATGATTGGTTGTTTCTTTGATTCAGCCAAGAACTTGGTACATACACTAGTTAAATCCGTTTCACTAAGAGCTCTCAGTTCAATGCGTCTTTCTTTTTGTTCTTTTTCTTCCCCATATTTTTTAAGAACTTCGTTGATTTCAGTAGGTAGTAGTTGTTTGTAGAAAATCTCTGAGTCTCCATTTCTTTTTATTTCGACCACAAAAAACACTACACCCTGACTATTATAGTAATTTCGGTAATGATCCAAACCAATTGAAAACGTTCGAATTCCCCTCGTAAATTCTTTTACTTCCGTTCCTTTTACTTGTACTGGCACTTTGCCAAGCAATGAACCTACAGATTCTGAATCATCTTTAAAAACCTCAATATCACCATCAAATGATATTCCTTTATCTCCTACTGGAATATTCGATCTGAGAAAGGCATCTGGTTTATTCGCAAACGCAGTAATTGCTTCGACAGCTATCCTTTCTAATTTTGCACTAGACAACTTTGCCATTTCCACACCTCTGTTATTTGTTTATTTATATAATTATATCAAGTGTAATCTCCATAATCTAATTCAGCATACATAAAATTCCGAATAATTGCCCACAAAAAGTATAACTGATAAGGACATGCAAGATATTATTTATAAGTTGATGGACCAGTTTATTATAACTAATGATTTAGTCACTCAAGACGCTCTCGAATTTTATGATTTAGTATCATTTGAATTATTTCAAGACACCATCGTTGTATTTACACCTAAATTAGATCCTATTCATCTGCCACAAGGCGCTACTGTAATTGACTTTGCTTTTGCACTAAATCATGAGACGGCTAAGCATATGTCAGGTGCTAAAATTAATGGGGTAACAAAATCAATAACAACAAATGTTTCACATCTAGATATTGTAGAACTTTTGGTTACTGATAATAAAAGTAATGTGAGGAATGATTGGTTAAATTTCGCTAATAGCTCTAAAGCTCAACTTGAAATTTATAAAGAGTTAAAAAGATAAACTTCTGATAGCGGAATATATGTTAGCAAAAGGTGTTTTCACATATGGAAAACACCTTTATTATTCTACAACTATTTTTTAACAGTCTACCATTTTTTCCTATAGTCTAAAATAAATTTTTAAGGATATATATTAGTGAATAACTCACCCGTTTGTCTAGATAGCTGATTATTTTATTTAATCTATAATCGCTTGTTTAGTTAATTATTCTTATTTTCTTAGGTCCTCGATGCTACGCATCTGCGGATACGCCTCCCGCTATGAGCTTCTTCCTCCTCCAAAACCAATCAACCCTTTATACATAATTTTTCTGTTTTATACTCTTTCGCGTATAGTATGTAGTATTTTATTTTCAACTAATTTATTATTAAAAGATTATAGAAACATCGTAACTTTATTTTAAATCCAGGTCTTTAAGTATGTTTAGAGAAAATACAAAAACACGATCGATGGTTCGCTGTAAAATGTTGATTGATACACATGTTAAAACGTTGATATAATAAGGTTTATCACCTGTATGTAGATAGGGGTTTTATCTGAACTATACGGAGTACTTAACTACTTTAAGTTGATGGTGAGGGGACAACTCCAGGGTAAGGTTGATGCAAGTAAACAGCCTTAATTTTCATTTATAACAACACATTACTCCTAAAAGGAGGTTTTTCATGTTACAGGCAGAGATTAATGCAAAGTTCTCTAGTACCAGTGAGGATTTACTTACCTCCTCGGTAATCGGCTCTTTACAGTTTCTATCCTCCCCTGCTTTTCTTGTAGCTGTTTTACAAAAAGCTATGAACACAGAGGGACAGCATCCTCAGCTTAATGAGGAGTTTCAGGATGCTCGATTCTATTTCTGGCCGCGGCTTCCGCTAAGTGAACCAGATGTCATTGTGTTATTAAAGACAGCTGCCGAAACCCTGTATGTCGTCTGTATAGAAGCTAAGTATTTCTCTAAGAAATCCAGCGAAGAAGATAAGACTGTAGCCATTGAGGAAAGAACTGTACAACAACGTGACCAATTGGCTAGAGAATATGAAGACATACATACACAAGAGTTTTACAGGACGTTTTCTATTAACCCTTCTGAAATAGCTGGAACCATCTTACTCTACCTAACTAATGATACAGCCCTGCCAGTTGAAGAGTTAAACCAAAGTTCTTCCAGCATTCAAATATCTAATGCTGGCCAAAAACATCATTTATACTGGTTGCCGTGGAAAGAATTTTATAGCGCAATCCATCAGAATTCTTCCACTATGATCAACAAAGATAGAAGGATACTGGACATTTTAAGACAATATCTAGAAAAGAAGGAGCTTGTTTGTTTTACACAGCCTACTCCTCTTCAATCGGTAACATTTAGCACCTGGGCATATGTTACCCACTCTAACAACGCCCTTGATTGGAGTTCCTTACAAACACATGAACCACTAGACTGGAAATATGGAGGAGATGCACATGAATGCAAATGAGATTTTAAAGATGTCTATTCAGAATGTAAGAGAGATGTATTCTAATAGTATATTAATCCTACGGGATGTTGACACACAACTATCAAAGCTTAATTTGATGCCTTTGTTTGGAAACACTCTTGGCTCCGAAACCAGCAAAAGTATAACCCAAACGACGGAACAGTTTAACACGTTCTTTCCCCAGTTCATGTGCAGAGTGTATGTTAAGGTTGCAGAGCAACACCTTAAAGTTGTGTTTGTAAACGTACAGTTTTACCATACTAATTATCCGACTTTAGGACCTACTGTAAACGTAGGTGTATTCACTCTACCCGAACCTTACACATCTATAGAGTTAAAGAAAAAGCTTTACTATTGGTGGTTAAAGTACGCAATTTTTGAGACTAACACATCTGAACAAATAGATGTGACTGGAAACCACATAGAAACACAGCCATGGATAGAGAATGGAGATACTACAGTATGTCACTTCTGGTCCTATGAATTGGTGCACTTTCAACATCATAGTGACATTCAAAGCAAGGTTGTACAGGGTATCCTGCAATACTTTTCAACACCTAGGGACAATTAGGTTGGTTCGTATAATCATTTTGTCGGCCATGCCCCATCGCCACCAAGGTAAGATAAAATCATATTTCAAAAACGAAAAAAGTTTACCTTTAAAATTAAGTTTAATCAAAAACGTTCGTTCTTTTACAAATCAAATTACTTTGTCCCTGGTTACAGCAACGCTGGTACTGGGCCAAATAGTAAGTGTATCTATATATAATTCTACAAGAAACCCCTTCACCTTTAAACTGAAGGGGTTTCACTGGTATAATAAAGGTTATGTAAACTAGATTTCTGGGAAATATGCCGTCATATCAACGTTTGTTCCACTTTCGAGAAAGTTACCCTTCCGTACCCTTTATACATTGCTGATTTTACACTATTTTCAGCACCCAAACACCGTTATTTCCTACATAAACTTCACCTTGTTAACTATCTCTATTTTCGTTTGTTTTGTTATGCCTTAAATCGAATTGCAACTAGATTTTTCATATTTAATGAGTATTAATTCAGAAAACCCATAAACAAAAAAAGAGTGCTGTGAAGAAGCGCACTCATTCAAAGGACTTTACCAATCCCGACGATTATCACGATCACAGTCATGATGATGGTTACGTCTGCGACGACATTCATCACAATCGCAATCACGGTCACGTCTACAACGACAGTCATCAAAATCTCTATGTCTGCGTCTGCAAAACATTAAATCATCCCAAAATCTATTACAATCACGGAAATGTCTGAAATTACCATTGCATCCCATAAATATGATTACCTCCTCTTAATAATAGAATTCATCATATTCTATGATTAAAAGTTAAAAACGGCTTGTTTACTAGTCTATATTCTGCATTTTAGAGTAATAATATTCGTATTTAATCTTCAAATTGTAAATCTAGTTCACCCTTATCATCCCTTAACAACAAATAAGACGCTGTACCGATCACGGCAGCGCCTAAGATAGTTATTGTTATATACATCTCATTACCTCTTTTAAATCCCCCCACATTCTAGCAGGATTTATGTCACCAAAAGTCGAAGTATGTATTTTTGAAGGAGGTGAAATACATGTCTAAAGTAAAAACTCTAGAAATCCAATGTACTAATTGCAAAACTTGGTTTCCATCTCCTATCTTCTTCGGTGACATGAATTCACTTGATACTAGTATGCTAGCAGGTAATACAGTAAATTGTCCTTCATGCGGAAAATTTGTAGGTTGTAACAAAGAAAACATGCGCGTCAGATCAGAAGATGGTGGATTTAGCGGAAATGAAACAAAATAAACAAAAGTGGTGTAACTCATCTACAGTTGCACCTCTTTTATATATTTCTAAATGTATTGTGTTTAATAAGCATTCTGTTATCGGGTTTATTATTTATTTCCATTTCTCCGCTAACGTCCATATTCAACATAACAGAATCTTTACCTGCCAATACTTTAATCAACCAATGTTTCAGTTTCCACATTATTATCCATCCATTCAAATGTCCATTTGTCCAAAATAAAAAGAGCACCCGTTTCCGCGAGCGCCCTTTAAAGGATTATGAGAATCCCTATTAACGAAAGTTAATGTTACTAAAGTTAATGAGGTACAAGCAGTATATGCTTGTACTATTCGAATCGTGCATAAAAAGAGAGCATCCACATCAGTAGATGCCCAAATGTGTAGGAGTTTTCAATGAGTATTGAATAGGACCTGAGAGAGGTTGTCCCACACTATAATATATGCTTGTCCATCTCAAAAGGTGCAAATAAAAGAGCTCTATCCCTATTTATAGAGCTCTTTATGCGAGTAATGGTGTATTTATGTTGACCTAATATTGTATGCCAAGAACTTCCTTATGTGCAAACGAAAGAGAGCACTACCCCAGTAAGTGCTCTCTCGTGAAATATATGGGGTAACATGTTGAGGTCCGTTCTTTATCACTTTATGATTTATCAATTCGTGTTATACCTAAATCATTCTTCAATTACGTTTATTGTGTAATTTCTATATAACAAAGAAAAAAGCAACCGTTATGGATGCTTTTAAATCTTTTCTATAACATAAACCATTGTCTTTCTTGATGGTGCATGATAAGAGTAACCTTCATTTCTATGAACGTATATTTCATATTTACCCATCACTTGAAATCTTTCTGTTTCAGATTCACCGAATTTTGATACAGAATCGCATAAAATAGTTAATTCTTTTCTATTATTGCATAACAAATTAGAAATTTGTTTTTCGGTATATATTCCTCCAATCGCTAATTCTTTCAACATTTCTACATATTGCATAATTTCTCCACCTTTCCCAATCTATTTATTCAACAAAAACTATAATTATCCTTTTATTCAACTAAACAAGAACCTATCACCGAAGTGACAGCTTTCCAAAGGGATGGGAGAAACATTCACGAAAGGAGAATTTCGAAAATGAATCAATTCAAGGTCAAGATTACTCTCAATCTTCTCCAAGTCACCGCATCAATACTATATCGTGTCAGTGACTGGGAGAAGAACGAAAGTCTTCTCGTTTATAGTCCGTAAACTTCGAGAGGTATGGGTCCTTTCTTATAAAGGTCCTTTAACCTATATCAAGACGTATCATTTCTTCCGACGCCTTGCGTGAACCAACACATTTAGGCGGAGGGGATAACCACTGTATTGGCTCAAACAAAGAGCGGAAGCTCTCTGCTTATCGAAAATTCGTGAGTAATCGATAAAAGTGTAATGCCGTTCAAATCGACGAAGATTTTGTTCTTGTACTACAGTTTTTGAAATGTGCGATTCATTCAATCATGCGAACCACCCCATTCCATTTTCAAATGTAGAAAACATGAAACGGCATGACGCAAGACGGTGGTCGTGTGCACCTCTCACTACTAATAGTATATCAGTGATTAATCAAGAGCAGTGTTGCACGTTTGTAGCATGATTGTAGCACTTCTTCATGTTACTACTTACTCGTCTAATGTGTTGGTAGCTATATCCTGTCTCACTAGCAATCTCTTTCAATGTTAACCCTAATACATCACGCATATATACAATTTGTTGCTCTAACCCCTTCTTCTTACTCATAACAAAACGCAATTCTCCCATCACCGACTGTTTATCCGCAATACGCTGTTGTAAGTACTGTGACTTCTCCATAATGCGATCATGACGACCTGCAATCTCATCTAATGCTAAAGGCACTTGTCCCCCAGTAACACGTTCCGCACGATAATCCGTCACTCCATTAAACTTAGGAGCATTCATTTCCATGTTTTTCAACAGATATTTATGCTCAATCTCCAAATCTTTCAATTGAATCTTCATCATTTCGATTTCTTCGCCTAAGTCTTGGTAAATGCCTGTCATGTTAAATCCCCCTATTTCAATTTTAGTTTTTACAATCACATAAGGTATGTGAAATTTTAATACTTATTTTCTGAATAAGGGAACGATAACTACAATACAGCCCCCACCACACTGTTAGTCATGGTTCCGTTATCCATTTAAACCGCTAATTCATCAACATATCGTAAGTAATCAACTGGCGCTCTTTCCGTCTGATCCACTAAGTATCCATAAATATCGAAATCTGCTCTTGGTATAGACTTCTTCCCATTTGGCTGATGCGACATCTTTACATAAGATTGAATTACTGAAGATGATACAAGGAATACTGTCTGATCCTTACTGAATTCTATAAGGAAGAAACACACCGCTCCCATCTTCTCCGCTTTCTCCAAATAATCTAATTGGTGCTGTGCGATGTTACTTAAATCAAATCTTGTAAGACTTTGTGTTGATTTCGCTTCAAATGCAACAGCTCGTCCTTTATAAACACCGTCATAATCCACTGTACTTTTAGATTCATAGAATCCGTTTAACACCCGTCCACCTTTACTTTTCAACACCTTCACAGGAGTCGGACGCTTGTTTATAAGCGCTACTCCCTCACGTTGGTACATTTCATTCAATAGATTGATAAGCATCTCAAATGCCATTCCTCGGTTTCCTAAGCCCATTGTTATTCCTCACTTTCTTCTAAAAGGATTATTTTGTTAAAAACTTTATTCAAATTCATATCTAGTATCTTTTTCTTATATTTTCCATTAAAATTAAATGAAAATTACTTTGCCAACGAAGGAGAAAACATGAAACATAACATCAATCTATAGTCCTTTATTTGTTCATTAATTTGCATCGGTTTATTCCGCTTGTATTTTGAAGTTTCGCCTGAAATGTTTAAATCTTTTATGAATTTAATACATGTCCACCCTTTATTTTTTTTACTAGTTTTTACAATAGGAACCTTTTTTGCTGGCATTATAGGATTCTCTAAGATGAATAATTGGATAGCAATGCTTAGAAGCATAGTAACAGTTCTACTAACATTTTTATTATCTGTGTTTTTAACGCTTACTTTGGTTGTTGGATATGCATTAAGTTAAAAAGCATTCCTTAAGTATCTCCCCCTGAATAAATCTCAAAATCCCGTCCATACTGTAAGTAGGCTGATAAACAGCTATAATCCAAATCTGTAGTTCCCTAATCTCTTTCTCCCTTTCCCCTAAGGGCTGAGCAGTTAGCTTTTGCTAGCTGCTTTGTTATACAATTGGTTACATTTACCTGATGCTTCTAACGTAATATTACGTTAGAATAAAAAAGAACAAATAAAGTGAGCTGTTATACCTTCTCCCTAGCACTGTATGTACAGAGCTAGGGTTTTTGTTTTAAAACAAAATGAAATTTTTATACTAATCTTCCTCAAGTTCCGTAACAGTTAAGTAATTCCTAGGATTCTTTCTTTCTGACAATCTTCTTTGATATGCTGGTGTCTTATAGAAGTGAATCGTCTTAGGAAGCACGCCCATATGTTGAGCGCATTCCTTTATGGTACCGATACATATGAGCGATTCACCTTTATAAACGGCATATTCCTTTCGGTTCACTTTTCAACTTCCTTTTTCACATTTTCTTAACATTTGTATATTAATATATTATAAAATATATGATGTTATTTCTAATGTCGATTCATCTGACTAATTAATCATGATGTATAATATTTATCCAAAACCCTAACTCCCCCGTTAGGGTTTTGGCATTTAAATAACTATTTTGTTCAAATTTTAGATAGATGTTAATATTCTTAATAAAGGGGGTCTACTGATGAAAAATTTATGGATAAAGATTCCTTTAATTATTTTCATAGCAATTTTCCTTTTAATAACTTTATATTTTGTTGGTATGTCACTTTTTTGGAATCAGCCATAAATTAAGTACAGCAGTTAGCTTTTGCTAGCTGTTCTTTTTCTGTAAAATAACGCTTTGGTTTAATTCCCCCATCCTAATCTCTCGCTTTTTTGTATCACTTTGTTATATTTTTACATTTTTCGCAAGTGAAATAACCTCATGCCCTTCACATAGTCTTCCTTTGAATCTCTTAGCAACATAATTTCCTTTGGTCCCACTTCATGACCTAGCGAATCCACTTTCCTCGCATGAACCTCGCTATACATCGTCACACGCGTTACAGCGATATGCTGCCCAGTTTGTTTATGTGTCCAGAAACCTCTTAATCTGGCTTTCTCTTTAACTGTCATGGCTGTTCCCCCTTAGCTGATCTGTTTCTTCTTATATTTACGTGCTGGTTTCGTTGCCGCTTCGTAAGGGGGGCATCCCATGCCCATCAACTTAAGAACGGAAACAAAATGAACTTTCGTTCAAATAAACTACAACACTCTTAAAACACTTTTTATTCATTAAAAATGAGCATGCTAAATAAACCTAGATAGGTATCATTTTTAAAAATTATGCAGCTTTCTTCTGTTTTCTAAGTCCACTATACTCATAGACAACACCCATAATATCAAAGACTGTTTTCTTCTCATATCGATGAGATTTCCGCCCATTTTTCTGTAGTAGGTGGAATAGACGGATTAGAATCTTTGTTATTTCTTGGGTGTCTTTCTGTATAGCTTGATACAAGAGATATAGATAATCTTGGTTCATTCCTATCGCTTTATATTCGCTTAATTCTCTTTTCTTCTTTTGCAAAAGAAGTTGGCGCATTTTAAACATAGTAGAGGAGCACATGTTAGTTTTAAAAAATGTATTAGACTCCAACTATATGCTATAACAACTTTTCATCTCCTAAAGATTGTTACTCTACACAAAAATAGTTGTAGACTATAAATTGTTACACTGGCTTCCACCTATAAAAAATAATATAAAGTATTAGACTAAATAGCTAATATGTGATTTTCAAACGAGAAATAAGACAGTTCTAAGAACAGAAATTATATGAATAATTGATTTTAAATTCACAATAAATACACACCTATTTTGTAAAATATAACCATAATTAGAAAGAGGTGGTCTTACTGGCTAAATACAAATCATATATTGTTATAGGTTGTGTTAGCATAGGGATCTTTGTTACAGGTATCATTGGATGGAATGGAACAACTGAGGCTGTACATGAGAATAAAAATGTATCATCTTTTGAAGTTAGAGAACATGAACAAGGTATACATTGGATTTATGATTTGTATGGTATCGAAAACCAGATAGGTTTTATTAAGAAACCTATAGTTGTAAATAAAGGTGAAACATATGATTGGTTTCTATGGGGAACTGAGAAACAAATAGCTAATGAACCACTTAAAATTACCGCTATTCATCCAAATACAAAACAAGAAATTCAAATTGCAGACATAAAGCATATGAGCCACTATGATCAATCTATCCACTCTTTCTATGAAAAAACTAACTTATCCTTACTACCACTAAGCCATTTTGTTAAAAAAAACAATATAAAGCTTATTTCACATCAAGCAATAAGTATGAAATTTCCTGAGAACGGTAAATGGAATTTGTATGTTGTAATTGGGGATAAGAAACTTCCTCCTATTTCTATTGAAGTAACAAACCAAGAAGAAAAATTAACCCCTTTGAAATAGATATTTAATCGTATATACACCACCTTCAACTTCAAAATGAAGGTGGTGTATATTGAACTCTATTTCAGTCTACAACTATTTTTTAATGTAGTGTAGTGCTTTAAGAAAAAACGACAAATCCTTTCCCCCCTACTTTCTAGGCCAAGAGTAGGGGGGTATGGCGTTTTAATAGACTTTAGAAGATAACTACAATTCATTGCTAATAAGAACATCATCCATTGTAGACTTGAAATAAAGTTTGATTATTTTTAATCTATATTATGCCACAATCTTACCCTTTAGTTGAATAAATGAACAATCACCTAATGTAGCAATCATTTCTATTAGTATAAAATTAAATGCAAATTAAGCTACAAGTTATTATATTTCGTTATGATTGATTTAGCCCTTTCAATAAGCTTATTTTTTATAGAATAAGGTTCTATTATTTCCGCCTCATGTCCAATACTCCAAAGTAGGTCAACATAAAACCACTCTTCTGAAGGGGTAATATTTTTTGTTATTTTTGCGGTTCCATCTGAATTGTATTCCATATTATCTCTTAACCATGACATGCTCTCAGCTTTTCTTTTTCCCTCTTTGTTTAAATTCACTTCGAGCTTTATGGGATTAGATTCATACTCAGAATACAACCATTCTTTAACGTTCAAATGGATATTTCTGGAATGAGAGTTAGAATTGATAATCGTTTTTTTTATTCGATCTACTCTGAAAAGCCTTATGTCTCTTCTCATTCTACAGTAAGAGGGACAGTACCAGTATCCGTTATATACGTATAGGCCCATAGGTTCTATTTCCCTGTATATTTCATCTTCTGTTTCATATAAGATACTTACAGTTTTCTCTTCTACAGATGCATCATAAAGGTTTCTTAGCGTCCTTTCATCTACTTTAATATTTGGTTGCCACATCAAGACTTTGTCTCTAGTATTCTCAATTACATCGGAAGTTTCCTGAGGAATCATATTGAATAGTTTATTTAAAATTACTTCATACGAAGAAGAAAAAGGTGTGGAGCCAACATATTGAATGGCATCTATCGCAAAAAATAAAGCTATTATTTCATCCTCACTAAACCAAATAGGAGGGATCATTTTATTTTTAAGTGTACTAAATCCTCCATTTCTACCTCTTTCTGAATAAACCGGAAAGTAAATTTCACTTAACTCCTGTATATCTCGGAGGATTGTTCTCTCTGAGACTCCTTCGTATTTAGCAAGTTCCTTCGCAGTAATGGAATTATTATTGTTTAATGCCAACATGATTCTAATAATACGTTTAGTTTTAGACATTTAATCACCTTTTTCCAAAAATATGACAAAATCTGTCTTATTTATAAGTATAAGCTAATTTTAAAGTTAGTGAAGGAGGCTGATGGAAAAATGAATACCATCGAATATATTACTGAAGCAAAAGAAGTTTTATTTTCACGTAAAGACTTAAAAAACGAAGAGATATCTGCGAGATTAATAGCCGATTACATTGTGAGTAAAGGTGTAGTTTACGAGAATATAGGCTCTTGGGTTGATAACGTTGTGAGAATTAAACTTAAAAAGTTGGAGGAAGAAAAAACTTACCTAACTCAATCAAAGAAATACAACTTTAGATTTGTTGAATACCGAAAATATGAAGATGATCCATCACAAAGAGAGGTGCTTCATTTTCTTGAGAAGGAAAGTACTTCTGACTTACTACCTCATCTTTTAATTTTTAATCCTTCTCTACAGGGAAAGCCATTAAAAAGATGTGCATCAGAAATAGATGAAGACCGGGAAATATTTGTTGTATATTATTTAGATGATTGTGAATGTGCAAAATAAAGCGTATACAAAAAAGCCTACTTCTGGTCCTTTTACAACTTTCAATGGTTTTGTAGCCGTTTCAGTCTGTGCTGTTTTTTTATCATTCATATTTTTATAATCATTTGTTGTATTTGTGATCACAGAACATGCAGCAATTAAAGATATTACGGAGACTGTAACTGCTATTAATACAAATCTCTTCATGGAAAATTCCTCCTTTTTCTTTTTCAAGATTATTATATAAGACGATTTTCCAGAAAATATGGAGATGCCAAATGAACAAAATAAAAAGACGCCCAAAAATTGAGCGTCTTTTACATTTACTATTTTGTAACAACTTGTCTTTCCTTAACGTTTTCATTATTTTCTCTCATAAACTCTTCAATCTCTTCAACCGTTCTAATGATATCTTTTGACAAGTTTTCATACCCGTCCTTTGTGACAAGAATATCATCTTCAATACGAATTCCAATTGATTCTTCTTCAAGATACAAACCTGGTTCTATTGTAATGACCATACCTTCTTCTAATACTCTATCTTTGTATGTTCCTACATCATGAGTATCTAAACCGAGGAAATGGCTCACACCATGATAATAATATTTAGATAGTTCCTCATCTTCTTGAATTAAACCAATTTCTTTACACTCTTCTGCCAGTACTTTTTTTGTATGTTCATTTAATGCAGCGAATTTTAATCCTGGCTTTATAAGTTCAGTTGTTTCTTTTAATGCCTTTAATACAATATTATATATTTGTTTTTGGCGATTAGAGAATGTTCCACTAGCTGGGAATGTGTAACTAATATCAGCATTGTAGTAGTCTTTTTGAGCACCTAAATCGAGCAGTACTAAATCACCTTGTTGCACTTTTGCATCATTATCTTCATAATGCAGCACAGTAGCATTTTTACCACTCGCCAAAATTGTATCGAATGCATGATATTTAATACCAGACGATTTTAATGTGAAATCAAAATGCGCTTCTAATTCATATTCCATTATGCCTGCTTTCGCTTGTTTCAGCACATTATAAATACCCTCTTGAGTAACCTCAATTGCTTCTTTTATTTTTTTTATTTCTTCATCTGTTTTGAACACTCGTAATTCACAAATGTTCGGATAGACATTCCCAATTGAAAGATGAGGATACTGTTCTCTTACGTGCTTCGCAAATGCTAGCGCCTTCGTCTCAGTACCTTTCCAATTACGACGTTCTAAATCTAAATACACATGTTTCACATTTTCTGCGAAAAGTGTATTCGCAATTGTTACTTCAAAACTTTCTATATATACAACCTTCTTAATACCAGAAATATTTTCTGCTTCTTCTTTCGAAACGGTTTTACCAACCCATTTTTCAAGCACTGGATCTGGTTTTTCAATGAAAAGAGTTTCTTCTACACTATCTCCAAACTTTTTTAAAATAAAAATAACATTTGGCTCATCGATTCCCGTTAAATAGTAAAAATTTCGATTCGGCACAAATTTATAGTGTGCATCAGCTGACATATGTGGTGCCTGTCCGGCAAATAAAATAGTAATCGATTCATCTGGCAATGTTCTCGTTAATCGTTCTCTATTTTGGGCAAAAAATGTTGGCTTCATAATAATCCCCCTTGAATTCTATGTATCAAAACAAATTATCCAATGTAATTCATTTTATTATTGTTATAATTTTTCGTCAATTAATAATTATCGTGTAGAAAGTAAAACATTAATCAGTGAGCGTCCTACTGCCAGTTTAAGCGAGATACAGATTCCCCAACGATTCCTTTTCACTCGAAATCATGCATATCACTCTATAATTTCTTGACATTTATTCCATATACTTGAAATCTCGTACATATAGGAAAGGAGTCTAAAAACGTAAAATATTATGTAGCAACAGGATTAGCAATTACTTCTTTATTTATAATTACAGGTTGTTCTAACAATGTAGAAACACAACTAGTAAAAAAGAAACGGTTCAATCTCAGCCCAAAAATAAAGAAATAGCAAATACGATTCCGCCAAACAATATACAATAACTGAGTAAATTGATGAGCATGTGTTGTGCCAGAACCAACTGGAAATGGAAACGGCAAGCGAGTACACTCCGCTTGCCGATTTTTCATAGCTTCGTATGTATTTGAATTCCTTTCGCTTTCTCTTCTTCACCCTTCACGCGTACAATTAAATCATATGATCCGGATTTTGGCGCTTCAAAAGAAAGCAAACCTTCTTTTTGAGAAGTGACTTCTTCTTCATAAATGACCTTATCGTCTTTTGTGACTTGCAATAAAATCGTACCTTCTTCAACGGCTGCCTCATAAGGAATTTCCACATTTCCTTTTTCAGCTTTAATCGTTTGCACATCGTGATACCCTTGCAGGGAGCCAATTTTTAAAGTCGTTTCGCCATTTTTTTGAACCTTTGTGACTTTTGTTACTGTATTGCATGCGCTTAACAATACAACAAGAGTGAGAATGAGAAATGAACGTAGCAATTTCATAGAGATTCCCCTTTCTTTTTTATCATGATAAAATTTTACCATTGCGGTAACTATTTTATCATTTTTTGATAAGCCAACATACTCATCAAATTTAAAAATTGTTATTTACTGATAACCTGTATGACATCCGCATCCTGTCAGCCTAATAAACTCCCGTAAATTTACTTAATCTACATTTCTTTTTGTAAATTTTAATACAGATTCTCTTGAACGTTCGATTTCATTTTTATTTTCATTATAGAACTTTGACACATACACATCTGTAGTAATTACGTCACTTACATAAATTTCATTTTCCATATCTAGTTCCTCCGAATCATTTATTTCTCTTACTTTATGTTTATATATGCAAAATGAAAAACGTAAATCAAACAAAGAAATTTTTAAAATTCATTTTTCCTAGGATTGGTTCCAGAAAAGTTATCTTTCTATTTTAAATATGAAACATAACAAATTTGGAACATTAGATAAGTATATACGTAAGCATCAAACTGTCCCCACTTGCTGTAACTAGAAGACAATTATGTTGGATACTTGATATGGGTACCTTTTAACCAAAAACAAGGATATCAAGAAGTTCTTGCCCAAACAATCATATAACAGTGAAATTTTTGTCTAATAGTGAAGGTTTTTGGTTAGATATTACGAATATATATAATCATGAATACGACTATGAAAACTAACAATAGAAAGTTATTTACCACCCACTAAAGTATGAATAGTCATTATGGTCGAAAGGAATGGAATAGCTATGTTCGATAAAGGTAAGAATCAAACTAACGATATAATTTTTTCATATGATGTTAAGAAAGACGATAAGGTGCTTATTTATTGGTATGATAAGCTTATAAAAGTACTCTCAGGTGAAAATGCAAAGAAATTTTTATATAAAATCGAAGGTGCAGATGATGCAGAATCCCAGCTCATTATGGCTAAGCTTACCAGAAACCTTAAGCGTGGAAAGGACGAAAACACAAATACTATTGTAATAAGAGGAACTCATTATACTAGAAATAGGAATTAAGACTAATCGTAAATAGATTTTAAATAAAATTACAAAAGATGTTCAATCTCCTCAAGTATATAAATACTTAGAGGAGATTATCTCATCATTAATTGAATATTAAAATGTGGGACGATTTGACGCTTACTTAAAATATCGCATTTGTGTTTCTCCTTACTCTTTTTTTCTAGAGTGTAGTCTCATTTAGAAAACTTTGCAACAGAACCCCTAAAAGAATATAGGTCGAGAGCAAAAAACCACCTGTTTTAACAGGCGGTGTCTCTTCACATAATAGTGTTCAACTCTTCTTACAACTTTCCATTCCCCTCAAAATCCACTTAATATCCGCAATATAACTATATTGAATCAATTCAAAGGAAAGGGTTCCACCCATAACCTTGTTTAGACCGGATATCCGCCTGTTGGCGGTGGCCAAGCACTAAATAATCTGCGAATCAGCACTATTTCTCCTAAATGGTAGGAGTTGTGAGATGCAATATTGCGTAGCACACCACCCGGGGTTTCACCAGGCCATTTCTCCAATGGTTTGTCCAATTGAACAGTTTGGGCAATCGTGCATGCCTGTTCAATCCCTTGAAGAAAATAATGAATAATTTGTTTCCACTCTTCCTCACTGCCAGGACATTCTTCTTCAGGCCAGCTCTCTTTCACATGGGCAGGCAATGCAGGCTTCTCCCCCTGAGCGGATAATAAGAGAAAATCTTGCCAGTATGTCATGTGTTTCACTAATTGATAAATAGAATAAGGCAGTTCCTCTCTGCGTTTTCCCGCAAGCGCCAAGTCTATATCCGACAAAGCATTCTTGATAGGAAGATGTCCTCGTTCTCCTCTTAACGATTTTACTAATGCCTCGCTAAACGCTTTATTTGATTGCTCCATAATAACCGACTCCCATCCTGTTTTATTTTCTAATTTGCTGATTTTATGGTTCCGTCTCTTTTATATGCACTAAATATATTATAGAAGATTTACGACCATTAAGAGAAAACAAAATAAGAAAAAAATAACAAGAATCACTGACTTTTTAACGTACAGGAAATCGGTGATTTTTATTTACATAGTACCTTAACGTACAATTTTCTTTTTTTGTTCGTATCAAGCCTGTAGCCTTTTTCTTTTATCTATCATAAAAGAAAAAATCTATATTTTAAATTATTCTACTGTTTGAAATGGCTTTGTCTGAATTGCTTTCATCATTTTCATACGAGTAAATCGCTCATCTAAATTATTTTCAAGTATCCCATTCATGATGTGTTTCCGCAATCATTGGCTTATTCTCAGCAGAAACACCTTCCCATTCAAAATCTACAGAAGCATCCATCGTGTTATTTACATTTTCTGTAACTGAAAATTTTCCGGATAATGTCCGCTTTGTTTTACTTGGTTAGAAATGGTTGCTAACCATTCATTAAACCCTTTTAATGTATTAACTTTAGAAGTCGTACTTAAATTTAACTCAAATTGATCTGCTAATAGTTCTTTGAATTTGTCACTGTTCACAGATGCTGTTTTCATTAAATATAACCAGTAATGCATAAATGATTTTGCTCTATTTTCTGCATAGGCAGATTTAAATTGTGGATTTTCTACAGTACCTGTTGGTTCTAAATGCACTTTTGTAAAAAGAGGTAATTCGTTATCTAGAAGCTTCAGAATTGTCGAATAATGAATCAGCTTTATCTACTATTATCTGGACGTATATTTTGATAAAGAATATTAGCTTCTAATGAAAGTACCTCATCGTTCAACTGATTGATGTGTTTTCAACATGATGCGCATTTTTCCATCCTTCAAACATTTTTAATCTGTCTACTAAACCAATTTTACCTTTCGAAGTTCCAGCTTGATAAAATTTCAATTTCATCCTCTAAAATGTCTAACTGATTTTCTAGACGAGCTTTGTTAAGCGAAACTTCATATACTTGATACCAACGATAATATTGTGTTAAAACTAAATGATTATTTTTAATATATCTATCGTAAATGCAAAAGATTTACTAGAATTACCGCCACATTTTAACGAAAATATACGCTAAGGAACTATCGGCTTTTTGTTATGTTTGGATTTTAAAAGACTAGTTTCTTGTCCGCGTCACATACGGATAAATCGGATCTCTTAATTCGAAGTCATACGTTTCTCCATTCACAATTCCTACCACCTTCTCACTGTCATATAAATCCAGTAAGAAACCGGCCATTTGTTCAGCTGTATGGAACTTTGGAACAATACCATCATATTCAAAATTATCAACATCATAGGAGCGTTTCGCAAATTCGGTCTCTGTTGCAGCAGGAGCCAAGACTTTTGCTTGCATGGCTGCTCCTTTTCCTTTCAATTCTTGTGCAAGCCCTTCTGTAAAGGCACTTACATAGAACTTTGTCGCGCAGTAGGTCACAGCATCGGCAACAATCAGATATCCTCCTCCTGAAGAAATATTGATGATTTGCGTTTCTTTAACATCTGCATAGTCACGCACATAAAGAGAGGACAACAAGGTTAAGGCTTCAATATTCAAATGAAGCATCGTCCCAATCTTATTTAAATTTTGTTCCCCAACGGAAGCAAAGTTTCCAAATCCAGCATTGTTGATCCAGGTCTCGATCTGATAGTCCTGAAGACTTTCATAGAATGCATAAACATTTGTGGTAACAGATAAATCAACAGTTCGAATGACAACATCCAGGTCTGCGTTAACGTCAGCCACTTTTGATTTTAGCTTTTCCAATTCCTCCGTTCTGCGAGCTGCTATGATTAAGTTTTTTCCGCGAGCCGCAAAAGCAAGAGCCGTTTCATACCCAATTCCTGAACTGGCACCCGTAATAACTGTATATTTCATATAAATCCCTCCTGAATTTTATCCAATTGATTTTATTGTGAACGAACTATGAGTTGATTATAATGATTAGAGTTAACTCTAAGTCAAGAAAAAAATTAATCTGGAGGTTTCTTATGCACACCATTGGTGAAGTGGCTAAAATTTTAGGGATAAGTACACATACATTGCGGTATTACGAAAAGGAAAAAATTATAACTCCTGTTCGTGATGCCAGCGGAGACAGGCGATATAACGATTCACATATTAAATGGCTACAATTTGTTATCAAGTTAAAAGAAACACAAATGCCTATCGCGAAAATAAAAAAGTATGCTTCATTAGTTTTAGAAGGAGAACATACTACACTAGAGCGATTAAGCCTTTTAGAAGAACATAAAGACGCTATTAAGAAACAAATCAGAACATTAAAAGCTGCAGATGAGATGCTTGAATATAAAATTGCCGCTTATAAAGATTTCATCAGTAAACGAGATTAGATGCAGGCTCTATAAGGGTAATCACCACATCTCCATAGGGTAGAAGGAGCATCCATCGATTTTGGAGTACTCATCTGTCCAATAAATATAAAAATTGAGGGTTCTGTTGCAAAGTTTGAAAAAAGCATAAACAGGTTGGTAAATGAGGAACAATGTTTAGGAAGTAGCCAGTAATTGTTGAAGTTCATTGTACGTTGAAAAGGCGGAGTCTCTTTGAAAACTTCGCATTTGTGTTTCTCCTTACTCTTTTTTTCTAGAGTGTGATCTCATTTAGAAAACTTTGCAACAGAACCCGTTTCGGATATTGGGAATATTCCATTAGAAGCTCATTGAAATATTTAAGCCTATGTGGAGCCTTAGTTTAAGGAGAAATAAGAGGTAAGTACATATTTAACATAACTAATATGTACTTACCTTTATTTTTTGAGGATTTTTAACTTTTAGGTCTTGATAATGAAAGTAAGCGTGTTTTTTCATTCTGCCAGCAAATTATCTCATTCATTATTACTTTGAAACTTGTTCTTTTGGCAAAACCATTCCTTTATATAGTTGCACCGTTATCCAGTAATATACAACATAAATAATAAGAAAAATTCCAATTGGCATCCACACTTTTACAAACGGATCAACTAAGAAGAGGCGGAACAAGTTAAGTCCTACTAAAATATGTGAAATACCAATGATAGCCGGGAAGATAAAGAGATATGAAATTTCTTTATAGATACTACGCGACAACATACTACGGCGTACTCCAATTTTTCGAAGCATTTCATAGCGACGTACATCACGAGAAGCTCCTGTTAAAATTTTAAACATAAGAGAGCTCGCCATCATAGCTAAGAATGCAACTCCAAGGAAGAACCCCATAAACATCGTACCGCTCATGAAACTATTCATAAATTGGTAAGTTGTCATTTTTGTATATAATTCTACTTTTCCGCCTTTTGCTTTTTCTACTAACTCTTTTTGTCGTTGATCAAGATCTATTAACAACGGTTTATATTTTTGTAAGTCATCCACTTGCACTAGCGTGACACTATGTTCTGTTCCTTGAATGTTTTTATAATGGTCCTTATCTGCAATTCGAACAGGTTTCCCGTTGAATTGATTGTGTGTAACTTGAACTTCTCTTATGATTGCATCATTCCAATCACTTGGCATATGTGGAAGTTTACTTGCTGCCTCAGGTGCTTCCATAGATGTATAAAGCGGTTCCGTTAATGGTTCTTTTACACGTTTACGTATAGGCTCTTTGACATTCTTTGTATCTTGATGATCAGAAATGAGTGGTGGCTTTGCAGTTAAATCTTCTCGTAAATAATAGACTGCTTCCCCGTCCACTTTATATTTATAAGTTCGTTGCTCTTCAATTTTCATTTGTTTTAATGCCGCTGTATCTTTTTCATTCGGATCATGAATTGTCGCATCATAGACTCGAGAAAAATCCGTCATAATACCAACATTTTTTTGAAAAGCCATTCCAGCTGTCATCGCCCCTGCACCAAGTGCAATTAGCATCGCGACAGTCCCAAGTACCCGAGATAAACTATTTATTCGAAAACGAAGCTGAGCATATGTAAAACTATTTAAACCTGTTTCATTTCGTTTTTTGTTGCTTTTTAACTTTGTTACAAACAATGGTAACAATGAACTAAAAATAAAATATGTCCCTATCGTTGTAGCACCCGTTGCTAGTATAAATCCTATTTCACGTAACTTGTCTATATGCAGTATAGAATAGTATCCTGTCCCTAACAGTAACACTCCCATTACAGTAAAAATGATAACGCGACGTTTATTCTTTTCTATTGCATCTTGTGTTTCATCTTCACGAAGTAGCTCAAGTTCAGTTTGACGCAATAACCGTATACTATTGATAAATCCAGTAATAATAAATAAGACCAAGAAGAATCCACATGTAACAAGAACTGCAGGTATATAAAATGGTGCATAGCCTTTCGCCGGAATTTCTAAACCATTCATTAAAAAATTCCCCGCTGCACTTGCTAGTAATATTCCTACAATAATCCCAATAATAATGCTGATAATTCCCATACCGAATGTTTCGATAAATAATAACTGGGCTACTTTTTTCTTCTTTGCACCGAGCATCATATACATACCAAGCTCTTTCCTGCGCAATGTAAGTAAAAAGGAATTCGCATATACGATATAAAAGACCGTAATGAAGGAAAGTAAGACAGCACCAACCCAAAATACAAGGCGAATACTATTAATCATACTATTATCTTTTGTAAATTGGCTGTTAATCGCCATCGTTTGAAACATATAGAAAATACTTATACTAATGACAAGACCAACAAGCAAAACAAGATAGTCCTTTAACATTTTTTTCATACTATGACGTGATAATTTCAATAACATGATCTCGCCCCCTACTTGGATTCAGCCGCTGAGCCCATATGAGCAAGCACACCTAAAATATCTTGATAGAAATCCTCTCGTGTTCCTTGGCGTTTCAATTCTTTATAGAGTAGCCCATCTTGAATAAATAGAATCCGCTCACAATAACTTGCACTAAATGCATCATGCGTTACCATTAATATACTTACTCCATGATTTTCATGTAAGTCTTGCATCGCTTCTAATAAACTCTTCGCATTTTTGCTATCAAGTGCTCCTGTTGGTTCATCCGCTAATACAATGGCCGGATTATGTACTAAAGCTCGTGCTGCAGCTGTTCTTTGTTTTTGTCCACCAGAGACAGCTGATGGATATTTTGTTAAAATTTCAACAATATCTAATTTCTGTGCAACCTCATTTACTTTCCCGCTTATCTCACTTGAAGGCACTCCTTGTAGTGAAAGTGGCAAAGCAATATTCTCATAGATCGAGAGATTTTCAAGCAAATTAAAATCTTGAAAAATAAACCCCAGTTTTTGAGAACGGAAATCTGATAAAACGTTCCCCTTCATTGAAGTAATATCTGTGCCTGCTATCGTCACACTTCCTCCTGTCGCATGATCAAGTGTACTAATTACATTTAGTAGTGTCGTTTTTCCAGATCCAGAAGGTCCCATAATCCCAACGAATTCCCCTTCTTGTATCGTAAGCGATACCCCTCTTAATGCTTTTGACTGGCTTTCATTTCTTTTGCCATATGTTTTCTCCACACTTTCTACTGTCACTACATTTGTTGCCATTCCTATCACTCCATCCCTTTTGTATATCATTACTTTGTCATACATTTCTTAGATTTCTCCTACATAAATTCTTAAGATTTTTTTAATTTTTCATTTTTTTATAACAAAATTGATAAAAAATCTTATATCCTTTACTTTCTTTTTTAATATTCTCACTTTTACTCACAATCTTCCTGCGATTTATCTTACATTCACCTTACATTTTTGTAAGGGGCAAAAATAACAACCTAAAATCCCCCACCTACACTTTGCTGAGAAGCGGGCGCTTCTAAATATATTAAGACAAACATAATTTAAAATAAGTAAAAATGGAGAGGAGAGCCGTCGACATATATTAAATCAGACCATGGTTATATCCTTTACAAGGAATCTAGTGGAATGAATATAGTTTTAGAGATTAAAAAGAAGAATGATGGATGGAAAGTAGAAAATAAACAGGTTAAAAATGATTTTTAACGACGAACAACTTCAAATAATTTCTTTATGATAGTAAAAAACACACTACTTACTTAAAGTAGTGTGTTTCAACCCGATTGATTTATGATTTATTACTTAGATCCTTTATTATAAACTTCCTTCCGTATACTTTCCATAAATGCAGATAGCGAAACCACTTCAGATTTTTCTTCACCATATTTACGCACATTTACAGATCCATTTTCCATTTCTTTATCCCCAATAACAAGAATGTATGGTATCTTTTGGAGCTGTGCCTCTCGTATTTTATACCCTAGTTTTTCACTACGAGCATCTCGTTCGGCGCGAAGGCCAACGCTCTTTAACTTTTCTTCAATTTCCTTTGTATATTGTTCATGTACTTGATTGGAAACAGGAATCACCTTTATTTGAACCGGAGCCAACCATGTTGGGAATGCCCCTCCGAAATGTTCAATTAGTATTCCTAGGAAACGATCAAAAGAGCCTAATACAGCACGGTGAATAACAACCGGTCTTCTTTTCTCATTTCTTTCATCAATATAATTCAAGTCAAATTTCTCTGGCATTTGGAAATCAAGCTGAACTGTTCCACATTGATGGCTTCTTTGTAAAGCATCTTTAATATGAAAATCAATTTTAGGTCCATAAAATGCGCCATCTCCTTCGTTCACTCTATAGTTATAATTTAATGATTTCAGCACATTCTCGAGAGACAATTCAGCTTGGTTCCATAGCTCATCATCACCCATTGAATCTTCAGGTCTTGTTGAAAGCTCCACTTCATATTCAAAACCGAATGTTCTATAGACATAGTCAATTTGTTTTAACACTGACTTTATTTCACTTTCTATTTGCTCAGGTGTCACAAATAAATGTGCATCATCCTGACAAAATGTACGAACTCTTAATAATCCATTTAATGCACCGCTGAATTCGTGGCGATGCACTTGACCAAATTCACACATTCGAATTGGTAAATCGCGATATGAATGTAGCTTATCTTTAAAAATAAGCATGTGTCCAGGGCAATTCATCGGTTTTAATGCAAAGCTTTTGTTGTCTACCTCTGAAAAATACATATTATCTTTATAATGATCCCAGTGCCCTGATTCTTCCCATAGCCCCTGATTCATCATAATGGGAGTACGGACTTCTTGGTAATCGTAGTTTTGTTGTATTTCTCTTAAAAAAGACTCTAATTCATTTCGAACGATTTGTCCTTTCGGTAAATAAAAAGGCATTCCTGGTGCTTCTTCCGAGAACATAAATAATTCAAGTTCATTTCCTAACTTACGATGGTTTCTCTTTGCTGCTTCTTCTACAAAATGCAAATAGTTTTCTAATTCTTTTTGAGAAGAAAACGCAACGCCATATATACGCTGAAGCACTTGATTATTACTATCCCCGCGCCAATATGCACCGGAAACGTGAGTTAATTGAAATGCTTTCAAGTAGCCAGTTGACGGTAAATGTGGACCACGACATAAATCAACAAATTCTCCTTGTTTATAAATTGTTACAATCTCATTTTCAGGGATTGCTTCTAAAAGCTCCAACTTTAGGTGATCATTTACATCTTGGAAAAGCTTTTCTGCTTCTTTTCGAGTGATTTCAACTCGCTCTATTTTCAAATTTTCATTCACAATATTCTTCATTTCTTTTTCAAGTTTAGGTAAGTCTTCAATACCTATACTACTTGGAAGATCCATATCATAATAAAAACCATTTTCTATAACAGGTCCTACGCCAAGTTTTACATCACCGTATATTCTCTTTGCAGCTTGCGCTAATATATGTGCAGAAGTATGTCTTGCAACTTCTATTCCTTCCTCTGAATCCATAGTTATAATTTGAATTTCTGCATCCTGTTCGATATTTCGACGCAAGTCAAATAATTGACCATTCACCTTTCCGGCTACTGCTTTCTTTTTTAAACTTGAACTAATTGAGGCTGCAATCTCTTCTAGAGTAATTCCTTTTACATATTCTTTGGCACTACCATCTGGAAAAATAATGTTAATCATCTGTTCTCTCATTTTAATCGCTCCATTTCATAAATAAAAAAGCACACTCATCCCTAATAATAGGGACGAGCGTGCTTTTACCCGTGGTTCCACCCAGATTCCCATCATACTAAACATACAACGGCTTCTTTTGCGGTAACGTCGCTTACACGGCACTAGATACTTTTATTTTCCCCAGTGCAGCTCTAAGGTGGTAAGTTATTTCACTGCGTTAGGAAGTTCTCAGCACTCCTTCCCTCTCTGTATAACCGTTAAAAATAACTCGTGTCCTTTTCTTCGCTTATTATGAAATTAAAAATAAAAAAGCATACTCATCCCTAATAATAGGGACGAATATGCTTATATTCGTGGTTCCACCCAGATTCCCATCATATTAAACATACAATGGCTTCTTTTGCGGTAACGTCGCTTACACGGCACTAGATACTTTTATTTTCCCTAGTGCAGCTCTAAGGTGGTAAGTTATTTCACTGCGTTAGGAAGTTCTCAGCATTCCTTCCCTCTCTGTATAACCGTTAAAAATAACTCGTGTCCTTTTCTTTGCTTTTACAATACATCCATTAATTGTTATTTAATATATCCTATTCCATTTATTTTGGCAAGTGTTTTAAAAATAAAAATAAAAAAAGATTTCCAAACATAAAGTGAAACTTTAATCAGTGGGGGCTTTTACGGGCAGTTGATTCCCAAACAATCTTCCTCGTTTTTCTCTGAATCTTGAGGTGGGGGTCTTACTGCCCGTTAATGCGGGATAAAAAAAGAGAGAATAAACCAAAACAATTCACTGTTTCGGGTTACCCTCTCTTTTTTACCAATCTTGTGGTTCGTAGTTTAAGTCTGCGAATAATCTTTTTTTCTCTTTCTTCGTTAAATCTCTCCACTGCCCAACTGGTAAATTATTCAACTGGATATTCATAATTCGCGTACGTTTTAATGTGTATACTTGATAACCTAAAGCTTCACACATACGACGAATTTGGCGATTCAATCCTTGTGTTAAAATAATTTGGAATTCATATTTTGATAACTGTGTTATTTCACAAGGAAGTGTTTTTGTTCCTAAAATTTTAACACCCGCTTCCATTTCTTTTAAAAATTCAGGCGTAATCGGTTTATCTACTGAAACAATATATTCTTTTTCATGTTTATTTTCAGCACGTAAAATTTCATTAATAATATCGCCATCATTCGTTAACAAAATTAAACCGTCTGAATCTTTATCAAGACGTCCAACGTGATTAATTCGTAAAGGATGATTCACTAAATCGATAATGTTACCTTTAACTGCCTTTTCACTTGTACATGTAATACCTACTGGTTTATTTAAAGCGATATACACATGGTCTCGAGCAATTCGAAGCTGCTCTCCATTTACTCGCACGTCATCACCTGGTTGTACTTGGTCACCTATTTTTGCAACCTTTCCGTTAATAATTACTCTTCTTTCATTAATTAACTTATCTGCTCCGCGTCTAGATGCTTTTCCAGATTCACTAATAAATTTATTTATACGCAAGTTAGGCACATCCTTTTTTCTAAAAATTTCAAGCTCACACTGCTTCTACCGTACAATAACAAAAGGGTAAGCCTCCTAATATAACTTAAATATATTAACACGAAAGGGTATCTGACGTCTTCTATAATTTTCATGTTTAAAAGAAAAGAGTTCGTCTTATTGAACTACATACCAATAATACATTCGCTGCATGCCTTCTACTTTTAAACTAATAATTCATACAACTATAACTACTAAAATCATTCATCCTAGATATACACCATTTATTCACTTTTTTTATAATTAATATACAGACCATTCTTTTATACACGCAACCTGCTTTCCATTTATATTTTCAACATACTCTTTTACATTAGCTAACTTATATAGCTCCGGGAAAATTTCTTTCGCATAACGTTGATGTGCCATTTCATCTTGCCAATAAGATAGAACTACATAACGATTTGAGTTTGTAATCGATCTTCCTACAACGCCACCTAACATTCCTTCTACATGTTCCATCCCTTTATTCCAAATCGTTTCTTGTACATGTAAAAAATGTTGCTCATTTCCACTCTTCACATCACAAATTGCGATTCTTACAAATGAACCTTTAGCAATTGCATCCATAAAAGGAATACTTGTTATGTCATATAACGTTTGAAATTTCTCTATTTCACATGAAACATATGTATCCTCTTGATTACTATTTAAAAAAATTGTATCGTGTACTCCATTCATGAATGCTTGATACGTACTCATACTTTCCCAAACAGAAAATACACAAGCTTCATCTTCATCCCAGCCTCCGAATTGTCCATAAAATCCCTCTAGCTTTTGTAAACCTCTCCATTTCTCTTGTGCCTCTGAAAACAAACCCTTTTTCTCTTTTTCTACCTGACAAAATATCGTTTTTAATAACATATAGATCCCCCTTTATTATACATTCTGTATTCCTTTTGCAATGATTGCTATTCCTTCACCCACTATTTAAAAAAGCAAACACTTTTGTTTACATAATAAAATTACAATCTATTCAATTCGCTATTATTTAAATATTGATCCGCTTCTATTAATATCCAACCTCCAAAATTATCTAAAAACGCTAAAATTTCTATTATGTCCTCTATAGGATTAACTGCATATTGTAGCGCTTTCCTCATATTTTGTTCTTGCTCTGGAAAATGCTTACTAAATAACTCATACGCTGGATAAAGATCCCTAGAATAAAGCCCTTCTTTATCAATTGTTAATGCTAATCCCGCTCTAACTACTATCTTCATAATCCAGCGACAACAGTCGGTTATATCATCCCTACCTTTATTATGAATTAACTCTTCACATGCTTGTTCGATTTGTGGCTGTAAATGTATAAGATGTTCACGAGCTAATTCTTGACTTACTTTATATTTAGGTAGCTGTGACCTTATATCTTCACCGAGTATACATACTCCATGTGTTTGAATCATAAAACTTATAAACGACAAACGACTGGAATGTAACACTTCTTCAACATCATAAAAACTTAATTCCACCCCAGATATACAATCAAATTTTTGGAGCACTTGTTGTTCTATACTTTCGATCCATTCCAAGTCTAGTGCCTTCGGATCTTTTCGAACTAATATAATTGTATCTATATCTGCAATCCCCTCTATTCCAATCCCTCTTGGAACAGACCCTCTAATGTAAATGCTATGGAGGTCATCCTGCAGCATATGAAAACATATATCCTGTACTTCTTGTATAACTTTGAGAAAGACTGGTTGAATATTATTCATATGTGAATCATTAATAATGTATCCTTTGTCATCTACAGGACAAAACCGACCTATTTTCTTAATAATTGACAATCAATCAGCTCATTTCTATATAAAGTGTTATATACAAATTAATTATAAATCAAAAAATTAAGAATAAAAACAAAAATACACCTTATCGTAGCATGATTATAATGCATTTACTAAATAATCCAATAAAAGGAGTATGTTGACAATGAAACCCGCATTCTCAGTAACTGATTCAACTCATATTCAAAAGATTGAAGCAGAAGGTTTGAAACTACTAAACGAATTACAAAGCTTCATACCCTTATTGCAAGAAAAGGTTACAATCCTCTCACCACCAAAAGGAATCGTATTTCACGATTTAGAATCTGCAACACAAGTTTATTCAAATATCCTTATGCCAGCTTATACTTCACGTGATTTGATTCATATTACACCACTTATTGATGTATGGAAAAATATCTACTTATCAGTAACTGACGGAAAAGAACTTGAAAAAGCTCAGCAATATTATAAGCAACTTACTATACTCGACATCGCAACTATTGCTGCACATGAATTTGTACATCACGCTGAAGAATTCCATAGTGATTTTGATGAAATTGATGAAGAATCGATGTGGTTTGAAGAAGGCGTATACTTTTATTTACCAAGAAAACTAATGATGTCACATGAACAATTTAAAGCAATTATGCAGGTAGAAGATGAATTAATTAGCATATATCAAGCTGAATTTAGTAATTACCCTTTAAATGAGTTCGGTAAGTCTGCGGAAAGTGGATCATATGCGGGAGCTTTTTATGATTATTGGCGAAGTACGAAATTGATTCGTATACTAGTAGAACAATATTTTAATAATGATATTCAAGCATTATTTTCCTGTTATCACGAATGGGTTGAAATCAAAGAACAAATCTCACTTCATGCATTTTTCGTTCAGAAATTAAGTCTTTCCCCACTACATGCAAAGGAACTCGGATTGTTATCTTAAATAATAAATAGGACACAAACAAAGTAATCATCCTGTTTATGTCCTATTCCCCTGATATCTTAATCTACTCTTCAAACAAGTAATACATATTTTCCCCTGGATAATGTAATACAATTACCTTCCTATCTCCTTTTTGAAATACTACAGTATGCCCATCTTCTCCAAGGTTTTCCCATCCCTTTGCTTTTAATATAGGCATTAGACTTATATATTTATAATCTGCTTGATTGCCATCTTCAATATGAATAGCTGACATAGGAACTGGAAAGTCTTTAATCTTTGATTCTTTCGTCATAAATATTAAGCATCCTAATCCGCATAGAACTATCCATATAATAATATTCCAGTGGTTTTCCCTCTTCTTTTTCTCCATAAATACTTCTTCCCCACACTTTCCATTTTACAACCCCTGGTATTTTACCAATTTCAATTATGTAATCCCACTAATTTTTTATGTTCTTCTAAAAAAATCTCTTCTTTTTTTCGACAAAATACAACATAATTTTAATGCATAACTTGTTATGATAAGTTAATTACATCTCGTTTTTTTGCATATTAGGAGGTATTACTAGATGAAGAAATCATTCCATAAAAAGTGGTGGTTTTGGCTTTTTAGCATACTGATACTTACTAGCCTTGGACTTACTATTTTTTTGAACTTCATGAAGGAAATAAAAACACAAGTTACGAATGAGCCTGTCGATAAAAAAATCTATCAACAAGAATTAAAATCTCAAATCGATTCACTCACTACAAAGTACGATAATATTGTAGAACAGGAATGGTTACCAACATGGACTGAACTAAATTCAAAATCAGGTAACATAAATACAACTGAATTACTGGATAAAATGAATCATATAGCAAACCAATTCAACGAGATTTCTAAAAACACGGAGATATTTAAAGCTGAAGAAAAAATGAAAGACCCTGCACTGAAGCAGAAAATAAATCATTTTAAAACCGCGTTTATAGCCGCTTCAAATTGTATGGAAAATGCCGCATTATCTGTTACGCAAGGCTTAAACAATGAGAAAGCTTTAAAAGATAGTCTAGAAAATGCTACGCAATCTTTAGGTCTTGCTGATCAAAACATTGTCATGGCTTTATCTACGTTAGCTGAACTAGAAGGTATATTAGGGATAATAAAAAAATAAATTGACGACATCATCCCCTTCCATTTCAAGAGATAAAATTTTTGTTCAAAAGTATCTTCCAATAAAAAATAATTGCAATTCATTTATAAGGAACCTATAATGTTGTTTATTGATTATGTAAAAATCATTTCATATCAATATAATTAAGTTTTTAATCACATAATTCGGATGAACCATTCAGGAGAAGATCAATTGATCTACCGACGGGGCAAAAAGTTGATGATTCAACTTTGAAACTCTCAGGTCTTGGTTACAAGTAGAACTGCATGGGGACGAATCTCTGGAGAGACTCCCTCTCGCCTATCATATAGTGCAGAGGAAACAGGGCACCGAAGGAGCAAATCCGCTTATATTAGCGGATAATCTCTCAGGTAAAAGGACAGAGACAAGCGAAAGAAAACGCCGATTTGTATCGGT
The DNA here is from genome assembly GCF_026241455.1 of Bacillus sp. DHT2. Classification (NCBI taxonomy): domain Bacteria; kingdom Bacillati; phylum Bacillota; class Bacilli; order Caryophanales; family Bacillaceae; genus Bacillus; species Bacillus sp. DHT2. Next base: position 850,559 of record NZ_JAPHWH010000001.1, read on the forward strand.
TTATTTTTCTATTCCTTGTTTCTCCAGAGACCATTTCATTTATGTGAAGTGGTTTTTTATTTTTTCTAAAAGGAGAATAAAGATGGAGACAGTAAGTAAAGTATTAGAACAAATCAATCACTACGTATGGGGATTACCGACCTTATTCCTTCTAGTCGGAACTGGAATCATTCTCACAGTGCGCCTAAAAGGTTTACAGTTTAGTAGACTATTATACGCTCACAAACTAGCATTTCGAAAATCAGAAGACATATCTTCTTCAGGAGATATTAGTCATTTCCAAGCACTAATGACCGCAATGGCCGCAACTATTGGGATGGGAAATATAGCCGGTGTCGCAACAGCTGTTACAATCGGTGGGCCAGGGGCAATATTTTGGATGTGGATCACTGCCTTGTTCGGTATGGCCACGAAATATGCAGAAGCAATCCTCGCGGTAAAATATCGTGTAAGTAATGAAAACGGCGAATATTCCGGTGGTCCAATGTATTACTTAGAACGTGGTTTAGGGAAAAAATGGCTTGCTATTTTATTTGCCATTTTCGGAACAACCGCTTCTTTTGGAATCGGAAATATGGTGCAATCGAATTCCGTTGCAGAAGCTATGAGAATAAACTTTTCGTTTCCCCCTGCTTTAACTGGTATATTAATGGCTTTCTTAATTGCGATTGTTATTTTAGGTGGCGTAAAAAAAATCGGGAAAGTCACTGGATTTTTCGTTCCACTTAAAGCTTTCTTTTATGTAATTTCTGGTCTCATTATTATTTTTTATCACTTTGATCAAGTCCCAGAAGCATTTTCACTTATTTTTTCTGGTGCATTTCAAGGTACTGCAGCGGCTGGTGGTTTTATCGGTGCAACGGTTGCTTCCGCTATTCAAATTGGGATGGCACGCGGAGTATTTGCCAATGAAGCAGGCTTAGGAAGCGCTCCAATTGCTGCTGCTGCTGCAAAAACAGATTCACCTGCCAAACAAGCGCTTGTGTCGATGACAGGAACTTTCCTCGATACATTTATTGTTTGTACAATTACTGGTTTAGTATTAATTACAACAGGTGCCTGGAAATCTGGAAAAACTGGTGTTGGAGCAACAACGCTCGCTTTCCAATCTGTATTTGGCCATACTGGTAGCATGATTCTTGGTATTGCAATCATTCTATTCGCCTACTCCACTATTTTAGGATGGTCTTATTATGGTGAAAAATGCGTAGCTTATTTATTTGGACAAGGTGCCGTACAATATTATAAAGCCATCTTCATTGTGATGATCGCAATTGGTGCCAATTTAAAACTCGGAATCGTATGGACGTTTGCTGATATCGCAAACGGACTTATGGCAATTCCAAACTTAATTGGGTTAATTGGATTAAGCAGTGTTGTGGTAGCAGAAACAAATCGATTCTTACAAGCTGAGAAATTAAAAAACTCAAATAAAAAAATTGCAAGTTAATACATTTTTTAAGCAAAGGGTATCCCATACGGAAATGGTGTGCCCTTTGCTTGTATCACTCTTATATAATTTCTTTATGTCGTACTATTACTTTGTAAAATTGATAATTCCATTACTTTCTTTACATGCTTTAAGTTTGATGTGAAAACTTCAGGAGCATGCCAATTTATATATGCACTCGGACATTTGACCTCATCAATACTTGTATTCTCTCTAACTAAAACTGTTAATTCTTCAATGTATTCTATTACTTTTCTCAAGTCTGTTTTTACACCTACAGGGCCATGTCCTGGTACTGCTTTATCAATTTCAAATTCCTCAATCATTTCTAACATATGCTTCCATTCTTGAAGATTAGATTCTTCAAAAAAAGTAGGATGTGATTTCACAAATAACAAATCACCCATAAAACAAACCTTCTCTTTAGGTAGGTAAAGAATCGTATCACAAACGGAATGGCCTCCACCTAACGTAATCAATTTTGCAGTTCTCTTCGAACCATGTATAGTAAATTCATTTTGGAAAGAATATTGAGGTAATACAAGTCGCAGTGTAGGTAATGAAATCGCTAACTGATTTAAGAATGAAATCTGTTTTCGTAAGCTTTCATCATTTGTTTGAGTGAATTGATCTTGTAGGGATTGTATATATGTATGTAAACCTTCTATGTCTTGTTTCTGTTTATCAATTTTGGAAGGATGAATTTCTGCCATTTGCTCGTATGTTTTATGACTAGATATGATATTACAATTTTTAAAAACTTGATTTCCACGAATATGGTCTCCATGCCAATGACTGTTAATAACCCATGATATAGAGTGACCTGTTATTTTTTCTGCTAGCTCTTTTAAATCTGCAGCTGCTTGTTGTGTGTTAAACGTATCAAAAATAATCGTTTGATCTCCTATATCAACAAAACCGGCATTGGCTAAGGAGCCTCCTCCTTCTTTTGCAATTGCCGCGTAAATACCATCATTTAATTTCTCAATCGTAAAATGTTCGCTACTACATTCTTTATACATTTCTTTCCTCTCCTTCTATTCTCAGTGTATTTGAATACTAAGCTATCATTTTCTCCATTAAGATTTTTGTTCTGCATGTAAATAAAATACAAAGTCCGTCATAGTAGATGGATAACCTAGTTGCCGCAACATAGCTGTTATATTTCCTCTATGATATGTTCCATGATTTACAACATGCTGCACTAATTCAGATACAGAGGTTTTTAATCTTCCAGCGTATGGATTATCAAGTAGAATTACCTGATTCATATCCTTTTGTTTATCCAAAAACACTTTATACTGCTGCGTTACTTTGTGGAACAGATTTTTCAATTCATCCATTGTTTTGTTTTCGACTTGCTCTTGTAACTCCTTTCCTACCTGTAACGCTTCAGCCATACTTTTACCATTTAAAACATGTAACCATACACAATCCACTACATAAATATGAATCAGTACCTTTTCTATAGAAGGAAATACACTTTGAACTTCTTGATAATACACCTCTTTAGGGAGCTCCCTTAAATGCTCAAGTATTCTTTTATTTGCCCATGTATGATAATCAAATTGTTTTATCATATATTGTTTCATATTCTATTCTCCTTTCCTTATTTTCACGTAACTACATTCTTACCTCACAAAATATAAATCTAATTTCTGGGATTCTACCTCCTTATCCGCCTTAACAATACCAATCTCCTCTATTCTATTCGTTAGCACAGATTTATATTTTACATACGTTTTAAACTCGCCTTCAAAAGGGAACGGTATAATACGAATCGTTTCTTTATCTAACCACTCTGCCTTTAATCGTTCATTTGTGTTCTTATTAAAAGTTTCAGTTCCTTCAAATCCCTCTTTAAATAAATCAATTTCTTTTTCTTTCTTTACACCAGGTTCATTCATACAAGCATATAACGATAGCTCATCACAAAACTTTAAAAGTTTATAGTGTATATCGAACATATCATACTGCTCTGTTGTTAACGTTTTCAAAAATTTCTTTTGACGATCCAATTCCTGTTTATAAAACTTTATCATTTCATCGTCTTCTTGATTAAGAGGAAATGATATGAAATGTTTACTACAAAGTATAGCACCATAAGGATTTGTATGTTCAATCTCATTCAACCCTAATGTATAAAAAACAAATCTCAATGAACTTGGACAATCCATAAACGTATAAGGTGAATTTTTAGCATCATTCCAAATTGGCGTTGTATCTAAGCCAATCCATCCCCTATCATGTTCATAAATCGCATCAATACACTCTTTTAAATATGTTTTATCTTCAAATACATCTTTTCTAAATTTTTTTGCAAATTCTCCTGCCAAAAAACCATGATCATGCTGCCGAATTACTATTAATTCTTCTAGCTTTGTGCGAATAATCATTATAGAATCCTCCTTACTTCTATTTTATATATCGATTGTACTATAATCTATATATATCCTCTTTTTTCAAGAAACAATTCAAATAAATTCCTTTATACTTTGCAGGGATTCCGCCTCTTTCACCGAAATTAAGATAACAATGCAATCCTATCAATATTTTACATTAACAAAAATTTCTCTATCATATCACTCATTCCAAAAATAGACTTAGACAAAAAATTAATATGAGGTGAAAAAAATGAACAAAACTGAATTAATTAAAAATGTAGCCCAAACTGCCGATATCTCCCAAAAGGAAGCTTCAGCAGCTGTCCAATCTGTATTTGATACAATTGCGAATGCTTTACAAGCTGGTGACAAAGTGCAACTTATTGGTTTTGGCACATTCGAAGTACGGGAAAGAGCTGCACGTACTGGCCGAAACCCACAAACAGGTGAGGAAATTCAAATTGCAGCTGGTAAAGTTCCTGCCTTTAAAGCCGGAAAAGAATTAAAAGAAGCTGTAAAATAACAATAAACCAGCCAATTAGGCTGGTTTATTGTTTTATTTCATGACCGCATATATATTATCCTCATGATATACTTCACAAATATAAAATAAGCATCTACAGTTGCTTACGATTTGATATTTTCTCGTAGGGTATATACTAGATTGTAATAAGCAGCCATCAAACAGTTCAATAATATTTCCAGAAGGCTGATATCCTTGATATAGCATGTTTTTTCTTACTTCCATTTGCTCAACTAGGTTTTCAATAGGAACGTTTCCGTCTTCTAACTCTTTCACAATTTCACTTGGTAATAGTGAGGTATCAGTAAAAATTAGATTTTCAGATAACACCTTTCCTTTGTAACTAATGGATGAAACTCGGTAAAGAAATGTTCCATTTTTATCAAAAAAGCTTTTCGTTTCTTTTGGAATATATTCCCTATCTAACATTTCTTGTTCCACAACATTGAACTGAACTATATCTTTCACAATATTTTCTAAAGACGTAATAGATGACGTCTCTTTAGAAAACAATAAATCTTTAACCATTTTAACTACTGTAGCATCAGCCAATTCTCTTTTTCTATTTTCCACTACTAACATGACTAACACCTCTTCTATATTTATATAATCTAGCAGGCACTCAAGCGAGCATTTTCACTCTAGGTATCTGTATTATTCGTACACACCTTCGTCAATTAAAGTATTACTATTCATTAATGAGGGAGAAGTCTACTACTCTGCAAAAGCTTTCCGGCATCAAATTGCCTCATTTCTGTTACATCTTTGTTTAATAAAGCTATTGAAGCAACATAGTCTGAGCCAGGTTGCAAATTCATCAAAGTTGTAATCTCAACAAGCTGTGGCTTATCTTGAAAAACAAGTAGTTCCGGTAAATGATCTGGAGTTGATACAGTCAGATTAGAAGGTGATATCATTAAGCCTTCTCCAGTAGCCTTAAGTATAGCTTCCTTCCGCGTCCAATATGTTAAAAACCCTTCAATTCGCCTTTCAACTGGCAGTTGCATTAACTGAGCAATTTCTATATCTGTTAATACTCCTACTGCCATTTTAAGTACATCAATATTAGAATTTATTTGTTCTACATCTATACCAATAGGTGTAGATGTTGTAAACGCGACAGCAACTCGTTCTCCTGAATGTGATACAGATAGCTGTGGCATGCCTACAGGTAATTGTGGGCGTCCATGGGCTAGCTTACAAACTGAACAGGTTCGATCAATTGGTACTTGAAGCGGGGACATTGTGAGTTGTTTTCCCAGTACCAATCGACTAATTGCACATCCAAGCATAAATCTTGCTCGGTCCTCGGAATGATGGAACAAATTTGCTTTCTCACGCTCGATTTCATTTAGTAAATTATAGTGCCAACATTGCAAATCTGAAATTTGCGCCCACCATACTTGACAGTGATGACTTCTTAGCTCTGGTACTGAATCTACAATCTCCCAATCTTTCATAAAAATTCTCCCCTTTTCATATTCAATATCCCATACTAAGAAAAGTATGGAATCTATTCCAGCCTTCAACAAATATCTCCACTAGTATACGGGGAGTATCCCATCCTAATTTTTCATTATTACTATTGTAATAGAGAATCCTACCTAGATTTTTCACTCCATTATTCACCTGCAACTGCTTTTGAATGAGCCTCATTTGATTGGACTGCCGTTTTTTTCTTTGATGTAGCTATTGCATCCGTATCACGAATACGTAATGCAAATAATAATGCTACGAATAGGAATACAGCTGCACCAAGCAGGGCCATTTGATACGCTACAATACTAGCACTCTCATTTCCCGCTTCACCTACACTTTTATTTCCAAAAGCAGCTAACAGACTTGCAAGAATCGCAACACCGATGGCAGAACCTAATCGATTTTGCACATTAAAAATAGTTGTCGCCCTCCCCATTGAAGACGGATGAATATTATTAAAAGCTGAAAATTGTACAGCTCCTACAGAATGACCTAGGAAAAATCCTATGCCAAACAATAGAATACGGACCAGCCAAGGGTTTGTTTCCTGATTCACGAAGCTTAAAACAACAAATATAATCGCTGCACATAGCAAACCGGTAGAAATCAACTTACGTGGCCCAAGTCTTTTGTAAGACAAAGGCACAATTTGCGAAGCAATCATTAACCCGATTGCTTCTGGAAATGTTGTAAGACCTGTTTCTAGTGCCGACGCATGTAATACATTTTGATACATAAGTGGGAATATAAATAACATGCCCAGTAATCCAGCAGCCGAAAATAACGAAATGAGACTCATATTCCGAAATAAACGATCTTGCAGCAAACATAAGTCTAGCATCGGCTGCTTCACACGAAGTTCAACAAATACAAAGAGAATAATAAGCAAAAGTCCACCTAATCCTGTCCCTATTATTTCTGAGGAACCCCATCCTTTTGATGGCCCTTGACTCATTGCATATATCAACATTGCAAATCCTGGTGCGGAAAGCATAAAACCAGGTAAATCTAACCGCCCAGCAGTTTTTTCAATATGCTCTACTAAAAATAACGCACCAATTAGTAAAGCTACTATTCCAAACGGTAAATTAATATAAAATGCCCAGCGCCAAGACATATGATCCACAAAGAACCCGCTAACAATTGGTCCTATTGCAGGCGCAACAGCAATAGGCAAGACGATGAACCTAGAAATCTTCAGTCTTTCTTGTGGTGAAAATGTTCGAAATAACATTGCCATTCCTACTGGCGCCAATAATCCTCCGCCAGCACCTTGTATGATACGGAATATATTTAAGGCAGTAATATTATCAGCAATTCCGCATAGCGCGGAAGCAGCTGTAAATACAGAAAGAGCGATTAGGAATACTCGCTTTGTACCAAACCGATCTCCAAGCCACCCAGAAATAGGTAAAAACACAGCCAAACTTACTAAATATCCAACATTGACTGTCCCCATTGCTGAAGGTGGAACTTGTAGTTCATGACTAATCGTTTGCAGAGCTACATTTACAATCGTTGCATCCATAGCAGCCATAAACATAGCCGTTACATATACAACACTAACAACAATTTTCGGATTCAGCTTCAAATTCATTACTACTCCCCTACTGAAACGCACTCAAGTGAGTGAAGACTCTTTGGCTGCATATCACTCCAGTGTAATTCGATATACGCAAGACAAGCTTGTCTACTATCTTGTTCATGAACAACATCCCACCCGGCTGGTACATCGAGAAAGGCTGGCCAGACAGAATGCTGGCCTTCCTTATTTACTAACACTTTATACATAAAGTTATCGTTTTCAAATGGATTCGTCATACTTTATTTACCCCTTTCATCGCTTGCTGTCTACTAGCTAATACTTGTCCGATTTCTGTAAGTGGTCCTGGCTGACATAAATCTTTATGTCGGCAATCAATATCATATTGTTCAATTTCCCCATCTATATAACTAAGCCATGTATCTGGAGAAATCGGATCAAACCATTCTGGTATGATTGTTGATCTAAAGAATACAAGGTTTCCATGAAATTGTTTTGGAACATACTTTCCTAAAAGACCAACAGAATTTACGTATGTTTCTTTCAAGTTCAAAATTGTTTCCTCTTCCAGACTCGCTAATGCACTGCCATCCCTGCGAAGTATATCAATAGCGTTTGCCATATCAAGTGGTTTTCCATCCATGTTATCTGGGTCGTATCCTCCTAATGCAAGTAGGGCAATAAGCGCTTCTTCCTCACTAGGCGCTTCTGTATTTGGTAAAAAGTGACCGGGATAAGAATCCAACATAACAAGCAGTTCAACTTCTTCTCCTTGATTTTGCAAATGAGTTGCCATTGCATGAACAACGTTTCCTCCGAGAGACCAACCTAACAACCTGTACGGCCCATGTGGCTGTATCTCACGAATGTGCTCAAGATAGTCAGCAGCCATTTCGTCTAATGATTTTGGAAGTTCTTCACTTTTTGCAATGCCGCGTGCCTGTACACCATAAATTGGATGATTGCTTCCTAAAGACTTCATTAATCCTGCATAACACCAGCTAAGTCCACCTGCTGGATGTACACAGAACATAGGTAACTCTTCACCGCTTGTTCTTAATGGCAAGATTACATCTAGCGCACTTTGGCTCGTCCCCATCTCAAGTATTTCAGCAAGCCCTGCAACTGTCGGTACCGCAAATAAGCTACCAATACTTAACTCTACTCCTAGCGCTTCCCTGATCCGGCTCATTAACTGCACAGCAAGTAAGGAATGACCGCCAAGATCAAAGAAACCATCATCAATGCCAATTCGAGGTAAATTCAAAACCTCTGTAAATAAATCACATAAAATTTCCTCTTTTGGTGTTCTTGGTCCTCGGCTTATCGTAGATACCATGAATTCAGGTGCTGGTAATGCTTTACGATCTAACTTACCATTTGGAGTTAAAGGTAATTCACTTATCATAACGAAAGCATATGGTACCATATAATCAGGTAGACTAAGTCCTACATATTGGCGCATTTCAGCTGTATCAATGTTTACATGTTCTGACGAAACAATATAGGAAACTAATCGCTTATCACCAGGCTGATCTTCACGTACAATGACAGCTACTTGTTCAACATGAGAGTGCTGCATAATAACGGCTTCAATTTCGCCAAGTTCAATTCGGAAACCTCGAATCTTAATTTGATGGTCTGCACGACCGATATAGTCTAATGTGCCATCTTGACACCAACGCGCCAAATCTCCTGTACGATACATTCGAGTACCAGGTTTCCCGTATGGATCTGCTATAAATCGTTCCGCAGTTAACCCTGCACGACCTAAATACCCACGAGCAAGCCCTGCTCCTGCAACATACATTTCTCCTACCACTCCTGGTGGTACAGGTTGTAAGTAATTATCTAATACGTATACTTTAAGATCTGGTATACTACATCCTATTAAGCTGTTTGCTCGTAAAGATACAATATTTTGATCCAGCTCGATATAGCTTACATGTACAGTTGTTTCTGTAATACCATACATATTAATAAGCTTAGGCGAATTTTCTGGATGACGACTATACCAATCTTCTAGACGACTTAATTCCAGTGCTTCTCCGCCAAAAACGACATATCGTAAGGAAAGCTTTTGCCCTAATTCAACATTTTCGCGATCTGCTTGCATAAGTTGATAAAATGCTGATGGTGTCTGATTTAAAACTGTTACCTTTTCCTGGACAAGCAGATTTAAAAATTCTCTAGGTGAACGACTCACAGTGTGTGGTACGACAACAAGACGTCCCCCATACAATAGCGGCCCCCAAATTTCCCAAACTGAAAAATCAAAAGCATAAGAATGGAACATTGTCCAAACATCTTCCGAATCAAATTGGAACCAATGGTCAGTTGCCCCAAGTAGCCTTATAACATTCTGATGAGGAATCATTACACCTTTTGGTCTTCCTGTTGAACCTGATGTATAAATTACATAAGCAATGTGTAAAGGTGATAGTGGCTGTATTCGTTCCACATTTTCTATATTCTCTTCACCATATTTGTTTAATGTCTCCATTATTTTGAAATCGTCTACTACAATCGTTACGGTCTCTGCACTCTCTATTGTCACTTGTGTGTTCGTAATCATACAGACAGGCCTAGCATCACTTAGCATGAATGAAATCCGATCCGATGGATAATCAGGATCTAGCGGTAAATATCCTGCCCCCGCTTTCAAAACTGCTAACAAACTCACAACCATATCAACAGATCTTGGTATCGCTAAAGCAACCATTTGCTCTGGACCTACTCCTTTTTCAATTAACAGACGTGCAAGTTTATTCGATCTCTTATTTAACTCTTCATAAGTTAGCGTAGTGTCCTCAAATACGACAGCGGTTGCATCTGGCGTTAAGCGAACTTGTTTCTCAAATAATTCCGGTAAGGTCATTTCAGGCGCAATTTGAAAGCCGCCATTCCATTTTTCAAGTACTGTTTGACGCTCTTCTTCGTCCAAAATTTCCAAACGCCCAATAGGTTGTTCTGGATCTTCTACTGCGTCTTCTAATAAATGAATGAAACGACTCACAAGTTTCTGAGCTGTCTCACGCTTAAATAAATCTGTACTAAATTCAAGTAAACCATGTAATCCATTTGGCTGACCTTCAGACGTACTACGTTCACTTATTTCTATCGTCATATCAAACTTCGAAGAACCAACACTCTTAATCTCAAGATGCGTTTCTAGATTCGGTATATCAAGTGTAGCCTCTGGTGTATTTTGAAAAGCTAACATAATTTGGAATAGTGGATGACTATTTCTCGAACGCACAGGGTTCAACACTTCAACAAGTCTTTCAAATGGAACATCTTGATGTTCATATGCTGAAAGGTTAACTTTACGCACCCTGCTTAACAGTTCACTAAAGCTAGGATCTCCAGACGTATCTGTACGTAAAACGAGTGTATTTACGAACAATCCGACAATATCTCCAAGCGCATCATCACTACGCCCAGCAATTGGACTACCTATTGGAATATCCGTTCCAGCCCCTAATCGTGTAAGTAATGCAGCAAGTCCGGATTGTAGGATCATAAACAAACTAACACCATTTTTACGAGCAAGCTCTAATAATCGTTCATGTAACTCTGGATTCACATGAAAATCTATCGTTTCTCCGCAATAGCTCGTTTCCACAGGACGTTGATAATCTGTAGGTAACTCAAGTTGGGCTGGTAACCCCTTCAATTCTTCTTTCCAAAACTCAATTTGTTGTGAAATGAGACTACCTTGTGCACTCTCATTTCCTAATAGTTCTTGTTGCCAAAGGGCATAATCGGCATACTGTACTGGCAGTGACTTCCACTGAACTGATTCACCTTTACAATGTGCTTGATACGCAGTTGCTATGTCTCTTGACAATGGGTTTAATGACCATCCATCCCCTACAATATGATGCAATAATACAAGTAACACATGTTCATCCGGATTTATTTCAAAAAGCTCCATACGGATAGCTGGCTCTTCTGCAAGATTAAAGCTATATCTTACAGCTTCAGCAAGTACTTTAGGTAATTCTGAATCAGTAGTCTGCGTAACAATTAAAGTAGGATTTGCCTCATTTGTCTCCAAAATTTGCTGATGTGACGTACCAAGCGTGTTAGGAAAAATAGTTCGAAGTGTCTCATGTCGATCGACGATATCATAAAATGCAGCTTGTAAAGCTTCTCGATTTAATTCACCAGACATTCGAATGACTACTGGAATATTGTAAGTTGGGCTTGGACCTTCTAAACAATTCAAGAACCATAAACGACGCTGTGCAAAAGAAAGAGGAACTTCTCTTGGACGCTCTACTTTCTGAATAGCTGGCCTTGCACTCTGCGTGCTATCTAATTGTTTAACTAGTTCAGCGACTGTAGGTGATTCAAATAGTTTTTCAATGCCTAATTCCACACCTAATGTTTCACGAATACGTCCCATTAACCGGGAAGCTAACAGAGAATGTCCGCCTATTTCAAAGAAGTTATCATCGATTCCAATCCGCGCTATACTAAGCACTTCCGCAAATAAATCACATAAAATTTCTTCTTGTGGATTTCTAGCTACGCGTTCACTAACAAGTAAATTGAAGTCAGGTGCTGGTAACACTTTCCGATTAATCTTTCCGTTCGGTGTCAATGGCAATTCAGACATCATCATAATTGCTGACGGTATCATATAACCTGGTAGGCTCCCTTCTGCATATGTTCGAATTTCTGCAAGGTCAAGATTTCCATCAGCATCAGGTACAATGTAAGCAACCAAACGTTTATCGCCAGGTCGATCTTCTCGAACGATTACAACGACTTGCTCAACATGAGGGTGCTGAGATAATACAGTTTCCACTTCAGATAACTCGATACGGAATCCATGAATCTTAATTTGATGATCTGCACGACTCACATAATCTAACGAACCATCCTTACGCCATTTAACAAGATCGCCCGTACGGTACATTCGTGTACCAAGTTTCCCAAATGGATTAGCAACAAATCGTTCAGCTGTTAATTCTGGTCTTCCTAAATATCCATTGGCAAGCCCCGTACCAGCAATATATAATTCTCCCACCACTCCTGGTGGTACAGGTTGTAAACCTGCATCTAGTACATATACTTCAGTATTCCAAATTGGTCTTCCAATAGAAGGTGTACCACTCTCTTCTTCATTCATATCCATGAAAGTTGACCAAATTGTTGTTTCAGTTGGTCCATAAAGATTTGTAACATGACAATTTAATTCTTTTAACCGAGACGCTAGATTCGATGGAAGCGCCTCACCACCAACAAGAACTTTAAGTCCTATTAATCTTTCTGGATAATCTGTTACAAGCGCATGCCAAAGTGTTGGTGTAGCTTGCATAATTGTGATGTTTTCCTTTTGAATGATTTCTGTTAATGCTGAAGAATCTTGAACTGCTTCTTTTTGGGCAATTTGAACGCTTGCTCCACTAATAAGTGGTAAATAAATTTCTAAAGCTGAAATATCAAACGCAAAGGTTGTAACAGCCAACAAACGATCATTTACATGTAATGAGAATTGATCTTGCATCGCCAATAAAAAGTTGCTTAAGCTTTGCATCGGCACAACGACACCTTTTGGCTTACCTGTTGACCCCGAAGTATAAATTGTATACGCAGGATTTAAGGGTGCTGCTCCATCAAATGAATCTAGGTTATTTTTCTGGTATCCTCTTAACTCTTCTTTTGTATCCTGATTATCAAGCACAACTCTTGTTATATGATCCCCATTCGGTAAATCACCTAAAACAGAAGAATGTGTTAGAATACAAGCAGGCTTAGCATCGCTTAATATATACGTAATTCGATCCTCTGGATATTCTGGGTCGATTGGTAAATATGCTGCTCCCGTCTTAAGAACTGCTAACATTCCGATAACCATCTCTACAGATCTTGGAAATGCTAACGCTACAAATTCCTTAGATTGAACTCCTCGTTCTAACAAGAAATGAGCAAGTTGATTTACTTGTTCATTTAATTCTTTATAAGTAAGTTCTATTCCATCACATATGACAGCAATAGAATCAGGAGATTTACTTACTTGTTTTTCAATGAGAGCAGGTACACTTACGAATGAACTTTCTTTCATAGTTTGATTCCACTCTACTAAATGCTTGCGTTCCTCATGAAGTAAGAGTTCCAGTTTTCCAATCGGTGAATCTACCTGAAGATCCGATATATCTTCCAGAAGATTCACAAATCTTTTTTTATGATTTATTAACTCTTCTAATCTATATACTTCAGGGTTTGCATCAAAATGAATCCTTAAGCCATTTTCGTCAAACTCGTTTGACACATTTATTGAAAGATCATCAACCGGTCCTGCCGAAAGATTATGTTTAACCCCATGATTTCCTGCAAAACTCAAGGCATAGTCAAATGGCATCACATTAATCATTGGACCAAATAACCTTTGATTTTCTCCCAATAATTTAAGATCTCGGCGTAATTCTTCATGACGATACTTATGATGAAAACGAATATCAAGAACCTCATTAGAAACCTGCCCGACAACCTCAGCAAGACTCATATTAGAGCTTATAGACAAGCGGAGCGGGACTACATTCATGACCATACCAGGGATATTGATCGATGCTGATCCTAAACGTCCCATCATCGGTAAACCTAGAACTATATCCTGTGTACTTGTTAATTTATGTATATAAATCGCAGTTGCAGCTATGATAAGATCCGGCCAATTCGCATTACAATCATGTGCAACCTTCCGCAAAGATTCTGTACTTAAACGAGACAAATGTGCTGGTTGGCGAAGAAATGTCTTCGATGTTCTAGGAGCACGTTCCGCTAAACTTACTACTTCTGGTTGATCTTGGAACCGTTCTAACCAAAAGCTATGATCTTTCTCAAATTGCTCCGATGCACGATACGCAGCATCCTCCTTTAAAATGGTATATAAAGAACCAAATGATCTCTCATCATACGATTGATTATTCATGAATGCCGTATATACTCTTGCTACTCTTTGCGCAAGTAAAGAAAATCCGTATCCATCCATCACTATGTGATGGATGCGCTGATACCAAAAGAAACGATTGGAAGCGACTTTAAAAAGCGCCTCCGTATACAGCTTGTCCTTTTTCAGATTCACTGGCGTAGATAAATCCACTTGCATCCACGCTTCAGCGGCTTTTTGGGGATTTTCTTCAGTACTAACATCAATAATATGCATATGAAATTCAGGTGAATCATCGATAACTTGCCATGGCCCTTTCGCATCTTCTTCAAAGTGAACATGTAAAGATTCAGCTTCCATTACAACTTTACGCACAGCTAATTCAAATGTTTTCACATCAACTGAACCATGTATTTCTATGTATTCACCCGTATTATAAATTGGATTTTTTGGATCAAGTTGCTGCGCAAACCACATACCCGTTTGCGCACCTGACAATGAATGACGAACCTTTTGACAATGAGACATTCGTATTTACCCCTTTATCTATCTGTATTTGATAGCACCTTTTCCTCTTGAGAGGACACCAAATTAAACCAGTCATAAATTGTTGGACGCTCAGCCAAATCTGCGAATGTAACTTCTACACCTATTTGGCGCCATTTCTCTACTAAACTCATAATTCTAACTGAGTCAAGCCCTCTATTTAATAAATCTTCGTTCTCTCCAATATCCACTGGTAATTCACGAAGCAATTCAGCAACTTGTTCACGTACCGATTGTAATGTGAATCCTGTATTTTCTTCTGCTGCAGACGTTTCTTTTAAACTTTGTAAATCTTTTAATAATAAATTCGTTATTATAGTTACTGCACATCGATCAGATGCGTACTGCAAAGCTTGTTTATGATGTTCTTGTGAAAAATCAGCAACCGCATCAGCGACGAAGAATGGTTGTATCCCATCCATAAATGCTTCGCATGCCGTTAAAAGACATCCAATATGTGCATAAACCCCACAAATAATAAGCTGATCACGCCCTTGTTCACGTAAAATCTCTAGAAGATTTGTTTTCTTAAAAGCACTATATCTCCATTTTGTAAGGAAAATATCATCCTCATCAGGAGTGAGCTCATCTACAATTTTCTTCTTGTGAGGCCCATCAGGAATACCCGCCCCCCAAAAATCTTGCAATAATCCTCTTTGCTCTAGCGTTTGTCCACCTGGTTGTGCAGTATAAACGACAGGAACACCAATTTCCTTACATGTTTTTCTGATAGATTGAATATTTGAAATCAGTTCTACTCTTGGTGATTCCTCTGCATGATATGCATCAAGAAAATACTCTTGCATGTCATGAATAAGAAGAACAGCACGTTTCGTATCTGGCTTCCACGTTACTTTATTATTTGGTAAATCTGACTCTAATGGCATTGGGTATACTGAGATAGCTGGAATAGCCATCTAATCACTTCCTTTCGAATTGTTAAGAATATTTATTTGTCATTTATTACTTCATGATAGATTTAAGTTTTTCAGCAATTGCCTTCCGTAATTCTTTCTTACTCACTTTTCCGACACCAGTCTGTGGAAACGAGTCTATAAATTCAATTCGATCTGGAATTTTATATGCCGCAATTCCTCGATCTCTTAAAAACATTTTCAAATGCCCTACAGTCGGTGTTTCCCCGCGAGCTATAACGAAAGCACAAGTACGTTCACCTAAATAATCGTCTGGCATAGATACTATTGCAACATCGTGTACCGCTGCATGAGCTAACAGATGATTTTCAACTTCTTCAGCCGCAACTTTCTCTCCACCACGATTAATCTGATCCTTATCGCGTCCTTCAACCACTAAATAACCTTGCTCATTTATTTTGACAAGATCGCCTGTGCGGTAAAAACCATCCGAAGTAAAGGATTTAGCGTTATGCTCTTCAGCTTTATAGTATCCACGAATTGTATATGGTCCACGAGTTAATAAACTCCCCACTTGACCTGGCTCTACGTCATTATCATATTCATCAACTACACGAACTTCATCAAACTCTGACATTGGTCTTCCTTGCGTATGAATAATGATATCTTCTGCATCATCAAGTCTCGTATAATTCACTAACCCTTCGGCCATACCAAAAACTTGTTGCAATGTACAACCGAATGCCGGGCGTATACGCTTGGCCACTTCCGCGCTAAACTTTGCACCGCCTACCTGTAAAACTTGCAGGCTAGATAAATCATTATTGCGTGAAGCTATTGCGTCAAGCCATACCATTGCAAGGGGTGGCACAAGTGCTGTAATCGTGACACGTTCCTTCTCAATAAGAGAGAACGCTTCATCTGGACTTCCCCCAGAAGCTAGAACAATCCGCCCACCTGCATATAACGTCCCAAGAGTCCCCGGCGAACTAAGCGGATAGTTATGTGCAACTGGAAGCACAGCAAGATACACACTATCTTGATCCAATTTACAAATTTGAGCACTCACTCTTAAACTATAAATATAGTCATCATGTGTTCTGGGAATTAATTTAGATAATCCTGTTGTTCCGCCTGATAGTTGCAAGAAAGCTACATCGCTAGATTTTACTTCTGACAGATTGACCGGATTCATATAAAGATCACGAATTCCTACAAATTCCTCCGCCTCTCCTACAACAATTACATGTTGCAACGTTGGAACTTTTTCTTTTATTTCTCTTGCAAGTTTTCGATAGTCGAATCCAAGCTGTTTATCAGAAATAATATAAGCCGTTGCTTCAGCAAATTCACAAAAATAGCTTATTTCACTACTTCGGTGTGACGGCAAAGCAAAAACTGGAACTGCACCAATGCGAAAAAGCGCAAAGCAGACTTCGAAAAACTCCGTAATATTTGGTAAATGAAGAACCACTCGATCCGTTTGTTTAATTCCTAAATTTAGAAATCCTGCAGCTAATTGATCTACTCTTTTGTCCAGTTCACTATAGCTTAAGTGTTTTTCGCCACTTGTCACTGCAATCTGGTCACCATGTTTCATCGCACGTTCTCGCAGCATCTCTCCAAAGGTCTCTCCGCGCCAGCACCCCTCTTCTTTATATCGATCTGCAAATTCCTTTGGCCACTCCTGGCATCCTGTTAACATCATTTATCCCCCTAACTTCTATTTCAAAGATTCATCATTTAATCCCATAGCCCGAAGCATTGTACGAAACTTAGCTGATGTTTCAGCTAGCTCATCTTCAGGTTTTGACTCCGCAACAATACCAGCTCCTGCGAATAAACGAAGGGAATTCTCTTCAACCTCCGCACAACGAATCGTAACAATCCATTCACCGTCACCATTCAGATCACTCCAACCAAGCATTCCCGTGAAAAATTCTCGATCAAACGGTTCAATTTCGTTAATAGCCTCTCGAGCTTTTTCTGTCGGAGTTCCACAAACTGCTGGTGTAGGATGAAGCGCAAGTGCTAATTCTAATGCAGACACTGATACGTCTAGTAATTCTCCTTTTACTTCAGTAGATAAATGCCACATTGCTTCACTATTTATTAATGATGGTTTTTCCGGAACATGCAATGTACGACAGTACGGACGAAGCGCCGCAGCTACTGCTTCAACAACAACAGCATGTTCATGTAAATCTTTAGCTGAAGAAAGCAACTCATCTGCTCGTCTCTTATCTTCTTCAGGGTCTTTACTTCGAGGTCTAGAGCCTGCAAGCGGATTAGAAATGATTTGCATTCCACTCCGTGAGACAAGTAACTCTGGACTCGCTCCTATGAGTGTATGACTACGCTTTGGTGAAGCATCACAATTCTCTATTTCTTCACTCTTCGGTAAATCTACCGCAAACGTATACCCCTGTTTATTGTGCTGCGCTAAATCACAAAGTAGTTTTTGAATGTCAACCTTTTCTGGAGATTTCAAATCCAATAATCTAGATAGAACGATTTTCTTTAGGTCACCGCTCTTTATTTTAGCTACTCCTTGCTCTACACCACGCATATATTCTGAAGATGACGGAATAGGGTTCATTTCATATGTAAGTGCAGGTGATTGCTGGATTCGATCTGTAAAATCAAATTGCAGACGATCTGCTAGCCTGCTCTCCCGAGGTACAACGAGCTGTACCGATTTTGTACGATCAAAAGGTAGCGCTCCTACAACAATTGGATTAGGATGGCCAGCTTGTTTCGCATTGCTTAATACAGCACGAACTAGCTCAGGAAAATTTTCTGCCTGACTATGTTTCACCGTTGCAAATGTTCCTTCGGCAAGTATTGTACGATACGGTGAAGCAAAAAAGAATGAAGATCCAGCTCTATAGTCATCTAGTAATTTTGTCGCTAACTCCTTTAAAGCAGTTGTATGATTCATTATTTTAAAGCCCCCTATATGTAATTTAGATTCCTAAAGTAGCGCCGCCATCAATGCATAGATTATGCATCGTAATATGGCTTGCTTTATCTGACGCTAAAAATAGAACTGCTTCAGCAATCTCTGAAGGCGTTGCTATTTTTTTTAATGGAATTCCTAATCTATATGTATCTTGTGAGCCTGCAATAATTTTTTCAGCCCCATTTTCATCTATCCAAAGTAACCTCTGCATCTCTGTCTCAGTTGAACCAGGAGAAACTAAATTACAGCGAATATTATATTCTGCAAGCTCAAGACCAAGACATTTTGTAAACATCGTTGCAGCAGCTTTCGATGCTACATACGCAGCCATTTCCATTCTAGGTACACTGGCAGCATTTGACCCTACAGTTACAATCGCACCAGACTGCCGTGACATCATACGTCTACTCACAGATCGTGATACATAAAACACCCCTGTAGCATTTACAGAAAAAGTCTTGTCCCAATCTTCATCACTTAAAGAGTGAATTGCATTCATCTTCAAAACACCAGCAACATTAACTAAAATATCAATTTGCCCCATTGTATCCTCAATCTGATTTACTGTATTTTCCACTGCGGAACTATCACTCACATCTAAAGCGAATACTTTCAAAGAGCTGCCTCTTGTTGCATGATAATCTGAAAGCTTATTGAGTTCTAAAATATTCTTATCAACCGCTGCAACTTTTGCCCCTCTTTCCGCAAGCATGTTCGCTACAGTCTCTCCAATTCCTTGTGCTGCACCAGTAACTAATGCAATCTTCCCATCAAATTCCCCAAAATCCATATTCTCAATTCCTTTCCTTACAACGAATCGATCTAGTTTATCTTGTATATTCTCAATTGCAGATTAATAAAGTTAACCTAATTAATCTGTGCAAAGAAAATATTTAAACAAACATCACCAACTAATAATGATATTGATAATCATTATCATTATATTTACGAAAATCATACACATATTAAACTTATCAGTCAAGTGCAATTTAATCTTAATTTCAGTCTCAATAAACTAGGTAATACTCACTTAGTATTAATTGATAATGATTTTCATTTTCTTTTGTACACCGAAATGATAATGTTTATCAACAGTCTTGTCAATCTTTTTTTATTTTTCAGATAAAATATTTTATTATGTCCCCATACTTATCTGCATAAAAATCTCTGCTTTTATTGTAAATATAAACTTTTTTCATCCTATTTTCTGTGAAAATAATAGATTTAAAAAATTAAATTGAAACTTTCAAATTTCCTAATTAATAATCATACATTTTATCATTAATTACATAAAAATCTTTATTTTATAATAAAAACCATCATATTGAACATTTAATTTCTCAATAAATTTCTGAAAAAATTTTATTAAGAAATTTATTTAAAAATAACTATTTACATCTTTTTCTCTAAACAACACTTCCTTCAAACATAAATCATACCGATATAACTATATGAAAAAAGGACATATGCCCACTATTAAGCATATGTCCTCTCATAATTAAAATTTACTATTAACCTTTTTATTAGTTTTATTATTTCACCACAAACCGAGTCTCACTACAACCATTCTTCTGCTTCGTTACCTCTAAAACTGCTGGCATTGCGTTTTTCAACTCTTGAACGTGTGAAATAACGCCAATAAATCGTCCTGATTTTTGTAAATCAATCAATGCATCGATCGCTTTTGTTAATGACTCTTCATCTAGCGAGCCAAATCCTTCATCGATAAACATGGTTTCGATAGAAATACCGCCTTCATATGCCTGGATCACATCTGCCATACCAAGTGCTAGACAAAGCGATGCATTAAATTTTTCCCCGCCAGACAATGTTTTTACGTCACGTGTTTGACCTGTATATGCGTCATATACATCTAATCCTAGTCCACTTTGACGATTTCGTTTTTCAACTCTTTCACTTCGTTTTAAATAGAACTGGCCGTTTGATAGTTTACGAAGTCTTTCGTTAGCAATTTGAACAATTTGTTCTAAATACTCAATTAAAATGTAACGTTCAAACGAAATACGACTTTCGTTATCCCCTTTCATGACTTCATATAAATCAACAAGTTCTTGGAAAGCTTTTTCTTCTTCATGAATTTGTTCATCAATTCGTCTAATGTTTTCATGCAAATCGGTAATGTATGCAACTGCACTTTGGGCACGCTGGCGCTTTTCTTTTGTAATATCAAGCTGAATTCCTAACTCTTTCATTTGTTCTTCTAGAGCTGTAATGTCCGTCCATTCTTTCCCGCTTAATTCATTTACTAGTTCCTCAATTTGTTTAGCCAATACTTCTAAGGATGAATAGTACTCTTGAATTTGCTCATGCAAATGCTTCATTTCTACATCTGTTAATTTTGCTTCTTTATAAGCTTGTTGGTCGATAAATCCACCTTGTTCAAGCTCTGTCGTAAAGCGAAGTAAAGTCTCTTCTTGCTTTTCTTTTGCATGACTTACTTGCTTTAGAGCACCACCATACTCAGCTTGTATGCGTATATTTTCATTTTGCCAATATTGATAAGCTTCTTGTACTTTCTTCCACTCCTCTTCCATAAAGCGAAGTGTGCTAACAGCTTGATCAAATTGTTTTTTCCAGGCTTCTAACGTTTGTAAGTCCTCATGGGTTTTTTGCTGATCATGTTCATAGGACGTACGAAGTTGCATGCACTCCATTTCAGTACGATGCTGCATCACTTCAGCTTCGCGTTTTTGCTTCTGTAATTCTTCTACTTTTTCTTCTAATCCTTTTACACTTAACGCTAGCTGTTTACGTTTTTCTTCACTTTCCTTTAATGTGTTTACCTCAGCTGCTAGTTGTTTTCCGTTTTGCACTAGCGTACGGTATGTTTCAACTAACTCTTCTGAACGGTATCCTCGTTTTACGACTTCATCTATTACTTGCTCATATTGTAATCTGTAGAAATTCCATTTCTCTTCTACTTGAACATGTAATTTTTCAGCAACTGTTTTCTTTTCGCGCAGTTCATTTAGCTGTTTTTCATCAATGGAATCTCCACGTTCTGTAGCTTTCTTTGGATGATCTATGCTACCACATACAGGACAAGATTCACCTTCATGAAGATGAAGAGCTAACATTCCTGCTTGCTCATTTAACCAACGATGCTCCATCTCTTCATATGCTTTAACTGCAACCTCCATCTTTTGATTTGCAACTTCTTTTTCTTGTTCATATTTTTGCTTTTCTTGCCAAACGTCATATGCTTGCTTTAGTACTTTTGCATCTTCCCGCATATTTGTTAGCTCTTCTACTTTTGCTACATATTGCTCAAGTGCAACCTCTAGCTGTTGTAATTCTCCGGCAATTTGTTGTTTTTGAGAAATCTGTCCTTCTAGCTGTTTCTCAAACTTCTGAATACCTTCCTTCAATTTCCCACTTTGAAGTTCTGCCTGTTGCAATTTTGATTTTTTCTCTGCTAATGAAGCAATAATTGGCTGTAACTCTTCTAATCTTTGTACAGTTTTCTTACCTTCTTCACGAACAGACTCTTTACCCTTTAATTCTTCATATTTCTCATAAGCAAGTTCAAACGCCTTAACCGTCTTTTCTTTTTTTACAGATATTTGTTTCAATAATTGTTCAGCATTTTGTTCACTCTGTACCGCTTCTTCATACCATTGTTCAAATGGTAATAATCGTTTCGCTTGTTCAGCAAGTTTAAAGCGTTGTTCTTCTGTTTCTATTTGTTCTCGATTTGCTTGTAAAACTGCTTGTTTCTCTTGTTTTTGCTGTAAATCTTTGAACTTTTCATTAATAGACTTAGCTGTATGAAAACGATCTTCGGCTTTTTTTAATTGCTGCGTTTGCAATGTTTGCTGCGCTTGTAATTGTTCAACTTCCGCCTCATAGCAATTTTTTTCTTGTTCAAGCGCTTCGACTACTTGGTGCGTATTTACATGTTCCTGTTGAACTAATGTCTCTAATAATGAATCATCTCGAACCGGTAATTTAAAAACATTACGGAAGTACAGTTCTCTTTCTTTTTGCTTTTCTTGTAAGACGTCTTTCCACTGTTTACGTTTTTGATCTAACAATTCACGCATTAATTTATAACGATCTGTTTTAAAAATACGACGTAAAATTTCTTCTTTATTTTCTGTTTCAGACGTTAATAGTTTTCGGAATTCTCCTTGCGGAAGCATAACAATTTGACTAAATTGATGTTTGCTAAGTCCGATTAAATCTTCAACCTTTTTGTTCACATCTGTCACATGAAAACGATCCACACATGGAACCTTCTCATCACCTATTACTTCATATAGCTCAACAGCATGCCCTGTAACTGTTTTATTCCCTTGTTTTTTATGACCGAGCTGTCTTTTTATTTCGTATTGCTTTCCTTTCAAACGGAAGGTTAATTCTACACTTGTGTATATATTATCATCAGCAAATTGGCTACGTAGCATACTCGTATCACTACGTTCTTCTCCGCTCGCTTCCCCATATAATACATAACAAATCGCATCAAATATCGTTGTTTTCCCAGCTCCCGTATTTCCTGAAATAGCAAAAATACGGTGATCGCCAAGATCGCTGAAATCGATAACTTCTCGCTGTTTATACGGACCAAATGCGGTCATAATAAGCTGAAGTGGTCTCATCCTCGTTCACCTTCCCGTTCCTGCACTGTTTGTAATACGTCTAAGAAAAGACGTTCTTTCTCTTCTGATAAATCTGAGCCCTTCATTTCTCTATAAAAAGCTTTCAAAAGGGATAGATCATCTGTTTTATGTCTAGAAACAGTAACTTCATTGGTTTCTGTAAATTCTCGTCTTTGCATAGAACGTTCAACATGCATAGCATTTGGATATACAGAACGAATTTTTTCCATTGGCTGCAGTACAGGATTTTCATCTAATAACTTTACGAAGACATAATCTTCACTTGTTGGATACTTTAATAAATCATCTATTTTCGCTTCTACTGTTCGCATTTGGCGACGAGGTGTAAATAAACACTTTTCTATTTCCACTTGACCTGTTTCGTCTAATTCCACAATATAATACCCTTTTTTATGCCGCTCTTCAGAAATAGAATACGCAAGTGGTGAACCAGAATAACGAATCGTTTCATTACGTACAAAGTGCGCTTGGTGCAAATGCCCAAGTGCTGTGTAATGAAACTTATCAAAATAATGACTATTTACGTATTCAGCACCGCCGATGGAAAGCGGACGCTCTGCATCACTCGTATTTTCTTCTGCTTCACCTGAAGAAGTGACAAATGCATGGCCTACAAATACGTGTCTTGCTTCTTGATTCATCGTTTCTGAAAGTTCATTCATGAAAATACGCATCGCATCATCATGCGACCGAATATCTTCATTTTTCATCACATGTCTTACAATACTTGGATCCGCATATGGGATTAAATGGAAATGAACTTCCCCATACTTATCATGTAAAACAACTGGTTCATACGGAAATTGAAATTGGCCAACAATATGTAACCCTTGTTTTTTCATTAAACTGCTGCCAAAATGAATACGGTCTGGACTATCATGATTCCCTGCTACTGCAATTACTGGCGTTTGTAAATCAATCACTATCTTTTTTAATACATCATTTAGTAAATCTACTGCTTCTGTTGGAGGAATCGCTCGGTCATACAAATCACCTGCAATAATTACGGCATCTGGTTTTTCTTCTTCCACAGCTTGAACGAACTGATCTAATACAATTCGTTGATCTTCGGTCATATACACACCGTGAACAAGTTTTCCTAAATGCCAATCCGCTGTATGAAAAAACTTCATCTTTTCCTTCCTTTCTCTCTTTTAATTTACTGATTGTAATGAAACCAGTTGGTAGTTAAGTGTTGTCCTCCCATCTTCCCACTCTAACTTTTGAACGATTGCACTACCGATTCTTTCTTGATCAGATTTATATAAAGGTAACATTTCATCCACAGCAAATAAATGATAACCGTCTAATATTAATTGAAATATATTTTCTTCTATATGTAATCTCATTTCTTTTTCATTTGAAATAATCTTTGTATGCATCTCAAATTTCATATAAATACAACCCCTTTTCCAGTTCTCTATACTTTAATAGTATAGCGGCTATTCACGATTGACAAGTGAATACATGATGAAGAATTCACTTTCACATTCATTTTATTTTTTTATGCTATATGTATTTTTTAAATTATAATACGGTATGTGAAATTAACAATGTTTCATGTGGATTTGAAATTAAGTCACGATGTTTAAAATAGAATCGCTGATGTCGCGTGACCGTTTGGAAAAGAAGAATGAGCTGAATGTTCTACAAGTTGAATGATTTTATATGATACAAAAAACAGTCCCAATAAAAATATGATTCAATAAGTTTATTAATATCCTAAAGTCAAAGCAATAATAGCTTAAAAAACAAGTATACAGAAAGCAATTTTAGAAAAGCAGGTAAACAGTAATATGAATTCACATCTTCAAATTCCGGTATAAATTGTTTAATTTCATAAAAATAAAGATGCCTTTTCAGGCATCTTTATTTTTGCAAATACTCTTTCATTATATAGTACAATACAGTTATTAAAACAATTGCTATAAAAAATGAGAATGATGCCACGATATATCCATCTTTATTTAACACATAACACAGTGAGATAGATAATATAAAAACCGGAAATACGAGACGTACTTTATCTTTAATTTCTTCTGTCGTATCTGTACGATGAAAATACTGTGTAATTCCTACCATGAGAGAAGACAAAATAATAACCGATAATAGCAAAGGCCCTGGCATTCCGATCTCCCCTTTCTCTACTCCTATTATATACAAACTCTCACTTCGTTAAAAGCAAGACAATTCAGTAAATAAAACAAAGTGAAGTTGCTATCCATATTGAATTCATTCCAATTACTCATTTTCTTTCAAATTAAATATGGTATATAGTATTCCCTTCATTTTCAAGTTACAAACAATACCCCTACATTTTAAATGACTGATGTTGTAATATTCATTTTCATATGTTGAAATCCTGCAAATATAACTCGTCAAAATATGCACCATTCTAAAAAGTATCTAGTTCGACGTCTAAATGTCCATTTGTTTAGACAGTTAGACACTTTATTACTGGCATTTCTTCTTAATTAAGGACATTAAACTGGCACGCTACTTGCAATATCAAATAAATTATAAAGGACATTTTAGCTTGTATCGAGAAATAAGAATGAGAAGATATATAAGAGGAGGATTCAAAATGACTGAAAATGTTTTATTTTCCATTCACGAAAATGGCGTCGCGTCAATCACTTTAAATCGCCCAAAAGCACTTAACTCTTTATCTTATGATATGTTACATCCGATTGGTCAGAAACTAAAAGAATGGGAAAAAGATGATCGTATTGCCGTAGTAATCTTGAAAGGTGCTGGCACGAAAGGATTTTGCGCTGGCGGTGATATAAAAACATTATACGAAGCACGTTCAAATGAAGTTGCATTACAGCATGCTGAACATTTTTTTGAAGAAGAATACGAAATAGATACTTATATATATCATTATCCAAAACCAATTATTGCTTGTTTAGATGGAATTGTAATGGGTGGTGGCGTCGGTCTTACGAATGGGGCAAAATATAGAATTGTAACAGATCGTACAAAATGGGCCATGCCTGAGATGAACATTGGTTTTTTCCCAGACGTTGGAGCTGCTTATTTCTTAAACAAGGCTCCTGGGCAGACTGGTCGGTATGTTGCGTTAACAGCATCTGTTTTAAAAGCTGCTGATGTATTATATATAAAAGCTGCTGATCATTATATGCCATCGGAAACTTTACCTACTTTCCTAGATGCAATCGAAAAGGTAAATTGGCATGATCAAAATATACATATCACTTTAAAAGAACTCATTAATAAATATGAAACAGCTCCTAGTGTAGAAAGTGAACTTGTTTCCTTATTAGAAGAAATTGATCAACATTTTTCATTCCATACAGTTGAAGATATCATCCATTCATTAGATAATGCTGACGGATCCTTCGCTTCAAAAACGAAAGAAACATTACTATCAAAATCTCCGTTCTCATTAAAAGTAACATTAAAACAACTTATTGACGGAAAGGAAAAATCGATAGAAGAATGCTTTGCAACAGATCTCGTGCTCGCTAAAAATTTCATGAGGCACGAAGATTTCTTTGAAGGAGTACGTTCAGTCGTTGTCGACAAAGATCAAAATCCAAAGTATAAATATAAACAATTAAGTGATGTTTCAGATGAAGATGTCAATCGCTTCTTCAATCTGCTTAATGCCTAATCAAAAAGCTAGATGAAAGCAACCTATTTGCTGCTTCATCTAGCTTTTTTCTTTCTAGACATATGTATTATGTATCTTCATTATCAGAACGATGGAGGCGTTACAGCGAATAAAATAACGGCATCTTGATCAAATAGATTCTCCCATTTATGTTTCATGTAAGAAGGGATTTTCACACTATCCCCGGGGTATAAAGTGTATATATCTTGCTGTAAATACAAGATAATCTGTCCTTCTAAAACATGAGCAATTTCCTCTCCTTTATGCTCTAAAAGTTTTTCGGAGGAAACAGAATTAGGTGGCAAAGTCATTAAAGATACTGCCAAAGCACCCGTTAAATCTGGTGATAATAATTCATAGGATAAATTTCCTACGATCATTTTTTTACGTGCATTCGCTCTTATAACTAGATCATCCGTGTTCGTATCTTCAATGAGAAAACTAAAAGTTGGAACTTCTAAAGCCTTGGCTAGCAATTTCAATGTTTGAATCGAAGGATTAGCTAATCCTCGTTCAATTTGACTTAACATAGAAGGTGTTATTTCTGCCATTTTAGCTAACTCTCGCATACTCAGCTCCTTATATTCCCGAAGCTCTTTCACCTTTTTTCCGATATTTATATTTTCCATACCTCATGCTCCTTCAAACAATATGATAGATATATTTTAACATGCTTAAATTTTATTTATCATATCACTTAAATTGTGTTAAACTATTTTTAATTAAATTTTCTGAAAAACAAGCACAGAAAGGTGGAGTGATTGTGGAGAACTATCTTCTTTTTATTATCATGTCTATTTGTCTTATTATTTTACCCGGTCCTGATACTGCAATGGCTACAAAAAACACTCTTACTTCAGGAAAAATAGGAGGTGTAAAAACGGTTTTCGGCACATGTATCGCCCTTTTAATTCATACTTTAGCTGCTGTAATTGGGCTTTCCGCTATCATTGTTAAATCTGCTCTCTTATTTTCTATTTTTAAATATGTTGGTGCCATTTATCTAGTCTATTTAGGAATAAAAGCACTTTTATCTTTAAAAAGCAAAAACAGCATAGATACAAATGAGTTACCTATGAAACGTGCAGATGAAAACAGCTCTTGTTTTCGCCAAGGGTTTCTTACTAATCTTTTAAATCCTAAAGTCGCTGTATTCTTTTTGACCTTTTTACCACAATTTTTAAATCCTAACCATAATACATTCATTCAATTTCTAACCATGGGTCTTACCTATCTCGTTTTAACCGTGATATGGTTTGCCTTTTATATCTTCTTAATTGATAAAATCAGTGTTTTCATGAAAAAACCAGCTACTCAAATATACATCCAAGGACTTACTGGTATTGTATTAATTGGATTTGGTATCAAATTAGCTTTTGAAAAGAATAGTTAACGATGAAAAGTACCCCCCTCTCTAATGAGGGGGGTACTTTTTGTACATGTAACAAGTTACATGTATATGCTATTCATCTATTAAAACCAGCGCTCTGTCACAACTTTTTTACGTGTATAGAATTGAACACCGTCTGTTCCATTTGTTCCAAGATCACCATAGAAGGATGCTTTATTTCCAGCAAATGCGAAGAATGCCATCGGTGCTGGAACGTTAACGTTTACACCAATCATTCCTGCATCGATATTATCACGGAATGTTTGCGCATGTTTACCGCTTGATGTATAAATAACTGCACCATTTGCAAATTTGGATTGATTTGTAAGTTTAATGCCTTCTTCTAAATCTTTTACTCTCACAATACTTAAAACTGGAGCAAAAATTTCATCTTGCCAGATTTTCATATCTTGATTCACACCATCAAAGATTGTTGCTCCAACAAAATATCCTTCACGGGCTTCTTCATTAATTTTACGACCATCTACTAATAAAGTAGCCCCATCTGCTACACCACTATTAATATAGCCTAGTACACGCTCTTTATGAGATTCACGAATTAATGGACCTACATAATTATCTTCATGGAAACCATCGCCAACTTTTAATTTACGTGTTTCCGCTACTAGTACATCAATAAACTCATCAGCAATTTCATCCACAACAGCTACAACAGAACATGCCATGCAGCGCTCTCCACTGCTCGCAAATGCAGAACCAATAACACCTTGTACTGTTTTTTCAAGATTGCAATCTGGCATAACAATCGCATGATTTTTCGCTCCTGCGAGTGCTTGTACTCGTTTTCCATATTTTGTTCCTGTTTCGTATACATAACGTGCAACTGGCTCAGATCCAACGAATGAAACCGCTTGAATGTCCTTATTTTCTAGAATGCTATTTACAACGTCTTTTCCGCCTTGCACTAAATTTAAAACTCCTTTTGGGAAACCTGCTTCATAGAATAACTCTACCAGTCTCTCAGCTAAAAGTGGTGTTCTTTCAGATGTTTTTAATACGAATGTGTTACCGCAAGCAATTGCTAATGGGAACATCCATAATGGAATCATCATTGGGAAGTTAAACGGTGTAATACCAGCAACAACTCCAATTGGGTAACGCCAAATCGAACCATCAATTCCACCTGCAATGTTCGGGAGTGCTTGCCCCATCATTAAATTTGGTGTTGATGTTGCCAATTCTACAGCCTCAATACCACGCTGTACTTCACCACTCGCATCTTTTAATGTTTTTCCATTTTCTAATGTGATAATTTTCGCAAGCTCATCTTTATTTTCTTGCAAAAGTTGTAAATATTTGTATAGCTGTCTTGAACGATTTGGAACCGGCACTTTAGACCATGTTTCATAAGCTGTTTTTGCAGCTTCAACAGCACGCTCCACATCTTCTTTTGGAGAAAGCGGAACATAAGCGATTATTTTCCCAGTTGCAGGATTTGGAACAGCTTCAACTTCCGTACCAGTAGATTCTACCCATTCACCATTAATATGATTTTTCACTCGTTTAATTTCTGTTGTAATCATTGTATTCGCTCCTTTTTTATTGTTATAAGTTCGAATTGTTTCTCACAATTTATAATTCGACGCTATAACCATTCATTATTCATGACTAGAGATTACTTGTTCACTTATCTTCTTATATAAAGCAGCCATGTCTTTTTCCCCATACCCCGCTTTACCCGCTTCATCATACAAGTTCAACAGCATTTCACTTACTGGTAAGTGAAGTTCACTTTCTTTTGCTAAATCAACCGCAAATCCTAAATCTTTCTTTAATAGATTTACAGTAAAACCTGGCTCATAGTTTTCTGGTGCAATAAAGCTTTTATAGTTGCGCTCATAAATTCTACTTTGTCCGTAACTCACATTTAGAATATCAAACATTTTCTCTAAATCCATATTGTTTTTCTTCGCTAAAGTCAAAGCTTCACTTACACCCGCTGTGTAGAAACCTATCAATAAGTTATTAATAAGCTTTACAGTCGTGCCACTATCAATTTGTTCACTTACATGAAACACATTTGCCCCTAATACTTCCATCACTGGTAAACCTTTTTCATATACTTCTTTTGATCCACCGACCATAAAAGTTAATGTGCGATTTTCTGCTCCAATCACCCCACCACTAACCGGTGCTGCTAAGAAATCTACTTTTTTATCATTAGCAGCTTCTGCTAATCTTTTATTCAATTGCGGTGCTACTGTACTGGTATCAATTAGAACAACATTCGGATGACTATTCTCAATTAAACCCTCTTCTCCAAAATAAACCGCTTCCACAGCTCGCGGAGATGGTAAACTTGTAAAAATCAAATCACATGTTTCTGCCAAGTTTGCAATTGATAAGCCGATGATTCCTCCATCTTTCTCAAAAGAAGCCTCAGCATCTTTATTCAAATCGACGCCATATACAGTGTAATTTGATTTAACTAAATTTTTAGACATTGGAAGGCCCATATTACCTAAACCAATAAAACCAATCTTTTTCATATTGTTCTCCTCCTATTTAAACAATATATTTTCCGCGATTTATAATGGCTTTTGCAATTTCTCTCTTTTTCATAAATATGTTCGTATATAGAGGTATTGACAGTTGACGAATTTCATCTAGAATAGCGTTTCTATTTTGCTCTTCTTGTACTGCTGCAGAAAGAAGAACCATTGCCGCTGATTCTACTTTACGATATCCTTCCTCACAAAGAACATCTGTTACGAACTGTTTTGTACGTTCTTTTTCTTCACCATTTTTACTCACTGCTTTCTTCGTACGTAAAAATGCTGATTCCATTACATACACATCTTTCAACATGTCTGCTAATACGCGTGAATATTCTTGTTCTTGCTCGATTTTTAATTCAGGAGTTTGAGATAGCGTTTTCAAAGATTGCTTCAACAACTGTTTCGATAATAAAATATAACGATGGTTTCGTTCTATATTTTCAAATGTGCCTTCGTCTACTTGATCTCCTATTTGCTTCGTTTGTTTCATTAACATTTTCGCAACTGTTAAGCGGTTAATTTCATTCGTTCCTTCAAATATACGGCTAATTCTAGCATCACGATATAATCGTTCTACTTCATATTCTTGCATATAACCGTAGCCACCATGAATTTGTACAGCTTCATCCACAATATTTCCTAGTGTTTCCGAAGCATTCACTTTATTAATGGCACACTCCATTGCAAATTGAGACATTTTCTGCATGATGCTTCCATCCCCATTTGTCTCATGAATTGCCTCGTCAATTACGCCTGCTGTTCGATAAGCTGCACTCTCTGCACCGTATGTAGCGATAATCATATTTGCAATTTTCTCTTGAATCATCGTGAAATCAACTAATTCTGTTTGAAACTGTTTTCGTTCTTTTCCGTATTGAACAGATAAACCAATTGCTTGTTTTGCTGTTCCAATATTTCCAAAAGCGAGTTTCAATCTAGCGAAATTGAGGATATTAAGGGCTACGTAATGACCCTTTCCAACTTCCCCTAATACATTTTCAACTGGAATTACAACATCCTCTAAAATGAGTGTCGCAGTCGAAGATCCTTTAATGCCCATTTTCTTTTCTTCTAAGCCAATTGAAACACCTTCACATGTTCTTTCGACAATAAATGCTGTCATTCCTTTATTTGTCTTTGCAAAAACAACATATACATCAGCCATATGAGCATTTGTAATCCACTGCTTTTCCCCATTTAATTTCCAAGTTGTTCCTTCTTCATTTAATACAGCGCTTGTTTTTGCACTTAATGCATCTGATCCAGCATTAGGTTCTGTTAATGCATACGCTCCAATCCATTCGCCTGATGCAATTTTAGGTAAGTATTTTTCCTTCTGCTCGTTTGTGCCATAGTATATATATGGCAATGTTCCTACACCAGCATGAATATTAAAGGAAACACTAAATGCTCCTGCATATCCCATCTTTTCTGCTACAAGGCCAGAAACTGCCTTTCCTAATTCGAACCCACCATATTCTTCTGGTACCTCTATACTTAACAACCCAAGTTCTCCGGCCTTTTCAAACAACCCGCGAGAAACTTGATAATTGTGCTGCTCGATATTTTCAATTTGAGGAACAATTTCCTGCTTAACAAACTGTTCTGTTGTTTTTGCGATTAAATCTTCATCACCTGAAAAATCTTCCGGTGTAAAAAAAGTTGTATTAAGATTCTTATTCAGCGAAAAAAATTCGTCCCATTGCAACTTTGTTTTCTCCATCTGTATCCCCCTATCATTTCGGTCTTCATTTTCTTTATATGCAAAATCTATGCCAAACTAAAAACTTGATAGAACCTGGGCTAAATAAATAGAAAACGTAAAACTGTCTAGACAGTTTTACACTGTTTATAACAATTTGTCTAGATTTTGAATCGTGATAATTTGTTATAAAGAGTCGCCCTAGAAATCCCTAACAATGCTGCTGCCTTTGACTTATTCCCTTTTGCTTCTTTTAAAACGCGTTCAATTAATCCTCGCTCTTCCTCTTCACGTACCACTTTCATCGCTTCTTGCTTTGCTGGTAAAGACTGAATCATAGGTACTAATTTCTTCTGTTCCATATCCCGATAATAGAATTCTTCTGGTAAATCCTTAGCTCGTATATGTACATCATCCGATAGTGCAAATAGTCTTTCTAACACATTGATTAATTCCCGAACATTTCCTGGCCAATTGTAATGGAACATAAGGCGTAATACTTCTTTATCAAGTGTCTTTTCTTTAGCACCATACATTTGACATAACTTTTGTAAATGTTCTTCGACAATGAGTGGGATGTCTTGCTTTCGAAAACGAAGTGGTGGAATATGAATCGGAATAACATGAAGACGATGATATAAATCTTCTCTAAATGTACCTTCTCTAACCATTTGTTTTAAATCTTTATTTGTCGCTGCAATTAGCCTAAAATCAACTGGAATTGGATGTGTACCACCAATTCTTTCTATCTCCCTTTCTTGTAAAACACGTAAAATTTTCACCTGTGTTAATAGAGACATATCACCGATTTCGTCTAAAAATAACGTGCCATGATTCGCAAGTTCAAACTTCCCTGCTTTCCCGTTCTTTTTCGCACCTGTAAAAGCACCTTCTGCATAACCAAACAGTTCGGATTCTAGTAAATTATCAGGAATAGCAGCACAGTTCACACTGATAAATGGACCGTTTTTTGTTATACCTGTATCATGTATAGCTCTTGCAAATTGCTCTTTACCAACACCACTTTCTCCAGTAATTAACACAGACGCTTTCGACCCAGCTGCTTTTCGAGCCATTTTTTTCGTTTCAGAGATCGTCTGACTTTCTCCAAGAATATCTTCGAATCGAATTTGCTTCTTCTTCGGTTTAGAAAATAACGGTTTGACAGCACTATCTTTTTGATCAAACCTCTCTAGTATTTTATAAATATCTGAAATCCCTTCATGAATAAGCATGCCTACAGCACCTATCACTCTTCCTTGCTTCCAAATCGGCATCCGATGCACAACTAAATTTTGGCCTTGCAAACGATGCACTTGATTTCTTTCTGGTACCCCTGTTTTTAATACAACTGGAAGCCTCGTATTCTCAATTACATTTTCGGCCAGTTGTCCAATTGCTTCTTCTTTCGATACTCCGACAAAGCGGCTATACGTATCATTAAACATTTGAATGACGCCGTTTTCATCCACAATCGCAATGCCTTCATACGCAGTGTCGAAAGACAAACGAAACCATTCAATTAATTGTTGTGATTCTTTTAATTGCTGTTTTAGAAACTTTTGAAAAGCGAAAAGTTCAGGCTTGTCTATGATTCCTACAAGTACTCCGTCTTGTTCAGTTGTCACATAAAATGGTATCTCCTGTAATTCGTTCATAGTTGTTTTCATACTACCCTTATTAATAGAATTAGTGACAATCATATGAACTAACATACTTTTATCACTTTTTTGTTGTATCCACTGAATACAATCTGTTAGTTTTACAATGCCAATCATTTGCTTTCCATCTAGCACAGGAAGTTCATCCTTTGATATTTTAATAAGAAGTTTAACTGTTTCAGTAATCGTATCGTTACTTCTCACAAACTGGAAATCTTGCTGCATCCATTTTTCTACAGAGAAATCTTTTGTAGAACTCATATCTTCTCACCTCTTGTATACAACAATTCAAATCATATAAAAAGGCGATGAATTCTCACATCAAGCAGTTGTTCTTGCCCAAGATGTCCCATCATCGCCTTTCTTCTCTGTTCTATTGATCTTCAGATAAAACTGTTTTTGCAATTCCGTTATCTAATTCCTCAAAATCATGATACGAAATTGTTTCATACAATTCACTTCTCGTTTGCATGTTAGATAACCCTTCTTTTTGTGAGCCTGTTTCTTTAATTAGCATAAACACACGCTCATATGCTTTTGCTGCAACGCGAAGTGATGTAACCGGATAAATCACCATTTGGAAGCCCATATTTGCAAATTCTTCTGCACTATAATATGGAGTTTTCCCAAATTCAGTCATGTTCGCAAGCAACGGAACATTTACTTTACTGTTGAACAAACGGAATTCTTCTTCGGATTGAAGTGCTTCCGGGAAAACAGCATCTGCACCTGCTTTTACATAAGCAATCGCTCTTTCAATTGCTGCATCTAATCCTTCTACACCGCGAGCATCTGTACGTGCTACAACAACAAGTGTTGGTGCTACTTCTTTAATCGCTTTAATCTTCTGTACTAATTCCTCAGTGGAAACAAGTTTTTTTCCATTTAAGTGTCCACATTTTTTCGGTAATTGTTGATCTTCAATTTGGACAGCGGCTACATTTGCTTCCACCATCTCTACAGCCGTTCTTGCTACATTTAACACTCCACCAAATCCTGTATCAATATCGACAAGAAGAGGTAAGTCCGTTGCTCTAACAAGATCTCTTGCTCTGTCAGCTACTTCAGTAGACGTTACAATACCTAAATCTGGCAAACCCTTACTTGCTGTATAAGCAGCTCCCGATAAATAAAGAGCTGAAAACCCAGTGTTTTTTGCAACAAGAGCAGCCATTGCATCATGAGCACCAGGGATTTGTAAAATTTCAGGTGCCTCTACTAAAGCTCGGAATCGATTAGCAAGCTCTTCTTGTGTTGACGGTTTATTCACAACCCAAGCCATTCTTATTCCCCCTATACTTAAATTAAGAAAAGATCTACAAATTCATTTACATTCATATTTTCTAACTTTTCTTCATTCAAACAAGCTTCATGAATTTTTTCTTGCTGTTTATTAGAATAATGAACAGCCATATTTGCAGAAAACTTTTGAACAACCTTTGGAATCGCTTCGTCTCTACGGAAACGGTGACCTAATGGGTATTCACACTCTACGTTTTCTGTTACTGTGCCATCTTTAAAATGAACTTGAACAGCGTTGGCGATTGAGCGCTTGTTCGGATCAAGGTAATCCAAACTATACTGTTTATTTTCTACAACAACCATCTTATTTCGTAATTCATCTACACGAGGGTCAAATGCAACTTCATCCTCATAGTCATCTGCAACGATATCGCCTTTTAATAGACCAATTGCAGTAATGTATTGTAAGCAATGATCGCGGTCAGCTGGGTTATTTAATGGACCTTCTTTATCAATAATACGAACCGCCGATTCATGTGTTGTAATTGTAATACGGTCAATTTCCTCTAATCGCTCTTTCACTTCTGGATGTAATTTCACTGCGCATTCTGCAGCTGTTTGAGCATGGAATTCTGCTGGATATGATACTTTAAACAATACATTTTCCATTACATAAGAATCTAAAGGTCTTGCTAATTTTAGTTCCTGCTTATTAAATAATACATCTTGGAATCCCCATCCTGGTGCAGATAATGCTGTTGGATAACCCATTTCACCTTTTAATGCAGTAAGTGCAAGGTAAACACCACGGCTTGTTGCATCCCCAGCTGCCCATGATTTACGTGAACCTGTATTTGGGGCATGACGATATGTACGAAGACTAGAGTTATCAATCCATGCATGAGACAATGCGTTAAAGATTTCTTCACGCGTGCCACCAAGCATTTTTGTAACAACTGCTGTTGTCGCTACTTTTACATATAATACATGGTCAAGACCAACGCGGTTTAAACTATTTTCTAATGCAAGTACACCTTGGATTTCATGAGCTTTAATCATCATTTCAAGTACATCGCGTACTTTTAATGGTTCTTTTCCTTCTGAAATACGAACGCGGCTCACATAATCTGCAACAGCTAAAATTCCACCTAAATTATCAGACGGGTGTCCCCATTCTGCAGCAAGCCATGTATCGTTATAATCCAGCCAACGAATCATACATCCAATATTAAAAGCACCGCGTACTGGATCAAGTACAAATGATGTTCCTGGTACACGTGTACCATTTGGCACAACTGTTCCTGGTACAACTGGTCCAAGGAGTTTCGTACATTCAGGATATTGCAGCGCTAAAATTCCGCATCCAAGCGTATCAAGTAACACATAGCGTGCTGTGCTAAATGCTTCTGAGCTCGTCACCTCTTTATTTAATACATAATCCGTAATCTCTTCTAAAATTGCATCTTTTTGTTTAATTTCATTTGTTTTAATCATGCTATCCTTCCCTTTCTGTCGAAAATTCGTTATTATTGAGGATGGGTGTCGGTCAAACACCCACCTGGCGGGCGGCCTTAACAACTCCCCAGTTGTTTTTATTTGCTAAGCACATGTCGCTCGCCGATATAATTTACACGTGGGCGGAACAAGCGATTGTTTGTATGCTGTTCAATAACATGCGCACATAAGCCTACTGTTCTAGAACTGAAAAAGATTGGCGTGTACAGTTGAATTGGAATACCTAACATCCAATATACTGGAGCTGCATAATAATCTAGATTCGGATAGATTCCTTTTTCCTTCTCCATAATTTTCTCTCCAGCTTCACACATTTCATATAATGTATAATCACCTTTTACATCACATAACTGTTTTAAAGCTTCTTTCATCATGAGTGCTCTTGGATCTATCTTCTTCATGTAGACGCGATGTCCAAATCCCATGATTTTTTCTTTGTTATATAATTTTTTTTGCAGTAACTCTTCAAATTTCTCAACATTTCCAGCTTCTAACAGCATATACATAACTGCTTCATTTGCACCGCCATGTAGGCTTCCTTTTAAGGATGCGACTGCTCCTGTTAAAGCACCATATAAGTCTGATTGCGTAGATGCGATAACGCGAGCTGTGAATGTAGAGTTTGGCATTTCATGTTCACTATATAAAACTAAAGAGCGGTCGAAGATTTTCTCTTCAAGCTCAGTCGGTTTTTTACCAGTTAACATATAGAAGAAATTCGCACTATACGATAACTCCTGAAGCGGCCCAATTGGCTCTTCATTGTTTAAAATATGATAACTGTTCGCAACAATATTTGGCACTTTGCTTAACAATTTATAACCACGACTTTTGTTCACTTCTAGCGAACGGTTTTCAATATCGTTATCATAACCAGCTAATGCTGATACACCTGTACGTAACCCATCCATCGGGTGTGTTTCTTTTGGCAATGCTTTTAAAACATTGAATACACCTTCTGGTACTTCATATTCTTCCTTCAATTTCTTTTCAAGTTTTTCCTTTTCATCCTCATTTGGTAGATGTTCTTCTAATAAAAGGTGCACAATGTCTAAATAACCTTTTGTCTTTGATAGTTCAATTAAGTCATATCCTTGAATAACAATTTCACCTTTTACCGTATCGAGAAACGAAATTTTCGTCTCCGCTGCGACTACACCATCTAATCCCGGGGAAAATTTTTCTTCAGCTTTCATTATCATTTCCTCCAATCCTAATAGATCTTCGTGCACATAACTGTAAGCCTTTACAACATTGTGAACTACATTTCTATTTCAATGTATCAGAGTTTTTAGAAGATTTCAATTTATTTTATAATGATAAGTTTCCTATACTTTTCCTGCTGTAATAAAATTGTTTTTTAAGAATAACGTCTAAATTTTTTATCAAAAAGCCCGTTGTCCCTTCTTTTTCTTTCAAACCGAAATATATTGATTTTCAATAAAATTCCATATAAAGCTTATACAACAAACAATTTACTCCGTATATTTTATTATCTTTTTTCAGCACACAAAAAAGCGAGTTGTACATATACACAACTCGCTCACACTTATTTTATATATCGATATTAATTAAATACAATTTTTATATAAAATATTTTCATTTTTAATAAAATTATTATTTTACATAGTTAAATTCAATTTCGTCCATTTTCTTATGATAACTTACTACTAAATCACAGTCCCGAAAATACCAAATATCGTCGGAATCGACAAAAAAAATTGAATGCCATCCTGTTCAACAGATGCGGCTATATCTTCTGACACCTCAAAAGCCACTCCTAAAGAATAACTAGGCTGAATGGTGCTATTATCTCCATATAAAAACTCATAAAAGGTATTATTTATTACAATCATATTGTATCTTTTTATACAGGAACTTCCTTCCGTAAATAGATGTGTTTTTATAAAAAAAGTCCACCATCTATAGTTGGAGTTAGTCTTTCGACTATTGAACTATTAAATAAGTTTATATTTTTTTTGAATATAATTATTGAAAGCGGCTCTTCATTTTAACTTCATGCCCCCAATACGATTTTTTAATAAAGTTTTCTGTAGAGCTTATATACCTTTTTAGTAAGAATGTCCAAGCTATTCTCTAGAGTCTTCATATTATAAGGTATCAAACAATAGGTGGTGAGAATTATAACGCATATTATTGATTTTCAAGCTATTCAGCCACGTAGTAAAACAAATGCAAGACAACCAATTCCAATTGACCATTCTCCAAAAAGAAATTCAGTTGCTCAGTTACGAGTAAATATTCCACGTAGAGACTCCCGTGACAACACAGTAGAATTAATCGCAACAGTTGGAGTTGAAGGAGTTACAAACATCGCTCAAATCGTATTTCGTATTTTCCGCGATAATACTGAGATTTTCAACACTCAAGTTGGGATCGAATCCACTGATTCAGAACAATTTTATGCTGTAACCTTCCAAGCAATTGACAAAGATCTAAGATCCGGAACTCATATTTACACGCTTACTGTTGAAAATATGACTGCTGGTGCCGAAGCTGCAATAGTAGGTCCGGTTTCTTTTAGCGCGTTAGCTATTGGCAACGACCACGATTGCTGTTAATGAAACTACTACAATATCTAAATGTCTTTCCAACAAGAAAGAACTCATTTCTGTTCTTTCTTGTTCTTTTTTATATACATTCTATACTCTGTAAAAATTCGCGTGCACATTTGCAGCTCGTGCAAGAATATACTGCTATACAATACGATTTAGGGGTGATTCTTTTATGTATTTATTTCCAACAAGAATTGCCGTTGTAGCCCCAGTTGCCTCTCCTTCTGTCCATTCTGTTCCCGTTCATACAGCAACTTCTGATGTTGGCATTGAACTCCCAGCAACTTGGCAGCAATATCAATTATCAGGTGGAGTAACACCTTCATTTTGGCATCACGGCACACCTCCTAGTGGCACTACCTATTATGGTCATCCTCCCCATTCTCCGTATCCACCTCTCCAGATTTTCTATCATTTCCCATCAATTTATTTTCAAAATTTTTATGGGACCTTCAACATTTGAACATATATATATTCTTCCATTTCATATACAGTATTTTTATACATGATAGCATACAAAAAAACACCTAAGTTACCGATCGATCTCCGGTATCCTAGGTGTTTTCCATACACTTTTATATGATTGAAACTTTAAAAAACATTATATTTATTGACCACCATTTGGAGTTGCCTCTCCTTGACCATTTCCATTGCTCGATTGTGTTGCATTTTCATGGCCGTTTCCACCGCTTGGTGGAGTTGTATTCCCCTGGCCATTTCCGCTGCCTGGCGGGGTTGTATTCCCCTGGCCATTTCCGCTGCCTGGCGGGGTTGTATTCCCTTGGCCATTTCCACTGCCTGGTGGAGTTGTATTTCCTTGGCCGTTTCCACTGCCTGGTGGAGTTGTATTTCCTTGGCCGTTTCCATTGCTCGGCGGAGTTGTATTCCCTTGACCATTTCCATTGCTCGGCGGGGTTGTATTCCCTTGATCATTTCCACCTTGATTATTTGTTGCATTGTCTTCATTTTGTTTATTTTGATCATTATTTTGCTTATTTTCTTCATTTTGTTTTTGCTCTTGTTGTTTTTTATCTCCATCTGTTTGTTGCTGCTGTTCTTGCTGTTTATTTTGACCATCATTTTTCTGCTGTTCACTTGAGTTTGAATTTGACGTGCTCGGATTTGGAGAAGAATCTCGTTTTGCACCTTTCACACGTAATTCATCACCCTCTTGAACAACACTACTTGGCGCCTTAAAGCGTGACGTATTTGTTCCAAATTTACTCATCATTTCTTTAAAAATCTGTTGTGCAATTTTCGTATTTTTGCTGCTTATATAATCTTCAGGACTATCTTTCATATATCCAGTCCAAACTGCCATTGTATACTGCGGTGTGTAACCCGCAAACCAACTATCACGCGATGCACTAGATGGTATACCATATTTCGATATTTGTTCAGATGAATAGTTTGTTGTTCCTGTTTTACCTGCCACATCTAAAGAACTTACATTAGCTGCTGTACCAGTACCAGAACTCACAACAGAACGTAGCATATCTGTGATCATATATGCTGTATAATCTTCCATAACACGTTTCGATTTTGGTTCAAAACTTTGTGATTTCCCATCAGGATAAACCACTTTTTTAACAAAGTGTGGTTTTGTATATTTACCATCATTACCAAATGTAGCATATGCTCCTGCAATTTCAGTTGGCGATACTTCATTTGTACCAATTGCTGTTGACTCAACTGCATCTTTTTTAAATGGAATACCTAAGCTTTCTGCAAAGCTTTGTGCTTTACTTAATCCTACCTCTTTTGCTGTTTTAATTGCTGGTATGTTACGAGACCATTTAAGAGACTCACGCATTGTTATCATACCTTTATACGTTTTATCAGCATTTTGAACCTGTTGTCCTGTCGAATATTTATATGCTGAATCATCGAGTTGATGATAAGTTGGCCATTTTAAATATTCAATTGCTGGACCATAGTCAAAAATTGGCTTCATTGTTGAACCTGCTGAACGATCTAGTTCAATTGCCATATTATGCCCTTTGAATGTCGCTTTATTTTCACCACGTCCACTACCTATAGCGCGAATTTCTCCAGTTTTTGTATCCATAAATGTAAAAGCACCTTGGAATTTATCATTTGGATAACTAATAATATTTTTGTTTAAAAGATCATCAGCATATTTCTGCGCT
This sequence comes from Bacillus sp. DHT2, assembly GCF_026241455.1. Taxonomy (NCBI): domain Bacteria; kingdom Bacillati; phylum Bacillota; class Bacilli; order Caryophanales; family Bacillaceae; genus Bacillus; species Bacillus sp. DHT2. The sequence goes on from NZ_JAPHWH010000001.1 coordinate 892,257, forward strand.
TCTTGGTCTAAAGTTGTGTAAATAGATAACCCATCAGATCCAACGTTTGCATCTGGTAACTCTTTCTCTACTTCCTTCACAACAGCGTCTATAAATGCTGGATATGGCATTTCTGTAACTTCTTTAGGAGGAAGTAGTCCGTCGGTTACAGGGACCTTCGATGCTTCTTCCATTTGTTTTTTCGAAATATATCCATGTCGATTCATTAAATGTAAGACAACATTTCTACGCTCTGTTGCCCGCTCTACATTTTGTGGTTTTGTTGGATCATAAATACTAGGGCCTTTTGGTAGTCCTGCAAGCATCGCAGCCTGTGGTAAAGTTAAGTCCTTTAATTCTTTTCCATAATAGTTTTCAGCTGCTGTTGCAATACCATATGAGCGGTTCCCTAAATTAATCTTATTTAAATACATTTCTAATATTTCATGTTTTGAATATTGCTGTTCTAACTTATAAGCTAAAAATATTTCTTGTGCCTTACGCTTAGGGGTTTTATCCATAGACAAGAAATAGTTTTTAATAACCTGTTGGGTAATTGTACTTCCGCCTTGTGAGCCATAATTCCCAGTAAGGCTGACTAAAACAGCACGTGCAGTCCCTTTGAAGTCAACACCACTATGATCATAAAAACGTGCATCCTCTGTAGCTAAAAATGCATTTTCTATTAATTTAGGTACTTGATCATACGTAATATTTGTTCGTTTCTCTTTCCCATATTCATATATCAGCTTTTTATCTTTATCATAAATTTTTGCTGATAATGGATTGACAAGCTTTTCCTTTTCAAGTTTCGGAGCATCTTTTATCATAATGAAAAAAGTAGTTACTCCTCCTACGAGCGCCACGATTCCAAGTATTAAACATCCAATTAAAAATTTACGAAAAAACGATGTTTTACCTTTCGTTTTTTCTACATTAGCACTTGGTTGCTTTTTCTTTTGTACTTGTCTTCGCTCTTCTCGAGAGCGATAATTTTCTGACATCTTGCTTTCTCCTGCCTTTCAATTCTCCCGTTGATTTACACGAAAATGAAACCAACATCTTGATTTCACCTCAACAAATAAGCCTATATACTTTGGACAACTTTTTCCCCTCTATCTTTCTAATAATACTTACATGTAACACATATAATATAAGAGGTTGGCTTTCATTTTGCTTTTGGCATAAGTTAATTCGAAAATTTTAAACAGCAAAGTATAAAAAAACATATAACCTCGTATAAATAATATACTTTTTTTTCATTTGGTCAAACTTTTTTATTTGAAAAACTATTACTAGTAAATCAATAGTGAAATAAAAATATCACACCAATATGAATTTCGTGTGAACTCACAATAAACTAAGTGATCACAAAAAACAGTACTATATAAATACAAATTGAAAAACCGACATAAAACCTTTCTTTTTTAGGTAAAAGAGAGCATCCGGCCATGCATAGAAGCGATCAGATCCTCTTCCTACCTCATAGAAAATGAGTGCAGGCCACCCTTTGTTCTTCATAGCAGCGACTTATATGTCGGAAAATCAAAATGGATATATAATATGCAATGTATAGCATCTAAGTATTATAATTCTATAAATTAGCAGGATTTTCCTTTCTTAACAGCTAAACATATTGAAGAAGGGAGATGAACTAACATGACTTTATATCCAGTAATTTCTAAAAATTTAGTCGCTGTAGGTTATAATCCATCCTCTATGATTTTACGAATTGAATTCAGAAATGGCACATATGATTTTTACGATGTACCAGAAAGTATATACACAGGATTACGAAACGCGCAATCCAAAAGCTATTATTATGACACCTATATTAGAAATTCCTATCGTCACACTAAAATTTAATCAGTAAGGTTCCTCATTCTCCTAACTTCTTTTCTTGCACTGACTTTCGAAGTAGTGATATTACTGTCTGCAAAGAGCATGATAAATAGGAAGCAATTTATATCATTGTATAAATGATTATCTTATGTAAAACAAAAATGGTATTACATTGTTTATCGAATGTAATACCATTTTTAAAATTTAAATATAGCTTCCAATACTACTTGATCACTACTTGCTCCTCTTTAATCCAGCTGCTTTGTCCAATATCAATAGCACCCTCTTTTCTTGCCCAAACACGATAAGAACTTGAACCATCAATCAAACCTTTAAAATTTATACATTCAGATTCTGCATAATAATTAATTCCATATCCAACAGGGTAGTTTGAATATGCATGGAACCACTCTACATCAAAGTGCTCTAATTTCACCCACTGTTTCTCGTTTCCTAATTTAATCATATCCTTATCTCCACCACCCCAATATCCTTCAAAAATTAGATACGGAATTTTATTTGTGATATGTCCAGTAAATATAGGCTCTTCAGGATTCTTATATAGATTAATTCCGTAACCTTCAGGGTATTTCGAAATAGCAATTCCAATACCTACTGGTTGTCCTAAATTGTCCTGCACCTGACTTGTACCATCTATAAACCATGAAAGTGACTTATCGCTAACTAAATAATTCAAATCAACTTTTCCTATCCCGTCAATATTTCCTGTTTCAGTATATTGCCATATATCACATGGATATGCTGGTTTATTACCACCATATCGCGGAATCCAAAGGAAATCCGCTCTCACCCCACTTAAACCATACTTATTATACATGTGATGACCTACGTACAATCCAACTTTCCAACCCGCAGCTTTACAAGTATCAATAAACGCTTGGGATGCTTCAGCTAACTGATCAGGACCACAACTTTTTAACGTATCATCTTCAACATCAAGAACAAGAAATTTAGCGTTAGCACTTACTCTTGCCATAAAATCTTTTGCTTCTACAATTGCATCTTTAACAGAAACATAACAACCATAAGCATATGCTGCATGTGAAATACCACGTTGTTCCAGATTCGTTACATAGCTTGTATACCGCTCATCAACTGTTCTCGAACCATACTGCACACGGCATATTGCAAGATCAATCTGAGGTGCTACCACATCCCAATCGATATTACCATTCCACTTAGAAATATCAATAATATGTTTGCCCATTATTCATCTCCTCCTTTTGTAATATCACATTTAAATACTTAGAGAAATACTTCAATCTCCCCTCCAACTTGTCCATATACTTGATCGATTCCGACAATATGAATATAGTAGGAATCGATTAAAATAGGTGTGTGTTTTGCCAGTTCGATTTAATACTTTATCGAACGCTAAAGTGAAACTTTAATCAGTGGGGAGCTTACTACCCGCGAATAGAGGGATAAATTAAATATTCAATCAGGATATAAAATGTTATCGCCCTATCATGACTCAGTTATATACCTTCTATAAAAACAATTTTCATCGTACACTTTTTAAGAAACAATCCTAAAAATTACTTACCACTATGCCTATAGTAGTAAGTATCTATACTAAACATTGGTAATATTCAATACAAACATTATCAATTAACTATATGAGTCAACTATGTTACATTAATACCACGGTTACTATTACCGTTAAATCCTTGCTCCCTTCAAGGATTTAACATACTCTCCTAATCCAATATGTATAAAAGAAAAAAGAATCTGTAACAGATTCTTTTTTCTCATGCTACAACTTAAAAGAGTTTAACAAGAACATATAAAGCATGACTCCCCAGCAAAAAGACCTTTAAATATAAAATTCTGCAAATAACCTATTCTCATTTGTTATACTTAATATGAGGAACGATTGTTACAATTTATATGCTAGCAGAAAACAAAGCAGATGATACAAATTCCTTTTTTCCAAACAAAGCTACAATTATAACAAATGATGGTGAACAAAAAGAAGCTCATCCGTTATTAAGTCAGCAAATTGGTGGTGAATTTACTGGCAAAGAAAAATAAGAAGGCAGTGTAGTCTTCCTTCTCGATGGTGATCCCGAAAAAATTAATCATTTAAAATTAGTATTTAAAGCACCACAAAATAAAGACTCTGTACAATTGGTGAAGAAAAAACAATTGAATTTGATATGTAACACAAAAGCCGACTTTTTTAAATAAAAGTCGGCTTCCTTCAAAAAATAAGACTTTGTAATATGAGCTTTTAGACATACCACTTAATCTTTATTTCTATTATTGATTTTGTCATATGCTCTAATTTGTTTTTCAAGACGCCTATCTGCTTTTTTATCATTCACCACAAGAATCGCATGGATAACTCCTGGTACCCAAACAATCAATGTCAAAAAGAAGTTTATAATTGCTTGAAACGGTTTTTCGCAAAGTAGAACCGCAAGTGGTGGAAAAAGAATTGCTAATAAATACATCATTCTTATCAGCTCTCCTTATCATTTACTTGTTAATTTATCCCGCATCGACGGACAGTAACACTCCCACTTCAAAATTCAGCTAAAGCAAAGAGGTTATGTATGAACTATCCGTAAAGCCCCATTGATGCGGGCTAATAATCAAATGATAAAAAGCATCCTATTGGACCATCGCCATCAAGTTAAGAAAAGCAAATACCCCAAAACGAAGAAAATGAGTTGAATTCTCATAAATAACTGTAAAATAATAAAATTTTCGTTTTGGGGACACTTCAAAATATTAGCTTGATGGGTATGTATAGTGATCCCTATTATGTATTATGAAACATTACAATTTACTATCACGGGTACGTCGAGAGAAAAAGAAGTATAGCAATGGTGCTGAAGTTGTGGTAGTACCACATCTCTTAGAACGACAATTTAAAGTATCAGCTCCCAATGAAAATGGTTTACTGATGTGACATACTTGACATTTGGAGAACGCATCTTGTATCTTTCCACCATCATGGATGCCTTTTAATCGTGAAATTATTAGTTGGGTGATAAGCTTTCAGATTTTAGTTAAAAAGAACTTCATTATTTTTGCAATAGAGTCTTATTGTAACCAGTCTTAGGAAGGGTGATTTGAAATCTCGTTTTCCCTTCGTCTGTATGTAAATAAATTTGGCCTCCGTGTTTCTCCACGATATGTTTTGAAATGGTTAAACCAAGACCTGTTCCCCCGTCGCTTTTTCTTGATTGATCTCCCCTAAAAAATGCTTCAAATACTTTTTCTTTTACCGCATAAGGAATGCCGATGCCATCATCGATGATATTGATATGTATCTTTTGAGTATCTTCAATTAGTGAAATAAGAATGTTTGTTCCTTCTGGGTTGTATTTTAGGGCATTGGACAGTACGTTAGAAACGGCACGATATAACAATGTATAGTTAAACAAAACGTATATTTTCTGAAAAGGGATTTCAAATTGAAAATTAAATTGTTTTTCTTCAAACAGGCTATAATATTCGGCAGCTATTTCACGAATAAATTCACAAATATCCAATGTGTCAGTTGGAAATGGATAGTCAGGGCTTTCAAGTTTAGACAACTCAAAGACATCCTCAATTAATTCTGTAACGAGTCGTGCTTTTGTATGTATGGTATGTAAAGCTTGCTGTTTCCTCGCTTCCTCCTTAATAAGACCCAATTGTAGTGCTTCAACATAGCTCTGAATAGTTGTAATAGGAGTTTTTAAATCGTGAGAGATATGGACAAGCATGCGCTGCTTGCTTTTTTCTAATTGTTTTTTCTCAATTTCTGTTTTTTCTAGTTTTTCAGCCATTAGGTTAAAGTCATTCTGTATTTGCATTAATTCATAGTTGGATTTAAAACGAAGCCTTTTGTAGTAATAGCCATTTGTGATGTTTCTAATTCCATCAGCAATTGAACGTAAAGGATTTGTTATTTTCATAGCCATCCAGCGACTATATATATATACATTAAGCCCGAATAAAAGGAGAAAAAGGACAAAGGTTTGAAGTAGCAATTTTGTAAAAGCTGTAATATGGTCTTTCGCTGCACTTGTTATCGAGAACTCTTTCTTTACATATGTTTTTGGAATCTTAACGAGACAATAAGCTGTTTTCCCGTCTTTCGTTTTAAATGGTGCTAGAGAAGAGTAGTACGGATTCTCCTCTTGGTCGTAAAAAAGGGTGTTTAATTCTTTTTCCGTATAGGCGGAGGATTTATCTTGTTTTTTTCCTTTAACATAAATAACTTGCAGATTTTCATCGAGAATTTCTACCCAACCATCAAATGACTCAATTGCCTCAGAGGGGATGTCTGCATAGTTCTGTCGTACGATTTCAGTCGCTTTTAAATTAGACAACATAGTATTATCGAATTTCTGTATCATTTGAAAATTTAAAATGACCAGCAAGATAACGACAGTAATTCCAACGGTCAACGAGAAGAAAACATAAGTTTTAATTAAGGTGTTAAATATCTTATTTTTATCGCTCATTCAATTCTTCCTTTTTAGCAAATCGATAACCTAAGCCTCGTATAGTTTTTAAATAAACTGGATTTCTCGGATGATCTTCAATTTTTTCTCTCAATCTACTGATTTGAACCATAATAGTATTGTCATCCGAATAATAATGATCGGACCACACGTTCTCAAAGATTTGTTTTTTCGTAAAAATACGACCTGGCTCCCCCATAAATAGCTTCAATAATTTATACTCAAGGGCGCTAAGTTTAATTTCGTGTCCCCGCTTGTCAAGAATACAAGAGTGGTGATCCAACACTAGGTCATCAATACATGTTTGAGAACCCTCTTGATTAAGTGAGTCAGTATTAAAATCATATGTTCTTCGAAGTTGAGCTTGGATTCGCGCTAATACCTCCAACAAGCTGAATGGTTTCGATATAAAATCATCTGCTCCTAGCCCTAGTCCCATAATTTTATCCATTTCTTGATTTTTGGCAGAAAGAATAATAATAGGCATTTTATATTCTTTCCGAACTATTTTAATCAATTCGTACCCATTAATATTCGGCATCATAATGTCAATAATAGCTAGATCAATTTTAAATTTCTGTATAAAATTTAAAGCTGATTTACCATCACGCGCTTCCAGTATCGAAAAGCCTTCCATTTCCAAAAAAAGTCTTAGTATCTCTATGATTTCAGGCTCATCATCAACGATTAAAATAGTTCTCACCATCTTCTCCCCCGTTTCTACTAGTTAAAATCTTGCTTAAAACTAACATTTCCCTTTTGTAAGATTATTGTAAGATAAATGACAGTTAAGGGAAAGATTAACATTGTAAGGTGGAGTTATCTTAAACGAAAGGCAACTGGAAAAACTTATAAAGAAATGCAAACTAAAAAAGCTAACTACCGAATAAATCTAGAAAACTTGAACATCATGATACTTGTATGTTAAGTGGCTTCCAGTTATGCATTTGATTAAAAAAGTAGGTGAACCAGCACATGTAAAATCTGCTCAGTACAAAAAGAATTTACCCCTAAGATGTTTAGATTCGTATCATAATCAAATCCTCGAATGTGAAAAATGAATGTTTCTATGTTTCTAGTGTACTAGAGTGGATGTTTTAAATAGTTAAAGGAGTGATAGATATGTCATTATCAGTAACCTATGAACAGTATGAGAAAGCAGAGCGTCTGCTTTCTTGGAACACTGTAAAAGATGTATGTAACGGTAAGGTTTTTCCTAATTGGTTAGATAAAGGAAGCCGTTTTTGGTATCAAAGAGATATACAAAAAGAAAGTGAATGCGGCAAACAATTTGTATTAGTTAATCCACGATTAAACACTAAAGAATCCGCTTTTGATCATGCTAGGCTTGCAGAGTCCCTCTCAAATGTAATTAACCGTCAGGTCGACCCAGATAACCTTCCCTTCAATTCCTTTACTTATATCAATGAAGAGAAAGCAATTCAATTTGAAGTAGATGAATCCACGTGGATTTACGATTTAGCTAAATACCAGTGCAAACAAATCAGGACTAAAAAAGTACCTGCGCATGAACTTCGATCCCCTGACGGGCGCTGGTCTGCGTTTATCAAAGGATATAATTTATTTGTACGTTCTTTAGAAACAGGGAAAATCATCCAACTAACTCATGATGGTACGCGATACTATGATTATGGTATTCAACCGGAATCAGAAATTTCCGCTGTCGTTAAACGATTATATAATCCTAAAATTCCACCAGCAGCACTCTGGTCACCGGATTCCAAACAAATCTTGACGCACCGGCTTGATCAACGCAAGGTACGAAAAATGTCTCTTCTACAGTCAGTTCCTCCTGAAGAAGCAAAGCCGCCTGTCATCCATTCGTATCGTTATCCACTAGTCGGAGATAAACACCTTCCATTAGCCCAATTTGTAATTTACGATATTGAACAGCAATTGATGATTCAATTGGATACAGAACCTATGATTACGGGATTAGTATCACCGCTCAGTCCTAGTTGTCAAACAGCTTTTTGGACAAACAACAGCGACTTTGTTTATTTCACAAAAATGTCTCGTGACTATCGATCTATGCAATTTGTTGTCGCTAATGCAAAAACTGGTGAAATTCAAACTTTGTTAGAGGAGAAAAGTGAGACTTTCCTATTTACAGATCTCTACAACATCAAAAGTGGAAAAGGTATAAATGTCCAATGGTTATGCCATGATAACACTTTTATTTGGCATTCCGAGCGTGACGGATGGTCACACCTTTATCTTTATGATAGTCGTACAGGAAGACTTAAAAACAGAATTACCTCTGGATCCTGGACAGTCCGTCGATTAATTGGTGTTGATGAACAAAAAAGTTGGGTGTATTTTACTGCTAGCGGCCGAGAGCCGGGACGGGATCCTTATTTTCAGCATCTTTATCGAGTTCGGCTAGATGGATCAGACTTAGTGCTCCTTACACCTGAGGATGCTGAGCATGACGTGTTTATTTCTCCTGATTATTGTTTTTTTGTAGATACTTTTTCACGTGTAGATATACCACCTAAATCTGTATTGCGTTCAACCGATGGAAAATTAGTTTGTGAACTGGAACAAGCTGATATTGAACTTCTCTTATCAAATGGATATCAAATACCAGAACGTTTTACTGTCAAGGCTGCCGATGGGATGACTGATTTGTACGGAGTACTGATTCCTCCTGCAAGCACAAACACAAAGTGTAAGTATCCCATCTTGGATTATATCTACGGTGGTCCTCAACTACTCCACACGCCAAAAGAATTCATTTGGGGAGGGGAGTATTCAGTAGAACAACCGATTGATCTAGTCGGCGGTGCCCAATCTTTTGCACAGCTTGGCTTCGCCGTTATTCTAATGGATGGAAGAGGCACACCTTACAGGTCAAAGGGCTTTCATGATTTTTCTGATGGGAAGCTGGAATGGTCTGCAGGAATTGAAGATCATGTAGTAGCTATTAAGCAACTTGCGGAACAGTATCCTTTTTTAGATTCAGAAAAAGTAGGTATTTACGGCGAATCTGGAGGTGGATATGCAGCCGCTCGAGCTATACTGACTTATCCGGATGTGTATAAGGTAGCAGTATCTGGGTGCGGGAACCATGATCAACGCTTATACTTAGCGGCTTGGGGAGAACGATTTCAAGGACTTTTCAATTCAGAACTATACCGTGAACAAGATAATACTAGATTGGTTAAGAACCTAAATGGAAAGTTACTTTTGGTAACAGGAGACCTGGATGATAATGTCCATCCTGCTTTAACCATGCGAATGGTAAATGCTTTGATTAAAGAAAACAAAGACTTTGACCTACTGATTCTCCCTAATCGGCAGCATGGGATTTCTGTAGATGTTTACTTTATACGTCGACGATGGGACTATTTTATACGAAATTTAATGGGCGTAGAACCACCAAAAGAGTATGCGATTAAAGATCCTATGTTTCCAGGATGATGAAGATACTCAGTCCTGGCTTAAAAGATGGAAATGCTAAACTAAAAGATAAAGTAGCTCCATGGGCTGAACAAGCGGTCAAAACGGTAGTTGCTTTAGAGTTATATGGTCCCGAAGTGACGAAATATCGAGATGGCGCGGTAAGATATTATGCGAAAAGAAATATGACCCACCAGGAAGCAGCGGCTATGATTACCAGAGCTTTTCACAAAAACTTTGGCAACTAAACCATATATAACTGAATAACTAATCCAGCATAAAATTGAAGTTTGGATACCCTAGGCTACTGCTATTATTCGCCCAGCAAAATAAATAAGGTCAACCAGAAAATCCGGTTGACCTTATAATTTAATCACACCCGTTAGCTCAGTACGTTTACTTGCCTCATTATTTTTTTCATATGTGTAACTGTTGCATATCCCCTTCTAATTTTTACTTTCACCTTTAAGGATAAAAGACTTTTATAATTCCATGTATTATAATAACAATTTGTGAATTTCTTCAATACTTAGACCAGTGAATTTTGCAATGTCTTCTAACGGCATATCATTCTTATGCATACCACGAATTAATTGTATTTTTCCTTGTTCACTCCCTTTTTCTAAGCCCTTTTCTAGCCCCTCCTCTAAACCTTCTTCACAAGAATGCGCTATTTTAGCTTGTTCATCTAGAAGTACTTTCTCACAAACTTCATACGCTGTTCGGAATGTAGAGTCATGGCTTATATTCTCCCATTTATTCATTGCCTTCTTTAAAATTGGATCTTGATTCATCGTAATCTCCTCCAATGTTTGAGTTAAATGTTCGTCTTCATGTGCTGGCAGTAATAACATCCAACGAGCAAACGCATTTTCCCACGGATTCACTTTTTCTTCACGTCATTATTTTACAAGTTTTGGTATTTCTGAAAAATGTATTTCAATGTCATCACTTAAGATTTGTTGCGTTTTTGTATTCCATAATTGTCCGATAGTTTGAAATGCTTCATCGTGAGAAAACAAAATAAAATCTAATAAATCAATCATTTCTAAGTTTCCTTCTCTCCTATATCTAACCTCTTCACATCAGAACGTAACACCACCGTACCTACTTCAAAATTTGTTAAGGACTGTTAGATTTCTCCTATTTCTGAAATTTATTTTATTAATTCAATATAGTACGTGAAATTATATATGATAATTGTATTTTTTGATGGGAGAATGAGGTTTTACTATTTTGCTAATGAAGAAATCTGAAAAAATAAAAAAGACACCTATAATGTGCCTTTTTCTGACTTGATAACCACTTTAATTTTAATAATATAAGTGCTGGACTCCCATCCAATTACCATTTTACCATATCTATCTATATTGTGTGTTGAGAAAATGAATTCAGCACATTACTTTGTTAAGGGAAATTACGTTTTACTCTCTTTTTTCTTTATGCACTTTTTCGGGTTCTGGTGCAGATATATGAAGAAGAACATGGATGGTAGTAGGTTCTCGTATTTTATGCTATAAGTCCAAACACTTGAGGAATAAACTCTTTCTGATTTTGAACAGACTTGTCCTGTAAAATAATTTTCTCTTTTTTATCATATGCATCGCTTCTATTCCAGAAAGAATAGCCTTGGTAGTACGAAAAAATTTCAATCCAACCATATTAGACATAAAGCTTTGAAAATTAAAAGAGTGTGTCGTTAATACCAATACTGGTATAATCCAAATCAATAGTATGGAACCTACACCAAAATAGATAGATCTTTTCTTCCATTTAATGTGCTTAAACCATAAGGAAGCCCCAAAAACTAAAAGCGAAATTAATATAACGATAGAGAGTAAAACAAAAATATAATCCCCGGTTCCCTTAAATAAAGATACGAACCAATCTGTAAGCCAGGAAATATCAAATGGTAGATCTTCGCTTTTCGTTTTAGGAGAAGCAGCGGAATACAACACCTCCAAATCATTCATCCCCTTTCTGAAAAATATATTTGAATAAGTAATTAATTTTTTAAAATCTGTCTCTAAATCAAAAACAAAAAAGAGCTGTAAATTTACCATTACAGCTCCTATTTCTAAAAATTCATAAGGTTGTCTATTTCATTTTATTTCAGCTAATTCTTTTGCTAAATATCGATAAGCAATGTCAAAATACTCTTGTTTCCCCCAACTTTCTGCATTCCCAATCACTACGAATACCTCTTTTGCTCTACTTGCTGCAACATTGAGTAAATTTGGCGTACTAGAAGCCCATTTTAGTGGACCTTGTTTTTGATTATCTACTCCTAATACAAAAATAACCATTGGTGCCTCTTTCCCTTGAAAAGTGTGCACAGTCCCAATTTCAATATTTTCATACTCTTTCCCAGGTAGTTTTTGTTGTTTTAGTTGCTTTAATTTTTGAACAACACTTACAAAAGGTGAAATAATATAGCAAGATTTATCTGGGTTATCTTGCGAGAATTTTTTTGCAATCTCAATTGCTTTTTCACCTTGTTCGGGAATAAAGTGATTTCCTGACCCATATGTTTTCCCACCTATATCTAACCATTGGCTAACATATTGAGGCTTACTTTCTTTACTTTTAGTATCCGTTAATCCGTAGAACATTTTACCTTGATACGTTGTTTCATTACATATTGAAAACATTGGATTTTCACATCTTCTATGAACACGCAGAGGTGACCCTAACCATGTTTTATTCTGATTCGAGTCAATCATCTCGCCTCCATATCTATTATTAAGATCAGCAAACTCTTGAACACTGACTTCATTTCTAGTTAAACGATAATAGAAATTATATTGCTCATGTATTCCAGCACTGTCATTTGCAATTAGTTTAAGTTGGTCATCACTTAATGTAACAACAGGAGGAATTTGCAAGGGATCTCCTACAACAACATTCCTAGAGCGCCAAATCGCACCTATTGCAGATTGGGGAGTAGCTTGGCCTGCTTCATCAATAAACAACCAACCTATATCCTCCGTCTTTAAATCTTTTAAAAACCTTGCAATGGAAGCAAATGTTGATGAGATAATTGGAGTGAGTAAAAATACAGTATCAAACATAGCTTGAATGAAATTGTCTCTTTGGGCTTCGTTAATTTGAGGATCAAGATTTCCTTTTTCTTTACCGCCTAAAAAATAGGTTTTTGCTAAAGATAAGTTCTTTTCAATCCTGCCTTGATTTGCAATTAAAAAAGCATTATATTCACTCATTAACTTTGCAAAAAGTTTACTCCGCTCGCAATTCATCCGCTCATTTTTGTTTTCACCGTCGATATTCACAAATTGTTCCTCTGATGTTTGCCATTTCTTTTCATTAACATTATGAAAGACATCATTCTCTTTTACCGTAGCTATCTTTTTCAGCACATTTTGTTCTAATTGTTTAAATGAATATACGTTTTCATGCTCTAAATCACCAACACGCTGTAAATCCTCTGTAATTGTAGTGAAGTATTCCTTTATATTTGCAGTTTTTCCCATTGCCGCAGAAATTTTCCCCCAGCATTTTTTCTCTTTGTCGAATCCCAAGAATTGATAACCGTTTTTCAGTAAATCTTTATCTTTTGGTAAATCCACGCTTATATTTTCAACTGCAGAATTATTATTAGATGTTACTAAAATACGATACTCCTTAAGTTTAGGGTGAAAGGAATAATAATAATCTTCTTGTCCCTCCGCAAATTGCACTTTTGAGAATACATCTGTGGCCTCTTTTAGAAACTTTACTTTTTCAAATAAAATATTCGCAAATACGTCTTTTAACAACGTCGTTTTACCTGTTCCCGGTGGCCCATTAACAGAAAAAATAAAGCCATTATCTTCTTTTGATTCTGCAATAATAAGATTTAAAGCAACCTGCTGCATAAGTCCTAATGGAAATTCCGAGGGCCATCTCGTAATTGGTATTTTTCGTAATATGCTCTTCATTTCACTTATACTTTCATTCTTAAATAAATCCACCCTCTCACCTGAGTTTTTTAATGCTTCCCAGTTACTTAAAGATAAATAGGTTTCTAAAGCTTTACCAACAGAGCTATCTTTAATTTCATATTTTACTTTTTCTAAATCATTTATATAAAAACTGTTTACGCCTACATGTTCTTTATATGTTAGACGGACATATTTTTCATATTCTTTTTCACTGCAAAACCGAAATACACCATCTTTATCGAAATGTCTCTTTGAAATATATGATTGCAATATACTTTGAATATTCCGTGTCAGCTCTTCCCAATTTTTAAATCTGATATGTATATAATTGATATCTTTTTCTAAAGAATCTTGTTCTTTTAACCCACTAAATTCAAGCGTTTTGTCTTTTTTTCCATAATTATCACTTTCAATTACAGATGATATCGTATTGATTAAATCTGATTCTAGCTCCTTTAGACTCTTCCCTGTACGTAGAAAGTACTTCACAATCGGACTAACCACCACACTAGATTCGAGCGAGGTATCAGGGATTAGCTTAAGCATCTGATTTAGTTGAATATGGATCAAAAAACTATTCGGGTCCTTTTGAAAATCAGTAAAACTCGCTTTTTGTTTAGATTCATTCGAGAAATACCTTAATACTTCATTTTTTGCTACTGGTAAATAAAATAATGACGCATTATTATCTGCAAGATATTTTCCTTTTGCGCTATTTCCTTTTTTTGAAGGAATATTTGCATATCCTGATGTGGAGTTCCATTAGGATTGATAAAATCTGGTATATGAATATTAGGTTCTTTGTGAAAAAAACTTTTAAATGAATGCATAGTTATAGACTCTTTATCGCAATTCATGAAATTGAAATGCTCTAATTCAATAAAATAGTTAAGTGTTTTTGTTGCCGTCTCTTTATAATTCGTTTTTTCTTTATCTGTATCTTTCCTTTTGTTTTGAAAAAAGAATGGAAATATTTTCTTTAATCCCTTCATTATTAGCCTCCTAGTAGCAGAATTTACCTAAATTATACCAAATTATACTTAGATTATTTAATACAATTCTTTTTCTTTCAATTATTTGTATGGATATTCATAATTGATTTTTTATATAAAATATATCTTTTCCCGGTTCTAGGATAATGTAAGTAATTTGTCAAAATGAAAAAAGACCCGTTTGTGAGGTTTGGTTTTGATAATAAAAAGGTGCTTTCATGATTAGAAAACACCTTTTCAATCTACTACTTTATTTTAATAGCCAATACTTTTTACAAATACACTCTTTAATTTTTTTCGAAAATGAATACCTAACGTAATGGCTACAATGATTATCGCTCCGAAGATAATTTTCCCAATGTGCTGTCCAAGCACTTCAAATATATCATGTAAGTTTCCTCCTAGCCAATAGCCACCGATTAAAAAGAAAGATACCCAGAATAGAGCACCAGAGTAGATCGTTATGGCAAAACGACTGAGGGGTAAATTAATAATCCCTGCAAAGTAACCAGTAAAATGACGTACACCTGGGACGAAAAATCCAATAAAGATAAGGAAATATCCATATTTATCAAACCACATTCTCGTTAAATCAATTTTTCTTTGTGTTAAAAATACATATTTTCCATATTTCTGTACAAAAGGCATACCAAGTTTATTGCCTAAAAAGTACTGAATTGTCATCCCAGCGCTTGTACCAATAAATGATAAAATAATTAAAAGCGGTAATTCTAAATCTCCTTTATGTGCCAAATAACCCGCATACACTAACGTCGGCTCCCCCGGAAACGGAAATGCAATATATTCTAACAATGTTCCAACAAGTACTACATAGTAGCCATATTGCTGAAATAATTCATAAACCCATTCCATGTTGTTTTCTCCTTTTTTTCTACAGCATTAATTACGTACAATAACTAGTGATTACACTGGCGTTCGTAGGAATCTCGGCATTTCAATGCTGAGTAGTTTCAAGCCTTTACTGAGAGCGATAATTAAGAAAATAGAAGTTCAACCTAACCATAAAGGTATAAAGCGGAAAACCGTATCACAAATGAGGGATACGGTTTTTACTATTATTTAAAAATCATAACAGTATAAAATACATTAAGTTTTGCCTTCATTGAAGCCAAATGCTTCACCAATCAATTTTTTAATAGACTCATAATCTTCTTTAACTAGACTTCTGTATATTACTTTATCCATCTTTGTAAACTCCCTTTTATATAAGTAAATTTTCATTTCGTATGTAAATATCTTATTATAATAATAATGTCTCCTCTAAGAGGAGAGTCAACGGTAATATTAGAAAAAATATAAAGGAAGTGATTAGGGTGAAAAACTTATTTTCTATTGGAGAAGTTGCTAAAATAAAGGACATTACCATAAAAGCGTTAAGATATTATCATAAAATGGGATAACATTAATGCAAAAAAAACGATATTCTTTTTGTAGGAATTTACAGAAAGAATATCGTTAGACCCAAACTACTCTTAGATTACTAACAACAAAAGACAAGCCTATATGCTAAGTGGTTTTTGACTACAGTATTCAAAAACGCATAGGCTCACGCCTAAGAACATTCATCTCTCACCTAAAATTGTTGTTTCACACCTTCACATTTTTGAAGAAGGAGTCTTCTGTCGAAACATGATAAATTGTTTTGAATTACATCATAATCTGTCATTGAACTGTCCATGTAGATCTCTATGTCTCTATCAAATGATTTTTGTATTAGAACCTGATTTTTTTACCTTTGATATTTTTTCCAGTCTTAAAACCGATTTAGAAAATTCTAAAAATACATTAAGGATCTTTGAGAAACTAACTTTCTTATAATTATGCTTGCTATTTCCTCGATGTTTTCATGTAGAAAGAAATGCTTACCTTCAAAAGAGTGGAATGTACACATTTTATTTGTGTATTGCTCCCATTTTTTTACCTCTTCATATGAAGTTAATTCATCATTTTTTCCATTTAAGATCAGAAAATCAATGTCACATACTTGTATATTATTATTATGTATATATGTCTCTACGATTTTAAAATCCGCTCTTAGAATGGGGAGAAAAATTTCCATTAATTCTTCTGATTGAAACACCTCGGATGGTGTACCACCCATAGCAATAACTTCATTTTTAAATTGTTCGTCAGGTAGATTGTGTCGGATATCTTTTATTTTGCTATTTGGATGATTTCTACCAGACAAAACAAGAAACTCAGGCAATACGTTATTGGAGATTTGTATTTTCCTGGCTAATTCATAGGCAATCAAACTCCCCATGCTATGCCCATATAGAATATATGGTGAATTATTTAGCTGATTAAAAATAATTTTATAGACATCATTTACAGCCTCTTCCATACTATGATAACAGCTTTCTTCAATTCTATATCCTCTACCAGCTAACTCTATTGGGACTACTTCAATATATGGATTAAAGTAATTTTTCCATTTTGAGTAACTAAACGCAGATCCCCCAGCATGTGGCAAACAAAAAATTTTAACCTTTGTCATTACTGTCTCCTTCAATTAAAATTTGTTTATATTTTGACAAATTGTATAAATGTCTTTAATTATTATCTCCTGCGGTAATTCATCCCGTGTTGCACAAGCAGATACCTTATAATTTGACTCAATATTATATTGTCTAAAGTGAAGGTTTTGAGGTATATTCTTGTACGAAATTAAAGTTTGAGATTCTTTTTTTATAGAGAATGAATTTAACGGGATATAAAGCCCTTTCCCAATAGTTTTTATATAACTTTCTTTTAATGTCCAAAGATCAAAAAAATAATTAATTTGTTCATTAGAATTCATATTAGATAAATCATAAAATTCTTCCTCTGAAAAAAATTCATTTGCTAATTTAAGAGCCTCTATTTCCGAAATTTTTTCTATATCAATACCTACATTAGAATTAGCAGTGGCACAGACCACCCATTCTCCTGAATGCGAAATATTAAAATGAAAGTCAGAAAAACTTTCAGCAAAAGGTTTTCCGTACTCATTATATATAAAATTAATTTCGTCATTATTAATTTTATATTTTTGGCAGATTAAAGAACGGACTAACAAATCTCCTATCAAAACCCTATTAGCATCGTCTAAATTTATTAAACGCTTTATTCGTTCTCTCTTCTCATTTGAAATTAAATAACTAAATTGATTAAACAAATGATTTTCAATATTCTTTGGTATTTTCACAGCGTGAATTTGTATGATAAATCACTTCCTTTTTATAAGGATGGCTTCCTATGTATACGTTATAGAAATTCAATTTCATATTATATCTTGCCTTTATTCAAGTGCATATATAGTAGAAAAGGTGCATATTTACATATCAATGAAAATATACACCTTTCCTCAGCAGTATCATCAAAGCATCCGCTTCTGGTACAAAAACTTCAGGGAATTTGCATCATACTATGTTATTTAACAGCTCATGTATGTTTCTATGTCCCTATCAAGCAATTTTTGCATTAGCCCCTTATAAAGTAATGCTCTTGATATACTCGTAATTTCTTACACTTGATGTGCAGTTATTAGACCGCCTTTTTCATATACATTACTACTCGCAAATAACAACTTTGATAATGACAATTTTCGTTCATAAAGTTGCATCTTTGGGGCTCTCTACTTTCCAGTTAACGAAAGAGAAGCCTCTTTTATTCCTTTAGCTATCTTTTCCACTGCCGGGGAGGCTACTATTTCTTCGTGTGATCCAGGGACAGAATACTTATTCACTCTCCCTTTTAATAAGGGCTCCCAATCCGTAAACAACTCTTTACCTTCCTCAGCACTAAAGTAGATAACTTTCCCAAAATATGGTTCCAAATCATGCTCTGCCATCAAATTCAGACACTTCCTGTGAGCATTGATAATTTGCTTCAAATTCGTAAGATCTGCATCCGGCGGGAGCACTCCTTCCACAATTAATCGCTCAACAAGCATGTCCTGTTGATGAACGAGCTCTTCTTCCTGCTCCACTAGCTCTGAATGGATGAAATGCTCCAATATATAAGATAGCATTTCATCCTCTGTCTTGTAATCCCGTTCTGAAGGCACCTTGGTATCCATGAGTACCAACACCTCAACTTCTTCTCCCTGGTTCCGTAGCATAGTTGCGATTTCATAGGCGATGGCACCGCCCAGAGACCATCCTCCCAGACGATACGGCCCCTCTGGCTGAGCGCGCTTCATTTCCTCGATGTAGAGTTGAACTACTTCCGATAAAGTCAATCCTTTCATTCCTTCTTTCCCTACGAGAGGATTCTGTAGACCATAAAATGAGCAGTGATCCTTGAGTAATCTTGCTAGCTGAATATAACAGAGTACATTACCCATAAACGGATGAACACAGAAGAAAGGTCTTTTCTCTGATTCTTGTAGTGGAACCAGAACCGATACCGATTTTTCCATACCATGATTGTCACGGATGAGACAAGCGATCCCTTCCACTGTCGGGTTCTTAATAAGTGCGGACACCTTAATCTCTTTTCCAAATTTCTCTCTGACCTTTGAAATCAATTTGATTACAAGGAGAGAGTGACCCCCTCTATTGAAGAAATCATCGTTTACATGGACATCTTCTATCTGTAGCAAATCCTGCCAGATCGTAATCAGCTGATACTCGATTTCATCCCTTGGGATGATTGGTGTAGAAAAGGTACTTTCTCTTTGAATCGTTAAGCTGTTCAGTGCCTTTCGATCAACCTTCCCATTTGTTGTAAGCGGAATCGCGTCTACCTCAATAAAGTGTGCAGGAACCATATAATTCGGTACTTGTCTCTTGAGATGCTCACGCCATTCATGCATACTTCCTTCACCCACCACATATGCAACCAATCTCTGATCTCCTGGTTGGTCCTCTCTTATCAAGACTACTGCCTCTTTCACCGATGGATGACTTTCTAAATTCGCTTCAATCTCTCCAAGCTCAATCCGGAAGCCTCGAATTTTCACTTGATTATCGATTCTTCCCAGATAATCCAAATGGCCATCAACTAAATAGCGGACTAGATCTCCCGTCCGGTATAACCGTTCCCCTTCATTAAATGGATGAGGAATAAAACGTTCGGACGTTAACTCTGGACGATTCAAGTATCCTCTCGCTAGGCCTGCTCCACCGATATAAAGTTCACCCGTTACACCAACTGAAACAGGTAACAAATTCTCATCCAATACATAGGCTTGAACGTTCGGCAACGGACGCCCAATGGTTACTCTCTTACTATCTTTTTTGATACGATAGCATGTCGCATCAACCGTACATTCTGTAGGACCATATACATTATAAAAATCAATTTTTTCAGCCGCTGCTAGTTGTTTCCACAGTGATGGCATAATCGCTTCTCCACCGACCAGTACCTTGCTTGGAACATGAACGCTATCGTTTGTTTCTAACAACCCCTCATCTATGAGTAATTGGAGTAGTGAAGGTGTTGTATCGAACATTTCCAACTTATTCTCCCGAATATAAGATACAAATTGTTGAGGATCACTGCGAACTTCGTTTGAAATAATATACAAACTAGAACCATACAAAAGCATTTGTAATTGTTTAACGGATGAATCAAAGGCGATTGAGGCATTTAGACCAACACGCATGTTAACAGGTGTCCGATGTGAAAAAACCTCTTTCTGTAAACCATAGGATAGATTTAATACCGAATGATGCTGCACCAAAACCCCTTTTGGATTCCCAGTCGAACCTGAAGTGTAGATAACATACGCCAAGTTTTCTCCTGTCACTTTACATATTGGTGAAAGGGTGTTTTCTTGCGAAATAATTGCTTGATCCCGGTCCAAACAAACTGTTTCAACTTCTTCAGGTATCCAACCTTGTGATACTTCGTTCGTAACCAATATTTGAATTCCTGTGTCCTCCAGAATATATCGTAGGCGACTTTCTGGATACGATGGATCCAATGGAACATAGGCTGCACCAGCTTTCAAGATCCCCATGAGACCAACAATCATCTCAACTGAACGCTGGAAGCAGAGACCGACCAATGACTCGGTCCCAATCCCACATTTCTGGAGATAATGGGCCAATTGGTTTGCTTTCTCATTTAGCTCTCGATACGTCAACTGCTGATTTTCATCCACCACTGCCACCGCATCAGGTGTACAATTCACTTGATCTTCAAACAGTTTATGGATTACACTCTCACGTGGATACGCTGCTGCATTATCATTCCATTCTTCCAGTAGTTGTTTCTGTTCTATTTCCGTAACATACACCAGCTCCGACAGAGTTTGATCAACGTTCTCGATCATTTGCTTTAACACCTGGCTTAAATGACCCAACATCCGTTCAATGGTGAGGCCATTAAACTTGCTACGATCATACTTCAACTTTAACAACAACTGGCTTTCTGGAACAACTGTCAATCCTAATGTATAGTGAGTTTGCTCTACTCCTTCCAACTCACCAATTTCTAGATTTCCTGAAGACTCCTCTTTCACTGGATAGTTTTCAAACACATACAAGCTATGGAACAGCGGGATTCCTCTAGGAACTTCACTCCATCCTTGAATCTCTGTCAAAGAAGCGTATTCATATTGTCTTCTTTCTATCTCTTCCTCTTGTATCTTCTGCAACCAATCCATTACTTTTATATCATCTATCAACTGAATTCGCGTCGGTGATGTGGTAATAAAAGGACCTACAATATTTTCAACATCAATAATCTCCGTAGGGCGTCCTGAGCTAGTTACACCATAGACAATGTCATCTTCTCCACTATACCGGCTCATGAGATACGCCCACGCACCTTGAATTACCGTATTTAAAGTGAGCCTATTGCGCTTCGCCCAGTTTTGTAACGCTTGGGTTTGCTCTTCTGATAAATAAGTTACCTTCTCTGTGTAACCTTTTTCTTGCACTTTACTTTCTAAGCCCAGCAGGGTTGGCGCTGTAAAACCTTTAAGTTTCTCTCTCCAGAATCGCTCCGCCTGCTCCTGATTCTGTTCTCTAAGCCATTGAATATATTTCTTGTATGGCGATGACTTAGGTAAATTCACAGCTTCTCCATTCATTCTCTTCTGGTACACTGTAAGCAATTCGTTAAAGACCAGTGGTAGACTCCATCCATCCAACAGGATATGATGATGTGTCCAAACAATCCGATATTCTTCCTCACCTTCTTGAATGACAGTCACCCGCATCAATGGCGCTTTATCAAAAAGAATGGCTTGTTTTCGATCCAATGCCAAAAAGGCTTTTCTTTTCTCCTCTTTTTCTTCAGCAGTCAGCGCACGCCAATCTTCTACATTCACCTTAAATGGAATACTCTCATACACCACTTGTAAAGGCTCTTCAACTTCATCCCAAACGAATGCTGAACGAAGTATTTCATGCCGCTGGATTACCGATTTCCACGCCTGTTCGAAAGTAGGAATATCCAATTCTCCTCTAATCATGAAACTTAATTGCACTATATACGGCGCTACATGTTCATCCCCTTGGTCATGCAATGTATGGAAAATCATACCTTCTTGCAAAGGCGATAGTGGATATAAATCGGTAATTGAATAGTTCTTTCCACGATTCATCTTGGTTAGTACTTTTGTCAAACCTGTTTGGTTAAGATTAGCCATCGCAAAATCCGAAACAGTCAGTGCAGATTCTCCATCCGAAGATTGAATCAATCTGCTCAGTTGATGGAGCATATTCTCTGCAACACTTTGAATGGTTGACTTCGCAAACTGTCCAACATTGTATACCCAAGTGAACTGAAGTTTTCCATCGGTTACAATCCCGATTACATCGATTAAATGTGATCGCTTGGAACCAGGAGCATGGTCTAAGCGCGTAAACCCGGTCTCCGGAACAAGCATCGCATCGTCAGAAAACATTTGGTCAAATTGTCCAAGATAGTTAAAACTAATGGACGGTGTATGTTGAGACCCCAATTGCTCACACATTGTTGCGTTCAGATAACGCAACACTCCATAGTCAACACCCTTATTAGGAATTTTGCGCACCTGTTCTTTAACTGCTTTTAATGCTGCAATTGGCGTGTCGGCACCAGTAACATTTAAGTGAACAGGATAAATACTTGTAAACCATCCCACGGTTCTCGATAAGTCAACGTCTTCAATAATGTCTTCTCGACCATGCCCCTCTAGATCCACGGTCAGCGTCGGATGTCCTGTCCATACTGCCGTAGCTTGTACCAATGCTGCTAATAGTACTTCATTAATTTGGACACGATGAGTGCTTAAAATCCCTTGCAATAACATACGGGTCTCTTTCTCATCTAGCACCACGGTAATTTCCTCAGTTACTGCGTTTACTGAATCACTAACAGTAACATCTACTGGTAGCATAACTACTTCTTGTTCGGACTGCTGCTCCCAGTAATTCCGCACTCCTTGCGATATTCCAGATTCAGCGTAATGATGTAATTTCTCCGACCACGCTTTAAAGGATGTACTCTTCATAGGTAATTGGATTTTCTGCCCCTGAATTGCTTGAGTATATGCTGTTTGCAGATCTTCCAATAAAATCCGCCAAGAAACACCATCCACTGCTAAGTGATGAATCACCCAGAATAATCGGCCAGCCTTCTTCTCGCCTTCATCAAAATACACCATTCTCATTAGCGGCCCTGCGTGTAAGTGTAAGCTTGCTTGTGCAGCGTCAATCTCCGTTTGAATCACTTGATGCCATTCTGCTTGCGGTACTTCGTCTAATGAAATCACGGTCAGCGTCGATTGTTCTTCGATCCCTTCGTTCCGCTGTTTCCAAGCTCCATCCGGTAATCGTTCATATCTTAAACGCAAGGCATCGTGATGGATTAGAAGGGTACGCACAGCTTTCTCCAGTAATACTATATCCAGTCGCTCTTTTGTTCTAAAAAACATGGATTGATTCCAATGGTGTGGGTTAGGATGATCTTGTGCAAAAAACCATTGCTGGATTGGTGTAAGGATCAGTTCTCCAGTTACAACTCCCTGCTCTGCTTGTACACCCTGTTCTTCTTTGACTACTTGCGCCAACTCGGCAATCGTTTGGTGTTCAAACATTTGCTTTGGTGTCAAATGCAAATCTGCTTGCTTCGCACAAGAGACAATCTGAATGCTGAGAATCGAGTCTCCACCAATTTCAAAGAAGTTATCATGGATTCCCACCTTTTTAATCCCTAATACTTGCTTCCAAATGGTAGCCAGTGTTTCTTCTTTACCATTCCGGGGTGCAACACATTTACTTTCAATTTCCCTCTCCTCCGGTACAGGCAAGGCCTCACGATCAACTTTACCGTTAGCAGTTAGTGGAATAGCTTCCATCATCACAAATCCTGAAGGAACCATATGGCTTGGTAGTTCCGCCTTGAGATAATCTCTCCACTCACCTACATTCCCATCACCCACGACATATGCCACCAATCGTTTATCACCCGGCTGATCCTCTCGAACAATTACAACAGCCTCTTTTACGGATGCATGCGCGTTTAAAGCAGATTCAATTTCCCCGAGCTCAATTCGGAAACCACGGATTTTCACCTGGTGATCAATCCGTCCAAGATAATCTAGATTTCCATCTGGCAAGTATCTCGCTAAGTCTCCTGTCCGATATAATCGCGCTCCCGGGTCACTACTGAATGGATGAGGAATGAAACGTTCTGCAGTCAATTCAGGTCTGTTTAAATACCCACGTGCGAGTCCCGCTCCACCAATATATAGTTCACCAGATACGCCAATAGGCACAGGCTGTTGACAATTGTCTAGCACATACACTTCTAAATCTGGAATCCGCTTTCCGATATTACTTCTTGAAGAATGCTTTACATCATCCTGAGTAATTGGATAATACGTAACATGAACGGTGGTTTCTGTGATTCCATACATATTAATTAGCTGCGTGTTCTGCTCTCCATACCTTTGAAACCACGGTAGCAAGCTAGTAGGATCAAGTGCTTCCCCACCAAATATGACATAGCGCAGATGCAAGTTTTTATTCTCATCTTCTTGTTCACACACTTGTATCAATTGTCGAAATGCGGATGGTGTCTGATTAAGAACCGTAACCTCTTCCTCTACTAACAGTTGATAGAAATCCTTGGGCGATCGACTAATCCAGTAAGGAACAACAACCAGTCTTCCTCCATAGAGCAATGCTCCCCAAATCTCCCATACCGAGAAGTCAAACGCATAAGAATGGAAAAGCGTCCAAGTATCTTTTTCATCAAACTGATACCAACATTCCGTTGATTTAAATAAACGAATCACATTGTGATGCTCTACCATCACTCCCTTCGGATTCCCCGTTGATCCCGAAGTATAGATTACATACGCCAAATTTTCTCCTGTCACTTCACATATTGGTGAAAGAATGCTTTCTCGTGAGATCATTGCTTGATCCCGATCCAAACAAACTGCTTCGATTTCTTCAGGTATCCAACCAACTAATGCTTCGCTCGTGACCAATACTTGAATCCCTGTGTCCTCCAGAATATATCGTAGGCGACTTTCTGGATACGATGGATCCAATGGAACATAGGCTGCCCCAGCTTTCAAGATCCCCATGAGACCAACAATCATCTCAACTGAACGCTGGAAGCAGAGACCGACCAATGATTCGGTCCCAATCCCACATTTCTGGAGATAATGGGCCAATTGGTTTGCTTTCTCATTCAGCTCTCGATACGTCAACTGCTGATTTCCATCCACCACCGCCACCGTGTCAGGTGTACGATTCACTTGATCTTCAAACAGTTTATGGATCACACTCTCACGTGGATACGCTACAGCATTATCATTCCACTCTTCCATCAATTGCTTCTCTAATTCCGATAGCATCGTCAACTTCGTCAGTGTTTTATCGGGATGTTCCACGATTTCCTTCAACCAGTTTTCAAAATGCTCAGCCATACGTCTGATCGTTACAACATCAAATAAATCATTCTTATAGTTAAAACAAAGGAATAAACCCTCTTCCACCTCTGCGGCGCTTAAACTCAAATCAAACTTGGCGATCGAAGTATGACTTTCCATCGCTTCTAAACTTCTTCCATGAAGCTCTGGAAGCTCTTGTTGCGTGTTTTGCAAGGTAAACATGGTTTGGAAGATCGGAGAATGACTTGTACTTCGCTCGGGTTGTATGACATCTACAATCTTTTCAAACGGAACATCTTGGTATTCATACGCCTTCAATGCTTTTGTCCGTACCTGAGACAACAACTCTTGGAATGTCGGTGCGCCACTCAGATCAGCCCGATAAACCAACGTGTTGACGAAGAAACCAATCAACCCTTCAATCTCACGATAATTCCGGTTTGCAATCGGGCTTCCGACAAGAATATCCGATTGTCCTGTATAACGAGCGAGGAAGCTTTGATACGATGCCAGTAAGGTCATGAAGAGCGTCGACTCTTCTTGACGACTAAGTTCGTTCAGTTTGTCGCGTAACGAGCGTGACAACAACACAGTGTGTGTCGATCCACGATGGGTTTGCACCGCAGAACGAGGACGATCCATCGGCAACATTAAGACTGGTAACTCGCCAGACAGCTCTTCCTTCCAATATGCAAGCTGCTGATCAAGTACTTCTTCTTTCATCCATTCCCTTTGCCATTGGGCAAAGTCGGCATATTGAACCGGTAATGGTGCGAGTTCTGCTGGTTTTCCACCAACCGCTTCTTCATAGAATGCCATCCATTCTTGGAGCAAGATTTCCATCGACCAGCCATCCGAGATAATATGATGCATGGTACAAAGAAGAATCCATTCTTCTTCTGCGATTTGCACGATTTGCCCACGGATCAACGGACCTTGTCCTAAGTCAAATGGCGCTTCGGCTTCGTTTTGGATCCATTTTTCCATTACGCTTTCTCTCTCTTCGGAGGAAAGCGTAGTTAGATCTATTTGGGGAAGGAACCGGAAAGCATATGGTTGAATCTGCTGCACAGGATGACCATCCATTTCATGGAACACCGTTCGCAAAGATTCATGACGCTCTATCAGCTGATTCCATCCCGTCTCCAATGCTTTGGGTACCCAATTCCCTGTAAGACGGCATACCATCGGTATATTATAAAGTGCACTATTAGGCGTGAATTGGTCAATGAACCACAGGCGCTGTTGGGCATAAGAGAGCGAAATGGCTTCTCCCCGTTCCATCGGCATAAGCGGTGGAATTTCTCGTATTTTGTCTCCTTTACGCAATTGATCCAGTCGCTTCGCCAACGCCTCTACTGTTGAATACTCAAACAGTTCACGTACTAACAGTTCGATTTGTAATGCCTCTTTTAACCGAGATACAACTTGGGTAGCGAGCAACGAGTGGCCACCTCGATCGAAGAAGGAATCCTGGACACCAATATTTTCTATGCCTAGCACTTGACTCCATACCGATGCAACGAGC
The DNA here is from genome assembly GCF_026241455.1 of Bacillus sp. DHT2. Lineage (NCBI taxonomy): Bacteria > Bacillati > Bacillota > Bacilli > Caryophanales > Bacillaceae > Bacillus > Bacillus sp. DHT2. The sequence continues at coordinate 919,292 of NZ_JAPHWH010000001.1, forward strand.
TCTTCCATCGGAGTTCGTGGGTATACAGTATTTTCAGTAGATGGTTCATCAGGTACAGGCAATGCTTTTAAATCGAGTTTTCCATTCGGTGTGAGTGGTAAAAATGCCATCTCGACAAAGTGTGCCGGAACCATGTAATTCGGTAAATGTGTTTGCAGATGCTCCCGCCATTCATTTACACTTCCTTCACCAACTACATAAGCTACCAATCGTTTGTCTCCTGGATGATCCTCTCTTACCAGTACAACAGCTTCTTTTACAGACAAATGCGCCTGCAAAGTTGCTTCAACTTCTCCCAGTTCAATCCGGAAACCACGAATTTTTACTTGGTCATCCATACGACCATGGAACTGGAGATCACCGTCAGGAAGATAACTTGCTTTGTCCCCAGTGTAATAGAGACGTTCCCCTGACTTAAACGGATGCGGAATGAATTTTTCCTCTGTGAGTTCCTGACGATTAGCATAGCCACGAGCAAGACTCTTTCCTCCGATATAGAGATCTCCAATCACACCCACTGGCACCGGCTGAAGGTGAGAATCTAACACATATACTTCTGTATTCGCAATCGGTCGACCAATCGACGGAGTACCTGTTGTCATTCCTACAGGCACATAACAATCAGTGGTAACGACGGTATTTTCCGATGGACCATACTGATTAATCACCGCAAAAGGGATTTGTTCAGATGGATACTGTGTTAACTGATCTCCTCCCGTAATGATAAAACGGAGATCCGTCTTCTCTGGCCAAGATAATTTCAAGAGTCTTTCCAGAATAGGTGTAGGCGCAAAGCTAGCCGTAATCCGTGAATCAATGAGCCAATCTCGTAGAGCCTCCGGATTGATTCGCAACTCTTCTGTCGACAGGTATAGTGCTGCACCAGCAGTGAGATAAGGCCAAATCTCCTGGACGGCTGAGTCAAAGGCAATCCCCGCAATTTGAGTCGCACGATCCTGTTCTGTAATTTGGTATACCGCTTGATGCCAAGAGACCATATTCATCAATGACCGATATTCGACCATGACACCCTTTGGCTTTCCTGTGGAACCAGAGGTGTAGACGATATAAGCTAAGTGCTCGGGTTTCACTTGCCGCTTCGGTGCGATCACGCTTTCATCTGTTATTTCTTCTAATCTCACCGTTTCGACCTGTTCGGAAAGGCTTTCTTGCGCTGCTGTCGTCACTACGATTTGGATCCCTGCATCTTCAATCATGTATTGTAACCGTGATTTCGGATACAACGGATCTAGAACGACATAGGCCCCGCCAGCTTTTAATATGCCAAGTAAACTTGACATGAGCTCAGCCGATCTCGGGAGGTAGACACCCACAACTGATTCAGGACCAACCCCTTTTCTCTGCAAAACATGTGCCAACTGATTTGCCCGCGTATCCAGTTCACCATAGGTCCACTCTCTCATTTGATCGACCACTGCAATCGCATCGGGACGTCGTGCTACTTTGTCCTCAAATCTGTCGCAAATAAGACCCTCTTGGGACATTTCCATTGCAGTGTCATTCCATGTCTCTAATAACAAATCACGCTCAAATTCGGAGAGCATACTCAAACTATTCAACGGTTTTTGTGGATGATGAGAAACTTCATGTAGCCAGTTCTCAAAATGTCCTGCCATTCGTTCGATGGTTGTAACATCAAATAAATCCTTATTGTATTCAAAAGAGAAAATTAATCCTTCTTCCGCCTCGGCTGCCATTACACTTAAATCAAATTTTGCGATCGAATTATGGTTTTCTATCATTTCGATTCTTCTACCAGACAACACCGGAAGCTCTTGTTTCATATTTTGTAAGATGAACATCGTCTGGAAGATCGGAGAATGACTTGTACTCCGCTCAGGTTGCACAACTTCCACAATTTTTTCAAATGGAATATCTTGATATTCATATGCTTTCAGTGCCTTTTGACGCACCTGAGACAACAACTCTTGAAATGTCGGTGCGCCACTCAGATCAGCCCGATAAACCAACGTGTTGACGAAGAAACCGATTAATCCTTCAATCTCTCTGTAATTACGATTCGCAATTGGACTTCCGACGAGAATATCTTCTTGTCCTGTATAACGAGAAAGGAAGCTTTGATACGCAGCCAACAGGGTCATAAAGAGCGTCGACCCTTCTTGACGACTGAGTTCGTTCAGTTTGTCGCGTAACGAACGTGACAGCAACACAGTGTGTGTCGATCCACGATGGGTTTGCACCGCAGGACGCGGGTGATCCATCGGCAGTTGTAGCACAGGAAGCTCACCAGACAATTCTTCCTGCCAATAGTGGAGTCGCTGTTCAAGCACTTCTTCCTTCAACCATCCCTTTTGCCACTGAGCAAAGTCCGCATATTGGATCGGTAATGGTTCAAGTTCTGCTACCTTCTCATCCGTTGCTTCCTCATAGAAAGCTATCCATTCTTCAAGTAGGACTCCCATCGACCATCCGTCCGAAACGATATGATGCAGGGTGCAGAGGAGGATCCATTCCTCTTCTCCCACTCGCAAGACGATTGTCCGAATCAGTGGGCCCTCTCCTAAGTCAAATGGCACTTCTGTTTCTTGCTGAATTAAACGATTAACTTCTGCGTCTCGCTCTTCCGGAGAAAGCATAGTTAAATCCATTTGAGGAAGGGACCGGAAAGCATACGGTTGAATCTGCTGCACAGGATGACCATCCATTTCATGGAACACAGTCCGTAAAGATTCATGACGCTCTATCAGCTGATTCCATCCCGTCTCCAATGCTTCAGGTACCCAATTTCCTGTAAGACGGCATACCATCGGCATATTATAAAGTGCACTATTAGGCGTGAATTGGTCAATAAACCACAGGCGCTGTTGGGCATAAGAGAGCGAAATGGCTTCTCCCCGTTCCATCGGCATAAGCGGTGGAATCTCTCGTTTTTTGTCCCCTTTACGCAACTGATCCAGTCGCTTCGCCAGTGCCTCCACCGTTGTAAACTCAAAAAGTTCACGCACCGGTAGTTCGATTTGGAAGACTTCTTGTAAACGTGAGACAACTTGGGTAGCGAGTAGCGAGTGGCCACCAAGCTCGAAGAAGGAATCCTGAACACCAATATTTTCTATGCCTAACACTTGACTCCATACCGATGCGACGAGCTCTTCCACTGGTGTTCGCGGTGAGACAATATTTACGCTCATGGGCTGTCCATCCAATGCCAGTAAGGCTTTGCGATCGATTTTGCCATTCGGAGTGAGTGGCATCACTTCCATCTCGACAAAGTATGCCGGAATCATGTAATTCGGTAATTGCGTCTTGAGGTGCTCACGCCATTCTCCAGTGTCTCCTTCACCCACCACATAAGCTACTAACCGCTTGTCTCCAGGATGATCTTCCTTCACTAACACAACAGCCTCTTTCACAGATGAATGATCGTGTAGGACCGCTTCAATCTCTCCCAGCTCAATCCGGAATCCTCTGATTTTCACTTGGTTATCTATTCTTCCGATATACTCCACATTGCGATCATTCAGATACCTCACCAGGTCCCCCGTCCGATAGAGCCGTTCCCCTTCCTTAAATGGATGCGGAATAAAACGTTCAGCAGTTAGCTCTGGACGATTGAAGTAACCACGTGCCAAGCCTACACCACCAAGGTAAAGTTCCCCAGCCACACCTATCGGTACCACCTGTTGGCTTTGATCTAGCACATACAATTCGGTATTATCAATCGGACGACCAATCGGAATAAGCAACGGTTCTTTTTCTAAATCACAATCATAGTAAGTGACATCTACAGTTGCTTCTGTAGGACCATACAAGTTGCTTAACTTCGTTTGCTGAGAATCATAAAACACACCCTTAAACCGGCGAACTTGTTCGGTATTTAACGCTTCTCCACTGGTGAAAACCTGACACAAAGACGATACGTCCTTTTTCGCTTTGAATTGTTCCATATAATCCAAGAAAGTAGATAACATCGACGGAACAAAGTGCATCGTGGTCACACGATATCGCTCAATACACTCCTCAATCATTGCAGGATCCTTCTCGCCACCCGGTGGAAGTAAACAAACACGTGCTCCTACAAATGACCACCAAAATAATTCCCAGACAGAGACATCAAACGAAAACGGCGTTTTTTGAAGAATCGTATCCTGTTCAGATAATGGATAGTTTTTTTGCATCCACTGTAATCGGTTGATAACCGAGTGGTGTTCAATCATCACTCCCTTAGGATTCCCTGTCGAACCCGAAGTGTAAATGATATACGCCAAGTTGTTTGCTGTCACTCCGCTCACTGGTGCCAAGCTACTCTCTTTAGAAATCGCTGCTTGATCTCGATCCAAACAAATCGCTTGGATGCCTTCAGGCAACCAACCCTGTAACGCTTCCTTTGTTAAAAGCACTTGGATCTGCGAGTTCTCTAAAATGTATCTCAGGCGATTTTCAGGATAACTCGGATCCAGTGGGACATAAGCCCCACCTGCTTTGAGAATCCCTAAGAGACCAATAATCATTTCGGGTGAACGCTCGACACATATACCGACCAATGACTCAGGTCCTATATCCCGTTTCTGTAAATAATGTGCCAATTGGTTCACTTTCTCGTTGAGTTCTTGATACGTCAGCTGTCCACCTTCATACACTACCGCCACCGCTCCAGGTGTACGCGCAACCTGCTGCTCAAACAGTTCGTGAATCATGCTCTCATGTGAATAAACTACGTCAGTGTCATTCCATTCTTCCAAGAGCTGCTTCTGTTCTGTGTCCGCTAGCATCGACAGCTTTGTAAATGATTCATCTGGATGATGAACAATTTCGTTCAACCAGTTTTCAAAATGCCCTGCCATACGTGCAATGGTTCTACTGTCAAATAAATCTGTATTGTATTCAAAAGAGACAAATAGACCTTCTTCCACCTCATAAGCGGTTAAACTCAAATCAAATTTCGCGATGGAAATATTACTTTCTATCATTTCCAAACTTCTCCCAGACAGCTCTATTCGTTCTTGTTTTATATTCTGTAGCGTAAACATGGTCTGGAAGATGGGCGAATGACTCGTACTCCGTTCAGGTTGTACAGCTTCTACCACTTTTTCAAACGGAATATCTTGATATTCATACGCTTTCAACGCCTTTTTCTTTATCTGAGACAAAATCTCCCGGAACGTCGGATTTCCACTGAGATCCGCTCGATAGACTAACGTATTAACAAAGAAGCCGATTAATCCCTCTACTCCTTTATGGTTCCGATTCGCAATCGGACTTCCGACAAGAATATCTTCTTGCCCCGTATAGCGAGCAAGAAAGCTCTGATATGCAGCCATTAAGGTCATGAATAAGGTAGATCCTTCTCGTCGACTTAAATCCTTCAATGAACTGAGTAGTGTGTGAGGAAGAATCACATGATACGTGTCCCCAGCGTACGTTTGCGTAACCGGTCGAGGGCGATCCACTGGCAGTTGTAGTATAGGAAGCTCACCGGACAATTCTTCCTGCCAATACGTAAGTTGTCGATCTAGCACTTCACCCTGCAACCACTGCCTTTGCCATTTCGCAAAGTCTGCATATTGAATCGATAGCGAACTTAGTCCAGCAGGCTTCCCACTCATTTCTTCCTCATAGAAGGCAAGCAATTCATTGATCAATATGCCGATGGACCACGCATCAGAAATAATATGGTGCATGGTACATAGCAATAACCATTCCTCTTTCCCTAATTGAACCAGTTGATTACGAATCAAAGGGCCATTCATTAAATCAAACGGATCCTGCGCTTCTCTAGCAATCAAACTCTCTATCTCTTTTTCCTTTACTTCCAGAGGAAGGTGAGAATAATCCTCTACAGGTAGTTTTCTAGGAAGGAATTCCACAATATGTTGCATAGGTTGGTCTCCAACTTCCTTAAAAACGGTGCGTAATGATTCATGACGCTCAATGAGTCGATTTAATCCCTTTTCCAATGCTTCAGGTATCCAATTTCCTTTTAGACGCCATACTGTCGGAATATTATATACTGAACTGTTTGGGTTAAATCGGTCCATAAACAACAAACGTTGTTGTGCATAGGACAACGGAAGCGCTTCTTTATTCTCCTTTTTCTGCATCTGCTTCTGAAGCCACGCTCTCTTCTCAGGAGAAAGCGAATTCAACTTTGCAAGTAAATCACTTCTCATTTTTTCACACCTTCCTCAACCAAGTTTCTCTCGAATATATCTTGCGCTTCTTCCTCTGATAACTCTTCCAATTGCTTAAGAAGTTCAAGTAACTCTTCATCATTACTCGCTGCTGCTTCATTTTGAATATAGTCTTGAAAACTTACATTCTCCTTACTATCATTCTGCGTTTGCTCATTTCCACTACAGCGCAACTGATTAACCCGTTCTGCCAATTCCTGCACCGTAGTATACGTAAATAAATCATGCAGTGGTAACTCAATTCCAAAGGTTTCATTCAGATTAGAAACAGCTTGTGTAGCGAGTAATGAATGGCCACCTAGTTCAAAAAACGAATCATGAATCCCGATATTTTCAGTGCCTAAAATTTGATGCCATATCGAAACAATCGCTTCTTCTGTAGGGGTACGAGGGGCAACATAACCACCCTCTGCTTCCTTGCTCTCTGGTGCAGGTAAGGCTTTCCGATCGATTTTTCCATTTGGGGTGAGTGGGAATGCTGTCAATTCGACAAAGTGTGCCGGAACCATGTAATTTGGTAACTGGGTCTTGAGATAATCACGCCACGCATGAGCATTTCCTTCTCCCACTACATAGGCAACTAAACGCTGATCACCCGGATGATCTTCGCGTACCATCACAACGACTTCGTTAACTGATGAATGACTTTGTAACGTCGCTTCAATCTCCCCTAGCTCAATCCGGAATCCACGGATCTTCACTTGATGATCGATCCGACCGAGATAATCCAAATTCCCGTCCGGTAGATATCTCACAAGATCTCCCGTCCGGTATACTCGCTCCCCTTCTTTAAATGGATGCGGGATAAAACGCTCGTTTGTTAAGTCAGGGCGATTTAAGTAGCCACGCGCCAAGCCTGATCCCCCAAGGTAAAGCTCACCCACTACACCAATCGGGACCATTTGCTGGTTTGCACTGAGTACATATACTTCTGTGTTAGAGATGGGTCTACCAATCGGTGGCACCTTGTGCATGACGTCCTTTTCTAGCTTCATATACGTAGAATAAGTAGTATCTTCGGATGGACCGTATAGGTTGTACACCTTTTCAATCGGACTTCTCTCATACAAGTGCTGGACCAGTGACTGTGGCAACGGTTCTCCAGCCAAATTCATCACTTTTACCGAAGAAGGGATTAACTTTGCTCGAACCAGTTCCTTCGCTGCTGATGGCACAGTATTGACCAAGGTCACATCCTTCGTAGACAACTTGTCCAGATGAAGGGCACTTTCAGCGACAATTACCTTGCCACCCCTCGTCAAAGGAACAAATACTTCAAAAACCGATAGATCAAAGGATAGTGAAGTTGAAGCCAGCACTCCTGCTAATTCCTGTCGGGAATAGGTTTGATGTGCCCAATGGATCATCGCCAACGTACTCCGATGCTCAATCATCACTCCCTTAGGATTGCCAGTGGATCCTGAGGTATAGATGATATAAGCTAAGTTATCGCTTGTCACTTCACTCGTACATACGGTCGTTACTTCCTGTTCGATCGCTGCTCGATCACGATCGATACAAATCATATTAACCGATTCAGGTAACGTCATTTTTTGCTGCAACTTGTCCTGTGTCACCAGTACCTCGATTTGAGCATCCGCTAAAATATACCGTATCCGACTCTCCGGATACGCAGGATCAATCGGAACATACGCTCCTCCTGCTTTCATGATTCCTAAAAGACCGACAATCATCTCGGATGAACGTGTAACGCTGATCCCAACCAATGATTCGCATCCCACACCCCTCTTTTGAAGATAATGGGCCAACTGATTGGAGCGTTCGTTCAGTTCTTGATACGTTAGCTCCTCATCTTCGCACACTACCGCGATCGCTTCTGGCGTTTTCTCCACTTGTTCCTCAAACAATGTATGAATCGTGCTTTCACGTATAGCCACGACACCTGTATCATTCCATTCCTCTAGTAACCTCTTATATTCTGCTTTCGATAGCATATCCAGCTTTGATAGTGAATCTTTTGGATGAGATACAATTTCATATAACCAATGTTCAAAATGACCTGCCATTCGTTCAATAGTTGCAGCATTAAACAAATCGGTATTATATTCAAAAGTTAGCAATAACCCTTCTTCCGTCTCCGATGCAAATAAACTCAAATCAAATTTGGCAACCGAAGTATGATTTTCCATCAGCTCCATGTTTCTTTCAGATAGCTGAGGTAACTCTTGTTTCATATTCTGTAAGGTAAACATGGTTTGGAAAATCGGCGAATGACTGGTATTCCGTTCAGGTTTTACGGCTTCTACCACTTTCTCAAACGGAATGTCCTGATACTCGTATGCTTTTAGTGCTTTTTTTCGTATCTGCGACAGAAGTTCTTGGAACGTCGGATTTCCACTGAAATCAGCTCGATAAACCAACGTATTTGCAAAGAAACCTATTAATCCTTCAATCTCTTTAACATTCCGGTTCGCAATCGGGCTTCCAGCCAAGATGTCATCTTGTCCCGTATAACGAGAAAGGAAGCTTTGATACGCCGCCATCAAGGTCATAAATAAGGTGGAGTCTTCTTGCAGACTTAATTCCTTGAGCTTTTCCCGTAAGGAATTCGCCACCATCAGAGATTGACTTGCACCACGGTGGGTTTGAACAGCAGGTCGAGGACGATCCATCGGTAATTGCAAGACCGGTAACTCACCAGCCAATTCTTCCTTCCAATATTGAAGGTGCTGATCAAGATTCTCTTCTTTTTGCCATTCTTTTTGCCACATGGCAAAGTCCGCATATTGAACAGGTAACTCCCTCAGTTCAACTGGTTTTCCACTAATGGCTCCTTCATAAAAAGCCATCCATTCTTCGAGTAAGATTCCCATTGACCACCCATCCGAAACAATATGATGCATCGTACAAAGAAGTACCCATTCCTCTTTGTCCACTTTCAAAATTCGTGTTCGGATCAAAGGACCTTGTCCCAAATGAAATGGTTCCTCCGCCTCGTTTTGAACGAGCCGCTTCAACTCTCTTTCTCTGTCTTCCAGAGGGAGAGTTGTTAGATCCATTTGAGGGAGAGGTCTGAAAACATGCGACTGAACCTGTTGAACGGGTTCACCCTCTCGCTCTTGAATTACCGTCCGCAATGATTCATGACGTTCAATCAACTGATTCCATCCCGTCTCCAATGCTTCAAGTGACCATTTCCCTGTCAGTCGACATGCTGCATGAATATTGTACATCGCACTATTTGGCATTAATTGATCAATGAACCATAGGCGTTTCTGTGCGTAAGAAAGCGGAATAGATTCTTCCCGCGACATAGGTACAAGTGGTGGAATCTCTCGTTTTTTATCTCCTTTACACAACTGATCCAGTCGCTTCGACAGTGCCTCCACCGTATCGTACTTGAAAAGTTCACGTAGCGGGATTTTGATCTGGAATGCTTCTTGTAATCGAGAGACGATTTGGGTAGCGAGTAATGAGTGCCCACCACGTTCAAAAAAAGAGTCCTGAATGCCGATATTTTCTATTCCTAACACTTGACTCCAAACCGAGGCGATGAGCTCTTCCGATGACGTTCTTGGTAGGACGTTAAACTCTCCCATAGATTGTCCTTCCGGCGCTGGTAAGGCTTTTCGGTCGATTTTTCCATTCGGAGTAAGTGGGAAATATTCCAACTCTACAAGGTGTGCTGGAACCATGTAATTCGGTAATTGGTCCTGGAGATACGCTCGCCAATTTTGGATATTTCCATCGCTTATCACATACGCTACCAATCGCTGATCACCAGGGCGATCTTCTCTCACTAGCACGACAGTCTCTTTAATAGACGAATGCCTTTCTAAAGTCGCTTCAATTTCTCCAAGCTCAATCCGAAAGCCACGCACTTTCACTTGATGGTCCATTCTGCCTATAAATTCTAAATTCCCATCAGTTAGATATCTTACTGAATCTCCGGTTCGATATAGCCGTTCTCCTAATTGAAACGGATGCGGAACGAATCTTTCAGCAGTGAGATCAGGTCGGTTTAAGTAACCACGTGCTAAACCTGCACCACCAATATACAACTCACCCTCTATCCCTATCGATTGCAAGCACTGATTCTGATCTAATACATACAGCTGAATATTTTGTATTGGATTACCAATACAAACAAATTCTTGATGGGGTTGACAGTCAAATGCATTCACGTAAATGGTTGCTTCTGTTGGTCCATAAAAGTTGGTCAATTTTACTTGTCCGCTCTGATTCCAGTGCTGTTGAAATCGTCTAACCAACCCTGGACTTAGCTCTTCCCCACCAGAAAACACATGACGCACGGACGAACATTTCAGTTTCAAATCAATATGATCGAAATGATCTAAGAAAACAGATAGCATCGAAGGAACAAATTGGACAACAGTAACCTGATGCTTCTCTATCACTTCAGCTATTATAGAAGGATCCTTTTCTCCACCTGGAGGCAGGAAGGATACACATGCTCCTACACTAATACCCCAAAATAACTCCCACACCGATACATCAAATGAGAATGGTGTTTTCTGCAAGACCACATCCTTTTCAGAGAGTGGATATTGATGTTGCATCCATTCAAGATAATTAATCACCGAATGATGCTCAATCATCACTCCCTTTGGATTACCTGTAGATCCTGAAGTGTACATAACGTATGCTAAATTTTTTCCTGTTACACTGCTTGTACATGCGATCGGTTCTTCCTGTTCAATCGCAATGCGATCTTGATCCATACAAATTGTTTCGATTTGTTCGGATATACCTATTTTTTCTAACTTTTCTTGCGTCACTAGTACTTCGATTCTAGCATCTTCTAATATATAGCGTAGCCGATTCTCGGGATACGTAGGATCAAGTGGAACATAAGCTCCTCCTGACTTTAGAACCCCTAGCAACGCTATCATCATTTTTGGCGATCTTTCCATATATACACCGACTAAAGACTCTGGACCTACACTACGCTTCTGTAAATAGTGAGCTAGCTGATTAGCACGCTCATTCAGCTCTCTATAGGTAAGTTTCTCATTTTCATAAATAACCGCGATCGCTTCTGGCGTTTTCTCCACTTGCTGCTCAAATAACGTATGAATCATGCTTTCAGATGAATATTCTACTTGGGTATCATTCCATTTCTCTAGCAGTTGTACCTGCTCTTCCATTGTTAAATGGGTAATTTCGGATAGCTTTGAATCTGAGCTTTTCGTCATCTGAATTAATGTTTGCGATAGATGATCCTGAATCCGATGAATGGTCTCTTCATCAAAATGATGGCGGTCATACATCAACTTCAAAGTAAATTCCTTACCTGGCATTGCAATGAGCGTCAAAGGATAATTTGTTTGTTCTGCACTTTGGACCTCTAGTAATCTTAAATCAGCATTGCGCTCTCCTTGGATCGGGTAATTTTCGAACACATACAAGGTATGAAATAAAGTACTGCTCCTTGGAACTTCACTCCACCCTTGAATATCGACCAACGAATTATACTCGTATTGTCTCCGTTCCATTTCTTTCATCTGTATCTTACGGAGCCAGTCTACTACTGATGTATCATTCTTTACATGAATTCGGGTAGGCAATGTGTTAATGAATAGACCAACCATTTTCTCTGCCCCTGCTAATTCAGTAGGACGTCCAGAGCTAGTCACACCAAATACGATATCGCTTTCACCGCTATACCGGCTCATCAAGTAAGCCCAGGCTCCTTGCACTAACGTATTTAATGTTAGCTGACTATTTCGTACCCACTCTTGTAAAGTTTCAGTCAGTTCCTCAGATAGCTGATAAACACTCTCTCCATAACCCTTCTCCTGCTCCTGGTCACTTCTTTCCATCGCTAATGGCGTAGGTGCATGAAATCCTTTTAATTCTTCTGTCCAGAATTTCTCAGCTTTACTTCGATCTTGTTTATTAATCCACTGGATATATTTTTTATAGGGAAGAGACTTTGGAAGATCGAATGCTTCTCCCTTTATCATCTTGAGATAAACTCCCATCACTTCACCGAAGATCAGGGACACACTCCACCCATCCAACAAAATATGATGATGCGTCCAAATGATTCTCGTTTCTTCTTCTGCTTCTTTAATCACAGTGATTCTCATCAACGGTGCTTCGTCTAACGAAAACCCTTTTCTCCGATCAGCATTCAAAAACTGGTGTAATTTCTTTTCCCTATCTCCACATGAAAGAGCGCTCCAGTCTTCTCGACGAATAGTAAAAGGAAGACGTTGATAAACAGCTTGCAATGGCTTTTCTACTTCCTCCCACACAAAAACAGAACGTAGAATCTCATGTCGGTGAATGACGTATTCCCAGGCCTTTTCGAAAATAGCAACATCCAATCGATCACCGAGTAAGAAACCTACCTGTACAATGTAGGAAAAAGAATGCTCATCATCTTGATCATATAAAGTATGAAACAGTATCCCTTTTTGCAAAGGTGATAATCCGTATATATCGATAATGTCCCCCATCGTTACACCCTCTTCTTTGTTAATTTAAGTAATACTTTACTCAAGCTTTCTTCCGTAAGAGCCTCTGCATCAGCAAAGTCAGATACCGTAAAAGCAGACTCTGTCGTTGGTGGATTTATCAGTAGACGAAGTTGATTCAACATGGCATCTGCTATCGCTTTAATCGTCAATCTAGAAAACTGTTTTCTACTATACATCCAAACAAAATGTAACTTCCCATCTTTCACCATACCAACAACATCAATCGGGTGAGATGGTTTCGATTCTGGAGCATGGTCTAAGCGTGTAAACCCTGTCTCTTGCATAAACAAAGATTCTTTGGAAAACACTTGATCAAATTGTCCCAAATAGTTAAAGCTTATTGATGGTTTTTGCTGCTGATAAAACGGAAGCAATTCTCTGCTCAAGTAGCGTAAAATGCCATAATCAATGCCCTGATTCGGAATTCGACGCAATTGCTCTTTCACAGCCTTTAATCCCTCAATAGGTGTTGTTGTTCCTTGAAGATCAAGGTGAACGGGATAAATACTCGTGAACCAACCCACTGTCCGCGATAGATCAACGCCTTCAATCACCTCTTCTCTCCCATGTCCTTCCAAGTGAACAGAAACTTTATGCTGATTTGTACAGTCAGCTATAGCTTGTACTAATGCCGTCAATAGTACCTCGTTAATCCTTGTCTTATGAGTCATCGGAACTTCTTGTAACAACGCGTGGGTCTCTTCTACTCCCAACGTTATCGTCACTTGATCAATCGATGCTTCTGTCGTTTCCTGTATAGGGTAGTCCATCGGAATCGTCATCACTTGTTTTTCTGCCTGTTCATGCCAATAATCTTTTACTTCTTTTGAAAGATCTGACTCACTGTATGCCTGTAGTCGTTCCGACCATTCTTTAAAGGATGTACTTTTCGCAGGTAACTGAACCTTCTGATCTTGTTTCATCTGGTTGTATACGGCCTGTAAATCTTCCAATAGAATTCGCCATGATACCCCATCTACTACTAAATGATGAATCGTCCAGAATAATCGATCGTTCCCATTCGAACCGTCATCAAAGTACACTACTTTCATCAACGGCCCTGTAAGTAAATTGAAACTGGCTTGAGTGATATCCATCTCTTCTTGTATCACTTGATTCCACGCTTGTTGATCAGCATCGTTCCGCTTTACCACACGAAGTACAGACTGTTCATCGATTCCCTCATTTCTCTGCTTCCAGGTTGCATTTGGTAACTGTTCATACCGGAAACGTAAGGCATCATGATGTTTGAGTAAGTTTAATAGGGCTTCCTCTAATAACTCCACATCCAATCTCTCTCTTACTCTTAAAAGCATCGATTGATTCCAATGTTGTGGACGCGGATGTTCTTGCTCGAAGAACCAATACTGAATTGGAGTAAGCGGTACCTCTCCCGTCACAACCCCCTGATCCGCTTGTACTCCCTGATCTTCTTTGACTACTTGCGCCAACTCGGCAATCGTTGGGCATTCAAACATTTGCTTGGGTGTAAGTTTTAATCCCAATTGACTCGCTTGTGATATGATCTGAATGCTGAGAATCGAGTCCCCACCAATTTCAAAGAAGTTATCATGGATTCCCACCTTTTTAATCCCTAATACTTGCTTCCAAATGGTAGCCAGTGTTTCTTCTTTACCATTCCTGGGTGCAACACATTTACTTTCAATTTCCCTCTCCTCCGGTACAGGCAAGGCCTCACGATCAACTTTACCGTTAGCAGTTAGTGGAATAGCTTCCATCATCACAAATCCTGAAGGAACCATATGGCTTGGTAGTTCCGCCTTGAGATAATCTCTCCACTCACCTACATTCCCATCACCCACGACATATGCCACCAATCGTTTATCACCCGGCTGATCTTCTCGAACAATTACAACAGCCTCTTTTACGGATGCATGTGCGTTTAAAGCAGATTCAATTTCCCCGAGCTCAATTCGGAAACCACGGATTTTCACCTGGTGATCAATCCGCCCAAGATAATCTAGATTTCTATCCGGCAAGTATCTCGCTAAGTCTCCTGTCCGATATAATCGCGCTCCCGGGTCACTACTGAATGGATGAGGAATGAAACGTTCTGCAGTCAATTCAGGTCTGTTTAAATACCCACGTGCGAGTCCCGCTCCACCAATATATAGTTCACCAGATACGCCAATAGGCACAGGCTGTTGACAATTGTCTAGCACATACACTTCTAAATCTGGAATCCGCTTTCCGATATTACTTCTTGAAGAATGCTTTACATCATCCTGAGTAATTGGATAATACGTAACATGAACGGTGGTTTCTGTGATTCCATACATATTAATTAGCTGCGTGTTCTGCTCTCCATACCTTTGAAACCACGGTAGCAAGCTAGTAGGATCAAGTGCTTCCCCACCAAATATGACATAGCGCAGATGCAAGTTTTTATTCTCATCTTCTTGTTCACACACTTGTATCAATTGTCGAAATGCGGATGGTGTCTGATTAAGAACCGTAACCTTTTCCTTTACTAACAGTTGATAGAAATCCTTGGGCGATCGACTAATCCAGTAAGGAACAACAACCAATCTTCCTCCATAGAGCAATGCTCCCCAAATTTCCCAAACTGAGAAGTCAAACGCATAAGAATGGAAAAGCGTCCAAGTATCTTTTTCATCAAACTGATACCAACATTCCGTTGATTTAAATAAACGAATCACATTGTGATGCTCTACCATCACTCCCTTCGGATTCCCTGTTGATCCCGAAGTATAGATCACATAAGCGAGATGTTGGGGACTTACATCAGAAATCGGTAAAGCAGTACTTTCTTTCTCAATCTCAACCTGATCTCGATCAAGGCAAATCGATTTAATATTCTCTGGTAACCATTTCGATTCTTTTAAACTCTCTTGCGTTACGACTAACTGAATGCTAGCATCCTCTAAAATATACTGAAGTCGCTGCTCTGGATATGTTGGATCAAGTGGAACATAAGCTCCACCAGCCTTCAGAATCCCCAAAATACCTACAATCATTTCAAGAGAACGTTCAACACAAAGCCCAACCAATGAATCAGGTCCTACTCCCTTTTTCTGTAGATAGTGAGCTAACTGATTCGCACGTTCATTAAGCTCACTATAGGTAAGCCCCTCCTTTTCATACACAACTGCAATGGCATTGGGATGAATCGTCGCTTGCTGCTCAAACAACTCATGGATGGTTGCTTGAGGTGGAAAGTCAAGCTTAGGATCGTTGAACTCTACTAGACTTTTTCTTTTATCTTCTTCTGAAATAATTTCGATCTCAGCAACCTTCTGCTTCGGATTTTTAAATGTGTTTTCCATTAATGCTAGCATGGTGTTAAAAAAGCGAATTATCTCTTCTTTGGAAAATAGCTCTTCACGATAATCAACATGTACTTGTAAAGAGTCTATATCAGTCAAATTTTCGATATGTACTGCAAAGTCTTGCACCTCTTCACGATTTGGAATCCAAAGAGAATCACCACTTTCAGCACGTTCTCTATAATCAATCGTAGTTCCAAAAAGTCGAACATTACTGTTATTCTCTTTATTAATCTGTTTTAATAACAAATCAAATGGATATTTCTGATGTCGTAATGATTTACTTTGTTTTCTAGACACTCGACCAATAAATGAGAGTACTTCTTCTTCAGGATCGATATCCATTCTTAGAGGAACTGTACTCACCATCATTCCAATTAATTCCCGCTCCATTTTAGTCATACGATTGCCGTAAGCCATTCCCAAGGCAATATCAAGCGATGAGGTCCATCGATACATCGACAACGAAAGCGCAGCAACAAAAAAAGTATATATACTAAATTTGTA
Source organism: Bacillus sp. DHT2 (assembly GCF_026241455.1). Classification (NCBI taxonomy): domain Bacteria; kingdom Bacillati; phylum Bacillota; class Bacilli; order Caryophanales; family Bacillaceae; genus Bacillus; species Bacillus sp. DHT2. The sequence continues at coordinate 935,744 of NZ_JAPHWH010000001.1, forward strand.
ATATTCAGAAAATTTCTCTATCTTTTTCTTCAAATGTTCCGATAATGTAAACGTCTCACGTGATGCTCTCGTACTAACTTGGTAAGCATCATAGGGTTTCAATCCCGTCACGGATGGAAGTGTATTGAATTCCTCTAACCAAAAGTTTTGATCCTTTTGAAAACGACTGCTGTTCAAGTATGTCTGTTCATTGACTAGAAACTGAACATATGAGTTCCTAGGTATGCTCACATCTGTCTCACTATGAAACTTATGATAATATTTAGCAATCTGACTAGTAAAAATTTGGATTGACAAACCATCCATGATAATGTGATGGACATTGCCAAAGACGGCACACTCATTATCGCTTAATTTTATTAAAGCGAAATAGTATAAATCAGAATCAAATAACGTAAACGTCTCTTGCGCCTTCTGCTCAATCCATTTTTCCAGCAAATCTGAATCTCTCTCAGAACTGAAATCAAAGAAGTCAAATTCTCGTTCTTGATGTTTAACAAAATATTGCTCAGGTTCCTGATGTCCATGTTCTTTCAGCCTGATACACAAACCATCGTTTTCACTAATAACACGATTCATGGCTCGATTTAATAATGAATAATCCATTTTTCGATGGATCTTGAACAAGAATTTTAGATTACATATACCTTTACCTGAATAAATAACTTCTGTATACCATATTCTCCTCTGTGGATGACTTAAAAGATAACGCTCCTCATTGGACATAAAGAAATCTCCCTTCAAAGATTAGTTACTTTTATGTGTTCGTTTTCATGTTTAACCCAAAAATATTTTTGTAATGAAACCCCAATTACTCCAATGATGATGAGCCCAATACCTACATAAAGATAGAGTTGAATTACTCCGAAAAGGTGAACTAGTGGTCCGCTCATAGCTGGAGAAATGATGAGGACTGCATTTGCTAAACTGCTTTGAATTCCAAACACTCTTCCGACCTGTTCTTGATGAGATTCTATTTGCAGAATGACTTGATTGGATACAAGCATAAGTCCACTTCCAATACCAGCGATAAAACTAATCAGATAGCCAAAAATAAGGGATGTACCGGGACTTACCAGACTTATCAGACTAATCCCGCCAAAGCCAATTCCCATTAAAGCAATGCCCCCACATACTACCCAACCGTATTGAAAATGTTTTATTTTTTGTGTTAAGAATGCACCAAGTATTCCCCCAATACCAATAATAGAAATGATATATCCCATTTTACTCTTATCATTTGGGAACAAACTCTTAAATAACGTAGGGAACTGCGAGTCTACTAATTGTAATACTGCCATACCTATTGTAAAGAAAATCATGGTTGATAATATCATCCGATTGGATAATACATAACTCCAACCTTGTAACCAGGCAGTCCAAGTGCTTTGCTGTTGCTTTTCTATATATTCTCTTGACAGAGATTCCTTAAACCTTATTGTGGGCAATAAAACCAAAGCAGCTAGTAAACTACATATTGCCCTTATTACAAGACAAAACTCTGGCTGAAACCAGCTCAGTAACACTCCACCTATAAGCGGACCCACTATCTTGGTTCCTTGCTCAACTATACCGTTGATACTTACCGCTTTGGTAAGTAAATCAGGGGATACAATTTGTCGTGTTAGTGTTTGCTGTGCAGGATAATAGAAAACGGTAAAAATGGATCGAATCATTAAAGCTAACAAAAGCCAATGAATATTTTGGACAAATAAAAGAACGATTGTTAATAGACCAACCATTAGATTACTAAACATCATAATTGGAATTTTTCTAAAGCGATCAGCAATCACACCTGCCCATGAACTAAATAAAATTCCAGGAAGTGCATACGCAACGGGAATCAATCCAATCATAGTAGGGTCTACTTCCCATTCAAAACCAACAATGGTCATAATGGCTAACATATCAATAAATACTCCGAGCATAATCAGTGAATACGCAGAGAAAACTTGTAAATAAATTGTATTTCCCCATAGACTTTTTGAGTCGGTAGTTTTCATAAAAACGATCTCCTTAAGTTTACTAAAATGGATGTTTTTGCGTACATGGGCCCTTTATTGGATATAATTAATCACTCTAAATATTTTCATTTAAACTTTAATACAATTCAAACTTCAATTAATCATAAAGTTCATTATCTTTTTTCGCTCTACTAAATCAAATACATTTATCTCTTCATCTCTTGTTTTTTCAAGTTCTTTCATTTTCTGTTCTTGCTCTGAAATAATCTCCCTTACAAATAAACGAAAGCGAATTAGAAAATCTCTATTCATGTTGTCATTTCCTGCAACATTAAACAACGGGAATAGTTCATTAATCAATTCATGTTCATATAATTCTCTTTGATTTTCCTCTTCTACAAGATTCACCTTCACTCGATGAAAATAATGATTTAATAGTTCTGTAACTTTATTATTTACAGTAGTTTGAACATCCAATCCACATCCCTTTTTCAGAATTCTCTACACTTTATACCCCACATACTATCACACAAAATTCCCTCCTACTATCATCATAAGGTTGAAATAATCAAATTAGAAAATTCAGATAAAAATACATCAATAGACCCATTTTATTTACTACCGTCATTAAAATATCCTACTTATCAATAAGACTACTAAGCTATTTTTATATAATGATTGATAGATTTTTATTAAATAAAAAATTCAAATAAGTTTACACTATGCCCAACTTCTGTCATTTGAATCGATTTAAGTTCCCTCCTATTCACATTGTATTTTTTGTTACTTGTTTACTTATTTAGAATACCCAAATAATGTAAATATCGGATTAATCCACTGTTAAGCATTCGTAAATATAAGCAATATAATATTATGCCATCGAGATGCTATTTTGAATATTCCGTAAAAAAACACCTAATATGTGGCAAAATCAATCAACCAATCATCATACATACCCTCACCTTAAGAGATTTTAATACCCTTAAATACAAAAAGGCGTCATCCTTTCTAATAACCTTGCTTAGAAAGAATAACGTTTTTGTACAATTGAGGGTAGTTGATATTCTTAAGTTGATGGGCATATGACGGTACCCCAAATGATTTCAAGTTTCCATTATTTGCGCAATCCGTCACTCCGCAATCTGGCCAAATACATAAAGATAGAGTAACAAAACAAAAGCCAAAGTTAGACACATTACTTTTTTAAGCTATTGTTTTAGAATAAAGTTTGTTCAAATTAATGCAAATAACCTTGAAAAACGAACAAAAAGAAAGAGCCTGTTTAAAAAAAGATTTAAGTTTCGATTTTATAAAAAAGTTTGTTCATTTTTCACCTTAGATCTTCCGCAATAGCGTCCAATTGTTAAAAAACATGAAGGTGTTATATCGACAATAGTTATCCTGAGAACATGACAAATAATTAAAGCACGGAAAAATTTCCCGTGCTTTTCCAAACATATATTTTATTTCGGAAGTTTTAGTTGCCATGAGACACCGAACCGATGGTGTACTTACCCTAACTGGCGTTTAAATGCTTTACTGGCGAAGAAGTAAGCGATGACTATGATGCCGACACACCAGGCAAGCGCGATCCAGATACCGTTGCCAACAGACCCTTCATACAAGAGGGCACGAATCGTATTCACTATTGAAGTCACGGGCTGGTTCTCAGCGAACGCACGGACAATTTTAGGCATGGTTTCAGTGGGAACAAAGGCCGAACTGATAAACGGCAGGAAAATCAGCGGGTATGAGTAGGCTGTCGCCCCTTCCATAGACTTCGCTGTCAATCCGGGAATGACAGCCAGCCATGTCAGCGCCAGCGTAAACAGCCCGAGTATCCCAGCTACCGCGAGCCAATCCAGGATATCAGCGCTGG
>NZ_JAPHWH010000020.1:0-51381 GCF_026241455.1 Bacillus sp. DHT2
CATAACCCGAAGGTCGCAGGTTCAAATCCTGTCCCCGCAACCAAATGGTCCCGTGGTGTAGTGGTTAACATGCCTGCCTGTCACGCAGGAGATCGCCGGTTCGACCCCGGTCGGGACCGCCATTTATTTCTGGCTCGGTAGCTCAGTCGGTAGAGCAGAGGACTGAAAATCCTCGTGTCGGCGGTTCGATTCCGTCCCGAGCCACCATTTTAACTAAATATGCCGGCTTAGCTCAATTGGTAGAGCAACTGACTTGTAATCAGTAGGTTGGGGGTTCAAGTCCTCTAGCCGGCACCATGTAAGTTTCGGAGGGGTAGCGAAGTGGCTAAACGCGGCGGACTGTAAATCCGCTCCTTCGGGTTCGGCAGTTCGAATCTGCCCCCCTCCACCATTTACATTTTATATAGGGGTATAGTTTAAAGGTAGAACAGAGGTCTCCAAAACCTCCAGTGTGGGTTCAATTCCTACTACCCCTGCCAAAACACAACATGGCGGTTGTGGCGAAGTGGTTAACGCACCGGATTGTGGCTCCGGCATTCGTGGGTTCGATTCCCATCAGTCGCCCCATTTTTATTTTTTAATATTTGTAAATAAAGTAGTTAATACTTGCATATAATGAATTAAAACTTCGGTGGGCTATAGCCAAGCGGTAAGGCAACGGACTTTGACTCCGTCATGCGCTGGTTCGAATCCAGCTAGCCCAGCCATTTTTGCGGAAGTAGTTCAGTGGTAGAATACAACCTTGCCAAGGTTGGGGTCGCGGGTTCGAATCCCGTCTTCCGCTCCAAAGTAATTTAATATGGCGGCATAGCCAAGTGGTAAGGCAGAGGTCTGCAAAACCTTTACCACCGGTTCGAATCCGGTTGCCGCCTTTCTCATTATGCCGATGTGGCGGAATTGGCAGACGCGCACGACTCAAAATCGTGTTCCTTCGGGAGTGTCGGTTCGACCCCGACCATCGGTATCAAATATGTTTATCGTCAATTACAGAAGAATTAAGTAATAGCAACGTTTAAAACGTCTTTCTACAGTTTGTAGGAAGGCGTTTTTTTGTGTTTTCAGAGGTGTTTTTTTCTGCAAAATCCACTTTTAAAATCGTATTCATTAGTCGTGTTCACAGGTAAAGAAAGGTGGCTAACTTTTGGCTAGAAGAAAAAATATTTTAGATGAAAGTGAATTAGCTGTTATTAAAAAGAAAAGTAAGTCTTACGTTGAAACGTTTGATGAAGCTATCACTTTGTTTGTAAAGGACTGTGAGTTAAGAAACCTTAGACCATTTACGATTAAGTATTATTTGAATGAGTTACAGGCGTTTCTTAACTTATTATCAGAACAAGAAATAGACGTTTCTATTCTAAAGCCTTATAACATGACAGAAGAACATATTAAAGAAAATGTGATACTCTACATGAAAAATTATAGGGGGATTAAAGTAGTTTCTATTAATACTCGTTTACGTGCATTACGTGCTTTCTATAACTTTTTATACAAGCAGAAACATATTCCTAGAAATCCAATGGAAAACATCAAGTTGTTGAAAGACAGGAAACGAATTATCCCTACTTTTTCAAAGGAACAGCTTAATAAATTGTTCCGTCAGCCTAATTTAAGGACGTTTACTGGCGTTAGGGATTACACAATTATGTTGTTAATGCTTGAAACAGGAATACGTGTAAATGAACTAGTGGGGCTATCAGTAAAGGATATTAGCTGGGAAGATAGTTTACTTGTAATTCGTAATGCCAAAAGCTATCGAGAACGACAAGTGCCTATACAAAGGGATATGAAAAACCAGTTGAAAAAATATATTGCTATTCGAGGTTATGTTGAAAGTAATGGTTTATTCGTCACTGTTGATGGGACTCGGCTTACTAGAAGAGGAATACAGCAGCGAATATCTATATATGGTGACATGGCACAAATAAAAGATGTGCGATGTAGTCCTCACACATTTAGACACACATTTGCAAAGCTAAGTGTTCAACAAGGGGCGAATATCTTCGAATTACAAGCGATATTAGGACACACGAACATGGAGATTGTTAAAACGTATGTAAACCTATTTGGTAATGACGTAAGAGAACGACATAAAGAATTTTCACCGCTAAAAGTGCTTAATAAACGATACTTGTAAAAGACAAAGAAAAAAGCCACGTGTTACCAGCACGTGACCTAAATTTAAACAATCAATTTAAAACTAAATAACGGATATTCCGTACATTAGCACCTCCATTATAAATTTTAAAAAAATATAATGCAAGGGGTTTAGTTTCCTATTGTCTTTTTAGTGAGACATAGAAGTAAGTATGTGCTGGAATGTTTTCGAACAAGAAGGGAAACGGGGAATATGAAAGCTGCAAGCATTACAGACTTTAAACATTTATCAAACTTTAGGGATATAAAAGATTTTAACAATAATATAGAACAGTGGTTAGTTGACATTAAAAAGAAATTTACTAAAGGTGAATTAGTCGCATTAAAGCGTCTTATTCGTTATGCTTGTAAATTTGCAGGTATCTCTAATGCTAAAATTCAAACCATTATTTCGGCTACTCATGAAAGAAGTATAGGCATTTCAAGAAGTACCTTTGAACGTATGTTACGTAAAGCGAAGAAACTAGGTTTAATTGTTGTGTATAATACGAAACGAGGTAATTTTCAGGGACATAATGTATATGTATTTCAATGTTATCAGTCAAAAATAGACATTCAACAACAAAATGATGTAGTGAAAAAGGCGAAAATTGACGCACCAAATAAAACTAATAATCCTTCTGAAATTAACAATCAAAATATAAATAAACGTAATAAAGGCGTATTTATTAATAATCGAACAGAAAATGTAAAAAATGTGAAACATACAGAATTAAACGCTGAATTTGTTTCAGAAAGAGTCCCTAGTGCATTTAAAAACCTTGTAAAATCCTTCTTTGACAATGCCGTAGTAATTGAGGAATTATACAAGATGTATGATATTTCCATAAAAAAACTGAAGTCTGTATATCAAGATAGTGAATTATTGCATGAAGGATTAGAAGCGTTTAAACAAACGATTAGAGGTATGAAATTAGGGAAGGTTCGTAATATGTATGCCTATTATTACGGAACGTTACAGAAGAAATTAGATAGCTTATATTATTGCTTAATTGAGGAAATACAAGAAGGAGTTCATATAAGACCTAAACTGCAAAATGTTACTAATGGGATATTTTATGAATTTATTTAATGAGGTAAATGCTATTAAGAATTGCGGTTTAAGTGGTATACTTACTCTTTAGGGGGAACGATATTATGACAGAAACATTAAAGGATAACCCACAAATGAAACAGAATAATTTACAAGATAATAATGGATTATACGTAGAAGGCAGTATACCTTCTATCATAAAATACATGGGTTCTAAACGTGCTATCATTGAGTATGTGGTAGAAGGAATTAATGAATGCTATACAGGAGGCACAGTAGTGGACTTGTTCGCAGGTTCAACTGTTTTATCAGGTGCATTGCGTAATCAAGTCCCTATGATGTCAAATGATATTCAACAGTATTCAGCAGTTTTAGCAAACGCATATTTATCTAACTATGAATGGGACAAGTATCCAAATATTCTTCAAGATATCTTAGCAGAAGCTGAAGAACTAGTTAATGTATTTAAAAATGCATATCCTGACTTAGTGTTTAATTATAACCGTGAATTTACATTAGAAGAATTTAACGAGTTAGAAAAAGAACAGCAAGAATTGATTAACATGGATTTTTCGGAATTTCCTTATCATTTGTTCGTAAAGAATTATTCAGGGACGTACTGGAACTTTGAACAATGTCTATGGATTGACGCTATAAGAGAAGTAGCAGACAGATATAAAGACGAACCAGTATTTTATCCAATATTAGCTAGCTTGATGCACGCTATGTCCTATAATTCACAAAGTACAGGGCATTATGCACAGTATAGGGACGCTAACACACTTTCTTCAATGAATGATATTTTAATTTATCGTCGAAAAAACATTGTTTCATTTTTTGAAAGAAAATTTACAGAACTTCAGCAAACGTTAGGGGAAAATAACTTACAACATAAAGTAATTTCAAAGGACTATATGGACTGTTTGGAAGGTATAGAAAATAATTCGACTGTCTATGCTGACCCACCATATTGTTTTGTACACTATTCACGTTTCTATCACGCAATTGAAACTCTTGTACGTTATGATTATCCTGAAGTGAAATTTAAGGGCAGGTATCGTACAGACCGCCATCAATCTCCATTTTGCATTAAAACAAAGGTGAAGGGTGCTTTTCAGTCAATGTTTGAGAAGATAAATGAAAAGGAATCCAGTCTAGTATTAAGTTATAGTAATACAGGAATGATTGAATTAGATGAATTAGTTCAGTTAGCAGAAACAAGCTTTAATAAGAATTACACTATTGAGGTACGTCTTCAAGATTATGCCCATAGTACAATGGGGCGTAGAGAGGACAAAAGCAGAGACGTAAAAGAAGCACTAATTTTAATAAAAAAATAATAATAAGGGAGGTAGTTTACCAGTGACCTCCCTATTTTTAATTACACTCTATATACATCTTGAGTGATTCCTATTACTACAATAGGGCAACTACATCTATTAGCCCCTAGAAGCTTTTTAAGTTTCTCTGTATGAGTATGAGTAGAACCATATTTATCTGCAACTTTCTTTTTTGTTGTTACTAAGTAACCTAAACTTTCAAATAGTTCATGGAGACTTGTATGTTTGGTAATTGTATGTAATTCCTTAAATTCAACAGACTTCCAATTCTTTTTTTTGAAAAACTTTTCAAGCCTTTGAGTGACTAGAGATTTTCCGCCACCAGGAGAAACTATTTCTTTATAATGAAGTCTAAATCCTCTTAGTGCGAATTTAATATCTGTTCACAAATCCAAGTGCTTGTTTTGCAATATTATAAGCCCATTATTTTTTTCATTTATAAAATAGTTTTTTTGAACCCATGCATCGCTATGCTTTTTTTTTCATTTCTCACCTCACATTAAACGTCTTCAATATATAAATCATCACTAATTCCGAAAACAAGAATGGGACATCCGCCACCACTGCCGCCTTCAATACGTGGGACTAATTTGTCCATATGCGTTGTAGAAGCCCCATAAGAACTTCCTTTTCCAAGATTATTAAAGATTGATTGTAAGTGAGTACATCGGGTAATAATCACACCAACACTAACAGCCCGAAGGTCAAATAATAAACGGAAGTTATTCAAATCTCTATCGTAAAAAGGGTCCTTATTATTCCATTCAATTTCAACAGCAATTCTATTTTTAAAACAATCAATACTATGAGTTGGAGATTCTAGTTCGCTTTTATCGATTACAATCTTAGTATCAAATGATTTTTCCTTCCAGTTTAAATCATAAAAATGTGAGTCAATTTTATTTGAAATTGGTGATTTACGCCCACCAGCTTGCACAATATCACTTTTTAATAATCTAAAGTTGCTTAATACGTCTATAATTTCATTCCATTCTTTTGGAAAATCCTCTTTCAAGATGGCACAAGCATGTCTCCATTCGTGAACTTCATAGTTATCCCTTATGAATTGTGGTAGTAACTCAATACTCAAATTAATAGCCTCCTTTCTATTTGTTAATAGGCTTATTTTACCATGGTTTTATTTGTTATGCTTTTATGCAATATTTTAATTTTAAAATTCTTTAGGAAAAAATAAAATGTATTAGAAATATTAATTGGTTTACCGTTATTTGAAAAATAGTGCGTCTGTTGTAATGAATTTATTAAAACGCATTAAATACTTAACTAAATAAGGATTCTGTATAGATTTTCCATATAATATATTGTAAAATTTAAATTATTCAATAATTTTATTCAAAAGGCTGGTGGAAAGTTAATGTTAAATAAATTTAGAAATTTAGAGGAAGGGATTACAGTAATATACTGTCCAGATGCAAAAACAAAACAAATCAAAGAGGTATATATTGAAACAGAAGACTTTTCCAAAGTAGAGGTAGCTGTAAAAGGGGAATGGAAGAGTTGGAAAAGAGATGGCAGGAAATTTGTGGCAGGAATTGGTGCGGATAAAAAAGCAATTATCCTTTCAAGGATTATTATGGGTATTAGTGATAAATTACAACATGTCGTAAATTTAACTGATAATCCTTATGATTTAAGAAAATGCAATTTACATGTTATCTCTCGTGGGGATAGACAAAAAATAGATGTAAGGAATCGAATAGAGGAATTAAAAAGCAAAGTTCCACCAGTACCAGGAACTAAAGGAGAAGAAACTCAGCCATCAGTACAACAATTGGTATTATATGATGATGAAATAAAGAAATTAAACCGTACTGAAGTAGCTAAAATGTTAGGAATCGGGAAGAGTACGATTAGTTATTGGATTAAGCAATATAATATTTCGGTAAAAAGAGATAGCAAGGGTCACATCATATTTGATGACGATTTAATAGGAGAATTTATAAAGATAAAAGATAAGGATAAAGTAAAAACGATAAAAAAATTAACAATACAAAAAGAGGATACTAAAGAAAAAATGAATCCTTCATCATCAGATATTCTAATTATGCAAGATTTCAAGAACAATGACTACTTGTTAGTAGAAACAGAAAATGGTAGGACATTTTCTGAAATAAAACGATTAAATAAGAAACAAATAGAACAATTGCAAAAATCTTTTTCGAATATACTTTCATAATAGAGTCGAAGGTGTATTTGGAAATATCGTAGAGGAATGTTAAATTTAGATGAAAAGAAGCTTGACGAAGAGGGAAGTATAAATCCTTGTAATACATAGTTTGAAATTAAAAATAATTCTATGATAGTACCTGTAAATGCCCTATGTTTGACACACAGTAATATAGGAGGATTTATAATAGACCGCATACTTTAGTGTGTGGTTTTTTGTTTTCTCCTTATTCTCCTTTTTGGCTGTACATTACTTAAGTTAGCCCCTATATCATTTGATGTAGTGGTTATTTTTTGTACCAGTAGAGGGGGAAATAAACTTAAGAAAGAGGACGAATTAATAATGATTAGAAACGATTATAAAAATTTACCATATAAGCCCGAAATTAAGCCCCCAATGCTGAAATGGATTCGACTTTCACGCAACTTAACACAAGCTGCCGTTGCAGAAAAGCTAGGCGTTTCACAGCGTATGGTAAGTGAATACGAAAGCGGAAATGTAGAGGACTTTAGCCCTAATGTATATGCAAGGGTAGAGGAATTAAAACGGCGTTATCGGATAGACCGTGTGGAAATTGATTCGTATAGAAAGCTAATGGAAATTAAACAGCGTAGAAATTACAAAATATGAATGGACGAAAGGGGAAAACAATAAATGTTGTTTCAAATTAATCGTGAAGCATTAGATAAAGTAATTGCAGGATATAAACCGCACCGCCACACAAAGAAGGCTATTCAAGCATTTCAAAAGGATATGGAAGACATTCAAAAGTATGCTGACAGTATTGAAGAAAGAAAAGCTGAAAAACAAGCTGAATTAGTGAAAGTACTTGCTGATATGGAAGCGACATATGAAATTGGCGAACGCATTTATCTTCAAAATGAACAGGAACACTTAGTAAAAGAATTACAGTCATATGAGGTTTATTTAGAAGAATGCGAAGGGAGAAAGTCGCAAAGTCGATTGAAACACGCCCCAGCAGTTGCTGAAGCCATTGATACAGACCGTAGGGAATTAAGTACCACTTTTAACGAAGAAATGAATAAAGCTGTACGTGTTGGGCTTTCTAATATTATGCAGTGCGTAGCGGACGTTCATGTAATGCTAGAAGCAGAACAGAAAGATTTTATTTATGATGTGCATGATTGTTTAGCTGGTGACGAGGTAGTTACTGATAAATACCATTATCGAAATAAAAAACCAGCCACAACAACACCGCTTGAAGTGGGTTATTTACAGGTTTCACCAAATGACTTTATCCAAGCTACGAACGGACACAACACGGTTAAGAGTAACAATTTTATTATTCGTGACTATGGACAAGAAGGGGCGAGTAGCAGTGTTAACGAAACAAAGTGAAGAAATGATTTTAGATAAACTGAAACAAGGTGATAAGTCAGTATTACATGGTTTTTCACCATTAATTGCTATGTCATTCGGTTTACAGTTAAAAGAAGCTGAAAACGTTTCTCCTGTGGATTATGATGAAATTGGAGAAGCAATGAAACGCAATATTTCACAATTATATAAACCATTAGATAGTGGTAAGTAAGGGGCGGTAGAAATGCCGGCCTTTTTTTTTGTATTTTTTCCATGTCCTGATGTTGTGAAAGGAAGGTACTACCTCTATGTAATCAAACACGAAGGAGGAAATAAAATGAAAAAAGAACAAAATTCACTGGTAAGAAAGCCATCGCCACTACAAGTGAAAATAATTGACTCAATCATGGGAACGGGGAAAACAAGTTGGGCTATTCAGCATATGAATGAAGCACCACTGTATAAAAAATTCATTTACATTACACCGTTTTTGAATGAAGTAGAAAGGGTAATTTCTTCATGCAGAGATAGGAAATTTGTACAACCTGAAGCTTCTAAAGGAAAAGGGAGTAAACTGAACAACTTGAAATCGTTAATTGTGGAAGGGAAGGATATTGTTTCTACACATGCACTTTTTCAAAATATGGACAGTGGACTAATTGAATTAATTAAAGCACAGGGCTATATGCTTATTCTTGATGAGGTCATGAATGTGATTGAACAAGAAAAAATCAGTAAGGACGATTTGCAATTACTACTATCAGCAACTAATAAAGTAGGAGAACCGCTTATTATTGTCGATAAAAATGGATTTGTACAGTGGAATGATAGCGACTATAAAGAAGGTCAGTTTACCAAAATTCGTAATCTTGCTGAATCTAATAACCTTATGATTTACGATAACGTAGCTATGTACTGGACATTTCCTGTAGAAGCATTTAAAGCATTTGAAGAAGTTTACGTGCTGACTTACATGTTTGACGGGCAAATTCAACGTTACTACTATGACTTGTTTAACGTAAAGTACACCTATCATTCTGTAGGAAACATTAATAGCAAATATGAGTTAATTCCATATGTACCACTACATGAAGAAGATAAGACACATTTAAAAGAACTCATTCATATTTTCAAGTCAACCATACGTGATAAAACAGATTTAAATAAGATTGGTGAAGGACGGCACGCTTTTTCTGTCAGTCATTTAAAGAGATTGGTGAAAGATAACCATCTGAAGAAATTGGTGAAAGATAATGCGTTTAATTTTTATTACAACAAGTGTGGAGTGTCTTCTAAAGATGTCATTTGGACTACATTCTTAGGTGAAAAAGATGATATTAAAAACAATATCACACCGAAGAACCTGAAGAAGCAGTTTGTAGAGGTAACTTGCCGTGCCACTAATGACTATGCAGATAAGGGGGTATGTATTTATCTTGCTAACCGCTTCCTTAATCCAATCACAAAGCGTTTCTTCACAGATAAAGGAATTGAGGTAAACGAAGACTTATTCGCACTATCAGAGTTATTGCAGTGGGTGTTTAGAAGTAGAGTACGTAAAGGTGAGAAAATACAGTTGTACATTCCTAGTGAACGTATGAGGACATTACTTGAACAGTACTTAAATAATGAAATAATTGAGTAGGTTGAAATCTTTTCTTTTTTCATGCGTTAAACATTTACACCGAAAAAGGTATAAACAAACGATATAACCCTTGATACTACTGGGTTTGTGGGCTATTCCCTTATAAGAGAAGTATATAAAAAGTGTATAAAAGATACCGCATAACAGGGAAAGGGACTAACGCCCCTTTCCCTGTTATAGCGACACTATTCATAGTAGTACTAGAAACTATTAACTAAGAACACTATCAAGAAGTGGACAAGGTGTAGGCGAAAGCCGTAACCGCAGTCACGCCCGTTAGGGCGGTAAGTAACACTATAAATTTAATTAATCATAACAGGAGGTATCATAATTAATACAATGTATACAGAATTTGAAAAAGAAATAAGAAGTTACGAAGTGGCTAGTTTTACCACTATTAGTAAAGAAGAATATCAGCAGTTATTGAATGAAAAGTATGAGGGCTTTATCGTAGTTGAGGAACGTCCTATAAATGTAATAGTAGCTGTGAAACATGAATGTAGTATTTGTGGTAGAGTCTTCTACAATCGTGCGGTAAATATGTTAGGAGAAGATGAGGAACTTCAGCACAAATGCTTTTTTGCATTTAATGGGGGAGGTACTACTGAAAGTGAGAAGATTCGTACAAGAAGGTTAGCAGATATAGAGAAGGTAAAAAAATAAGTTACGTAAAGAAATGCAAGACGTTAGTTAAAGTAACCCTAAATTTTTGGGGTCAGCTTAATCAACGCAATTGTACACACGTTACCCCTACTGGTTAATACTAGTGGGGGTTTTTTATTTGTATTAGTGTAAGGTAACTCACTTGACAATAATTTACGTTGTGTTAGCTGGAATAGGCAAAATAGCACCGCTTGCCTTTGTGATAAATTGTGATTGTGGAAAATCTTTTTTTGAGGTGGTAATAGCTGTCCACCCCTTGTTACACATGCGTTTATTGGCATTTTTTGTCCCGTATGGCTTAGTAGGAAACCACAGGTATTATCCCTTTGCATTTTATCAGCTTAATTTTAAGCCCGTTCTAAAATATAAGTGGAAAATTAATGTTACCGATAGAGTTTAGATATACAGTAACGAATGGTAGTTTTTTGAAAAACCAGTAATAGCAAGGATTCCAACTCACTTTAATTATTACCGTTTGACTGTTACTGAAATTAAGTGTATATTAGCAGTAACGAATACATAAAAGAGGACGGTAACATGAGAAAGATTGCATATATTCGAGTAAGTAGTGAAGGGCAAAATACAGCAAGGCAGAAAAAAGCATTAAGAGAAGCTGGTTGTACGATTGGTTATGAAGAAAAGGTTTCAGGGGCTAGTATGGAACGTCCACAGCTAAAACAGTTACTAGAAGACTTGCAGGAAGGTGACACGGTTTATGTACATGAAATAAGCCGTCTATCACGTTCTACAAAAGATTTACTAGAAATCATTGAACAGATTAAAAATAAAGGTGCTGGTTTAAAGTCCATAAATGAAACATGGCTAGATACTTCCAGCGATAATCCTATGAATGAGTTTCTTTTAACAATATTTTCAGGGCTAGTGCAGTTTGAAAGAGGAATGATTAAACAGAGACAAAAAGAGGGCATTGCTATTGCAAAGGCTGAAGGGAAGTTCAAAGGGCGTAAAGCTGAATTAGTAGAAGGTGGCAAGGAAGAAAGACGCTTGCAGGAAATCATTAAAGCGTATAAAGAGGGGAAATCTATTAGACATATCAGGGAAGTCTACAAAGTGGGTACTGGTACTTTATATAGAATCTTAGAACGAGAAGGGCTGAAATAATGCCTTTCTTTTTTTATGGACTTTTTTATAGTATTTAGCACGTGCCTTTTAAACCACCTAGCAGCCCTGTACGTTATGACGACCCATATACAGCCGCCTGTGCGGTGATATTGCGTAACCCTGTACCGTTGGTGTATGTACTGTATATGCACCATATATACCACACCTACCCATTGCACCGCATAGCACAGTAACACCACACTCAGCCCATTACTACCTAGTGCGAGGATACAGTGAGGACAACGGGCACGGCACGCAGTATACAGTACCACCTATATACCCATATGGCATAAACATATAGTACATACTGATACTATCGTAAGTGTATAACTCTGAGAGTAAGAAATATCAATACAGGAAAGCGGCTTGAGGTACTATCATATATTCCTATCACAATGCAACTATCATAACGGAACAAATGGTATTCTTTTTTGGGTAGGAACAAGCCCCCCACAGGGGGAACGGGTAGGGTAGTAGGCTGGGTCTGGCATCTTGTAAATTCCTACACCATTTTTCCTAACTCAGACTAGTGAATATTCAAGAAAATGATTATAATGAAAGTGCTACTTCTTTTAGCGAGGTCATGTGTCACCTCATTTGCCGCTAAATATAAAACAGTCCTAGCGGTATAACGAACGGCAACACACTGGTAGGTGGATTACTAGTGTGTTTTTTTATGCCTTTTTACGGGGGAAGGGTGGTTCAAGTTTTTCGTCTTTACAATTCAGAAAAAACGTTAAAGAAAATTTGTGATGGGTTTTCAGAACTTGGGCAGGGGCAGAGATTAAAAAAATTTGTTTTGTTTGTCCTAAAAACTCTTCCTAGCGGTACTACCTATTTGTAAGGCGGAAAAAGCCTTAATAAAATGAAATGGGGTACTGAAAAATGGACTTAAAAGCACAAACAGGAAGACTTTTTGAATTAATGGATGAAATGAAAATTCAGGGACTGAAATTGCAACTTATTGCTGACTTATTTAAAGAAGCTAATAAGTACTTTGCTGAAGGTGAAAAATGTTATAACGAACATATTATAGCTGGGGAATGTAATAATGATATGGAAGAAGCTGAAAAACAATTATTTTTGTATGAACGTTGTAAAAATAGAGGGTATCGTTTACGTAACGAAGCTATTAAATTAAAGGAGGAATGGGATATACATTCGGAAATGGTGGATAAAGAAACGGATGAACTTATGAAAGAATTGCAGGAACAATTAAATAAAGAGAAAGAAAACGGGGTACAGGCTTAATAGCTTGTACCCTTTTTTGTTTATTTTAAGTTGGAAGTACTCTTTAGTGAGGAGAAATATGTTGTTTACAAAGTAGTGCTGTTAGTGACAATAGGTGTTGTTTGATTAGCAGTCACATGTTCTTCAGATTTTTTTGTATGTTTCACAAAAACCTTTGATGAAAAATCACATACATAAAAAACCTCATCGGGTTTTATACCTTCTACAAAACACACCGTTCTTTTTTCATCGAGTGCGTAACCGTGGATTAAACTTTCTAATTTTTCTTCGTCTACTATATTAATAATATATTGTGAAGGTTTCTTATTTCTTGTTAGGTTATTCATTGTGGTTTGTATACATGCGAAAATTAAAATAAGAAGTACTATGGAAGGTATCATCTCATAATTCCACTTCCTAAAAATTTGATTAGTAATGAGATGGGAAAAACTAATTACACTACTTGCGATTTGAAGGAAAATTAAAACTTTAAAAACAATATTAAACTTCTTGTTTTTATGCAGGGAAAACAAAAATAGCAAATACAGTACAAATAATAGAATAAGACTAATAATTACAGTTCCTCCGATGTACCAAACTTTTTCGCTGTTACTCCAAGTTTTATTAAGGTTATCATATACTCCAAAGTTAAAAAACACAGCAGCAAATAGATATAAAAAAGCACCTAACAGTGTAGATAAAACCACATTCCAAAAATTCAATTTTACTTGTGTGGCTTTATTTAAATACAATTTATCAATTTCCTTAGTTGTTGCCGCTATTACAAGTTGATTAACACTATATAATACAGCTGGTATAAGTAAGGTGGCTATAATTGTAGTGAATGCAGGTGCAAACTTGCCTATTGTCTCTAATGATAATTCGTCAAACATTTTCGTTGTTCAATCCTTTCATAGTTAAATTTCGATAAAAAAGAACGTTACCTTTAGAGAAGGACGTTCTTTTTATAAATTAAATTATGGTTTCGCCGTGTGTATTCGTAGGTGCTGGTGGTCGTCCATGGTCGTAAGCGGGTGAACCTCCACCGTCAACTTCATTACTTACAATACCAGTATTTCCATGTGCGTAAGATGGAGACCAAGTGTCACCAAGGTTTTCAGCAGGTGCACCACCTGTATGCCCCTCACTATATGCTAAATCAGGTCTTTGTGGTGCAGGTGTGTCACCTTCAGCCATTGCTAAGAAACCAAATGCCGTAACCGATAATAGTAGTACCGCTTTAAGTTTTTTCATTACACTAACGCCCCTTTTTCTTCATATTTCTTTCTTGCTTCATTACTCATGTAAAAATACTTACTTGCTTTCTTCTCGTTCTCTTCCTTATAAAACATAGTTGCTAATATTTCCGTATATTCTTGTACGCAACGTGTTAAATTTTCTGCTTCGAAGTAAGAAATTCCTTCTAAAATAACACTTTCCAACGTTAGAGAATCAGAACCATTATTCATTTCCTTCAGGATATTAAAGCGGTGCACGTATTCCTTATTTTCTATCTTAGTACAAGCTGCAAGCCCTTTTTCAATTAGTGTATCAACCTTGTTGTGTTCGCCCAATTTATAATATTCCCTAGCCTGTAAGAATATAGCTTTATAATGGTTTGGAAGATGTTCTGTAACTTCTGATAAATGACGAATAGCTAAATCTGAAAGGTTTTGATTTGCGTATAACCAGCCTAAATTATTTCTAATACGTAACAGTAGTTCCGTGTTATTAATCTCTTTAACAATATCAATCGCTTTATTTAAATGTTCTTCTGCTTGTTCAAATTGTCTTATCTGTATACATGTTAAGCCTAGGACGTTCTCACATAAAGCGATGTTAATGTCATAACAGTTAGTTTTGCTGAAAAAGTCTTTTGCTTTACTAGCATATGAAATAGATGGTAGGGGTTTATAAGTTTGGTAATAGAGAGATGCCAGCCTATAATTAAATTCTGCTTTTTCTACTTCGGCAGGCACATACATTAAAAGTTTCTCTGCTTTTTCAAAGTGTTCATTTGCTTCATTGTAGTCTGCAAGAATTGTGTTGTGAATGGCTTTAAAGAAGTGATAATAATAGGATAGAAAGCTGTTATCAGGTACATCAAAGGAGTTAATTTCATTAAAGCTATCTTTTGTAATGTTAAGTCCATCTGTTAGTACCTTATATCTAAAGTTTAATAATGAATAGTATAGTAGTAGATTTTCGTCTTCCTTTATACTGGAAAGTTTGTCCTCAATTTCTTGTTTAAATGGTTTTGCTTTTTCTACTTGTTGCTGTAGTATAGCCTGATACCAGTCATTTAGTAACTTTAAAACCTGTTCATTCCCTTTCATTTGAACGTTCATGAAATCCCCTCGCTTTTTTGAATATTCTTATAAATAATGATAGCAAGAATAAAATATAATGGAAATTGAATTTCAATATTTCTCAACTTTTGTTTGAATATTTACTTGAGTAAATTAAAAGAAGAAAGAAGATAGAGAGTGTTAAGAGGTTTTGGTTTTTTGTTGATTTTATAGTAATTAATTTGTACTATAAATACTGTGATTTATTAATATACTTTACAATTAATACAATTTATGGGAAAAAGGAAAGGGAAGAGTTGTTAATGGGGTTTTTTAAACGGACTAACTTAGATAAAACGGAACTATTGTTACTATATATCATGAAAGAATTAGAAGCTGATAAAGCACCAGTGAAGTTATCTTATAACCAACTACAGGACTATTTACGGGCTAATCGTAATACAACATCAAAGGCAATAAAAGGGCTGAAAGAACAGGGGCTAATGTCTGTTACGGTAGGACAAGGGAAAGCGTCCAACACTTATCAACTTACATTAGAAACAGATGTATAAGGAGAATGATGATTATATAATAGTAGAAAAAATATATTGAAAATATCGCCTGCTAGAACTATACTGTAAAGTATATAGTAGTCGTGTGAACAGGCTAACTGTAACACCCTACAATTAACTGTAGAATTACTTAATATGACTGTAAAGAAATGATAATAAATAACGATATAACGGAAAAAACCGACTCAAAATCGTGTTCCTTCGGGAGTGTCGGTTCGACCCCGACCATCGGTATCAAAAAGACGAGTAATCGTCTTTTTTATTTGTCTTCGGATTGATTATATCGTACATATTAAGCGCTTCTTACTGCGGTAAGGAGTGCTTTTTTTTGCGTTTATAGACGTTGAATTCTTAGATGACTATATTAACTCGAAGCGTGCGAGCAAATCGTTTACGCTGAGTGTGGAGGTGTAGTTGTGGTAAGACGAAGGAACGTGTTAAATGATCGCGAATTATCTTGTTGTTCACAAAAGTAAAAAGTCGTACGTAGAAACGTTTGAGGATGCGCTAAGTATTTTTACGAAGAATTGTGAGTTACGTAATTTAAGGCCTCATACGATTGGGCTTTATCGTAAGGAAGTATCTGCCTAAACCATTTACGTGAGCAAGGTATCGACAGTATAAATTTAAAGTTGTATAACGTTACAGAGGAACATAGTAAAGAAAACGTCATTTTATATATGCGTAATGAAGTAGAAAATCCTACGGAGCCCTGCGTTTAATTATCGTAAGTGACCACCATTCTCGTTGGCTTTACTCGTTTTTTTTTATACAAGGAAGTCAAAGTATAACCAAGACTCTCTGTTATAGAATACATATTTTCCAATGTATATGTTAAGGATATATATTGAATGACTTTGTCTATAAGGAAAGGACGAATGTTTAAATATGAATTCAAAAGAATCAATTCTTAGCCTTACTAGTAATAATGATATTGTTAAATACCTAAATGTGAGGAAAGACCCTATCGATTTACGAGATAGAATGTTTCAAAGTTATCTTTTTAGTAATGAGGAGGATCTTCCAACTCAAGTGGATCTTCGAGAGCGAATGTCAGATGTTGTAGATCAAGGTCAACTTGGTTCTTGTACAGCAAACGCTATTGTATCCGGATTACGTGAGTATCTCTTAAAACAATCGGGACGCCCATTTGTTCTATTATCGCGCTTATATCTGTATTATCATGAACGAAAAATAGAGGGAGACATTCAAAATGATAATGGAGCTATTTTGCGAGATGGGATGAGTGTACTTGAAAAGCTGGGGGTCTGTCCTGAGAAAGATTACCCTTACCAAATAGAGCATTTTCGTGATACACCATCCTCGAAATCGGAAAATGATGCATTACTTTATCGGATTGGGCAATATAGTCGTGTGCAAGATTTACCACGATTAAAATCTGCACTGGCGCATGGACTTCCAGTAGTTCTTGGTTTTCTAGTTACAAATGCCTTTTATCATTCTGATGAGGTAAGAAAAACTGGAATCGTACCTATCTCAGGAACTGATGATGTAATTATAGAAGATGGACAACCAGCAGGACATGCTGTATGTGCTGTTGGGTATGATGATGATAAAAAAGTTGTGATTATTCGAAACAGCTGGGGGACAGAATGGGGAGATGAAGAGTATTGTTATTTTCCATATGAATTATTCCAAAACGGAATTGTACAGGATATGTGGACCGGACGTTAATTTCAGAATAAGGAAGGAGGATAAAAAGATTATTCTAATTCCTCCTCTTTGAATAATCTTTTTTTGTATTGCGTATACTATCTGCAAGCCGACTTTCCTTCGGCTTCACTCTTTCAAAACGGGGCGCTCTCTCTTCCATGTCGTGCAAGAACGTAGCGGGGACTTAATCAGTTGCCTGCTGTTTTTGCGAATAAACGTAAAAATTCTTGTCCACAATAACTAAAGAAGATATCTTAAGCTATTCGTAGCAACCTCCAGCAAATGTTTTTTGTACGACCGTTCTTGTAAAAGAGGCGGTCTTATTTACGTATTGCTATAAACACAAAGAAAAACTCTTATAGTATCAGTCATTCCGTTATCGGTACTAGCTGAACAAAAGTTAACACTACGAGCAATTCTCACCGTTCGCACCACGCATTAAAACCGTGCATTTTAATCGGCAGTGAGTCCGAGAATCCGAGAGTTCGATGAACCAAATCATGCGCATTATGAGGAAACACACTTTGTATTAAATAAATTTGGAGATGGAATTGCTAGATCATTAACGAAATCTGGAGACCTTTCAGAACCAAAATAATGGGTTGTAAAAGTAGGCTTCCATTTTAGGAGGCTTTTTGTATTTACACTGTAAAATCATGTTATTTGAGTGTTAAATTCGTAATGAATTATGAATTTAAGGTATAATATAATTTGGTGAATGAACGAAATTATATTGATTTATATTATGTCAGTAATGCGAATCAATAATGAACTTTTTGTATTTATTTTGAAAAAGTGTTGAATAAACATTGTATTTCATATTAATATTTTTATGTAGATTTAAACGTGAAAGAGAGTGGAACAGTATGGGCCGTAAATGGAATAATATTAAAGACAAAAAAGCATCAAAAGATGCAAATACAAGCCGTATATATGCGAAATTTGGACGTGAGATTTATGTGGCTGCAAAACAAGGTGAGCCAGATCCAGAATCAAATCAAACGTTGAGAGTCGTATTAGAACGTGCAAAAACATACAATGTACCAAGAACAATCATTGATCGTGCGATTGAAAAAGCAAAAGGTGGTTCTGAAGAAAATTACGACGAGCTTCGTTATGAAGGATTCGGACCAAATGGATCTATGGTAATTGTAGATACACTTACAAATAACGTGAATCGTACTGCAGCGGATGTACGAGCTGCGTTTAGTAAAAATAGTGGTAATATGGGCGTAAATGGATCCGTAGCATATATGTTTGATGCAACTGCTGTTATTGGGCTTGAAGGAAAAACAGCAGATGAAGTGCTTGAAATTTTAATGGAAGCAGATGTAGACGCGCGTGATATTCTAGAAGAAGAGGAAGCGGTTATCGTTTATGCTGAACCTGATCAGTTCCATTCGGTACAAGCAGCGCTTAAGGATGCTGGTATTACTGAATTTACAGTTGCTGAGCTAACAATGCTTGCACAAAATGATTTAACACTTCCAGAAGATGCACAAGTGCAATTTGAAAAAATGATTGATGCATTAGAAGATTTAGAAGATGTTCAACAAGTTTATCACAATGTTGATTTGGGTGAATAATATCTAAAAAAGAGACCTTTTGTTATTTAGAACAAAAGGCCTCTTTTTTTGGATTGTTTGTAGATTAAAAAGGATTCTCGAAATGCTTGTTGAAAATTAAATTATATTGATTTTAAAATAAAACTAATATTCTTTGGAAGCTGGATGATGGAATATACAACCCCTAAGCATATTGTTGCTGTTTCTGCTTACATAAAATATATAACACGCCCACATATGAAGTCGAGAACACTTGATGCCATAAAAGCAAAGAATTTCATTCCATATGAAACATGGAAAATAGATCCTTATGATTTGATAGGGAGATTATAGATTATTTCATCTATTATTAATTTCAAAAGGGCAAGTGATTTGAGATATCATCAAATCAATCGTCCTTTTTTGCTTATATTGTGTAAGTAAAAATGTCTAGTATGATGTTTAATCGGTGAAATTAGGTAAAGTAATAAGATAAAAAGTATACATAGTAAATACATATTGATTATAAGAACGTTCGTTTGGTATTATATCTATATTGTTCCAATTGGACTGTTATATTAATTTTTTAGAAATACTGTAGAAAAAATGTTAGGAGGGAACTAACTAAAACTAAAAATATGCCAGGTGATATAATAGAAGAAGGATGGATATGTGATTTTAAAGCAATTCATCTGAATATATATATCCATTTTGATTTTCCGACATATAAGTCGTGGCTATGAAAACAAAAGAGGATCTCCACTCATTTGCTCCCTTTGTTTTCACGTGGTATGGGGCCAAAAAAGGCACTGACCGATTCTATACATGGCCAGATTCTCTCTTCCATCTAAAAAGAAGGTGGGATGTTGTTTTTTAATTTCGATGTATATAGAAGCTTACCATTTTTTCTGCTAGAATATGTATTCTATAACTTACAACATTGTAAGGTAGGTGTAAGAGAAATCGATTGGAGATTGTTTTAAAAAACGGTATTCTTAATGTAAGGATTATATATGATGTAAGGAAAAGAGGTGTGCATAATGAAAGAACGAGTACTGTCTAGAGTCAACTATCATCAAAAAGTTTCATTCAATCCAATTACAAAGTTTCTTTATAAAGCTATTATTTTATTATTACTACTGAGTTGTACATTATTATTTATCGGAAATGTAATGATTGAAAGAAGTGATATTAGTAAGCTACATGTACCTGCTAAATTAGAGGTACCAGAATCTCTGGCTCACGCATTTATTGCGACAGAAGATAAAAGGTTTTATCACCATAACGGCTTAGACTATATAGCAATTGTCCGAGCTTCTATTGAAAATATAAAAGCTGGTGGTGTTGTACAAGGTGGAAGTACAATTACACAGCAGCTTTCCAAAAATGCTTTTTTATCTAATGAACGTACATTTTCTCGTAAATGGAAGGAAGTTTTTTATACAAAAAAAATTGAGCGAACATTTACTAAAGATGAGATTTTAAAATTATATGTAAGCAATATTTATTACGGAGAAGGTGCATGGGGGATTGAAAAAGCATCCAAGCTATACTTTGGCAAAACGGTAAATCAATTAACATTAAGTGAGAGTGCAATGATGGCTGCTGTTGTGAAAGCTCCTGCTTATTATTCCCCTGCTCAAAATTATGACAAAGCAGTAGAAAGACGAAATGTCGTTTTGAAATTAATGGAACGAGAAGGATATATTAGTCATGATGAATATGTGCAAGCAATTAGTGAAAAATTAGTAATTCGTCATGACATTCCAACTCAGCATTCATTGCAAAAAGTAGCTCGTGAAAAAGCGGTAAGTTAAAAGTGAAGTTCCATAGGGGAACTTCACTTTTTTTGAATAAGACTGCCAAAGAAGAGACACAATATTGACACATTTGTTGTATTTTTGGAAATTATGTGAGCGTGTTCATTGCATGATATATAAAAGTATTGATATCATGTGTAATGTGTACAACAATGTATACAGAATATGAATTTAAAGAGGAATGTATATGAAATCATCAAATAAAATCATGGCTCTTGGTATTGTTTTTTCTATTGCAGTGTTAATTGTAATTGGAACAGTTGCGTACAGTATCATAAATGACAAAAAAGATAAAGGGAATGAAATGTTTGCTTATTCCACGCAGCAATCTTTAGGTAAGGAAGATGCACCCGTTAAGGTTGTTGAATTTGGGGATTTTAAATGTCCAGCTTGTCGAACTTGGGATACGACAGTATTACCTCGTTTAAAAGAGGAGTATATTAATAAAGGGAAAGTTCAGTTTTATTTCATTAATTTTCCGTTTATTGGAAAAGATTCTAATTTAGGTGCAGCGGCTGGTGAGGCGATTTATAAACAAGACCCAGAATCTTTCTGGACATTCTATGATGAAATTTATCAAATTCAGAAGAAAGATACTGAAGAATGGATTACAGAAGAACTGCTTCTTAATACAGTGAAGGAAAAACTTCCGAAAGTTAATATAGAACAGTTTAAAAAAGATTTACATAGCAAAGAAACCCAAGACAAAGTACGTAAGGATTCCGATCGTGCACAAAAATTAAAAGTACAAGGTGCTCCTTCAGTATATGTAAATGGGAATCTTTCAAATCCTGATTATGATAGTATGAAAAAGGCAATCGATAAAGAATTGAAAAAGTGATGATTATTCATCACTTTTCGACTTTTTTCGATAAAATTCTTGCTTGGGCTTTTATTACATGCTATACTATTTTACATAAGTTATTTCAATATCTTATGTTTTTTCATATTTGCGGGTGTAGTTTAGTGGTAAAACAAGAGCCTTCCAAGCTCTGGTCGAGAGTTCGATTCTCTTCACCCGCTCCAGATATTATTTCATATTCTCATAATAAATTGTGATCAACGCAGTGTTTCGTTTCTAAGATAAACGAGGCATTGCGTTTTTTAATGTTTGGAAATGAAGATTTTATGCGAAAATAGAATTAAGGACTATGATTACGAAGTGGATTGCTAACCATCAGTAGGTGATTACTTGTTTGATGAGGATATGTATTCATCGTAGAAGGAGGCAAAGCATGAATTTTGAGCAATTAAAGCAAGATGTTATAGCGTATAGTAAAACAATTGGAATAGATAAAATAGGCTTTGCGAGTGCCTCACCATTTGAAGAATTAAAACAGCGTTTAATTCAGCAGCAACAATTAAATTATCAGTCTGGATTTGAAGAACCTGATATTGAAAAAAGAACGAATCCACAGTTACTATTGCCAGGAGCAAAATCCATTATTGCAATTGCATTAGCGTATCCATCAAAGTTGAAAAATGCACCGTTAAGTAAACGAGGAGAAAGACGTGGTATCTTTTGCCGTGCTTCTTGGGGACAAGATTATCATCTTGTTTTGCGGGATCGCCTGCAAAAATTAGAGGCGTATTTAATTGAGAAGCTTCCTGAGATAGAAGTGAGATCAATGGTGGATACGGGAGAGTTGAGCGATCGCGCTGTTTCGGAGCGTGCTGGTATTGGATGGAGCGGTAAAAACTGTTCTATTATTACGCCAGAATTTGGCTCCTATGTGTATTTAGGTGAAATGATTACGAACGTACCATTTCCGCCGGATCAACCAATAGAAGATCAGTGCGGAAGTTGTACAAAGTGTATTGATATTTGTCCAACTGGTGCACTTGTACAGGGAGGACAATTAGATTCAAAAAAATGTATTGCTTTTTTAACGCAAACAAAAGGGTTTCTCCCAGAAGAATATCGAGATAAAATTGGAAATCGTATTTACGGCTGTGATACGTGTCAAACAGTTTGTCCAAAGAACAGAGGGAAGGACTTTCATAACCATCTAGAAATGGAGCCAGATCCAGAGCTTGTTAAACCTTTATTAACTCCATTATTAACGATAAGTAATCGGGATTTCAAAGAAAAATATGGCATTATGTCTGGATCATGGCGCGGGAAAAAACCATTGCAACGAAATGCAATTTTAGCCCTTGCTCATTTCAAGGAAACCACAGCAATTCCTGATTTAATTGGTGTTATGAAAGATGATCCAAGACCTGTAATTCGTGGTACAGCAGCATGGGCCTTAGGGAAAATCGGTGGTGAAGGTGTAGGAGAAGCGATTGAAAAGGCGATGGAGCGTGAAAAGGATGAAGAAGTTCTTCATGAAATGAATCGCGGTCTTGAAATGTTAGCTGAGAAAAAACAGTAGATAATGCCTCTTTTTTTCATATTGTGTAATATGGAGGGAGAGGCCTATGTTAGTAAAGAAACAGCTTGAACAACAAATGCAACAATTTTTAGCTTATATTACAAATAAACGTGTAGGTGTCGATAAGATTCCTGCTGATTTACTACAAGTGTTACAACGAAAAAGAAATTTGTTTCAAAAACGTGATGCTGAAATTGTAAAAGCAACAGCAGACGTATCTTTTATAAGACAATTGAATAGTAAGCAATATCAAGAAGTAGATTATCAAGTTCATTTGAAATATTTAGTTCATCATCATGAATTATTCTACATGGAAGAAGAACAATTAGAACGGCGTGTTTATCTGAAAGATGGGCGTATTGTAGAAGATAAAGATATTGCAGTGAAAGAAGAAAAGGTCCAAGGGGAAACGTTAGAGCGTGAGATAACGAAAGGAAAGTATGATTCGTATCAATATAATCGCTTAGAAGCTGTCAAATATGCGGAGCGTTGGTGGGATGATCGAAACCCGGCGTATCGTAATTTTCCTGATAATTGTACGAATTTTATTTCACAGTGTCTGCATATTGGTGAAACACCAATGACTGGGTATCCTAACATTCGTAAAGGATGGTGGCAAAGGGAGAATCAGTGGAGCTGGAGCTGGGCAGTTGCTCATTCATTTTATTGGTATTTATCAGGGGCTACAACAGGACTTCGTGCTAAAGCGGTAGAAAATCCAGAAGACCTTCTACTTGGTGATGTAATTGTTTATGACTTTGAAGATGATGGTAGATGGAATCATACAACAATAGTTGTAGCCAAAGATGCGGACGGCATGCCGCTTGTAAATGCCCATTCTGCCAATAGCCGCAGGCGTTATTGGAATTATGAAGATTCCAGTAAATATACACCACAAATGAAATATAAATTTTTTCATATTATTAATGGGTAGAGATTTTTCACTCAAGTGGTATAATACGTAGTAGACAAAAGATTGAGGTGAATATAACGTGGGAGTACATGTTGTTTTATATCAACCAGAAATTCCAGCAAATACAGGGAACATTGCACGTACTTGTGCAGCCACTGGAACAGAATTACATTTAATTCGACCACTTGGATTTTCAACGGATGATAAAATGTTAAAACGTGCCGGTCTTGACTACTGGCAGCACGTAAAAATTACGTATTATGATTCGATTGAAGAGTTTTATGAAAAAAATAAAGACGGTGAATTCTTCTATTTAACAAAGTATGGTGAAAAAGCACATACAGCGTTTGATTATAGTAAGGTAGAGAAAGATTATTATTTTGTATTTGGAAGAGAAACAAACGGATTGCCAGCAAACGTAATTGAAGAAAACTTCGATCATTGTTTACGTATTCCAATGACTGACAAAGTACGTTCTTTAAATTTATCCAATACAGCAGCGATTTTAATTTATGAGGCATTCCGCCAACAAAATTATCCAGGTTTAGATTTAGAGATTGTATATTAAAATTTAAATGTAATAGCAGACAAAAAGTGATGGGCTTAGGCCCATCACTTTTTGTTTGTACCTGGTTTATCATTATATCCTGAAGTGAAAATTGCAGTAAGAAATGTAAGTGAGACACCTAAAATTAATAATAATTTCATGTGAGACCTCCTTCTTCATATTTTATTTAAAATAATTTTGATCTGAAGTTTATGTAGATTCTATGGAAGTAAAGAAGATATATCCTGTAAGAATGGAGAACAAGTTCCCCAGTATTTTTATTATACCGAATTTTCTTTTAATTTTGGGGTGAAATTTATAATGTTTGTAGAAGATTTCATTTTGATTTAAAGAATGTTTAAGGACATCCTCGCATACCTTTTATAATAATCCGATTGAACAAGGAGATGGGGGAGGAGCTATAATGGATATTCTAAAGAAAATTGAACAGCATCGAGAAGCAGAAGAACGTTTACAATGGGAAGGTACGTTTGCGGAATATTTGGAGCTTGTTAAAGAACGACCATGGGTGGCTCAAACTGCACACTCTCGCATTTACAATATGATTAAAGATGCTGGCATTGAAGAAGTAGAAGGTAGAAAAAAATATAATTTTTTTAGCAATCAGCTATTTGGATTAGAAGAAGCATTAGAGCGTCTTGTGGAAGAATATTTTCATCCGTCTGCGAAACGTTTAGATGTTAGAAAACGGATTTTATTATTAATGGGGCCAGTTAGTGGTGGGAAATCAACGTTAGTCACTATGTTAAAACGGGGATTAGAGACATACTCGCGTACAGATCGAGGAGCTATTTTTGCGATAAAAGGTTGCCCGATGCATGAAGATCCTCTTCATTTAATACCACATCATTTACGTGATGACTTTTACGATGAATATAGCGTTAGAATTGAAGGGAATTTGTCACCATTAAATGTGATGCGTTTAGAAAAAGAATATGGTGGAAGAATTGAAGATGTAATTGTAGAACGTATTTTCTTCTCGGAAGATCGCCGGACAGGAATTGGTACATTTAGTCCTTCAGATCCAAAATCACAGGATATTGCAGATTTAACAGGGAGTATTGATTTTTCTACAATTGCAGAATATGGTTCAGAGTCAGATCCACGTGCATACCGTTTTGATGGAGAGTTAAATAAAGCAAACCGTGGTATGATGGAATTTCAGGAGATGCTAAAATGTGATGAGAAATTTTTATGGCATCTATTATCTCTTACACAAGAGGGGAATTTCAAAGCGGGGAGATTTGCACTTATTTCAGCAGATGAATTAATTGTAGCCCACACGAATGAAACAGAGTATCGCTCCTTTATTTCTAACAAGAAGAATGAGGCGTTACATTCAAGGATTATTGTAATGCCGGTTCCATATAATTTACGAGTGAGTGAAGAAGAACATATTTATGAAAAGATGATTCATGAAAGCGATGTTGCCAATGTACACATTGCGCCGCACACACTTCGCGTCGCAGCAATGTTCACGATTTTAACACGCTTGAAGGATCCGAAGCGCCCAGATATTGATTTAATTAAAAAGATGCGTTTATATGACGGAGAAATGGTAGAAGGTTACAATGCAATTGATGTAGAGGAATTGCAGCGTGAATATCAGGATGAAGGTATGAGTGGTATTGATCCGCGTTATGTCATTAACCGTATTTCTTCTACTATTATTAGAAAAGAAGTACCATCGATTAATGCGCTTGATGTGTTACGTTCATTAAAAGATGGGTTAGATCAACATCCATCTATTAGTAATGAAGATCGGGAGCGCTATATGAATTTCATTTCATTAGCACGGAAAGAGTACGATGAAATTGCTAAGAAAGAAGTACAAAAAGCATTCGTGTATTCGTATGAAGAATCAGCTAAGACGCTTATGGATAATTACTTAGATAACGTTGAGGCATATTGCAATAAATCAAAATTACGTGATCCATTAACAGGTGAAGAAATGAGTCCAGATGAAAAGCTGATGCGTTCTATTGAAGAGCAAATTGGTATTTCAGAAAATGCAAAGAAAGCGTTCCGAGAAGAAATTTTAATACGCATTTCTGCATATGCTCGTAAAGGAAAACGTTTTGATTATAACTCACATGAACGCCTTCGCGAAGCAATCCAGAAAAAATTATTTGCTGATTTGAAAGATGTTGTGAAAATTACAACATCTACGAAAACACCAGATGAAAATCAGCTGAAGAAAATTAATGATGTTGTAGCACGCTTAATCGATGAACATGGATATAACTCTTCATCAGCAAATGAATTGCTTCGCTATGTAGGTAGCTTGTTGAATCGATAGCTTGATAATAAAACGCTGTCTCTAATGAAAGCAGAGGCAGCGTTTTTGTATCTATCTGATTGAAGTAATGGAACCTTACTATATAAATCCATTTCGATTTTTCGACATATAAGTCGCGGCTATGAAAACAAAAGGAAATCTCCACTTATTTTCTCCCTTTGTTTTCACGTGGAATGGGGCTAAAAAAGGCATTGACCGCTACTATGCATGGTCGGATGCTCTCTTCTACCTAAAAAGTAGGTGCTGTATTGGTTTTTCAATCTGTATTTATATAGTGAATGTTTCCTGGAGACTTGTCCAAATATAATAAATTAAGGTGCAATTTCATGAATTTATTGTCAATTATTTTTACAATACGCATATGATAGAGTAACCAATCATTCATACAGAAAAAGCCAACACAATACAATATGTTGCAGAGTGGAAAAGTGTGCAACAATGAATTGTGTTTCTTTCTTATCAGCTAAAGAAATTTCAATTTAAAATGAATGCCAAAGTTTTTGTTAAGGAAGTTCGGAGCAATACGTAAAAAAGCTATGGGTGCCTTATGATTATGGAAAAAGTAAGTTCTAATGAACAGATACTTTTTAACTATTCTTGTTGCTACATCATAACCTTAAATTTGTATATTACTGTTTATTAGAGAAAATAAGGGAAATTACAGTAAGGAGGGAAAAAGATGGGCGAAGAAAATCAACCAAATTATACAATTTCACAGGAAAACTGGTCCCTCCATCGCAAAGGACATGACGATCAACAACGCCATCAAGAAAAGGTGCAAGAGGCAATTAAGAATAACTTACCAGACCTTGTGACAGAAGAAAATATCGTGATGTCTAATGGTAGGGACGTTGTAAAAATACCAATTCGGTCTTTAGATGAATATAAAATTAGATATAACTACGATAAGAATAAACATGTTGGGCAAGGAACTGGTGATAGTAAAGTTGGCGATGTGGTTGCAAGAGATGGGTCAGGTGGTCAAAAGCAAAAAGGACCAGGAAAAGGGCAAGGTGCAGGGGATGCAGCTGGAGAAGATTATTATGAAGCAGAAGTATCAATTTTAGAATTAGAGCAAGCATTTTTTAAAGAATTGGAGCTGCCTAATTTAAAGCGGAAAGAAATGGATGAAAATCGTATTGAACATATTGAATTTAATGACATTAGAAAAACAGGATTGTGGGGAAATATTGATAAAAAACGGACGATGATCTCAGCTTACAAACGAAATGCTATGAATGGGAAGCCAGCTTTTCATCCAATTCGTCAAGAAGATTTGAAGTTCCGAACATGGAATGAAGTGTTGAAGCCAGATTCCAAAGCTGTTGTATTAGCAATGATGGATACGAGCGGATCTATGGGAATTTGGGAGAAGTATATGGCGCGTAGTTTCTTCTTTTGGATGACAAGATTCTTACGTACAAAGTACGAAACGGTAGATATAGAGTTTATTGCGCATCACACAGAAGCGAAGGTCGTGACAGAAGAAGAGTTTTTCTCAAAAGGAGAAAGTGGTGGAACAATCTGTTCCTCTGTTTATAGAAAAGCACTTGAGCTTATAGATGGCAAGTATTCACCTGAGCGCTATAATATTTATCCATTTCATTTTTCAGATGGAGATAACTTAACATCAGATAATGCTCGGTGTGTGAAGTTTGTGCAAGAATTGATGAAGGTATGTAATATGTTTGGGTATGGGGAAGTAAACCAGTATAATCGCTCATCATCTACCCTTTTTTCGGTTTATAAAAGCATTGAAGATGAGAAGTTTAAGTATTATATAGTGAAAAATAAGAAGGATATTTTTCACTGCCTTAAAAAGTTCCTTAAGAAATAAATTTAAACATAAAAATATTTAAATGTATAGAAATCATAAGGCTGCAAGGCGATTCTTTAAGAAAGCTTTGCGGTCTTTTCATGTCTCTAAAACCCGGGTGATTATAGTTGATAAAAATCCAGCTTATCTAATAACCATGGGAAAATTGGGGAAAGAAAAAAAGATGCCACTAGGCATCCCAATCAGGCAGATAAAATATCTAAATAACATTGTGGAACAAGATCATCGTTTTATTAAGAAACGCATACGCTCTATGATGGAATTCAAATCACTTTAAACAGCAACCGCTATATTGAGTGGTGTGGAAGTCATGCATATGATGAAAAAGAGACAGACTAATTTAAAGAATCAGTCTGTCCAAAATCAAAAAGAATTCATCCATCAATTATTTAGGCTGATAGTATAAAATACAATCCCGTTAGAAATATATGTGCTATATTCCCTTTTATTTTATCTTTGCACTAGAACCAAATATATCGGTTTTTGATTAGTAAATGATGAAATGGTGATACTAATCAATATTGAATGTAAATGACAAAGGAATGAGAATATGATTTTTATTTACACTGATTATGGTGGAACGCATACAACCTCACTAGCTGCAGCGTATCATTTAAACAAACTACCAACTAATCGGAAATTAACGAGAGAAGAAATTTTAAATGTGGACTATTTTAATAAACTTAAAACTTCTGATATGGGAAAAATTATTTTTCATGGCCGAGATGAGGGAGGCAATCCTGTTTATACAGTAGGGTGCGGGGCATCGAAAGTTGTGGTACCATCTATGAAAAATCTAGGCAGAATTCTTCAACATCAATATCAAAACAACGAAAAAATCATTTTTTCAAATACGTCACCAACTGTTCCACTTCCTATGACATTTGGTGGTTTATTCTCTAGAAGATTACATATTGATTTTATTGGTGTTCCATTACTTGTATGGGGCGCAAAAATTTGTTGTGACAATGTACAAAGACTGGTGGATTCTACAAAAGAAGCTGGTAGACTGACAAATGATTACGTTGTTATATTAGAGAATAAGACTTTTAAATGAAAAAGGCAGGATATATTGCTATCCTGCTTTTTTCTATAACATTTCAACTTTCTTTCGAATCATAACCTTATCAATTTCGGGTTCTTCATCGCCGATAAATAAGCCGCGTTCTTTCAAATACATTTCAAAATATAAATCAGCTTCCGCACGTTCATCATAAGGTTTTACAGATAAAACAAATCCTCACTCTCTAGCTAATTGTTCTAAAGCATCAGGTGACATATATCGTTGTAACTCTTTAGAAAACAATTCTAGTTTATCAAAAGTCGATAAGTTCATGCCAAACACGCCATCCTTTCCCATGTTTCTACAGGAAGAATAGCGTGTTTTTTTATTTTAAGGAAATTTAGTATTGTTAGCTTGATGATGATGGGGCGATACCCCTTTTATAAGTATTTTGGATAAGAGTCATCGTATATTATTGATTTTGAGAGTTATATTTTAGTATATAATTCCACTACAAACTCATCTTTTCTTTTCCACTCTTTTTTCCGTAAATAAGTCACTTTTTCAAGCACCGATTTGAGAAGATGATTTTTCTTCTCTATATCATTCGTTGCATAATAAGCTTCTAAAACATTTTTGATTCTCGGAACAAATTCATGTATATGTTTTTCTTTTTTTAATATCTTTTTAATTTCATGTTTAAGCTCTTCGATTGCCTCTTGGGTAGTCTTCAATCGTACAGCAATAGATTTTTGCCTCTCTAAGAATGTGTCAACATCATATACACCTTTTTCTAAAAAATCATGGAGATTGCTTTTTTGTTTTTGTAGATCATTTATTTGTTGTTCTTTCTTTTCTAGAGCTTTCTGTTGTAAATGAATATTATTGCTCGATATCTCTTTTTGTACCATGTTTTCTTGTATCTCAAAGCTTTCAATAATTTGTTTTAATCCATCAAGTATGCGCTGTTCAACAAGTGATAAGGATGCTCCTTTTTGAACACCTTTACAGGATGGTTGAACACAACGAACTTGGGGATTAGGCCGATCTTTTCGTGGCTGATAAAGCATGGAATGTCCGCATAGTTCACATAGTAAGATTCCAGCCAATGGATTAGAAAGTTTTTTTGTTTTTATTGTAGGAGGTCTCCAACGTTTACTATGAGCCATGTTAGCTTTTTGAAATAATTCTTCTGATACAAGTGGAGAGTGAGCGTGATTGTGTCGTTGCCATCCTTCTTTTGGTACTTTTTTTCGTATATACTTACCATTTTGTTTTGTATAGCGTATCTTTCCCCAAATGATATGACCGAGATATACTTCATTTTTAATAATGGATGAGATAGTTGAAGGATTCCAGTATTCGCCTTCTGGAGGCGAAATACTTAATCTATCTAATTCTTGCGCGATTGCCTGTCTACCCATTCTGCCAGCCATGCTTTCAAAAATTTTAGATACTACCCAGCTTTTTTCAGGATCAGGATAAAGTTTTAAATTATTATCTCGTAAGTACCCGTAAGGTGGAACACGCGAGATGGATTTTCCTTCTTTGGCAGAAGCTCTTCTGCCACGCTGCATACGTTTCACAATTGTTTTTAATTCTTCTCGAGCAATTAAAGATTTGATACTAAATGTTAACTCTTGATTTTCATCATTTGGGTTAATGACTTCTGTTGGTGTAATAATGAATGTTTCTGAATAGCGAAATACACGATAAATCGTTCCCTGATCCACCATATCACCACGACCGAGGCGATCTAGATCCATTACTAATACAGCATCAGCTATGCCAGTTTCTACTTCACGAAGCAATTTTTGCATCATTGGTCTTTCAGATATATATTCACCCGAAACAACCTCTTCAAAAATATCAATTATATTATGATGCTCTTTATGAGCGAGTTCTAATAATTGAGTTCGATGGCGTTCAAGCGTATCGTAATGTTGTCCATGTTCCATCGCTTTTTTTTCTTCTTCAAGATCTTTTCGACTTTTACGTAAATAGATGAATACATCAAGTTCTTCTGGACGATACATTCGTTTCACCTACCAGCTTGTCTAGTATTATTGTTATAGATATGTATGGCTAACTTGTCCTATGAAAATGATAGTTCGTCTTTTTTCTTGTCATGCATACATATAATGCAAGGGGGGATATGATGAAAGAATTTCAATTTGGTAATACAAAAGTCATTATTCATTCATCACTTGCATTAATGGGAAAAGAAGAACAAAAAGAATGGTTTCAACAAGAGTGGGAAAAGAAAAATCCAATTTTAAGATCTATAGTTGAAGCGGCAGTAAGTTGCCAAGAAGATGAAAAATAAAAAGAGCATTCTCTTTCCTTAAGAGATATGCTCTTCTTTTTTGATTAAATTATTCATTAAAATAAATAGTTGTTTTTAATGATGAATAGCTTTTCTAGTTCTGTAAATAATAATCTTGATCGTTGTTATGGAAAGTAAGTGAAACTTGAGATAGATCAATACCTTTTTCTAAGGTTTCTAATAAGTAATATCCCAATGCTTTATCTTGTTGTATCAAATTATGTAATAGGGTGCTTGCGCGGGTAATTCTATATTTTATTTCATCTTGAATTAATAAAGAATTATCCATTGTAATGAGGTGAAGTTCATCTTGCAGTTTTTGTAATAGTGAAAGTTGAATGGTATCTGTCTTTCCGGTTTCAAGATTACTTAAATAAGCTGATGATACACCAAGTTGTTTTGCAAAAGTGTTTAATCCAATTCCTTTTTGAGTACGAAGTGTACGAATGTGTTTTCCAAGTTCATGTATCATAACATTAACCTCCAATGATTTTTTGAAAGGAATAGAAGTAATGAAAAAGAAAAAAGAAATTAAAATTATATCTGTCAGTTATATTCATGATCCAGAATCAGCTCAAAAATGGTTTGAAGCTTATATAGAAATTGTTAAAAAAGAATTAACAAAAGCCGTCGAAAAGGACTAGCAATTCTTTTTTATACATACAGTGTAAATAGAACATCATGAGAGGAGGTCTTGAATTGAAGACAGTTGCATACTATAGAAGTTCAATTGATTCACAAGAAAACTCAATCGAAATGCAACAAAATTCAGTTCTTACTCGCTCCATTGATATGGCATTGATTATTGATGAAGAGTATATTGATGAAGCGGTATCAGCTAGAAAAGTTAGCTTAAAAAAACGTCCAGCTTTACAAAAATTATTAAAAGATATCAAGAATAACAATGTAACAAATTTATTTTTATTTAAACGAGATCGACTAGCCCGAAATGTAATGGAGTATTATGAAATTTATCAAATACTAAGAAGCAAGAAGATAAATGTTATTTTAACTGCACCGAATGAGCCACCAATGTACTATACACCGATTGGTGAGTATCTTGAGTTAATTATGGCCGGTATGGCTCAACGTGAAGGTGAACAAATTATTGAACGATTAAAGCAAACATTAAAAGCTAATTTTCAAAGTGGGAAGAATCCTGGACGTCTTCCATATGGATACAAATGGAATAAAGAAACAAGAGAAATCGAACTAATAAATGAACAAATACAAGTAGTAAAAATGATTTTTCAAGAACTTGTAGCGGAAAAGTATGAATCTCTGAAAGAATTGTGTAGTGTATTGGGATTAAAGGAAAATGGTAAGCATTGGACTTCGTCTGATATTAGGAAAATCGTATTCAATCCTACATACGTTGGATTACGTACTATGAATATTTTTGGTGAAGATGTCACTAGTAAATATGAAAAACTGTCTATTGTTGATAAGGATATATGGGAAAAGACTTGTAGTATCGTCACTATTTTATCTCCTTTAAAGACTCATCAAGATTACGTATTTGAACAAGTACTATTTCCATTACAAGGATTATTAACTTGTTCGAAATGTAATGAATCATTACAAAAAG
This sequence comes from Bacillus sp. DHT2, assembly GCF_026241455.1. Taxonomy (NCBI): domain Bacteria; kingdom Bacillati; phylum Bacillota; class Bacilli; order Caryophanales; family Bacillaceae; genus Bacillus; species Bacillus sp. DHT2. The sequence continues at coordinate 33,506 of NZ_JAPHWH010000020.1, forward strand.
TAAAGGCTAGAAAAAAGGAAAGTTTAAAGTATAAATGTTTAAATCATTCTTCGATTTATGTTCTGAAGAGTACAATTGAACCATTAGTCTTCGAACGCTGTAAGGAATATTTTGATAGCTTACTTACTCCCCATTTTCATGAACTATTCGATCGATATGAACAAAATGCAAAAAAACAAGTGAAACAGAATATCCAAACCATTGAAGAGAAAATCCAACTTATTAATGAAAAATTGATTGCTAAAGTAGATACGTGGTATCAGGATACTGATGCACCTTATAAGGAACAAAAAGAAATTGAAATTATGACGCTGTATGATGAGCTTGCTAAATATAAAAAACAAAAAGAACAGGTAATACAGGAATTAAATGATGTAAAGCAACTACGTGAAAAGGTAAGTAATTATCAATCCTCTATGTCGTTATCCTATGACAAGATAAAGGAGAATCTACAGCTGGGTTCCTTTTTTCAAGATTTAATACAGCAAGTCAAAACTGACGGAAAGAACTGCGAAATAGTTTTTAAACACCCATTCTTACGAACTCAAGAGGTGCTGACACCATGAAGCTCTCTCATATTTTAAAGCCAAATATGAAGGCTGCTTTTTACGGGCGACATTCTACTGATAAACAGGACATGGATATGCAATTGAACTCTGTTATGGAAGTGATTCGCAAATATGATTGCATTCATACTCATTCTTTTCTTGATAAGGCTGTTTCCGCTCGGAAAAATAAAATAACTAGTAGAAAAGAACTTGAAAACATGTTTGAAGCGGCAAAAAGAAAAGAATTTGATTTTGTCATTGTTTATAAAAGTGATCGCCTTGCTAGGGATCCACTTGAACATCAAACCATTCGTATTATCATGAAGACACTTGCCATTCCCATTATTATTAGTTCGAACGAAAGTGTGTACAATGCTGATAATGATTTAATTGTGCAACTTATGGAGGATGGTTTTACTAAATATGAAGTTGACACCATTATCGCAAGAACACGATCAGGCCTAGAAAACAAAGCAAAACAAGGAAAATGGCTTGGTGGTAAGCCGCCATTTGGTTACACATATGATAAGAATAGTGGGCAGTTTATTGAATACCCTGAAGAGCTTTGCTATGTAAAAGAAATATTCAACTTATATTTAAATGGTCATGGGTTTCAGCACATTGCTAATACACTCCCCAACGGTTCTCGGCGCGGAAAGGACTGGGGGAAAGAGAATGTAAAGGCGATTGTACTTAATCCTTTTTATTGTGGCTTATTATCATGGCGACGACAAACAGATGGTAAGCAAAATGCAAGGGATATTTGGATTGAAGCACCCAATCACTATGTGAAACCAATCATTTCACGAACGATATGGGAAGCATGTTGGCGTATTTATTCAGAAAAACGTAATGGCAACATGATTCCTAAACATTACAAAACAAGTTTTCTGCTACAAGGGTTGCTTTCTTGTGAAAAATGCCAGGAACTAATGAAAACAAAGAATCAACAAACAGTAAGTTCTACAAATAAAAAGTATGGAGGGAAAATTTATTTTTGTAATAACTGCAAATTAAGAATAGATGCAGATCTCCTTCATGATAAAGTAGTGAATCAAACACTTACTGATGTGAAAATAAGTGGATTTCACAATGTATATCATGCGATAGAACAAAAAATTCAGTATGAGATACAAGAGTTGAATAACAATATTCAAAAGCATCAGCATCTCTTCGAAAACTACACCATCAAACTTCACAATATTACAGAAGAGCTCAAGCAGCGTATGAAAAATAACGATGATAAACGTTTTTTGAAGTCTTTAGCAATTTATCGCTCGGATGTACAGCGAAAATTAGATGGAATCATACAACAAATGAACGACTTTAAACAGCAAATTATTCTCAAAGAAAAAATTGAAAAAAGTAAAGAAACATGGTCATATACTTTGAATGAAGTATTTCAAGATGATGTCAAGCTTCAAGAAATAAGTGATATGGATAAAAGAAGATTTTTACTACCTCTAATTCAGTCTGTATCTGTTAAAGAGAATAAAAAGCGTAATGAGTATGATATTTCATTACAATTACGCACAGATTTTTCGAAACGTGATGTAAAGAATCAAATCAGCTTGATTTTGTAGAACAGCTATCAACATTGGTAGCTGTTTTTTGACTATTTATGGTATCGGTATTTAGGAAGAACTTTGGATAGAAGTTCTTCGCTTTCTCGGTGATTGGGAAGGCGTGGTATACCACTCTACCCTAATCACCGAGTTTGATACTCTTGAGAAAGAGCTTGTATCTTAAGGATAAAGGGTTTGTCTTTATTTATTATTATGGACAGTGATTTAGAGAAATAAACATACTCGGTGATTAGGGGATAGGTAACTATTTAAAACATTTGAGAGCTCGGTAATTGGGTAAATAAAAAATGCCTTATCATTCTCCCTGTAAGGAGGCATGAGGGGGGCCACCTTACATACCCATCAACTTAAAGAAAATAAAGGCCCAAAAAAAAATGAGCCGAACTCTTATGAATAACTGTGAAAAGGTAAAATTTTTGTAATGGGAGGTTTCTGAAAATCTTAGCTTGATGGGCATGGGGTCCCACCACATCGCTATCAAGCTAAGCTCATACAACGTCAATTATAGTAAAGGTTGTTTCTTTTTTCTAAAGGCTACGTGTAGAGAATTTAAAGATTTGCATACGAAATAAACCCTAATGGGTTTCATTTTTTAAATTTAAGCCGCTTGATCATCCGACATGGTACAATTGTAAACGACACCTAATATATCAAAGACTGTTTTCTTCTTATACCTATGAGATTTTCGCCCGTTTTGCTGTAGGAGGTTGAACAGGCGAATTAGAATCTTTGATAGCTCTTGGGTGTCTTTCTGTATAGCTTGGAAAAGAAGAAAAAAATAGTCTTTAATCATATAAATAGCTTTATATTCACTCAATTCTTGTTTCTTTTTCATAAGAAGTAATTTCCGCATTTGAAACATAATAGAGGAACAGAGTAGAATGGCGATCAGTTGCTCATACAAATGGCATTCCAATCGTTCTTGTTTTATCTTTTTACAATGATGAATGCAAAAGAATGATTTCCACGTTTTAAATAAAATTTCGATTTGCCAACGTAAAGAATACCAATCATGTACTTGTCCCATTGGGACAACATCTGTAGGAGTGTTTGTCATATATACATTGATACCACTGAGTCGTTTACTACGAGGAGAATACTTCATTCCTTTCTTTTTTTCTCTTATAGTTTGATCTTGTAATCGTTTTTCTTGTTGTTCTTTTGTTAGTCGATGAACAATCACACGAGTAGGTACTTTATCAGTCATTCCTACATAAGCGTCGGGTATTTCACATGTTTGTCCTGGCTGAAGAGAGTTCATTAACACCTCCATATCTATCTGAATATACTCCGTACCTTTTTTGATTCTTCCATCTCGAAAATAATCAGGATTGGGATTTTTTTGATAAATACGTGTATTCGACTTGATACGAGAGATATAGTAAGCTTTTTGGTCTTGTATATGTTGAAGATCTTTCAAATGAAAATATCCTAAATCTCGAATACATAAATCATTCGCTGTCACAGTTGGGACACACAGAGAACCGTAGGTTCGATCATGTTGTTTACCTGGACCGGTATGAATATGTAGGAACCGTCCACTTAATAAATCATATTCAAGCTGAATTTTCACCCCCGCTGTATGGCTGCAGCCTCCTGCACCTGGATAAACGAATGAAAAGGAATCTGGGAGTTGAAATGCAGTTGAATCTAAAATACGAATACGCTTGAAAACAGAAGTATATGGAGAAGAAATCGGTATAGATGAGCCCAATTTTTGGTTTAGTAGTTCCGCTAATATGTGTTGTAAAAATTGGACCGCCGCTTTATTAAACCGTTGATTCAATCCCTCAGGACTGATGAGCACTTCTGTTGATGCTTCTAAGCAGCTGGATAACTGAGTTAAAGAAGTTGTAGCGACATTTTGGCTCATCCATACACATAAAGCGACTAAATCCTTTGCTTGGTACTTACTGGTTCGCTGTACAAAACCAACATCTCTAGCAAGATTTCGTAAGATATTTGGGGATAAGAAACTTTGAATTTCTTGAGCAAATAGTTGTAATTTATCAGATACAGAAATAGACATACAAAAACACCATCCTTTCTTATGATTCTACAGAAAGAATAGCGTATTTTTTCATTTTAGGGGGGATTTTGTTTTATTAGCTTGATAGCGATGAGATGTTACCCCTATAATCGTTTTTTTTTTTAGTTTCATAACGATTCCCCCATCCTATTGTAAAAAATGTATTTTTCTGTATATTCTTATATTATTTGTTTTGTTTACATAAATATAGGATTTTTTTAATATATTGAACATATTAAACCTTATGTATGCGCTTTCAAAATAAATAACGAACTAAATAATACATGTCATAATCGAATAGAAGATAAGTAAATTTGAATATCTTTTCTGTTATAAAGTTTAAAAACCTCTACATATAAGTAGAGGTTTTTGAATTGCATATTAATGAATTATGCTTTTTCATATAAACGAAGATTAATACATAATTTTAACTAGATTTATTATTAACTAATTTATCTACACCACCAAGCTCCGCCTCAATCTGCGAAGTCTTCGATGACTCATCCATACGCCAATACGTAATAAAGCTTATTGCGATACATCCACCACATAGAAGTAGAATAGTGACTCCATTCCGATACTCTTTGGCCATAAAGCGATGAATTCTGCAGTTCCACCGAATATCGAAACGGTTAGTGCATATGGTAAACCTACGCCTAGTGCGCGAATTTCAGTTGGGAAGAGTTCGGCTTTTACAATCGCGTTAATGGAAGTATAACCAGTCACGATTATGAGACCGACCATCATGAGACCGACCATCATGAGTAAGAATGCTACCATTGGTTCTGTCGTTTTTTCCATTTGACGTTCAGACCGAATACCGTAAAAATAACCAATAAACATCATCTTAAATAAAACGATAGGATGAATAGAAGGACGACCATTATTTTCACAATAATAGGGATGCAACTTTTCCTTAATAAAATCAAAGTAAGTCGTAGCTTCAATTGTATGAAGGAAATGATCTTATGGCACTAACTTTTCTACAGAGGTTGATACACGTTCATCGCGATAATTCTTTAATGCACCCATCATAAAAAATCGCTTCTTATTCTCTTTTTTATCAGGATAGGTAAAACAGCAGACACAAAAACAGGTTGTGTAGAAATATCATTATTAACTAAAAAGTTACAATATCTCAAATTTATAAGTTCTCTTTTTATCAATATGCCCATCGTTTACGTATTAATTTACAAATGATTAAATATGCATGTGTTCTTCCATATAGAGATGAAATTTTAGAAGGACAGATAAAGCGCTTGAAAACGATAAAATAAATGCTGTATGTACGGGTTAGTTCAGCTGCATTGTAGGAATTCATATTATACAGATTTTGAGTTGTTATTTTAAAATATCAAAAGTCAATAGGAAAACAATGTTGTATAAGGTTCCTGAAAATTGGTATCGCAAAAAGCATTCTTATAGAGGTAAGTCGTTAAAAAGAGTAGATATCTTAATATAACCATTATATAATAACGGAAAAGAGAACTAGTGTTCTCGTTTTACTTGCGATTAAGAAGAGATATGTCTAAAAAAATTATTGTCTAATAACAAAAAAACGAGAACGTAAGCTCGACTTAGTGTTTACGATAGGAGGAAGATAGAATTGGATAAAAGTATTATATAATAATAAAAAAAGGAACGTAAGTTCGCTTAGTTATTTGCGATTGGAGAAAGGTAGGATCGAAAAATCTATTGTATAATAACGAAAATTCAGAATAAAAAACATTTAATTGTTTGCAATTGGGAATAAATGTGATTAGATATTTATTGTATAATAACAAAAATTCAGAATAAAGAATATTTAATCGTTTACAATTGGGAATAAATGTGATTAGATATTTATTGTGTAATAACAAAAAAAGGAATAGGTGATAAATTATGAAAATTGGTTCGAATGAGATTAAAGATTTTTCGAAATCATATATTATTGCAGAAGTCGGTATTAATCATAACGGAAATGTTGATATTGCTAAGCAACTGATTAAAGTTGCACACGAAGCTGGATGCGATGCAGTAAAATTTCAAAAAAGAACAGTTAATGTAGTATACTCTGCTGCTGAACTTGCCGTTCCTAGGGAGAGTCCTTTTGGCTCCACCAACGGGGATTTGAAGCGAGGTCTTGAATTTGGTTTTGAAGAGTACAAAGAAATATTTGAATTTTGTAAAAAGTTAGGGATAGATTGTTTTGCTTCTCCATGGGATACGCTATCCGTAGATTTTCTTGAACAGTTTAACCCGGTATGTTACAAAGTTGCTTCTGCTACAATAACTGATATCGAACTTCTAGAGGCGATTAGAGAAACTGGAAGGCCGGTAATACTTTCAACTGGGATGTCTTCACTGGAGGAAATATCAAATGCAGTAAGGATTTTAAAACAAAATCAACTGATACTTACAGTTTGTACAAGTACCTATCCAAATTTAGTAGAAGAAATTAATCTTAACCGTTTAGACTCTTTGCGAAATCATTTTGATTGTAGCGTAGGATATTCAGGTCATGAGCTAGGCTATTGGCCTACTCTTGCAGCTGCTGCTAAGGGGGCAGCTGTTATAGAGCGACATATTACATTATCAAGAACTATGTGGGGATCTGACCAAAGTGCATCACTAGAACCAGAAGAGTTGAAAGATATGGTTGAGGGGATAAGGTGTATTGAATCCTCTCTTGGGAGTGCTGAAATTGGTATGATAGATAGAGAAATCCCCGTATTGCAAAAATTAAGACGTGTAAAAAGTTTAAGTGCGCTTTAAAGTTATTGACAGAAAATTATAAATATTAAACAGAAAGGAAATAACTAATTTATTGTTTAGTCGACAATAAAAAATTATGGATCTTTTAACAGGAGGATATTATGGGAATTCTTGCTCTTATCCCAGCACGGGGTGGATCGAAAGGAATAAAAAGAAAAAATCTTGCAACTATTAATGGGTTACCTCTTGTGGCTTACCCTATACTTACGGCACTTCAATCAAAATATATAACTAGGGTAATAGTTTCTACAGACGATGCTGAGATAGCCCAAGTTGCTAAAAAATTTGGTGCGGAGGTACCTTTCATAAGGCCAGTGGAATATGCTACTGACACGGCGACTGATTTACCGGTTTTTAAACACTGTTTAGAATGGCTTGCTGCTAATGAAGGTGTAACCCAAAATTTAGTTGTTCAATTAAGGCCTACTGTACCATTAAGAGATTCAAGAATGATAGATAAAGCGATTGAATATATGTTATCTCAACCAGATGCCACTTCACTTCGCTCTGTATCAGGACCAGAATTTAGTCCATATAAAATGTGGGAAATAGACGATGAATCTACTCTCCAACCATTACTTAACCTTCCAGGTGTTAAGGATTTTTATGATCAGCCTAGACAGGCCTTACCTGTGGTTTATGCTCAAGATGGTTATGTAGATATCGTTAGAACAAACACGGTATTAAAGGATTCAAGTATGGCAGGGAAAAAGATCTTGGCATTTACGGATCATGGAATAGCCTATGATATTGACGATATTTATCAACTTGAACGTTTACAGAGACTAGTGGATACAAATTATGCTGATTTAAAGTCTAGAACCGTATATGGATCCTTAAATTTTGGAATTATACAAGGGAGACTAAGTCAAACTCCGCCAGAAGTGTTGCAAAAATTCCCTGATAATTGGAAAGAAGAATTCTTTCTTGCAAAGGAACTGGGGTTGAAATATATTGAATTACTTGTTGAACGCGAATTCAACCCTAATAATCCTATATATTCACCACAAGGATTAGCGGAGATAAAAAGTGTGAGTGAACAGACGGGAGTAGGCGTTAATTCTGTTTGTATAGATACATTTATTCAACAAGACTTTGAAGAAGGTTTTCATAAACTTATTGAATTGATTCCAAGTTTTGCAGCAATAGGTGTGCGACGTTTAATTATACCATTCTTTGAGTCAAGTGAGCTTAACAATGTGTCTATTCAGAGATATAAAGAGCCATTATTAAATTGTGCGAATATTGCGCGTGAATTTGGTGTGGAAATTTGCATTGAAAGTTCTCTTAAGGCGGATGAATTAATTAGTTTTTTAGATGACTTAAAGAACTCAAATGTCAAAGTTTGCTATGACATAGGGAACTCTACTTTTTTTGGACATGACGTAGCTGGTGACGTTGTAAAACTAGGTTCACGTATTACTCATGTTCATATTAAGGATAGGACATTCTCAGGAGAAAATGTTCTGCTTGGAGATGGTAATGCAGAAATAAGAAATGCTATATCCCTTTTGTGGAACTTAAATTACAAGGGAGGATTCACCTTTGAGACCACTAGAGGTGCTAATCCTGTTTTGACTGCTTCTAACCACAAACGATTATTAGAATCAATGCTTCAAGACATCTTATATGAAGGAAGTGTACTAATATGAAAAATACATTAATTCCTGAAGAGGGAAAAGATACAATTAATAATTTAATTAAGGTAGCGAAAGAAGTACTTAGAAATGATCTTGTCTCCATATATGGTATGGGGAGTTTAGGATATGGTGGTTTTGTTAATGGTTGGAGTGATTTCGACATCGATATAATTTTAGCTGATGATACAGATATCGATTTTATCCAGGCAATGTATAAAATTGAAGGGAAACTTCACGATATGGGTTATGGGAGAGTAGATGTTAAATGTTACTCCGTAAAAGAATTAAATGCTGAGACTCTTCCTTATACATATGGTACTCGTAACCGAGCAGTTATGTTATGCGACAGTGCGACATTAATTTACGGTGAGAATATTTCTGATAGGATAGTGAGACCTAGTATAGAGGAACTAAGAAAGGAGTCTATTAGTTTAGTACAATCCTTACTTTCAAAAGATAATGACTGGTGGTTTAGTCGACCTATTGATGACACGGCGGCTCTCTTAGCCCTTCCTGCTCGTTTAGTATTTACATGCACAACAGGAGAAGTAACTCATAAAGCGAAGGCAATTGATTATTTAATGGAACAACATGAAAAAGAAATATCTCCAAATTTATGGGCATGGGTTATTTGGGCGAGAGCTTGTCGCGAAATTCCATATGCACAAAATTTGCCAAGAGACTTATATGAGAATGCAATTAAAGCAGCCCATGGACAGATGTTATGGGTTAAAAATCAACTTTTAGCCAACTGTGGGGTGAAGTTATGATTTTACCACGAAATCATTTGATTGGTCTAGAGAGACCTAATCAAGATTATAATACTCGACTGGATGGATTGAGACTGGATTATAATGAGATGGTACCTTACTTAGAACCTGAATTATTTCAAGCAATCAAGGATAAGCTTACACCAGAACTTTTAACAGCCTATCCTGAAGTTAAACCTGTATATGAAATTTTAGCGAACAGTTTGGGGGTTAGACCTGAACAGTTAGTACTTACATCAGGATCGGATAGCGGAATCAAACAAATATACGAGACGTTCTGTAATGAAGGTGATGAAGTAATCATTACATTTCCGACATATGGCATGTTCCAAGGATATTGTGAGTTAATGAATCTTTCATGCAAGAAAGTATTGCATAATTCAGATGACTTTCGGATTGCTCCTCAAAATATTATAAATAACATTACTGAAAGAACTAAGATAATTGCGATTGCGAACCCAAATGGAAATGTGGGTTCTGCTATGCCTGATTATGATCTAGAATATATAATTAAAGAAGCCGAGCGAAAAGGTGTAGTCGTCTTACTTGACCAAGCTTATAACGATTATTATGAAGATAACTGGGGCTCACGAATTGATGAGTTTGATAATCTAGTTATTGTTAGAACATTTTCTAAAGCTTGGGGAATAGCCGGACTTAGATTTGGTTATATCTTAACAAATGAAACTCTTAGAAAATATATTTACGCTATGAAACCGGTTGTTGAAATTAATAGTGTTGCAGCTTTAGTAGCGGAATACTTGTTAACGAGCGGGGTTGAAAAAATTAAAGGGATAGTGATTGAAACAAAAAAAGGTAAAGAAAGACTTGCCCAAAGCATGGAAGAGTTAGATTTCAAGGTATATAGAGGATATGCAAACTTTATTCAAGTGTGGTTTGGTAGTCGGAAAGAAGACATAATGAACGAACTTAGAAATAAAAAAATATACGTGAAAGATAACGGAAATGAAGGACTTCTAGCCGGTAGTGTAAGAATTACAGTTGGCCCCGTGAGTCAAATGAATGTTTTGATAAATACTATCAAGGGGGTTCTTTCATATGAATCAACTAAATAACACTGATTTTTTTGAAAGTAGATTGTATTCTATGGATATAGATATTAAAAGCATTAGAGAAAAATTATTACACGAGCTGAAAACTGAGTTTGCTCAGAACCTTCATCACTATTCTACTGAAGCTGATTTAACCGGTGTTATTAATTATTTAGAGAATCCTACTATCCATTACTCAGAGGGTAGGGATTTAAGTTTCGATAAGCAATCATTCTCTGTCACGGAATTGAAAAATGTAATGAAATTGCCGACCTTTAAAGAGCGCATACAGTATCTAGTATATAGATACCGTTTCAATAATTATCCAAGGAATCAGTTAACATCTGAATTTCCAATTGTGCTATGTATTGAACCGACTAGTATTTGTAATCTTAGATGTACAATGTGTTTTCAAAGTGATTCGACGTTTTCAGGTGATAAATCTTTACAGGGACATATGTCATTCGAACTATTTAAAAAAATAATTGATGAAGGTGCAAAACATAATTTAGCATCTATTGTTCTTGCTAGTCGAGGAGAACCCTTACTCAATAAAGATATATATCGAATGATATCATATGCGAAAAAGAACGGTGTTTTGGATATTAAATTAAATACAAATGCTACAGTACTTACAGCAAATAATGCAAGAAAGTTATTAGAGTCTGGTTTGGATACTCTTGTTTTTTCTGTTGACTCAGCGATACCAGAAGAATATGAACGTATACGTCTTGGTGCTAAGTTCGAAAAAGTTGTAGAAAATATCAGAAGATTCAATAAAATTCGCCAAGAAGAATATCCTGAAGTTAGTCTTAGAACAAGAACATCGATGGTAGTCGTTGATGAAGATCAAGATATTGAATATGCAAAAGAATTTTGGTCTGGATTAGTTGATGAGTTTGCATATCGTAAAGTAATTGACCGACTTAACATTTATGAGGGAATAGATATCTCAACAGAGAGGCCATGTTCTTTATTATGGGAGAGATTATATATTTGGTTTGATGGTACGACTAGTATATGCGATGAAGATTATAAAAGTATTTTGGCTCCTGGGAAGTTTGAAGGAAACACTTCTATTAGTGAGATTTGGAAAGGGAAAAGGTATCAGCAATTACGCCAAATGCATATTAAACAAGAGAAGTGTAGGTTACATCCTTGTGATAAATGTCCTGGATTCTAGAAAGGTAGGTTCTTGATATGCGTAGAATCATAATTACATGTAGGCATCCAGGCCCTACTTGGTTTATTGCAGAAGCAATTCCAACCTTAACTTCTAAATATGAGATTTATTTGTTACTTTCAGATACCGCCATTACGTTTATTGTTGAGCGTTATCCTTCCTTACTTATAAACGAAAGAGTACAAGTTTTTTATTTGAATAAAAATATAATAGAAAAAATAAATGTAAAGTCATTCGAACTTTCAAATGATAATATCGATGGAAGTATTGATACCTCTTTAATACTAGAGTCTATGATTAAATTCTTTAAGGAAATAGATTTTGATATTGTAATACGGACAACACCTGTAACTGGTATTGATGTGGATGAAATATTGCCTACTGCGGTTCGCAATGTAGGGTACTCGGGACCTATTCTAGGTATCCAAGACTATTATGGAGTAGGGAATATATTAAATGATGGGGAAGATGATTTGTTAAAGTATGGAGTTACACATTTAGCTACTGTGGATAATTTGGCTGTTGAAATTATGAAACATAGATTTTCTGGCCCTATATGTAGTACAGGGTGGCTAGCGCATGATTTATTCCTAAGATCAGATCCATTATCTATGGTTCGTGAAAATATAAGAAGTTCTTTAGGAATATCCCAAAATCAAAAAGTTGTATTCTATGCTTGTTCAGCGCTCCAATATGAATCAGATTTCATAGGGTTTGAACATGTTCTTACATCTCTAGTGGAACTAAATTTGGATGTTACTTTTTTATATAAAGTTCACCCAAGAATGACCCATCGTGAAATTTCTAAATACGCGGATATTTTAAATGAGTTTGGTAAGGGATTAAAAGTAGTACCGGAAGATGAATTTTCTGATTATCTCGAATATTTAGCTGTTTCTGATTTGGTTATTTCTACGGCCTCAATGGTAAACCTTGATACTCTGGCGTATACAACTTTACAAGGATCTTTTAATGATGTACCAGTTAGTCTTTATATTGAAGACGATTGTATAAGGCAAGCCATTCTAAAAGCTACAGGTTTATTAACATTGCCAACTCACCTCGCTGGTCATGGTAGTCTCTGTACAAATCTTTTGGATTTAAAAGAAACAATTAATCAAGGACTAGTTAACACTGTGTTAAGAGAGAATATTCTGAAGGAAGCAGCTTACTATTTTAAAATAAAAGATCCATCAGCTATACGACTTTTAGATTATATAGAAGAAATTTGGGGTGAATTTTGATGTGGGACACGTACAAGTTAAAATTACTTTCTAAAGCGGATTGGACCCCGGATAAATCAGATCTTGATCATTTACATACTTTAACGGGATCTAGAAATATCTACATATATACTGATTTGGAGGCTCAGAGTGAAGTTTTCAATTGGAGAACAATTATAGATATTGAGATAGATCAAGATATTTATAATTCACAAAAATTTAGTAACAGTATCTCCTCAGATAAATTAGTTCTAGAATATGGTCTAGATTTTTTAATGATGAAAAGTGCTTCATTTTCTAAAGGTAAATATCAGGAAGGGGCTGATGTTATAGTTTCTTTTTATTCCTGGGCACACGCTTTAGAAGAAAGTGAAAGGGAAAAGGCATTGTGGGAACACTTTAATATGGAGAAAGACCAGCCGTATTATTCATTAGTGAATTTTAATGCAGGCGTTAATGAAAATAATAGTACAAGTAACCCTACAGATTTTATGTTTGAGGGGTTTGTGGGTGATCCAGAAGGATTGTCAGAAATATATAGGAGTCCATTTCTTAATAAAATGCGGACACACTCAAAATTGTTTCTAAATACAGATACACGCCAATTAGCTTTTGGTAAACTTCATATTTCAAGATTGGATGGTTAAATTGAAAACTTTAAAAGAATACTTTGGACTAAATGGTAAGGTTGCTGTAATTACTGGTGGAGCTGGATTTTTAGGTTTAAAACACGCAGAAGCAATTATAGATGCTGGTGGGGTTCCTATACTTTTAGATATCAATACCGAAAGGCTAATGGAAGCAAAATCTCAGTTGAACTCTTTATATCCAGATAAAGCTGTTGAAGTTATAACAACCGATATAACTTCGGAACGAGATATTAAATCTGCATACGAAAAAATTATAGATAAGTATTCAAGAATAGATATATTGATTAATAATGCAGCTAATAATCCTCAAGTATCAAGAGAAATGGGTTTAAAAGAATCATTGCAGTTCGAGTATTTTACTCTTGAAAAATGGAATAAAGATTTTTCAGTTGGTCTTACCGGTGCTTTCTTGTGTTCTAAGGTATTTGGTACACATATGGCTAATAAGGGAAAGGGGATAATTGTAAATATTTCTTCAGATCTTTCCATAATTTCTCCTGACCAAAGACTTTATAGACGAGAGGGTATACCTGAAGAAGAACAAGATATAAAACCAGTTTCTTATTCTAGTGTAAAGACCGCCATACTAGGACTAACACGATATCTTTCTACTTATTGGGCAAATAAAAATGTAAGAGTAAATACATTAGTACTTGGTGGCGTTTTAAAGGATCAAGATAGTGAGTTTCTAAAACGGGTCGAATCACGAATACCATTAGGTCGATTAGCTAATCCAGATGAATATAGTGGTACTTTAATTTATATGTGTAGTGAATCATCCTCTTATATGACTGGGGCGACTCTGGTTATCGATGGTGGCCGAACAATTTGGTAAGTTAAAATGGTTTTGATATTAGTTTCCGTTTCTGAAAAATAAAAAATCAATATTATAAGGAGAATTAATGTGCAAAAAGAATATGTAGGCAAAAGACTTTATGATATAAATGAAGACTTGGTATCTGTTACAGACAGTTTTATTTCCTCTTATTTTTGTTTATTAAACACTTTTAAAAATGGAAATAAGGTGTTTGTTTGTGGAAATGGTGGTAGTTCTAGTGATGCTGAGCATATAGTGGCAGAATTAGTGAAAGATTACATGAAGGCTAGACCAATTAATGAGCTATTTATGAAAAAACTAACTGAGTTTTTCGGTTCTGATGGGGCTGAAATGGCAAAAAAATTACAGGGAGGATTACCCGCTATTTCTTTAACTTGCCCCTCTAGTGTTATAACTGCAATCTCAAATGATATTGACTATAGTTTGGTCTTTGCTCAACAACTGGTAGCACTTGGTAAAAATGGAGATTGTCTATTACTGCTAAGTACATCAGGTAACTCAGAGAATGTAATTCAAGCCGCAAAAGTAGCAAAGGCCATGGAGATAAAAACTATTGCTTTTACTGGATTAAACCAAGGGCAGTTAGATAATATTTGTGACATAGTAATAAAGATTCCATCAACAATGACACCTGCCATCCAAGAGTCTCATAAAGCTATATCTCACTTACTTTGTGAGTTACTTGAGGAGGAACTATTTAAAACAGAAGATGTTTTAGTATGTTAAAAACTTTTTAGTATACTAAAAAATAAAGTTTGCTGGTTAATATTATAGAAATATATATTCGTAAATTTAACTAAATATTAAATTGATAGGGGATTTAATAGTGTTATCAAAAAATCTAGTAGATCAATATGAAAAAGAAGGTTATTTAAATAAGATTCCTGTTTTTGACAAAGATAAAGCAACTATGTTTAGATCTCATTTTGATTCTATGGTTGAAATAGAAGGATTACAAAACAAAAATATTAAAAGAGAACTTCATAATAGGCATATTGATCAAGACTATGTATGGGATGTTGCCATCTCTTCAGAAGTCTTAGATGTGGTTGAGTCTTTAATTGGTGAAAATATTTTTCTAATTGGTTCAAGATTTGTTTGTAAGTGGCCTGGGGATGACCATTATGTACCTTGGCATCAAGATTCTCGTTATCAGGAATTAAACCCTCCATGCCAAGTGTCAGTTTGGATTGCTATTGATGATTGTGATATTGACAATGGTTGCTTATATGTTATTCCTGGGTCAAATAATAAGGGGCTTGTGGAACATAAAAAAGCAGAAGGGAACAATGTTTTAGTATTTAATGAAGTAAGCTTAAAACAATCTGATGAAGAGGCTGCAATCCCTTTAGAGCTTAAAGCAGGAGAAATGTCTGTATTTCATGGAGATGTAATTCATGGAAGTCCTTTGAATCAATCGACAAGAAGAAGATGTGGATTAGTTTTCCGGTATGTCCCTACTTGGGTAAAACCAAATATTGAAGGGATGTGGCCTTCTATATTGGTAAGGGGAACTAATAAAGAGAAGAATTTTCCGAATATTACAAGGTGTGATGGCCTTAATTTTAAATACATAACTAAATAAAAAAGCATTAGCCCCAGGCCTAAAATTAATATTTTCAAGACTATAGATAGATCACCTTTATAAATGGAGGAACGTAAATGACAGTATTAATACTGAATAGATTAGGGCCGGATAAAAAATATATGACAAATTTTTTAGAATGGTTATCGGAATACCCGGAGCCAGTGTATATGTTTACAGATTCGAATTTTTCGGATCAATTCACTGGATACTCTTTGGTCAAGGGTTTTAGGAACTATGATTCAAATGGATTAGTTGAAGTTGAGGCAGTTAAGCTTGGTAAAGAACATTCTATAAGTCGTGTTATTGCATTAGATGAAAGAGACCTTTTACGTGCAGCAAGGATAAGGGAGGCTTTAGATATACCGGGACAGTCTGTAGAAAGTGCCCGCGCATTTCGTCATAAGCCAACCATGAAGTCATATATCAAAAAAGCAGGTTTGCCTTGTCCAGATTACATGGAAGTTTATTCTCCTATGGATTTGTATAAATTTATTCTTAAAAATGGATTCCCTATAGTTGTAAAACCACAAGATGGATTTGGCTCAATTAATACAAAGGTGATTTGGAACTGGGAACAAGCAGAAGAATTTATGGAGAGTACAGCCTTAGTTAATATGATGGTTGAGACTTTTGTAGATGGAGAAATGTATCATTCAAATGGTTTGATTATGGATGGGGAAATTGTTTTCCTAGCCGTTGGAAGATACGGAACGGTTCCCTTAAATCGTGTTGCAGGTGGTGGGTATCAACAAGTTTTAGGTGCATTAACTGAGTTGCTATCACCAGACGAAGAGATTTTTAGTCGCATTTACGAGTTTACTAATAACATAGTTAAATCTTTACCAGCTCCGAATCATTCATCATTTCACTGCGAAATGTTTCATACAGCTAATGATCAACTAGTTTTTTGTGAAATTGCAAGTAGAACGGCAGGCGCAAGAATAGGGGAATGTATTATTCAGTCTTATGGAGTGGATTTGAATGCTGAATGGTCTAGATTAGAGTGTGGACTGGATGTGACAGTTCCACGAAATATTGTTCCAAAACAACTTTCAGCTTCATATTTAATTCCGACAAGACGTGGAAAACTTATTTCAATGATTGATAGTTTTCCTTTTTCATGGGTTACAGAATATCAGCCTAGGGTGAAAGAAGGAGAAGAACTTAGGGAGAGTAAATCTTCTACAGGTACTATTGGGTCCGTTGTTTTTGTTGGTTCTTCTCGTGAGGAATTAAGAAAAAGGTTCCACGAAATATGTAAAGTAATAGATAAATCGATTTTCTTGGAAGATATTCCATGAAAGGAATTTAATTAAAAAAGGGTGATTTTTAAAAATGACTACCCGTTTAATCTAAAAAGGGCTAATACTAAAGTAAAAACAAATCATTATTATTTTTACATGGTTATGCATATAAGGGGGATTTATGAGTATGTTGCAGGTTTTATTCTTACTATTCTTACTATTTACAGCTAAGAATAGTAAGAATAAACTTTGGGATGATTTAGGTGGAAATGCATTAATCATTAGATTATAAATTATGAACGGAGCTCCATTTGTATAAGACGCAATGGAATTTATTATTTGGAGGAATTTTCTTGAAGTTTAAAAATGAGTTACACACAAAGGGAATTAGTTATGACATGAAATCCTTAAAGTATTGGTTAAAGAAATTAAGTGGTGATTTACCAGTACTACAGCTACCTACAGATTATGAGCGTCCATTAGTTCAGACATATACAGGAGGTCGGGTCACATATAGGCTAGGAAAAGATTTACTGAAAGATTTGTATAAATTGAGCCAACAGGAAGGCGTTACTTTATATATGACGCTGTTAGCTTCATTTAAAGTACTTCTATATCGGTATACAGGACAGGAAGACATACTAGTAGGAAGCCCTGTAGCGAATCGGAATCACAGAGAATTAGAAGAATTGATTGGATTCTTTGTAAATACCCTAGTAATGCGTTCAGATCTATCTGGAAATCCGAGTTTTAAAGAATTTCTGGGGCGTA